>NZ_JBVVOY010000014.1:0-188410 GCF_055807535.1 Bradyrhizobium sp. Kon37
CTCCGGTGACGGCGACTTCCGCTCCCTGGTCGAGGCCGTTCAGCGCCGCGGCGTGCGGGTCACCGTGATTTCCACGAACGCGAGCCAGCCGCCGATGATCGCCGACGAGCTGCGCCGCCAGGCCGACGTCTTCACCGACCTCGTCGAGCTGCAGTCCAAGCTCGGCCGCGACCCGTCCGAACGCCCCGCCCCGCGCGACCGTGAAGCGCGCGGACACACGATGAAGTTCTTGCAGCAGCCGAAGGGAAACGATCCGCTCGATTGAAGCGCCCACAACTCCTTTTTGCCAGATCGCACTCGTCTTGCTACGTTGCGCGAATATCAGCACAGTAGGTTGTTTCAGGTTGAGGCTCCACGACCGCTTCAATGAGAACGCGGCCTTGCGCTTCCGTGTTTTCCTGATCGTCTCCTTCAAGAGCGCGGCCGCTTGGGTTGATGGCATTTTTCCCGATGGAGCAGCCCGGATGCGGCCGGGGATTTCAGGAGGCACGATCGAGAAAAACCGTCCAACAGGATCTGGGAGGTCGCTCGCGAAATGGCGCGGCGCAAGAGCGCGTCGAAGCGGTACTTCGCGTCGGCTCGAAAAACCGAAGGGCCCAGCGGGTCTCTCCAAGCCTTCGGGCGGACATCGTGATCAGCTTGGTCATCTGCGGAGGTTCTGAGCCGTGGCTAGTTAGAGCGACGAACCGAGGTCCAACGCTCAAGCATATAGTCAAACTTAGACACAATCTGATCAATCAGAGATCGATCATTCCTCGCTCGACGCGTTCAATGGAAGGCGGGACCGAAACAGCGCTTACACTTGGACAGGCTTCTACGCTGGCTCGCGTGGCCTGCTTCTTAGGGACCGGGGCCAAATATCTTGCAGCAAACTTCCAGCTAGTGCGCAGTTTACGTAGCTGTTGCATACTGCCTCCTTGAACGGGCACACTAGCCGCCTAGATTTCCTCGTCGGGCCGACCGATGATCTGCAACTTCCATTTCATCTGCGACTGGCTCTGCTTAATGCAGAAGCGTCCGTCAATGACCGGAAGTTTGAGCACCGAGCTGGGCTGGTTGCGGCAGCAACTTTGCGAGCTGTCGGGAAAACCAGGCTGGTAGAGATACAACCGGGCGTAAAATGGCTCCACAGAAATCAGAACATCGACGGTCTTGACGGCTCGTGGCAGTTTGGCAGAAAGATCCAGCAACCGATCTCCCGGATTACATGCCAGAGCAATCAATGTAAGTGCCAGAACCATGAAAGTACCTTAGCTCAACGCAAGCGCTCGGTCAGCGACAATCCTGAAGCCGAAGTCAACGCCCACCAAGCAGCTACCAGAGCCGCAGCACGTGACGGTTCCGCGACAGCAGTCGGATGATTCCGCTCATGCAATTCGTCACAGGCTGAAAGACGCTCCCACGCGTAACCCCAAGGTTGTGATCCCATTGATCGTAGATGGCAGCGATTGATAATTGCACCCACTTACGAGGATAAACCCAACGGGAAATTGACCGGTAACAATTCGAACGATTGTGCGTCGGATATCAAGCTATTCTCAGCCCTTGACAACATCGTCACGGATCATCTCAGGCGTCCAGAGCGCCGCCCGCACCCGTGGGGTTGTCCCGCGGCTCCTGGCCCCGGGGGGACGAGCGCGGTATTCCTTAAGAGTTGCACAGGGTGTAAGCTGGATATCACCAGCACTGACACGGCTACCTGATTTCGGGCCAAAGCTACATACTGAAGTTGAAGCCTTGCTCGCCCCAATTTCGGCGCGGACGCTTCACCGTGAGCTACAACGACGACACCCTGGGACGAAGCTTCTGCGAGAAGCAGCCGAATTCCGCTTCTCCGGTCGAGGAAGGTGGCGCTATAGGTTGCTCCTGCCGAGGCATTTGGCGTGATGGTGGCGCCTGAAATGGTTCCCAGTTTTGCAATGGCCTTTTGATCCGCAAAACGTAGCAGCGGTTTTCCCCTTCGTGTCCATTCCCGTTTGAGGTTCAGGCGCCTGCTTCGGCTGCGATCCGCCTCTGCGTTCGTTGGAACCGCGCGACATAGGAGTAACGCAGAACGATTTGGCCAGAGGTTGGAAACGAGCCCTTCCAGTGTATCAGTAGCTCACGAGGCCGCGTGGTTTGATTTGAATGACAGCACCAGAAGTCTGCGGTCTTCGTTCTCTCACGGGATCTCGCTTCGCGATCTTGTCGACTGCATCAGACAAATAATCAGGATGGTGATGACCATAGGTGTTGAGCAGCACATCGAGCGACATTCCGAGATAACCTGCTGCTTGCCAAGGGTCCGCGCCCCTTTGCATGAGCCAAGTCGCTGCTGTATGTCGCAGTGTTTGAGGTGAGATACCCTGACCGAGCCCCGCCAGCCTCACCGCACTCTTGAACGCTGTTTTGACCGACTTGACTGCCTTCCCGTTGTATTCGATAAAATGCTGCGCCTCCGGATCAATCCGATGCCAGCGTCTCAGGTGAGCCAGCAGGCGCATGGGTATTGGTACCGTGGGCTGCCGCTTGTTCGTTTTAGAACTTCCCCGCTTCAGCCGGTAGTATCGCCCACGCTCCAGGTCGACATAGGAGCGACCGATCCCCGGATTGGGGGATGCGGCCGCAATCGCTCCCGCACGAGTCCCGCTATAGACGCCAAGCAAGATGAACCGAGCAAGGTGGCGCAGCGGACGTCTGCTTGTCGGGACCTTTACGTCGTCCGCGGATCGGTGTGACCTTTTCTGCATCTCGCGATAGCGCCAGCAAGTCCAGATCAATCTCGCCGTATCGCTACGCGTCAGCCACTTATCTCGCGGCTGGCCCTTCTCAGGCAGCGAGACTCTAACGATTTCCCGATGATATCCTTCGGCCGCATGGTAGCCAATCGCGGCGCGGAGATCTTCAAGGTCTCGGCGCGCGCCTCCCCTTTTACAACGCTGTTTGGCATAGGAACGACATGCCTCTCCGTTAAGTTCACCCAACATCTTTGCTCCCCACCAATCGTTTAGCCGTCCAATTCGCTTCTTGAACTTGCGAACGTCGGGAATGGAATCTTCGCGCTTGGCATCCACGTTAAAGCGCTCCCGAAGCTTCTCTAGCTGCGCCTCAAGGTAAATCGAGAGGAGATCCGCAATTGCGATGTCGTCTGCGTGACGAACCCGACGCTTTGGGGTGTGGTTCGAGATATTATAATTCCTCAACATTTCTTCCGTGGCCGCAATCTCATCGGCAGGGCAGCCTGCGGTAATATCCCGGCCTTTGCCCCTGAAGATCGAGGCTGCCTTGTGAGCAAGCTGTCCGCACTCCTCTTGACGAGCGGCGTTGAGCTGAACTCTCGCCCCCTTGCGCCTTCGCGGCATAAATTTCGCATCCGTTCGACATAAGCCAGCGTTGTGAATTCCTTGCCGGCAATCTTTTCAATTACGAGTCGATTGCAAATCGCGCTCGCGCCGCAACCCTGCGACCGTCGTCCCGCCCCAAAGGAAAAGCGATCTTCACCGCATCAGCAAGACGAAGAAGCGCATCAGATGTAACTTTCGTTTGCGTTCGAACTGTCATCGACTCTCATGGATCGATTAACAAGACCAAAGCGATGATGCCGGCATCAACGCGAATGTAAAGCTGCACCTTCATGCTGTCGCGGAATCGGCGCTCTCCTCGCAAAAGCGAGCGGATCAGACAGGGTTCGGATTGTTAAAACAACAAGCCGATTTTTGTCCGGTTGCGCCGGACGCCGCACCGACACGTCCCCTCAAGTCCAAAAATTTCAAGCTCGAATTCTCTGATCTCGGTTTTTCGTCTCTCCTCGCGTTTCTCCGATCAAACGCCACTCAGGATCGTCTGCGACAAACGAACATAAATTGAGCCTTGGTCCACTCGGCAAAGCCGGTGTTGATCGGCAACCTGAAGAACTGGTGTTCGCAAATCTCCACGAACGTGTTCGCTTTGATACATCCGAAACCGGGCGAGTTATCCGGGTGCTCCAGGCCGACGGCGAGATGCCAATGGTCCGAAGCGGCTCAAACGGCCTCGACGACCTTGCCGGCGAGGGGAACCTGAGTTTCCCGTCGGCATTGCAAAGGGCGGGGCGCCCGGCGCCGAGCCGCCGGGTGATCACAAGGTGCTTTCACGATCCGAGTTTGTGATCGCAGCAAGAGGATGCAGCAGGTTATCGAGTGGTCGAGTCCGCGCCGGCTCGGGAAGTCGATCGCCCGACCGGCGAAATCACGGTGAAACATACGGGCAGGATGGTGACAGCAGCGAGCACGGGGATGCCAACCTGCCAATCCAGATGAACCTGATTTGGCGGCGCCTTGCTTACACGATGACGGCCGGTATGCGGGCCAAACTGGTTAGGCAGTGAGGGCAAGAGCCCGTTGGCGCATTTGGGGCCGCCGTCGGGTCCGACGCTCAGCCCTCGTCAATATCTGGCCGCTGCGAACATGAGGCCGGTTGGGCGGCCGCTCGACCTGATCACGTCAACTCCGAACCCGCGTCTGCGCTGGCTATTCGACCCTGTCCCGGGGTTTGCAGGTGCCGTGGATGCCGCGCTTGCGGGAGAAGCGGTGCCCGACCCCGTCGTTGTGGATGGGTTGGCCGAGCTGGCTTTGGTTGCTGGGGCGCTGGTCTGGTTGGACGCGGTGGTGTCGTTACCAGCGCTGTAGAAAACTGCCGCGATAGCGGCGATCACGACAATTGCGACGACCACCCAGGCCATGGGGTTGTCCCGGTAATTCCGTTCTCGATTGGACATGGGGAATCCTCTCGGGCTAGACAAGCCACCAAACCCGAGATCCCTCCAGCGTTCCTGCCGCCGGTAACACTCACTTTGCCGCCCTGTGAGCAGAGGCGGCGCGAACGGTAACCTCGATTTCCAACACCTCGACCGTTGCTGCGATCGCGCGGTTGAATTGCGGCTGGACACGCTTCCACAGGATCTGTGCATATTGTCTGCGACTAGCATGACAGCGCGGCCAAGTCAGGCCAGGGATGGGGTCGAGGCTTGATTCCAGCAATGAAACTCATCGCCGAACGTCCGTTTGCCCATCCGAAAGTCGCCGCCCGCCAACTCGCTCTGCTGGCTTCGGGTATCGAGGCGGTACAGGACGGCAGAATCCATATCGAGAAGATCAACTACCTCTTTCTCTACACGCTGCGGCCGGTTCCGGCCAGGATCTGCTGGCGACTGCAGTAGGAACCTGGCGTCCTTGCCCGGCTTGCTGCTTCGCTGGCTCGCCCAAGCTAGCGGAGCGGCCCCGGCCCTATCCTCCCAATGACCCTCCAAGCCGGGGCCGTCTCTCCTTCGATAGAGGGAGCCTTCAGCGTTGCTCGATGGTTCGCGCCGCCAATTCCCGGTCCAGCTCCTTCAACCGTCCGAGGAGGTTTTCAACGATCTCCATGCAATCGGAATGCCCCAATGATTGCACACCTCGCGCCGCCAGCTCGCGCTCCAATATACTCGCTAGGATGACTTGGATGCTCACAGACCCTCCCGCCAAAGATTGCTTCGCCAGGTACGGTTCAAAAACGAATTGGGTTCGCTCAGGCGAAAGGCCGCAGCGTGGTTCCAGCCCCACTGCGGCCATCCCGGGAAAATCAACAAATTGGTGCTTAAATCTCGCCGGTGTTCCTACGGTAGAACACCCCGTTCTGAAAATGGACTCCGGAAAACTACCGTACCCCGATCTTCTACGTATTGTCGTCTGAACGTGAAAATGGCACGGCTCGATTTCCAGCCCCTAATGCTCCCGGCAGCCGATCCAATTGCGGATTAGAGCGCCGGGAGTGCCGCGGCCGCCCGTTAGGCGCTGAGCATCTGGACCGGCGTTTCATTCAAGGTGCTGATGCCGCACGTTCGTGTCGCGCCGCCGTCCAGAAAGTCTCGGCCTCGGACGGCCCGATGTCCATGCCGAGAACCTCCCCGGCCGTCGCTGTTGACGCCGACCGCGACAATCACCGCGACTTCTGCGGCCATTCTGGCGTATCTCAGGTAGGTGGCGTCGATCCAGAGATACCGCCAGTCGCCTCGATCGGACGGGCGAGGAAGGCCTGCACCTTGTCGTCGATCTCGCCGCAGCTCGGCGGACCTGGCTCTTGGAGATGCCGGTCATGCCGATGCCTGCACCAGATGGTCGACCGAAGCGAGTCGAATGCCCTGCACACTCCTGCATCACGGCGATGAGCGCCTTCTCGGCCATCCGTCGCGGCTCCGGGAAGTCCGGAAAGCAGGAGCCCTTGCGTAGCTTGGGATGTGCAGCTCGACCGCGCCGGGTCGCCCGGATCCGGTCGCGGTAACCGTTGCGCTGGGCCAGTCTCGCCTCCCGCCAGCTCCCTCAGAAGCTGGGCGGCAAACCCGATCAGCTCGCGCAGAAGATCGGCGTCGGGGTGTTCGTTACCAGCGCGCGCAGGTTGTGTCGTCGGTCGTGTTCCTCGATTGCATTGGCGTGTCGCAACCCGATCCTACCGGAGAACTGCCGGTGGCAACCGCAAAGCCGCCCGCCCGCTACGGCGCTCTTGGGGGCGCGCGTCCGGGCCGCTTTGCTAACCGAGCTACACCACCACTGGGGACACGACCGAGCTCGATCTTAATCAGCTTTGCCAGGTCGCGCGTGAATGCTCTGAGGTCGGTCAATTCGCCGGAATCGGGTGAGATGATGCACAGAATAAAGGGCTGGCGTCCTGACACCGCTCATCAAAAGCCGCGCCTGCGCGGTCTCTACCAAACAGAAGAGCTCGGCGCGCCAACCACCTCGGGTTCCGCCATCGCGCTTCAGGTACAACAGATGGCCATCAGTGGAGCTGAGCGGTGATCGCCCTGAGCGGAAGGATTGCCCTTTTCAACCACCAGCAAGCACCTTCACGAGGAGACGCCGTGCCGGGCTGAGCAACCGGCTGTGGCTGGGGTTGGCCTGCGATGGCCGAACGTCTAGCCGCTATCGCATGCTACAGGCAGCCGGAATCGAGACATGTCGGGTCTTCTTGGCGACACTAGCATGTGGCTGATGGCAGGTCTTGGACCTTGGCACCCGAGTGCTGCAGATACGCTCAGGAAGTCGCGGTCGCCAATGGTCACGCCCGCCCATCTAGGCGCAAAAAGTGCCCACAGTGCCGAAGATGCCTTTGAATGCATTGTTCAAACAGGAAGGCGCGGCACGCGCCCCAACTGAACGGCACGCCGAAACTGAAGCCGTGCCAATGGCTTGTTGTTCGACCGGCGAGCCCCTTTTATCTAGCCGTCTTAATCGGTCGTGTCGTCGCTCTCTTCTCAGCCATTCTCGCTTCCTTTCTCGCTTGCGACAAGCCTCTCTGATCCACGCCATGACACGATGCGCCGCGATGCTCACGAGTCCTGATGCGCCGTGCAGTCTTCCGCGCTCATCGACGACACAAACTCGCTGCAGCAAGGCAGCGCGGACGCCGTCGCGGCGCATCTTTCCATCGGCATGACGGAGCCACATCACAGGCAATCCGGCGCGATCGGTCGGCATCCGAAGATGCATCGTCGCAGGCAAGATAACGTGCGTTCCGTCGTCGTTGTGCTGCACCAGTCCTCATCCGCCGGCGGCGGAGCTCCATGTTCAGGTCGCGGCGATCACCGCGTCGTTGCCAGGTTGAAGGATCACGCGCCTCATGCGTAAGCCCCCAGCAATCTGCGCTGCTTGGCCGTTGTTTCGGCGCGCATCTCCGCCCTCGAGGCGTCCGGATCGCCACAGTAGAACGTGCCGCTGGTCCACATCGCGTGCATGATCACGGCGAGCTTGCGCGCCACCGCCACCGTCGCCTTGCGGTGCGAGGAGCGCTTGGCCAGCGCCAGTCCCCACGCCTTGACCTTGTCTTTTTTCTTGTAGCGGGTCAGCAACGCGCTGGCCGCCTCATACAGCGCCCGCCGCACATCACCGTCGCCCGCCTTGCTGATCCGGCCCCTGACGTCGATCGACGAGCCGGACTGCCAGCGCCGCGAGGTCAGGCCAAAATACGCCGCCACGTCGCGCGAGCGTCTGAACCGCGAGGGGTCATCGACCGCGGTCATAAAACTCAGCGCCGCGATCGGTCCGACACCGGGAATCTGCATGAAGCGCCGGCACAGCTCATGCCCGGCGACCAGGCGCACCACCAGATCGTGCAGCCGGCAGTACTCCTTCCACAGCGCCGCCCGCGCATTCAGCATGGCGTCGATCAGCTCGCTGACCAGCGCATCGTGTGCGACCGCATCGCGCACGGCTTGCGCAAAACCGCCGCGCCCGACCCGGTTCAGCCGGATGCCAAACACCTTTAACGAGTGCCGGATCGCGTTCTCCAGGTCCAAAAACTTGCGCTTCAAATTGCGCCGGTGCGTCAACAACAGCCGCAGACGGTAGCAGGCCTCGCTCTTGATATGGGCGCGCCGGAACCAGCCGGTGCGCATGATGTGGGCAATGCCGAGCGCATCGGCGCGGTCGGTCTTGTTGCGCTGCGCCTTCAGCGCCGCGCGCACATGCAAAGTCTCGAGGCAGACCGCCGGAAGGCCCAGCCTGAGCAGCTCCGGATGCAGCCAGGGCGACAGCGACCCCGCCTCGTGGCCGAGCCGCCGCAAGCGGCCAAGATACGGCGCGAGCGCCGTCTTGATCGCCTCCGGATCGGTCACCACCGCCGTCTCCAGCACCACCTTGCCCGTGGCGTCCACCACACAGATTGCTGTCTCGTCCATGCCGACATCCAGGCCACAGAAGAATTCCATCACACGCCTCCCGCGTTGCTGAAGATGCGCATTGTGCCCGTCATTCATCCCGCAAGCCACTTGATCGCCTGCCGCAGGTCCCGGCGCAGACCGATTACGGGCGGCTTTCCTAATCGGGCGTTCAAAGTCAACTCATTCCTACGCTTTTCTTCGACTCTCTGCATTTCAGTCATCACACACTCCTTGCAACAACAACGCGCACACCGCACCAAAGCCGCGACCGCGGTTTGCATTCTCCAGGCGGGATCCATGCGTTGCTTCGCGTTCAGCACATCGGCCGTCGCATGCTCTTCATCAGGTTCGTAAACAGGGCTGTCCAAGCAGTCTGGCGCTCTCATCACGAAGATGGCAGCAGGCAAGAGATAGCGGACATTCCCCGTTTCGCGGCCCCGCCAGGGGACGCTCACCGCGCGCGCGGATCTCTAGTTATTGCTCCTTCTCAACATGCCGGCCGCAACACCAGCGCTACACTTTTGCGTTCCCGCAGCAATTACTGCGCAGGCTTCAAACGCAATCTTTGTGTGACCCTGGCGCCGAACCCAACGTGGAAGTCGGTCTGATTGACCCACATCCTGTGCAGGATGCTCGCAAGCTTGCGTGCGACCGCGACGATCGCGCACAGCATGCTCGACCGTTTGGCGATCCGCAGGCCCCACGCCCGCAAGGCCGACCATTTCCTGACCCGCAGCAGCAGGCTTGCCGCCGCCTCGCAGAGCGCCTCGCGAACCGCGACGTCGCCCTGTTTGGTAATTCGGCCTTCGTAGTCGATGGACGTTCCAGACTGGTGGCGTCTTGGCGTCAGGCCAAAATGCGCGCCGACTGTCCGGGATCGTGCAAACCGAAGAGGGTCATCAACACCGACCTTGAACGAAAGGGCGGCAACGGGACCGACGCCAGGTACGGTCATCAATCGACGACAGATCGCATCATGCTGGACGACCTGCAGGAGCACCTTACGCAATCGTTCGTAGCCCTCGAAGATCGCTCGCCGTACGTCCAACATGGCCTCAATCATCATGGAAAATACCGGATCGCTGTGCTCGATGAGCTCGCGGATCCGCGCTTCGTATCCTCCGCGGCCGACCGCCCCAACCATCAGACCGTACGCCCTCAGCGTGCCACGAATGTGGTTTTCGAGGTCGATCAGTTTGCGCTTGAGCAACTTCCGGCTGGTCAGCAGCGTGCGCATTTTCTGCATGTCGATGTTCTTGACATGGACGGCGCGGTACCAACCCAACCGCATCATCTGCGCGATGCCACGCGCATCATTCCGGTCGGTCTTGTTCCGCATTGTCGACAGCGACACGCGTATATGGCGTGCTTCCACGACAATGATCGAAAGCCCGGCTGGCTGCAATTCGCGATACAGCCAGATGCCAAGCGATCACGCTTCGACTCCCACTCTATCGAGGCGATCCGCGTAGCTCTCCACAGCCGAGCGGATCGCCTCCGGCTCGGTGCTGACCTTCACTTCGCGAACCGTGAGACCCTCACCGTCGACGATGCAAAGGATGGTTTCTTCAAGACCGACGTCCAATCCAACGTAGAGTTTCATCGGAGTTCTCCTGTGTGGCAACGACGACCTAAGTCGTCGCACCGGGCTCCGGATTCGGCCACACGGCAGCTATCGCCGTGCACCGCTTTCTCGAAGCCCGATTTGAAGAGCCTTCCTAATCGGGCGTTCGTAAGCGTCCGGTTTCTGCACATCTTCCTCCTCGTGCGATGTCGTTCTATTTCGGGTTCTCTGCTGCTGTGGAGATTCTCTGGTGGGACCGAAACACTTCCAGAACAAAGCGCGACGTGAATGGTGGTCGCTGCACATCGAGGCATGGCGCCGAAGCGATCTCGGAATCCGTAAATATTGCCTTCAGCAACGCCTCACCGAGAGCACGTTTCGGCGCTGGCTGAAGCGGCTCGCCGGCGACGAGACTGCGCTTAAGCTCGACAAATATCAGACGGAATTGCGCCGCGAGCGCTGCCGGGACAAACGCGAAAAGGCGCTGCGAAAGCAGAAGCAGCGCAGGTTCATGGTTACTGCGGACGTCCGCAATCAGGCCTTTCAGGCGTTCTGGGCAATGCATGTGGAGGCGATGAATTGGAGCGGAATGGGCCTGCGCGCCTACGCCGCCGCAATGCAGCTGTCGCCGCATTCGTTGCGCAAATGGCGTGACCGACTGGACGCCGGCGAGTTCGCAATCGACTGGCGCGCGCATCTTCACCCCTCCGCTCGCTCGGCCGTTAGCACTAGTGCCAGGAACTCGGCCCCCGAACGTCGCTTGACAGCCGCGGAAATCGGCGATCCGACGGCGCCTCGAGCGCCCGTTCGGCGCTTCTTCAGCGATGAGGAGAAGCTCGCGATCGCGAAGGAAACCGAGCAGCCGGCGCCAAGGTCTCTGCCGTTGCGCGCAAGCACGGGATCGTCACCGGGCTGCTGTTCCGCTGGCGGGCAGTTCGGCATCGCGCCAAAGAAACGCTCCGAGACTCGTCCGTGTCGTGCTGGCCGATGACATGTCGCGCGAGCGCTGCACGACCTCGTGCGTCAGCCGGAGGCATGATAGCGGTCGACCTCGCCGAGGAAGGCCCCACTTCGCTCCAGCCGGCAGCGATCCCGATGCGTTGCGAGCGCAGATCGATCGCGAAGATGTAGCACCATGAGGGCGGCTTCGTGGGCCGGTCATGCCGGGCTAGGACCGCTCGAGCACACTCACATCGGCGCAGCTCGCGATGCTGAACGAAGGAATCGACTGCCGGGCGCCACAACCGTCTGGAAGACCGCAACCGAGATGATTCGCAAAAAGTGCAATATTGAGTCGCGAACTTCTACGAACTAGAGTGTCCGAGAGTGCCATCGGACATGCAGCTCGATCTCGCCAATCTCCCGTCCGGTCCTGAATACTTCGTAACATAGCCGCTATCACCGGCATATTGTTCCGAAGGCTGGTACAACACGGCTGAGCAAGCTCCTACCGGCGAAGCTAGCGGCCGTGAGGGTCACCGGAACGCCATCCGCAACGCTGGTTCTGAACGATCTTGTTGCTGCAACCCGACGGAATGTCAGTTGTCGAATTGTACGATGGGCCACGCGGTCCGGGCTCATCGGCAGCGATCGAGATGCAGTCCGCCGCCAGATCATGCAGCGGGAAACAGCACGATGATGATCGTACTGGCCGACGGGAAGGTGCATCTTGCTGACGCAGCCCGATCGCAAGGCAACTCGGTTGATGCGATCGGATCGACGTCGACAGAACCTTAGCCGCCCAAAAGGTGGTCTCTTTTCTGTAAGACCGCCAAGAGTCATGGTCGAAAGCAGATACCCACCTGCTCCTGAATTCGGGCGTCACTGGACCATCGCGACCGTTAGCAATCACAGCGTTGTAGTTGCGTCCTAATCCGGATTTTGACGCATGCATTCCCATGCAATGTCCCTGGCTTTTGCATTTTGCGGACTTTGGTACGATCCCGGCGAACGCAATCCGAAATCGAACATGACTTCATTTGCAGGCATTGCGCGCATGGAGAAAGAAAATCTTCGTTCGATAGCTCGTGCGACGATTTTTTATATCCTTGCCAATCATTTACGCAGAAGACGCCCCTGCTCAGTCATCCACCTAGCCCGTGCGAGATGGCTTTGAAACGCATGGCGTGCGCGATCCGGCTCCCGAGCAGGATCGATGTGAAGAACGATTCGGGCCACATCTTTCCAGTTTGCGCTTTCGCTGTCGGCCTGCAGAAGCCGAATGTAAGTCACGATATGCAGTTCGTCGTAGTCCGTCAGCTGAGCAGCAGTCGGGGCCACATCCGCGACGTCCGGGTCTAGTGGTAGTGTCTTCATCTAAGTGTTTTTCTTGACAAGAGCCGCACCAAATCTACGGCCAAGCTACCTAAATATGTTGGTTATAGCCAGTGGTTTAATAGCCTGCGAAATGGCTGCTTCCGCGCATGGACGCTCGTGCGCTCGTGGCTTGGAATGTTCGTCGGATCCGCGTCAATCGCGGTGTCCCTCAAGAGCAATTGGCGTACGATGCTGGTATCGATCGTTCATACATGAGCGGCATTGAGCGGCAGGCTGAGAACCCGACCATCGATCTGCTTGACCGGCTCGCCAAGGCTCTTGGTGTTCAACTCTCCGAATTCTTCCTTCAACCTGTCCCTGGCGCAACGACACCAAAGGCGTTGCCAAAGGGTCGAAAGCCAATCCGATCAGCCCCTAAAAAGAAGTAGCTCCTTCGCGATCTGATAGCGGATCAGAATAGCTGCTTGTGAGACCATTGGGTGTCCTGATATTACTCGCTCCATCAAACACTTTGTGTCATCAGGTTCGAGCCACCCGCCCTGATGAACTTTGCCGCGCGAGCGCGGTAATCCGTCAACGGAAGCGAAAAGCCCTTTGCGGCTTGCAGCGTTTTCCACATAGCCCCGCCTTGATCCCCTTCGTTGCGCCGAAAAGCCCTCATCTTGCAGAGAACGGCCTCGATCCTCATAGATGCAGGCAAAATCGGCTCTCGTCCGCCCTCACGATGCCGCTTGGACGTATCGGCGTATACCGCGTCAGTGCCGCGCCGATTGGCCAGGTAGCTCCGGGTATTCCGAATGCCGGGCGCCAGAGATGCGATCGCAGTATACTAGAAGCCAACAATCCCGAACTCGCTGCCGACCTCGTTGGTCGTGTCCCCAGTGGTGGTGTAGCGCGGATAGCAAAGCCGCCCGGACGCGCGCCCCCAGTTGCGCCGTAGCGGGCGGGCGGCTTCTGCGGTGGCACCGGCAGTTCTCCGATAGGATCGGTTGCAACACGCCAACGCAATGGAGGAACGTCGATCGACGACAGAACCTGCGCACGCCGCTAGAGAAGAGCCCCGACGCGATCTGGTGCGCGAGCTGATCGGCTTTACCGCCCCCCAGCGTCTGATGGAGCTGGAAGTGGGAGGGCAGACCAGGGCGGCCTATGGCGAACCTGAGGCTCTATGGCAAACCAGGGGTCTATGGCGAGAAGAATCTTGAACGGCCTGGCCTGGCGCGAAGGTTACCGACCGGATCTGGGAGACCCGGCGCGGTCGAGCTGCGCATCCCCAAGCTGCGTAAGGGCTCCTACTTCCCGGGCTTCCTGGAGCGCGCCGCATGGCGAGAAGGCGCTCACCGTGGTGGTGCAGGAGGCCTATGTGCAGGGCATTTCGACCCGCTCGGTCGACGATCGGGTGCATGCCATGGGCATGGCCGGCATCTCCATGAGTCAGGCCCGCCGACTGTGCGGCGAGATGCAAGGTGAAGGGCATTCCTCGCCCTTCCGATCGGGGCGACTGGCCGTATCTACTGATCGACGCACCTACGTTAAGGTGCGCCAGAACGGCGGTATCCTGTCGGCCGCAGTGACAGGCTCCGTTGGCGTCAAGTGACCGCCGGCGGGAGGTTCTGGGCAGGGACATCGGCCCGTCCGAGGCCGAGACGTTCTGGACCGTGTTTCTGCGCGACCTAGCCCGCCGGCTGCGCGGTGCTAAGCTGGTCCTGTCGGCCCCC
This sequence comes from Bradyrhizobium sp. Kon37, assembly GCF_055807535.1. Classification (NCBI taxonomy): domain Bacteria; kingdom Pseudomonadati; phylum Pseudomonadota; class Alphaproteobacteria; order Hyphomicrobiales; family Nitrobacteraceae; genus Bradyrhizobium; species Bradyrhizobium sp. Kon37. The sequence goes on from NZ_JBVVOY010000014.1 coordinate 14,210, forward strand.
AACGCGCTGGCGCATGCCGGCATGATCGGCTTGCGCGCGGTCTCCGCCTTCATGTTGCCAAGACGATGACAAGGCCGCAACTCCGCAATGGAGCAAAGTCGCCGATCAACTCCGCCCCAAGCTGCCAAAGCTTGCCCAGCTTCCGCCACGAGGGCGAGAACTGAGTTGCTCGCCTGCATGACCTTCTCGTCGCAGCATCGGACCAAACTGCACTCCACCAACCCGACTGACCGTATCACCCGCGAGAGCAAGAGCCGGACCGAAGTCGCTGCTTGTCTCTCAGTGAAGCTTTCATCGTCCGCCTCGCCAGAGCAATTCTGGTCGAGCAATCGCTTTCTGCGTGCCCGCTACACGAGCCCAAACAATCGCGCCATGGAGCTCGATCCGCCCCTCAGCCTTCAGGCTATCGCCGACCGACACCCGGCTCTCGCTGCCGAGCGCGGCGACCGGCCGCCGGCTACACCACGGTAGGTGAGACGGCAGGACTCGAACCTGCAACCAGACCGTTATGAGCGGCCGGCTTTCCGATAGCGCTCGTTGGGCTTACTACGTTTTTGTTCGGGTTCTATCCGGTTCGATAAACTTAATCAGATCATTCGATTGCCAAACTGGTGAGATCGAAGCCGGACTTCAGGCGCGATGCGAGTTTTGTCCTCGCCTCGCTTCCGCCGTGCCCCGGCCCCCAATGAAGACCTCGAGCCGCCACATCGATTCCGTGAGAGCAATACGCACTATGCCCATTCCAGGCTTAACTTTGAAACCAACCTGCAACTCGCAGATCACACCGTCATGCTTGCAGCATCGGTTTTTATGCTGGCAAATGAACGATGCTGCGTCGTCCGAATACAGGGAGTGAACGAACGGACCGATCGGCACTGTCCCAGGCAGCCTCGCTCTGCTCGCAATCGAGGTCGGCGATCACATCTTCGAAGGCAGAGATTGCCTGTTGAAGGACCGCGATCTGCCTCATTTCATCGTCGTCGATCTCACCCACGCGATTTCGTAGCGCCACAACAAGTTCTCGACGGCGCTCCTTCAACTGAACGAGTGGCAGGCCGTGATCAGGCGGATAATTCATCGCGATATCTCCGTTTCCAAGCCTATCCATCTTAAGCCAGACCTGCTTCAACTGCGTTGAAACTGCTGCTAAATTTTTATGGTTCGCCTAGACCGCAAGTGCAGCTTAGCTCGTCGTGGAGATCAGGTTCGACGTAACGGTGCATGTGATCCAGCAGACCACAAAAACGACGGGGGCGATGGGCATCCTCTGATCCACCAGCCCGGAAAGCTCGCCCTCCTGGAGATATTACTGCACTCCGTTGAAGCGACCGCATTGAATTGGCACGGAGGCCGCACCGATAAAACTCCCGGACGTCCCGCCACCAGCTGCGCATCGGTCGGCCTGCTGACAAAGCGTCGTCAGACGAAAGGGGCTTCACGCGGTAAGGTTGACCGGTTAGGTTAAAAACCGAGTCGTATTGTTTGTTCCGCGAGCTGCGCTATTGCTCTGCCCATGGGCAAAAAGCAAACCAGGACTTCAGACAGCCAGCCGCCATCCGAAGCTCTCGGCCGCATGCACCAGGAAGTACTCAAGCTGAGGGAAGAAGTCGAAGCAGAACAAGCGCGAGCGGATCGATCAAAGCTCCGCGGCGCGGTCACGTGGCACATGTCAAACAGGCGGGCCCGTTCCAATTCGAAAGCGTAAAGGGCGGCGTGCCGGGCGGTACCCCGACTCGAACATTCGATGAAGGACGACGGCCCAGTACGAGTAGACGATCAGGTGCGCGATGCTGAACCGAAGTGCAACGTAATGCCTTCCGGGAAAGTACTTTCGTCTCCCCTTAGCATCGCACAAAAACCTCTCAGCCGAACGCGCGAGCACGGTTTTCGTCAGCCACATTCCCGTCGCTCGCCGCAGCCCGCTGTCTCGAAAGTTCTGCACCGGACCTTAGTGCCGGGTTTTTAACTTGAAGGCGCATACGCTAGACTGCAAACGGAAATGAACTATCCCGTGCATCAAGCACGGAGTTTGATGGCTTCGTCCCGATCGACTGTTTCCCGAAGCTCGCGACCTACGTCCCACATCGAACCCCGGCTTCTTCAGACTTGCCGCACCCGACACCCCTTCGGAAGATGAAGGGACATCAGCCGTCTCACCCGTTGTCTGCCCAGGCGCGATTCGTGCTCACCGCTGGACCCGTCTTCTTGTTTCCCTTTCCGGTCGGCCCGAGCGAGTAGACATTGTAGTCGCCCTGCTCAGTGACGGAATACTGATAGGGCCGACCCCAGGGATCCTGCAAGGTTCTGGCGTTCTTCAAATAGGGGCCATTCCAGCGAGGAGCTTCCGGAGTCGCTTCAACCAGCGCCCGGAGTCCCGCGCCCGGGCTCGGATATGAACCATTCTCCACATAATACATCTCGAGAGCCGTGTTGATGTTCTCGATCTGAAGCTGAGCGGACTGCGTCTTTGCTTTTCCGAAATACCCCATGACTTGCGGTGTCGCCATGGCAGTCAAAGCCGCGAGAATGCCCATCACAACGAGCAACTCCAGCAACGTATAGCCGGCCGCCGCGGATCGCGGCTTGGCATGACGAAGATTTTTGAAGCGACGTGGCGCTGAAGATTTACGCGTGTCGACGGTCATGATGCCCCCAAACAGATACGCTCGTATTTCGGGGTATCCTCATCGCGTCCCGTGTTCATCGGGTTAACAGAACCGGTAACTTCGAGCCAGCCTGAATACGGGCGTAGTAACCCGGTGAAAATGCCAGGCTGCGCGCAAGGAAGGCGTTAAGCTTTTCGGCGAGTTAACGGCACTGATAGATGTGCCAGATCGGCCATCAAGCTTAACCAGCGACTCTGTTTGTCGCGCGGTCAGGCCATTCCTATAATCCGCACCATAGCTCGTAAGGTCAGAAGCCAACCTGAATGGTTGCGGGAGTAATCGACTTGCAGCGTATCAACATATCCAAGAGCATTGTGCTCGACCCGGTCGAGAAGTCTCTATGCCTGCGCTATGCAGAGGTTCTCGCGCTTCGCAAGGCCGTACGGAAGGAAAGCTCTACCCTGGCAACCAAGAGGCCCAAGCGGAGTGAGCTCAAACGAATGCATGGCAACGGGAAGTGACCTTCATTCACGCCGTATCTTGATCGATGCTTGCTGCGGCTCACGCTTAACGCCGTAAACCAATCCGTCAGCACTCGACCCGATTAATCGCAGCGGTTGAGAGTACGCAATCGCGGCCCGTCAAACCAGACCAGACGACACCGCACCGCGTCGGGCCGTCCATAGGCGTCTCGCGCCCACTTACCATAAATTGCGTATTCGCCGTATCCGAAGGGATAGTCGTAACCGTCATCCAATCTGTTGTGGACGTAACGTCCAACCGGGTGGGAGAGATCTGGTGTCACGACTGTCACAACAGGAGGTACAATCCTGGAAAGGCGGGCATCGTAACCGTACGCGTTGCGCCAATGAGGCTTGCGATAAGGTCCCGCCCTGTCGTTCGCTTCGACCATGGAAGGCGCGAACATTGTCAAAACTGCAACGGTGGTTAGTGTGAACGTCCTGGCTTTCATGGATCTCCTCGCTCTGTTCGGCCATAACAAAAAGCGCGACGGTGATCAGTCTATCCTGGTCATGGACCAGACAAGTACTTCTCGCCTGAGATGTGGTTAAGCTTCCAGCGAGGTGATGGTTAAGATGCACTGACCAATGCAAGGTGCCGTGGTGCCAGGGGCACTCATCGCTAAAAGTTATCGACGTTTGGCCCTTTGCCCTGCATAAAAGGAGCATGAACAGATCGATCGTCACGACGACGCTTGCAATTGCTGCCTGGGGAATGGTGTCCCTGATTGGCTATGCGACGCTGACCAAAGTCCAATTCATCTATGTCGTCTACGGAAAAATAAAGCCGTTTTTGTTCGGGGCGAACATGGCGACGTGGGCGCACCTGGAGCACGTGATCGCCTTCTCGATGCTAGGCATCCTGTTCGCACTGGCTTACCCACGGCGTCCGCTTGTAACATGCTCGATCGTAGCCGGCATCGCTGTGGTTTTTGAACTGCTTCAAACACTAACTCCCGATCGGCACGGCACCCTGATGGACGCGTCCGAGAAGATCGTAGCCGGCTGCATCGGCATTGCCGTCGTCGCAACGATTCAGTTCGTTCGATCTGCCAACAAGCCTTCGGGCTAGAGGCCCGGCGCCGCTTGCTTGTTTATCCAGGAAGGGTTGCCATCGGATCGAATACCCACGCCAGCCACAGCCCAACGGCGAGATGGGGGCCAAACGGAATGGCATGCCGCCCCTCGACTTCGTATCGCGCAGACCTGAGCAGAAACGCGCTGGCAAGCGCCGAGACGACAGCGATCAAAAGCAGGGCCGGCAGCGAACCAAAGCCGATCCATAATGTAGCGGCAGCGAGAAATTTGACGTCGCCAAAGCCAAACCCGTCGTAGCCACGGACCCAACGATAGATCGAACGGAAAGCCGTGATCGCGATCAGCACGATCACGACTTCCGCAAGCCGGTACATTATCTCGCCCAGATCCAGGAGCCACACTGCTGCGAAGCCGCAGACAGCCAGCGCTCCGACAAGTCTGTCCGGGATGATGCCAAAACGGGCGTCGATGGCGCAGATAGCTGCCAAAAGTGATCCGAGCATCACGCTCAGCAACAGATAAATGGTCCACGTCTGATTGGCAGACCCGGACGTGAGAATCCCGATTAATCCAGCAACAAGGAGCCAAGCGACAATTACCTGGTCTCGATAGGGCTCGCGGCAAGCCAGAGCACGCGCCAAATAGTGTCCGGTCCGCGTCGCTGTTTTGCGCAGCGCTGCGATCATTTCGCCAGGACAGTCAGCTGCAAGGTCTGCCGTTCACCATCAGCCTCGAGCACAATCTGGTTCGGCTTGATTTCGGAGAGCCGCCAGCCCAACCATTGCTCATTCAACGCGATCCAGAACCCCACCGGGTTCTCCGAAAAGGTCAGAAACGCCTTGGCTTGCTCGCCGTTGATGAAGACACCTCTGAGCGCGACGCTGGGGTCGAGCATCGCTCGCGTCGATATCGATGGGACAACGGCAGGAGGCGCGGCAACAGCCAGAAGCTGGCGGCTCCTGGAAAAGAGCGGACGCTGCAGGATGTTCTCGTAGGTTCCGCCACTCCGGCTCTCCCGACCCGCCGATGCTCGGTTACCAGCGCCTGACGCCGACTGGTTGGCAATCGCCAGCTCCAATGACACGATGGCCAGGATCGGCCCAACGGCGGCGAGCCCTGTCAGCACGGAAAGACCGACCAGCAATCCTCGCCTGAGAGGCGCCAACGACTTCAGCTCGCGGCGGCTGGGGATTTGACCCGGCAGACGCCGGCGAACACCCGCGGACGCCAGTTCAAGACGGGACCTCAGGGCTGATTGCCAGTGTTGCCACCGAGTGTTTTGGGAAACCAGCTCGGTCATTTGTTCGCCGCCTTCGCGTCGCTGTCGTGCCGGTTCTCGGTCAACAACGGTCCGGCGGTCGAAGCAGGCGAGCTACGCAGCGCTCCTTCAACCGTCAGGCTTGCGCGCATACGCATATCGTCTCCCTCGGTGAGCGTTCGTAGCGACAGGTCTGTGACGAACAGGAACGGCGTCTGCGTCTCGATCGCGGCAATAAGCTCCCGCACGGCCGCAGCCGCGCCCTCGACTTCCAGCCCGACCGCAACTGCTCGCCACTGTCCCGCCGGACGCCCCGCCAGGCCGCGGACAGCCTGCACCGCCAAACCCTTCGCGCCGGCCACGGCCTGCAGATTGGCCTGAAGGTCTGCACTCGCGACACGCTCCTCGGCTCCCGGCAGATACGGGTCAGTATCCGATGGAGAGGACTTGGCGATCCTGGACGCCTCATCTGCGACATGCCGGATCTGTGCGAGCTGCGCTGCGCTATCCAATATGTCATCGTTTCGCTCGGCGAAATGAGAGGCGATTGGGCCCGTAATCGTAAAGAATACAGCCGATACGATCGCACAGTTCATGCCGAAGAAAATCAGCCGCCGCCGGAGAAGTGCGCCAGTCATGATTGTGGCCTCTCCGCCGGCATCGCAATCCGGCCCGCACCCTTCCGGAGCTTCAGGCTGATGCGAAACCGGTCCCGCTGCTCGTTGGCATCCGGCGTGATCGGCCCGACCAGAGTTGCTCCCGTGAAAAGCCGGGAACCGTCCAGAATCCGCACCAGTCGGGCAGCATCAGACGACACACCAGATAACGTGATGGTGCCCCCGGCAACCCGGACTTCCGTCAGGAATGTATGGTCCGGAATGACACGAGACAGTTCGTCCCAGGCCGCGAGGCTGCCCGGCACAGCTTTGAGCGCCACAAGTTGCGCAGGCGATCCTGCACCCTGTTGCCCAAGTTGTACGCCCTGCTTTGCTTCGTAAAGTTCTTCCTCGAGCCCCGCCGCTCGCCTCGACTGCCACCACTCGAATGCGAGCATACCGGTCATCGTCACAACCAGCAGAGCGAGCGCAAGGATGCGGGTCGCTCGCAACACCCAGGCTGGATCCTCCTGCCGGCTTTCTCCGAGGGTCACAACGGCGATCGGAGTACCAGTCGCCGGCTTGACCGCAATGAAGTCGATCTCGGATACCTGAAAACCCAGCCGTGCAATCTCGGACCCTGCCCGATCCTTGGGAATGATCCAGTGGCGGAAGCCCGCCACGCCGTCATTCGAAGGCTTGTCCGGAGTCACACCATGCCAGATGTCGGGAAGCTGAAACGGCGTGCGGTGAACGACTTCTTGCGCGAGAATCCGTTTCAGCGCGTCGAGCTCTGATCGAGGTAGCCTGAACTCGCGCTGGAAGAAAAGATCGGACTGCAGTACGACACCGACCTGTACGGCATCGCCGGTGCATCCACATTCCTTGATCCACTCATCCAGCTGCAGGCGATTCAGACGACTTGCCTGGAAGCGGCATTCCCGAACGCCAGGCGGAGCCACCAGGTGACACACGACGGTATCGTCCTCCGTCCAGACGAATAGTCGCCTTTCACTTCGAGCCTGCAACGCGTGACGCCAGGCGGCTGGCATGCACTCACGCAACTCATCCATCCACCAATGGGTGAATTGCCGCCACCCCTCCGCAAGCGCACGCGGGGTCTGCAATCTGCTCACCGAGACGTGGGTCATCGGCCTGATTTCCCTGCAAGTCCGAACATCGAGCTGTCGAGTATATTTACCAATTGTTTACGAGGTGTAACGCCGGGTGTGGATTACGAGCCGCCCGGCATCCCTTCGTTACGAAGCGCCACGATCATCGCGGGACCGTTGCGTCCCGTGTCCCTGAAATTCATGCTTATTTCGACCAGCGCAGGCAACCGCGCGGCCTTGATCCAGTCGTCGCGCCACACAGCATCGCCTTCCCTGCCAGCGACCCCGAAATAGCGAAAACGTATGTCGCGCAAGCCCTTGACGATGGTCGTCGAGGAAACCGGCGACTTGCGAGCCTCGCTTTCTTTCAACAATCCGAATACCTCGACAATCAGTTCATCGTTACGGCGACGAATGCGGACGTCCTGCAAGCCCCCTTGCAAGGTGCGCCCCTCGCTCAGAACGACGAGGCGCAATTCTTCTTGTTGTCCATCAAACAGCAAGCTGCCGGCCTGCTTCGCACCGGGCGCAGGCATGGCCGAAGCGATCAGGCTGCGGAGGCTCTCTCGCGCCGCATTGGTCGCCGCTTCGATACTATTGCGTCGGTCTGCATCAAAGGCACGAACAGCCATAGACAATCCTCCGACGATAAAGCCGGAGAGGATCGTCAGGATCGCCAGCGACACCAGAAGCTCGATCAAGGTAAGCCCGCGCTGGGACTCGTGCTGACAGGATCTGCGAAGCCTTTTAAGCCGAAGTCGGGTCATTGCTTCTGTCCTGGGGCAAGCTTGAGAGCGGCCAGCCTGGCTTCTGCTCCTGCCTCATCCTGGACGACAATCTCAACCCATAACATCGTCAACAGGGTTCCCGCTGGAGCGGCTCCATCCGGCGTTCGGAGTTTAGCGGGCTGAACGGGCGTCACGATCTCGCGCCAGCGGTATCGCCCGATCCGCCCCTCGCGACGACCGCTCCTGAAGGGGGCGGCGCGGCCAACCATCTCAAGCCTGGATTCAGCGATCTGATCAAGGACCTGCTTGTTATGCACTTTGGCATCGGCCCGCAAAGCCGTCGTGATTCCAACCACCAGAGTGCCGAGGCCAACGGCAAGCACAACGAAGGCGATCAGCACTTCTATCAGGGTGAAGCCGCGTTGGGCTGCGAGGCGCCTGCCATGAGCGGGCGAACTGTATGTAGAAGTGCGAGCGGACATCACTCGATTCTCGAGTCGCCGGTGAACCAGTTGACGACGACGCGCTCCCTCCGCCCCCGATAAGTGAGCAGGATCTCTCCACCGCTCGAACGGCCATCTGGATAGAATCGTACGCCTCCGACTGCACCATGTCGTTCAGTCACCGCGACGGTCAGGGCCAGCTCCATACCCGCAGGCAACTGGCGCATCGCGTCGATGGCTCCGAAGCGGCCGTTCTGCGTATCGACGCCAACGACAATTTCAGCGTTGCGAGCCCGGGCCCTGCTGCGGGCCAGCTGGAGACTCGCTGCAATCGAGCGAGCTTCGGCGTTAATCCGCGCAGCCGCTGTTCTTGGCTTCGCTGCCATGACAGAGGCCGAGACAAGCGCTATGATCGAAAGCACAACGAGTGTCTCTATCAGCGAGAAACCGCCAGAACCGGAAGCGATCCTTTTCATTGATACGCCAGATTGTTGATGGACAGAACTGCGCTCATCACCTGTAGGATGAGGGCTCCCACCAGTCCCCCGATCCCGACGGTAAGTAGCGGAGTCAGAAGTCCGACAAGTTGCTCGATCTTGCCCTGAACTTCACTTTCCAGGCTGGAAGCGACGCGGACGAGCATTTTTCCAAGCTGGCCGGTCTCCTCGCCCACTGCGATAAGGCGTATCATTGCTGGAGGAATCAACCCCGATCCACCGAGCACCTGACTCAGCGCCTTGCCCTCGGGCACCTGACTGATTGCCTCGCTGTAACGGGCGCTCAGATATCGATTGTTCACCAATGAGCGTGCCGTTTGCAGCGCGGCCATGAGTGGTACCCGGGCTTCCACGAGGCTGCCCGCCGAGCGAGCGAACTGGCTCGCCTCACGTCGCTGGATGAGAGATCCGACGACAGGGAGGTGACATTTGAGATGATCGAGCCTCTTCATCGTCTGTTCGTCACTGACTATCCTACGACAGGCGATCCAACCAGCGATCGCCGCCAGTACGCACCAAAGCAGAAGCCGGGCCCAACTATCCGGAAGATCGGCAAGGACTGCCAGAATGCCGGGCAGGGGCAGACCTGAGTCAGAGAAAATCGGCGTGAGATTCGGAATGAGCACGAAGATGATCACGGCAATCGACATCAGCGACATCAGCAACAGAATTGCAGGATAGACCAGAGATCCGCGGATTTTGTTTCTGATCTCAACCCGCCGAGCCAGCATTTCTGCGATCAGCATGAGCGCCTGTGCCGTCTGTCCTCCGGCCTCTCCGCCTGCCAGGATTGCAATGTAGTCAGGCGGGAAAACCTCTGGCCTCCGCCCCATCGCCTCAGACAGCTGCAGGCCGGCCAGGATATCCTTCAGTAATCCGTTCGCGAGGGCAATCCGCCTCGGTGACGCGCCAGCGCCGGCGAGCACTCGAAATGAAGCATCGACCGGAATGCCGGAACTCACGAGTGACGCAAGCTCAGTGGTAAATGCAGACAGCTCCTTCAGTCCGACGCGCCTGGAGCCCCGCCCACGCAAGCCAGCATTTCCGGGTTCAATCAGAGGGGTAGTCGAATGTGAACGGCTGTCCGCGCGAAGCACTGTCTCCACTGGCGTGAGGCCGGCGCTGTAGAGCGCCTCGACCGCCGCATCCAGCTCTTCGGCGACGATCGTGCCCGAGGTAACGACGCCTTGCCTGGTATAAGCACGATACTGGAAAGTGGACACGCGATGCTCCCTAACTCGATCGCGAGACCCTGAGCACTTCCTCAATCGTCGTCTCACCGAGAGAGACTTTGATGAGGCCGGCCTCGTAGAGCGTGTGAAAACCCGCACGTCGTGCGAGAGAGATCATGGTCCGTCGATCGTTGTTCCGTCTGCCAACTGCTTCCCGCATGTCGTCGTCAACAACCAGAAGCTCGGCAACGCTCGTTCGCCCGAGATAACCGGTGCCGTGACAGGCGTCGCAACCGACGGCCTCACGTGCACCCGACCAGTCAATTGCAAGTCCTTCCGGAACTGGCCATTTCAGGCGCGACGTAACCTCGGCGCGATAGGCGGCTGGACACGCGCAGTGCGGGCATAACCTGCGTACCAGACGCTGAGCCATCACACCGGTGAGCGTCGAGGCGAGCAGATAACGTTCAATGCCAATGTCCATCAGGCGGGTGATCGCGGCGATGGCACTGTTGGTGTGGAGCGTGGAAAATACAAGATGACCGGTCAGCGACGCCTGAACGGCTATGCGGGCGGTCTCCAGATCACGGATTTCACCGATCATGATGATGTCCGGATCCTGGCGCAGGATCGAGCGAAGGACGGCGGGGAAATCCAGCCCGATCTGTGGCTGGACCTGGATCTGATTGACGCCACCGAGTTGATATTCAATCGGATCTTCAACAGTAAAGAGCTTCGATTCCGGGCGATTTAGCTCGTTCAACGCAGTGTATAGCGTTGTCGTCTTGCCACTTCCTGTCGGGCCCGTGACCAGAATGATGCCGCTTGGCAGCGACATGAGACGATGAAGCCCCGCCTGAATGTCTTGATCTAGACCGAGCTTGGAAAAATCCAGTTCGACCCTGGTCCGGTCGAGAATTCTGAGGACAAGGCTCTCGCCGAACGCCGTCGGCAGCGTCGAGACGCGCACGTCAATCTCGGTTCCGCGGACTGCGGTCTTGATACGCCCATCCTGGGGCAATCGACGCTCGGCTATGTCCAGCCTTGCCATGATCTTGATGCGTGTCGTCAGTGCAGCCTTGAGCGTCGATGGCACAACGCGCTCTTGTTGTAGAAATCCATCAAGCCTGATTCGAACCAGAACTGTGTCCCGTCCCGGCTCGATGTGGACGTCGGACGCTCCACGCTCGACTGCACCTGCGATGATCTGGTTCACCAGACGGATGATCGGCGCTTCATTGGCGATGTCACGCAAGCGTTCGACGTCAATCTCGTTTCCATCCGCTACGCCGGGCGCGACAATGCCCTGATCGTCGCCGGATGCTTGCGCACCAGTATCCTGGTAGAGCTTGCGAAATGCGCGCTCAATGTCCGCAGGAGCGATGACAGCGAGATCCACCTTCCGGCCAAGCATGTAGCCGATCGCTCTGTGCGCCTCCTCGTCGAACGGATCGACAGTTGCTAACAGCAGAGCCCCGTTGGAAGTCGATATCGGCAATGTGCGACTGGTCTTCAGGAAAGGGAGCTTCAGGCGATCTGCGAGCACCGGTTGCGCCGGGACATCGGACGATCGCACGACCTCGAGCCCGCAATAAGCAGCATATGCACCACAGAGATCAGCCTCCGAAAGCAGGCCGAGCTTCACCATGACGATATCCAGGCGCTCGGAAGCGGCTTCCGAAGCGCGCCTCGCCCGGGCAATCGCTCCTGCATCGACAAGGCCTTCGCGCACCAGAAGCGCTGAGAACGCATCGGCGAAGCCGTCCTCCTTCGGCTTGGGAACATTGACCAAACCCGTCGTCGGCGACTCCTCGCATATCAATGTCTGTGCATGGGCGAGCATGGGTTTTCGGAGATCCTGACATCCGGCCATCCACACGCTAGAACGATTTTGTTAATTAAGGCTTTTCATACTTTATTTGCCATTTTCATATACGAACTCGCAATCGATGCGGCGAACGAGGTCAATCCTTGCAAGGACGGTCCATGTCGATTGCGCCTGCATGTCGCCGCATGCGGCATCGTCGCGAAGTCCCGAACAGCCATCCCTGCGGCTCCTGCGGGCGCCGCGGCTTCGCGTTGATTACGGTGATCTGGGGTCTTGGTCTCCTCACGCTGCTCGGTGCAGCCGTGATCGTTGGCGCTCGTTATCGCGCCAGGACCGCGCTGGCTGACGGCTCGGTGCTCTCAGCGGCTGCAGCTGCAGAAAGTGCCGTGAATTTCTCCATCGCAAGCATGCTCTCGCCGACGCCGGATACCGGCTTTCCAAAGAAATGCCGAATGCCCGGAGGCGAGCAGGCCGAAATAGTCGTCGAGGAGGAGGTCGGCAAGATCGACATCAATGCCGCCGGGCTGCCGACCCTGGAGCGTTTTTTCGTGGCGGTCGCGAAGGACAAGGCGCTCGGGGACAGAATTGCCCAGAACGTCGTCAATTTCCGGAAGTCACTCCAGCACAAAGAGACCGCTAGTCAAACCCCGCTCACCGGCAATCAGACCGCACCAACGAACGCGCCGAACGACGTAAAACGCTCGGGCTTTTCGACCAACCTGGAGCTGGATCAGATCGACGGCATGTCGCCCGCATTGCTCCGCTCAGCAATCCGCTACACAACCACTCTATCGGGCCGGGTAGAGCCTGTGCCAGAGGCGATGACGCCAGCCTTGCGCCTGCTGATGGGTCTCGATCCAGCGCGGGCCGAAACCAGACGCCCGACCCTGCCCGGGAGCTTCACCATTCGGGCCGACATCCGCGCAATCGACGGGTCACGGTACATTCGGGAAGCTCTGGTGTCATTTGGAGGAGCCTCCACTCAACCCTACCTCATCCGCGAATGGCGACGTGGCGACGTCATCTCAGCCGCCGCCGCAAGCCAACTGACGAACAGCGGCCCGGCCCAGACCTGCTTCAAGCTATAAAGCCGACACAGGACGTTCAACCCTTTGACCGAAGAACGGCCTGAGACCTGGAATTTCTTGCTGACTCCTCCAGCCGCTCTCTCTCTTCGGCTACAGCAGGACCAGGCTCGAGCACCGTGCATCCCTTCGTACGCTGAAGATCGGTCAGAGCATCCAGCCGCCGGCGTTCGTCAGCCAACTGCTTTGGTGCATCGAGCGGAAACCGGTCAGAATCATAGCCCGCCAGCGATCCTGCCGCGAGCCAGTATTCGAGGCGAGCAGCGCGCTTGACCGAGAAGCGGAACGAGCCCGCGATCGCGTTGCAGGACATGGATTCATCGACGGGCAACAGCATATAGGGTGGCGGCGGATCAATCACGTAAGGCTGGCTGGTCACGCAGCCGGCCAATAGATACGGCAATGCGCAAACGCTAACCAACCGGGAGACCAGGCGAGCGCCTCGTATCACGGCGTCACCAGGCGCTGCGCGGTATTGAGGGGCGCCCGCTGGCGCGTTGTGGCGTGCGGCATATAGACATTCATCTTGCGGCGATATTCTTCGGTGACCAGCCGGCTTTCGGTCCCGTCGCGAACAACCTTCGGCGTGATCAAGATGACGAGCTCAGTTTTCGCAACCGCGTCCTTCTTGTTTGCAAACAACGCACCAACCCCCGGAATGTCTCCCAGGATCGGCAACTGGTTGCTGCTTTTGCTGGCGCTGTCCTGGATCATGCCGCCCAGCGCCAGGACCTCACCGTCGCTCACGACAACCGTCGTCTTGACCCGTCGCTGCTGAATGGTGGGAGAATTGATATTCGACGTCGTTGTCCTGACGACACTACTGACTTCCTGCTCGATATCGAGCTGGACCCGCCCGCTCTCATTGATGCGCGGGGTCACTGAGAGGATCACGCCCGTATCTTGCATCGTGATGGAGTTCACGATTGCTGTCTGGGCGGTAACCGTGCTCGTCGCAGTCTGCGTCGTGATCGGAACCTGATCGCCGATTTGAAGGCGCGCCGTCTTGTTGTCGAGCACCATCAGGGACGGTGTGGAGATGATATTGACATGAGTCAGGGCGTTCAGCGCGCTCAGGGTCGCCGCTATGTTCGCAGTGTTGATGGCATAGTTGAAACCGGGGAACGCGGCTGCCACGCCGCCGGTAAGAGCATTGGAGAATGTTGCGGTCGGAGTTCCATTCTTCGCAAATTGCCACTGCAGCCCAAACTGAAGATCATCATTAAGGGTCACCTCCGCGATCACAGCCTCGATCAAGACCTGGCTCGCCACCACGTCAAGACCCTGCACGACGCGCAGCACGCGTTGGTAGTCGCGCTCATTGGCCATGATCAGCAGCGAATTCTTGGTGTCGTCAGCAACAATCTTCATCACTGGCTCAGCGCCCGTGCTGGATGCCGTGTTGTTGTCCACCATGTCAGCCAACGCTCCGTCGGGATCGCCGTTTGAAGAGCGCGATGCCACCATCGTGTCTGCCGCTTTCCCCAATCCTGCTTGCATGGTGAGGTCCGAAGCGCCGATGCCGGTCGCCGAGGATTTGCTCGCATCGCTTCCGAAGGAGATCTGCTTCGATTTCGGCGAGACGTTGCGGCTTGTCGGGCGCACGACCTTCATCTCTTGCGAGAACATGGACTGAAGGATTCCGGCGAGTTCACCGGCTGTCCGGTTCTGGACTTGATAGACGTGAAGTTGCGGTTCTGTGCCGCTGGCGCGGGCGTCAAGCCGCCTGATCCAGGATTGCGCGCGCGGGATGTAACCTGGATTCGAGGTCACGACGAGGATTGCACCGAGCCTAGTGTTGGCGATGAACCGCACCCTCCCCTTCAGGGGGCCCTCCTTGTCAGAGGCAAATACCGCTTTCAGCTCGTCGACCATCCTTTCAGGCTGAGCTGCCCTGACAGGTACGACTGCGAATGACATGCCCTTCATCACATCAACGTCAAAGATCGAAACCGAGTCGAGCATGCTGTCGATTTCGGCCTGTGAGCCCTTCAGCGCGATGATGTTGCGCCCATCGTCCGCCTGCACAATAGCTCCCTTTGGCACCATCGGTTCGAGCACGCGCGCCACTTCCGTGGCTGCGACGTATTTCAGCTGGACGATGCGAACGCCACTGCCGGTAACCGCACTGTTGGTAGCATCGCGGACAGTGCTTACAGCCCCGGTCGCAGACTGGTCGGCCGGAGCGATCCGGTAAATGCCACGGTTCTGTACCAGCACTGCGCCGATCGGAGCGATGGCCGTCTGGAAAATCTCGAGGGCATCCGTTTTGGAGACCGGGTTGCTGGTCTGGACCGAAACGACGCCGTCGACCCGGGGGTCGACTACATAGTTGACGCCGAGGAGATCTCCCAAAACCGTCTTGGCTGCCTGCTGCAAGGGAACGTTGGCCAGATTGAGGACGACATTGCCATTGGCAGCCACCGAGCTTGACTTGGCCGCTGCCGAGCCGATCATCCGGCCGTCGCCACCCTCAACGGTGGCGACTGCCCTGGATGATGGTGACGGCAGCGCGATGGCACCCGTCGGCATCAGGTCCTGGGCGTTCGCCTCGAAGGATACCGGCTGGCCTGATAACCTGGGCTGAGCGTTCAGGGTCGGACTGACGATTCCCGGGGCGCCACAGCCGGCGACGAGGCTTGCGAGCAGGCAAACCACAGAACCCGTGAGGGGGCCACGAGACATCGGCAAAGCAAGCTCCGAACATAAAAAGGCGCACGCGCGGGAATTCGAGCGTAAACAACTGGTAAATCATCATGGTTAACCCAACGTAAAAGCCGTTCCGGCCCCCGGGATCCCGGGCGGCGGGTTTCAGCGCGTGGGGAAGCTGAATCGGAGCGATCCTGCCTCAAGCCGGTTCTCTCGGGACGGCAGGGCTGCACAGAGCCTTCCTCGAGACGAGGCGCAAAAGTGCACGGTCAGATTGGCTTCGAGACTGCCGTAGCGCCGAATAACCGAGCAGGGGTCCCGGTAGATCTTACCTGGGTTGGCAACTCTGGCGACAGACCTGCGCCTGGCTGTCACAGGACGCGAAGCATGGAGCGCCGAGGGTGGTCGGACAGACCCGCTTGCATGCTGCGTTCTGATTGTCGCAATTGGCCGTGCAAGCTTCACTTGCCGCATCGGTGAGCCGGAGCTTCGCGCGGCTGAAATCTTCCGTCGATGCCTGCGCGAGCTGAGGCAAGGCAAGGCCGATGATCAGGGCCATAACGAGTTTCACCTGGGGCCTCCTCCTTGCTGAATGGAGCGCTTGAACGGCGCGATTGATTCCAGATCCGAATTAGCGGCGGCTTGAGATCAGGAAGTCGTCGATCGAGCGGCCGGCCCGTAGTGCGGCCGTGAGCCATTTCGGCTGCTTTCCCCGACCCGACCATGTCTCGTAGGGAGCACTCAGATTGCGATACTTGGGGTGAACTTGAGGATAAGGCCGTCGTTCGCGCGAAGAGGGAGCGGCGGGCGGATTGGCGGCCTCGTTCTCACGACGAAGCTGCGCCAACCGCTTCTCAAGAGCTCGCTTCTCGGCGTTCAGCCGTACCGACAAGAGCTCATTGAGCTCCTCGTGTAGCTGCCAGAGCTCATCCAGCGACATGCTTTCCAGATTGGGCTTCTTCATCCGTCCGTCGTAGCGTAGCAGCTTCCGCTGCGTGAACTCGGCACATCATGATTCGATATGTTGAATGATGTTCCATTTTTTCACATTTTTCCAAGTGCGATTTATTTCCGTCCCCGCAAAGTTGGTACTTCGCGGCATGGAATAAGTACAAGCCATTGAAAGAAAGAAGCTAAGAATAATTTATTGGCGAATTGATGTCACCGCGGGAAAGCAATCCTGCAGTTGCGATCCGCATGCAATTCTCGCGCTAATAGGCATTCCGCTTTCGGGCAACCTCGAAAAAGGTCTTGATCAGGATCTGGACATCGAGCCAAAGGCTCCAGTTGTTGACGTACCAAAGATCGAGTTTTACGCGCTCGGCGATGGCCTCCACGGTGGGCGTGGCGCCCCGGGAGCCATTGCACTGCGCCCACCCCGTCAGCCCCGGCTTGACATGATGCCGGAAGGCATAGTCTTCGAGGATTCTCTCGAAATAGCTATCATGGGCAAGCGCATGAGGTCTGGGACCGATCAGAGACATCTCACCCGTAAGAACGTTGAGCAATTGCGGGAGTTCGTCGATGGAGGCGGCCCGCAGGAAGCGCCCGATCGGCGTCACCCGCGGATCCTCCCGACTGGCCTGAACCACGACTGGACCATCCTCCTGCACTTTCATAGTGCGGAATTTCAGCATTACGAATTCTTTGCCGTTGAAGCCTTTTCGACGCTGACGGAAAATGACCGGCCCTTCACTGTCCAGTTTGATGGCAATCGCCGTGAGAACAAAAATCGGAAGCAGTGCAGCCAGAGCCGGTCCAGCAACCAGGATGTCCATCGCACGCTTGACGACCCGCTCGACCGCGCTCAGCGGCGCACGCTGGATTTCGACGGCGAGCACCCGTTGACGCGCCGACGACACGAAATTGGACAGCGATCGAACGTGCAAATCCGGCAGCAACCGCGAGGAAACCGGTAAGTTCTTGACTTTCTCCCGCGCAAATTCAATTCGCGCGTCATCGTTCCAGGGGAGCACCAGAAGCACCTCCCGGCAGTTGTTGCGACGAACAAAGGCCCCGACCTGGCCAAAAACGCCTTCGTCGGCAGCCAGCCGCTTCTCGCAATCGGGCTCGCTGCTCAACAAGAACTCTTTGACGTCCGTTGCCCCGAACAGCGCGAGGCGATCTCTCGGGGCAAGGGCAAGAAGCTCTCTCTGATCACCGACAAGGACTGCATCCCTGCGTCTGATTCCCCCCTTCGCAACAGCCGACGCCAAATTGGTCTTGGTCGCCTTGCGGACAGCCAGGAGACCGATCGGAGTCACCAGATAAAAAGCGAAGAAGGTGCCGCGCGAATAATCTCCGCCGATTTTCAGGATGAAGGCAAAGAACGCCAGCAGGATTCCGGTGCTGAACCAGCAAACGAGGATTTCCGTGATCTCGACCCCGGGCTTGGCGCTGTCGGGCAGGTCATAATAGCCGATCCCGCTCATACGCAGGATATAGATGAATGCAGCCATGAGGCCGACCGCACAGCACGGCAGCAGGCTCGGTACGGGGCTGCCTGCTGCAAGATGGTAGACTATTCCACCACCAATGCTCGCCAGAATGATGACGAGCGCGTCCGAGGTAGACAATGCGTAGGGAATAAAGTCCGACGACCAGATTGTTCCCTTTTGGACATGCGCCTGGTCGACCTGACGCGCTTCTTTCTCGCGAATATCCGAACCAATCGACATCAAACTTCACCAAATTCTAACGGCAAATTAATCGGGGAGATGAACCACAAAAATCGGCTTTTGACAAACGTCCCAATAACTTTTTGTTAGCAATTTTAAGCTTAGGCTCGTTGTCTGTGCGGCGCAACATGAATTTAGGCGCCGGCTCTCTGCCCCGAAGCATGGTTAAGGCAGGGCGACGCTGCACTGGCTGTTGTGCGCCAGCACGTTCCTGCACCTTCACTCCGGCGTCATCGTCCTGCTCCTGCCCCGTTAGGGCGCCACCTCTTTGAAGGATTCGCCGTCAGGTTGGACGAGGGCCTTGTCGGATGGATTGGTCATCACCGCCGCCCGGTCTTCCTGAGCGTCCGGCGGCATGCCTGGATTGAGCGCCCGTGCCTGCTCAACCAGGTTCCCCACAGTCTGACTTACGCTCGGCACCCAATATGAGCCGAGAAGCTCTGTGGGGTCGCCTTCCAAACGACATGCGCATGGATCCGTCCCCAAAAGGGTCAACTTCTGTTTTGGCCGCCCGGAGCCTAGAAGCCATGAAACAGAGTTACCGGGCCGTGCCGGAGAATGAACCAGCATTGCGCAAACATGAGAAGGATCGTGAATGCTCGCACTGGTGCCACCATGACCAGCAACGCGAATCCCTCTGACGCGGGCACCACTGCCAGGCGAGACCCTGGCCGATTCGATGATCGCAGTGCAACCAACTGAGAAATCAAGCAGCACGGATTGGCAGTCATTGCTTCCGTGCCGGATTGACTCGCCCGCAACCATAGAGCCGAATGGTCTTTTGTCTTCGTGGGCGCATTTATGAGCTACTTCGCAGAACTGCAGACCGGTCATTGGCTGATCCTGGCTGGATGCGTTTCGATCCTCGCAGGGGCAATCGGGATGTCGATAGCGAAATCGGGCTGAAGAACCGACCAGGGGTCCCATGAAAAGGACCTGTCAGAGAGTGCGGTTGTAAATTGCGTTCTCAGGCGTCGGGTTCTCAAGCACTCTCAAAGGACCCTTCGGTAGAATCACGAGCCCACTTCGACGCGACAACCGGAGCAGGGCACACTCCGGACGGATTGAATTTAGCTTGGCGACAAACTTCAACCCGACGCCTGGCTTGGTGAGAGGTATCTTGAGCCCGTCCGGTGATCACTACGCCTTCGGACCTTTCCTCCTACCCTGTTCAAGAACAGCGGTACCAATCACGGGGTCAAGTTGGTCGGCTTCGGTAACTTCGCAGGCGATTACTTTCCAACTCAGCATCCAGCTTCAGTTTTGCGGAAATCTGCCGGCAACTGACGATCCATACGCCGGAGTGACGAGCTATACGTCAGGCACATTGATTGTGCCTGAACCATCAACCTCGTCGATGATGCTCTCCGGCTTTCATGGTGTACGCTTTCCAGCCTGACATCGTCGCAAGCAGGCCCGCTTGTTGCCTGATCTCAATTGCTCATCAACAACTACAGAGAGCGCCTCGGGCGGTCTTTCTTTTCATTGGTCGCAGGCTCGGCGCACTCTATCCTGATAGCGCGGCCGAGCATTTGGATTGAGCTGATCCACTTCGGCGCAATCGCTCTGGTAAATCGAGTTCTGACGACTGCTGTTACCTTTATCGGCGGCACTCGGCGGCAAGCCCTCGCGCTTGTTCGGACGTCCATCGACACGCAAGTCAACGGGCCCGTTTGGTTGTCGCAGATCGACCTGCGCCAGCGCAGGTGTAGAGACCAACATTACGGCAATGACCCAGGTGGTGAAGCGGGACATCTTGCCCTCCGGACAGCTGTTGTAGGGATAGGCCAGTATCGGCGGTTTCGTTCCGCAAGCCCGATCACGTACTTGGGAACGGCACCGGCTGGCAATGTATCGAGAATACTGCCGACAGAGATGGGGATTGCAAACAATGATCGAGCTCAACCTGGCCATCGCAACTGGTCTCGGCGCGTTGCTTGCCGGAGGGCTTGTGCCGATACGACGTGCGGGCGGCGCGCACCACTGATGCAGAGACGGCCTTGAGCGTCCTGCCTTGTCGCTAACGGAGACGGGATCTCCCTTAACCTTGAGAAGTGAGGTTAATCCGAACCTGTCCTTGAGACCAGGGGCGCACCCGGCTAATGCTTGTCGCGCCGGTCGCGGATGGTCTTGCCCCCAGGTCGATCCCCGAAGACCACGATTTGAACTGTCCGGCATGGGCCGCCAGCAACGCCCCCAGGTCTGGCGGCCCACCTTTTGCTGGAGCGCGCGGATGTCATTCAAAGACCCTCGGACCACTTCATCGTTCGCATGTACGAAAGCCTGCGGGATGAAGCGCTCACCCATGACAGATTGGGCTTCCCTCCCGCCATCGACAAGGCGAGAGAGCGCGCCGAAGAGCTGTATCAGCAGATCGAGCGGCACGCTGTGTTCTGCACGCGTATCGAACGGCCGGAGGAAAACACGATGGTTGAGAACCTGTTCAGAGGGTCCGTGGACAGCGGCTGGGCGAGGTCGCCGCACGTCCGGAGCCTCGAATGAGCGGTCGTCCCCCACAAGCACATAGCTCTGGTGAAAGAGCTATCAGCGAATCGAGCGGCGGCTGAGCTAAAAGATGCGACTTTGCATTGCAGACAATCCAGTAAGCAGCCGGACGTCAACGCCACAGCCGCAGTCGAAGGTCAAGAAACCCCAATGTTCGACAAGACAGCAGATCAAAGTGATGTGGCGATTGAGAGCCGCAAACGTTCCGACCTGGTCTTCCCTCTGGTATTCAGTGCGAGTGCGGTCGTCGTTACTGTCGTCTGGCTTGCCGCGATTGGTTGGTTGGTATGGCAACCGATCGGCTACCTGGCTGCCTTGTTATTCGAATAAACAATCCTGCTTGGCAGCACATGAGTCTACCCAGGCGAACAGGAGTGTGCGATTTCGATAGCATCCATCTGCTTTGTGCTTGGTGCCTGCTTCTCGTTGTCCTTTGTCGCGTTTAAACCCAGGATCGACGCGTGGCTTGACAAGCAATAGCCTGGCGTCGACCAAACTCCCACGGACGCTCGACAATCGGTCAGAACCTGTCCATGTCAAGCTGCGCGGCCAATATTGAGCACAGCGAATCACCTTTTCAGGTGGTTCAGCAGAAGCCTTCGGCCAGCCTTGTGGTTTGCGCGCGCCGGCCCCTTCCGGGCCGAACAATGCAGGCAAATACAGCCTTGCCGGGCTGTTTACGCGTGCTTCCCACTTTCGCTTCTCCGATCACTTTCGGGTGCAACGCAAACTGCCAGATTGCCCCCTTTACCAGCACGGGCCTGCTCCTGAGCCTCCTGGCTGCGGCTAGGGCCAACAGAGTGCGCCTGCCTTATCGCACCCCGACTTCGTTGGAGTTTCACGTCTTATGCGAGCAGCCAGAATCCTGTTGCGCCTCGCCACCCTCGGGTGGCTTGCCTTTATTGTTTTTGCGACCCTGTCCCGGCTTTCCTCGAGGCCAACTCTTGTCAACACCGACACGGAGCTGATCACAGCTTTTGAACGGTTCTGCGCTTACGCCGTACTCGGCTTCCTTTTTCGGCTTTCAGTCCCTGATCGCCCACGGCTGGTCGCGATCTCTATCCTGGGGATTATCGTTGGACTCGAGTTTGCGCAGTTCGTCGTTCCAGATCGAGACCCGCGCCTGATCGACACACTGGAAAAAGCGCTTGGTGGCTCGGTTGGGTTTTTCGTCTCGTTTCTCGCCTATAAGGTTTTCCGTCGCGTCTTGCGCCTCGGCTAGGCGCCATCAAACGGCTCGCACTGTGATGTCCGGTTTGCCGCCAGCATCGGCCGAGGAGCGGGTGGCCCCCGGCGTCCGTTGATGGGCCAACTTGCTATATCGCGCCTGCAGGCTGGCAAAGAGCCGCCCGAAGGCCGCCCAGTATCAAATCTTGATCACGGATCAGGTGGCCCTTAATGCTGGCCTCGACTTGCGCCGATAAGCCGTCAAGCTGGTGCCCGCGAAGCCAGAAATGAGCACGGCCCATACGGAGGGCTCGGGTAAAGCAGCTACAGCAGCAGGCGTATAGTCCCAGGTGATCTCCATACGGGGATTGAAATCCTCCGCGACTACCGCGACGCAATCCCCGGTATCAAGTGAGCTGGACTGTTTGAGCACCGCCGTCCCCGAGCCTGTGTGTTGCGGACCTCAATCGGCATCGCCGTCACCCGATCAATGGCCGGCGCCATTCAAGGCCTTCAGCAAGCTGACACTTGTGATCCGCACGGACTCGTGCCTCATTGCACACTTGTCCGGACGTCGAGTGCATCGAACTGAGAGATCACACAGGGACGCACATCGTGCGAAAGCGCCCTGATCCGTGACGGCGTCCCGGTCTGAAGTCGCCGACAAGGTGCCACACCGCTGGCTTCACCGACCACCCTGGCCGACTTTCGCCAGCCAAACGCCGCATTGACTGTGACGCCTCATGCAATGCAACTTCACTGAAGTCTCAGGCTAGCTGCGCGAGTCTCGAAAGCATCGTCCCGGATGGATGCCGTCCGGCAATTGCGCCCGCTGTCGCACGCGGGCTATAGTCCGGCGGGACCCGCATCGCCTGGGTCGCTCTGGAGATGATTAAGTGGTCTATAGGGAAGCGCGGAAATCGTTTGTTGTGAGTTTTCTTTTCACAGCACGGCGATTGCTTGGAATTGCGACATTCGCCCTCGCGCTTACGCTGCTCGCTCCCAAGCTTTTTCTTCTTTTTGACAATCCGAAGGGGGCCAGATTCTCGGCAACATTGCTGGACGCGCGGGACCTTATTCTCAAGAAGGCATCACCGCTCCTTCATCATTACATACCGACGAACATTGCCGGCGCCGATCGATCTGACTGGATTCTGATAGGCTTGGCGATCCTCGTTACTTTCACGGTTGGATCTTTGGCTCAAAGGAGCCAGCACTCGTTCAACCGCCGCCTGCTTAGAGCCTCTGCGCAGGAGTGGCGCGAGAAGGAGGGTGTGAAACCCGGCTCCGCCCTCGACAAGCAGCTGGAGAGCAAACTGCGGGTCGCGGAAAGCGATAACGCGGTAAACCGGCAAGACCTTTTGAAGGTGTTCGCTGAAACGAAGAAAAAGCTCGATTCATTCGGACGAGAAGTTGCGTTTCTGGCGGTTGATGTCGTCGGATCTGCCCAGATGAAAAACGGCGAGGATCCTGCGTCGGTTCAGTACGACTTTGCTGAATACCGAAAGCTGGTGGAGCGCATATTCCGGGCCCGCGGTGTCTTGAAGACGGCCTGGACACCTGACGGGGTCATGGCCTGCTTTGCTCACGTGGAGGACGCGTGCCAGGCCGGCAAGGACGTGATCAAGAGCCTCAGGGCGTTCAACCGGGACGTGAAGATTTCGAAGGCCGATTATTCTGTCCGCTGCGGCGTCAACGCCGGTCTCGTCTATTTCGACGACTCGACCCCACTGGAGACCATTTCCGACAGGGTCATCGATGTGGCCGGCCATATGCAAAAGCACGCCGAGCCCAACACAGTCCTGATCGCCCGAAAAGTTATCGAACCCCTGCGTCAGCTCGAAGAATTTACCCACACGAGCCAGATCATCGACGGGTATGAGGCCAGTGTATGGCGCGATTCGGCAACCGTATAACCCGCTCGTCTGGCACCAGCTGCTCCCCTCCGGCGTGCTCATTTTTCGGGTACATTTACCCTGTATTGCCAATGCTTTGTTTTCCCTTCATGATTGCCGAAACATCATTTGTCTGAAGGGCGGGCTCCGATTAAGCTGGTTCCCCTAAACACCGACAGATAATTCGGCCTTGTGCGGCGTGTCGATCGCACTGGCGAGTCGATTTTGGGGCTTCGGACATGCATCTCCCGCATCGGGACGAGTTCACGCGTTCTATTCCTGTTCGAACCTTTCTCGTCGTCATCGGCACCCGGCCGGAAGTCATCAAGCTGGCGCCGGTTATCCGGCGCCTGCGCGGCACAGGATGGGCCAACGTCAGGGTCGTAACCAGTGGTCAACAGAGCGACTTGCTTGATCTGACACTGGCCGAATTCGGACTCATACCTGACATTGCAATCCGGCACCGTGGGACCTCCCTTAGCCCCGCGCAGACCGCAAGTCGACTTCTCGGCAGACTGGATCGCATTCTCGAAAGCGAACAACCGGACTGTGTCATCGCGCAGGGAGACACAACCACGGCATATGCAGCCTCGGTTGCCGCATTTTACCGAAAGGCACCCTTCGTTCATATTGAAGCCGGATTGCGGACCCCCGAGCTCGACGCGCCCTTCCCTGAGGAATTTCATCGGCGCGCAATCGCCGTTTCGTCAGCGCTACATTTCGCCCCAACTTCAGCAGCGGCTCAAAACCTGATCAATGAGAACGTGCCGAGAGACAAGGTGTTCGTGTCAGGCAATACGGTGATTGACTCGCTCCTGGAAATCGCCGCCACCAGGCCGCCTGTCCCGCCGGAGTTTCAGGCGAGACGCATGATACTGCTGACTGCGCACCGCAGAGAAAATTTCGGCACGAGATTGAGGGACGCTCTCACGGCAGTGAGAGCTTTTGTCGACCTCACCCCGGATGTTGGCGTCTACTTCCCTGTCCATCCGAACCCGAACGCCCGCGAGGCGGCCATGGAGGTTCTCTCCGGTCACCCCAGGATTAATCTCGTTGAACCCCTCAGCTACCGGGCCATGGTCGCGGCCATCCAGAATGCCTGGTGCGTCGTGACGGATAGTGGGGGATTGCAGGAAGAGGCTCCGGCCCTCGGCAAACCAGTCCTGGTCCTGCGGGACGTCACCGAACGTCCGGAGGCAGTCGCGTCGGGCGTTGTAGAGCTCGTGGGGACCTCTCGCGAAGCAGTCTTCAAGTCGCTCCACGAGCTAAACAAAACGCCGGCAAAATATACGAAGATGGCGCGCTCCGTATTTCCGTATGGCGACGGGCACGCCAGCCGCCGAATCGTCGAGGTCCTCTACCGGTATTTCGTGACTGGCCAGGACCAGAAACCAGCAACAATTGCTCCTCTTCGGCATGCATCCTGACTCATGGCCAATCTGACCGCCTATCTTCCGTGGTATCTTTATTCGGTTGAGATCATGATGCTCGTGGCGGGCATCATCATTGTTGTGTCCAGCTTCGACGATCTCGTGGTGGATGTGCTGTACTGGACCGGGCGGCTGTTCGGCATCACGAAAACCAGGGACTTGCCCGACGTAGAGCTTCTCGAGCAGCTGCCGGAGAGGCCAATCGCGATCATGATCCCATGCTGGAAAGAGCACGACGTTATTTTTTCCATGCTGTCTTCAAACTCCCGGCTACTTCGCTATCAACAAGCTCACTATTTCGTCGGCGTCTATCTCAACGATCCGCCGACTCAGGATGAGATCCGAAAGGCGCAGAGCCTCTATCCGAACATTCATATGGTCCTGGTACCCCGGGATGGTCCGACCAGCAAGGCAGACTGCCTGAACCAGATTGTCTCGGACATCTTCATGTTCGAGGCCGAGAAATCGATCCAGTTTGCCGGGGTCGTCATGCACGACTCCGAGGATCTCATTCATCCTCTCGAGTTGAAGCTCTTCAACAAACTCGTCGATCTCTACGATTTCGTTCAGCTGCCGGTCTATTCGTTCTCTCGCCCCGTTCTGTCATTGATCGGCGGCATCTACATGGACGAGTTTGCGGAAATGCACACCAAGGACCTCGAGGTCCGGCAACGCATCTCCGGCGTCATTCCTTGCGCGGGCGTGTCCGCCTGTTTCAGCCGCGAAGCGATGCTTCATCTCGTCGACCAGAACCAGGGCGAAGCCTTCCGCGTCACGTCCTTCACCGAAGACTACGACATCGCCTTTCGCGTTTCGGAGCTTGGTTTCAAGTCCGCCTTCATCGCCTACCCGGCGAAGTACGCCATCGACATCGATATCGATACCGGCAATCCTGGCATCCTCCACCGGAGCCTTCCGATCGCAACGCGTGAATTCTTTCCCTCCGCGCTGGAAGCAGCGTACCGGCAGCGCGCCCGATGGTTGCTGGGGATCGTCTTTCAGGGAACCGAAGAAATCGGCTGGAAGGGCAAGTTCGGCACGAAGTACTTTCTGGCGCGCGACCGAAAAGGCGTGATCACCAGTCCTGCGGTCATGCTTGCCTACTTCGCCATGGCGAATTTGATCCTGTTCGAAGCTTTCCGCTGGTATCTCGACCCCAATCACGAGCTTTCTTACGCCATCCTGTCGTCAGATTGGGCGAAGACCCTATTTTGGGTGACCTTCTGCTTCCTCATATGGCGGCTGCTGAACCGCATGATCTTCACTGGCATGATTTACAATCTGCGCCATGCTCTTATGTCGGCGCCACGGCTCATCGTCGGGAATTTCGTCAATTTCTTTGCCACATGGCGCGCTGTCCGCATCTATACAAGCCACCGCGTTTCCGGCCGGCCTCTGGTGTGGGACAAGACTTCACACTCCTATCCCATCCAGATGGGCGAGTTGGAGCTTCCCACTTCGGACAGCGAGCTGCCGGGCGGGGCGGGTGCGTCCTAGCTGTATTGGAGAGCGGAACGATTCGCCGAACGCCGGAGCGGACAGGTCTGCTCGGCGGGTCCGAGTACCAGTCGCCACACCGGGCGCACGGCAAATAGTGCGATACCGACTCCGATGGCCGCTAGCTGCAATTCAGGGTGAAGGACGACGGCAACGAGAACGGCCCAGCCCAGCGCGATCGCGCAGATATCAAGAAACTGACCGCGCGACTTGGCCGCCCCGACGAACCCCTGATCAAGCGCCGAAGCGATTGCCGCGAGCCCATCGACAGCCTCACGGCTCGGAGCCGCGGAAAAGTCAGCTGAAAATCCATAGTTTGCAGTAGACATTAACGCCCCCGTCGTCAGCCTCTTGCGGGCTCCATGGGGGTTTTTTGACATGCGAGCTGTTTCGCGCAGCTCAAACCAAATAATACAGTTTTATCTACCTCCCGGGTTCCACCCGGCTATCGCCTCCCTTTGGCGGGATGGGCAACGTTGAGTTAACAGCATCAGCTTGAACCGACCCTGCCCGGCGAGGTCGGCCAAGAAATCAAACGCCGACCTCCGGGAGGCGTTCCGCGCGTCCTCGTGGTTTGCGACATCTTTATCGATGGAGATAATTGAGGCAGACTTGCTCTCGAAACATCGGCATCAACGCCATCTCTGGCATGCCCGTCAGTTCATCTTCCAGAATATTACATTTCGATCGTTCATTGCCCTCGCACCAGTTTTCCGGCGTTGAGCTGACGGTTCCTACCCGGAGATGAGCTCGAACGAGCCCGGTTGCGTTCGAGGCGTGCTGTCGTTCGATGATGTACGCGCAGCAACTCGCGCGAACTCTGATGCCGATCATGTCCCAAAGATGTCTCTCGTGCGGCAAACTTTGCTCACAAATCAATTGTGGCGAGAAAGCAAACATGTTGCCTAGTCTCTGATCACAAAAGCTGACAATGGATTACGAGTAAGTTGCAGGAAGGCCACAAAGTCGCGCGTTTCTTTTCGATAAAACCCGATGAGAGTGACTCGACGATAGGATGATTGCTACGCTCGAGCGCAGTAAACGGATGGCGTGAGGTGATAGTGGCAAGCGAAACAACTGGACCATCGATTCAGATCGGCATTCATCACGCCGTGGCGCTGGCCCTTGTCCTTGTGATGATGACCGGCTGCGCTGGTGTCATTCCGATGGACGCACCGGATGCCGCTGCCGTTCACGAGAATGCCGCCATCATCACGGCCCCATCCGCACCGCTTCCTTATGTCCTGATGCCGGTCAATCCGGTCGTCCTCACAGCGTCGAACGCGATCACCAATGCGACAGGCATCTCCTTCGCTTCTGTACCGGGCGGGCACTATCGTGAAGCGCCCATTAGCGTGGGCGACATTCTGACTGTCACCGTCTTTGAGGCACAGGCGGGAGGTCTTTTCATTCCCGGTGAAGCCGGCGTCAGGTCCGGCAATTTCGTCGACATTCCGCGACAGCAGGTTGATCAATCGGGAAGCATCAACATCCCTTACGCCGGGTCAATCAGGGTCGCAGGACAAAATCCGCGCGCGGTGTCAAATATCATCCGCGACCGCCTCAAGGACCGTGCAATCGAGCCGCAAGTCGTCGTGGCTGTCGCCGAACAACGAGGTAACCAGGTCAGCGTGCTCGGAGAGGTCAACACCCCGTCGCGTTTCCCGATTGACCCGGGTGGACTGCATTTGCTGGCGGCGATCGCCAAGGCCGGCGGCCCCAAGTTTCCGGACTATGAGGTCACCGTCACTCTCAAGCGGGGAAACCGGACTTACACGCAGTACGTTTCGAGCGTGGTCCAGCGACCTTCCGAAGACGTGTTGCTATCCCCGGGAGACGTCGTTTTCCTGACCCGCGTTCCGCGGGTATTCATGGCCTTCGGGTCCACACCTTCGCCCGGCTCCATTGGTGGCACCAACAATCGTCGCTTTACCTTCGAAAATGCGGAGATGTCACTGGCTGAAGCCTTGGCCAAGGCTGGCGGTCTCGACGGCAGCCGCGCCAACTCAAAATCAGTTTTCGTCTACCGTTTTGAGCCCAGGCGACTGATGGAAAGCGTTGGCCTCAATGTAGCTGGATTCCCGACAATTGAGGTACCTGCCGTTTACAAATTCGATATGAGCAAACCTGACGGCTGGTTCCAGGCAGATTCGTTCAGAATGCGTGATCACGACGTGATTTCGGTCGCAGAATCTCCGTCGACCGAATTCATCAAGATCATGGCGCCGCTGGACGCGGCCACAACCAATGCAGCAAACATAAACTCCATCGTAACCGCGAGGTAGTCTGACGGACACAAGACCAGGTCGGCCCCCAAACCTGATGAGGGATGGAAACACACACCATTGGTATAGCCGTCCAATTGAGCAGTTGGCTCGTTTGCAATGGGTTCTGTGACTTCCGAAACTGCCGTCCGCGCCGGCCCGAGATTGATGTCCAAGTTCATGTTGAAGACAAATTGAAGCATCGACTTCAGCCAATCTTAGAGCGCCGGCACTAGAGCTAGGGGACGGTTTGGAGTCCCTGAACGATGTTGCTGATAGCAGGTAGTATTTCGACGGGGCTTGTCCTCGGTCTGCGGTACCGAGTCTTCGTCCTCGTGCCTGTTATTCTTGTTGGGGCGGTCGCGATTTGCGCGATCTCGCCGCAATCGCTTTGGCAAGCCTGCGCTTCTGTTGCAACCTTTGCTGTCCTGCTGCAAATCAGTTATCTCGCCGGCGCGCTGTTGAGATTTGCTACCGGCGGAGGAATGATCGCCAACGGCCCAGGTCAGTTAAGCCGCGCCCGACCGCACTGATGTTAGCTTTTTCCGCGTCAGGACACGCGCGACGGCTTGGGATCTAATGAAGCCGCCAAGGCGCTCAAGGCCGAAAATCCGGGAACCGGCTCTGCATGGCCACCTTGACGAACCTGAAGTGGGCGATCGCAGTCCCAAGCTCTTTTAGCCGCTTTTGGCTGTTTACGATCTCGGCGTCGAACAGGTCGTGATGATGGCTATCGAGCGGCTCCCGATGCAGATACTCGTCGTCGCCGTTACCAAGAGTAACCGCCGCTCGGGCTAACACATCGTCGACCCGCCGGCCAAGGCCCGCCCGCTCACGTTCCGCCGCCTCCAGAGCACCCTCGATAGCAGCCATGATCGCTCCGACCCGATGCTGATCGGTTTCGGCGTCTCGATCAGCCGAGCGCACCCGAAATTCGGACACACCGACACGGCGAAGGAAATTCTGGCTGCGAGCACTCAGAAACAGCTGGAACATGGATGAAATACTCGTTCGAGATCAGCGTTCGAAGAAGATCGCTCTTCTGTGGTTAATGAAGATTTAACGACTAGACACAGACCGCGTGAACGATCCAGTTCCGCCAAGCGCTGTCATGCTTCTCGTAAAGCGCCATCCATCTCTGTTCATCGGGCCCGAGCGCACTCGTGGTCTCTCCGTCCCGATCGCTCGTGCCCTGCCCGGCCTGTTTCCGATCCAAGCCTTCGAATTCTTGTGTTTCCTCGATCGTCAGGCCAATCAGAACCCGCCGACCAACTGCATCAACAAAATATCTTCGGGGAGGCGCGTTGCCTGGAGCAATCATGTTGCAACCTGCGTCAAATACCAAAGTTAATACTGGCTATTGCGTGAAGCCACCTGAGCCCAAAATACACACCAGACATAATCTCTACCGTCTACACCCAAATGATGGCGGCGCAGATTACCTGCAACTAGCGCCTTGGCCAAGTCCGCGCAATTCAGATCTCGCACCAAAGTTAAGTACCGGGCCAAACCCGATCAGTCGCCCCGCAGCAAGGCAAGCAGGCTCGCGGCTGCGTCCGGTAAGGTTGAAGAGTTAGCTTAACACCCGGTGTTTGTTGCGAAACTTTCCAGATCTCCTATCCCTCTCTTCACCGGGCTTTCGAAATGCCCAGCCCAACCAAGCAAGCCGTTGAGCATCCGCTTGGCGGCTTTCGTCTTGTGTACGAGAGGATCAATCGAGAAAATGGCACGCAGGCCCTGGTCATTCAAAGAGGATCGCCGGCTCATGGAGCTGGCGAAGTCTTCGATCTCGCTGGAAGATGCAGCAAAACAGCTCGGACGACCACCTGAAGCGATCAAGCGCATGGCGCTGCGGCTCGGCGTTTCGTTCAAGCCAAAGAATGCCAAGAAAGTCTGAGTACTCTGGGTGGACAGCCACCTCCGAGCGAGCTCCACTGCACGGCAATCGGAGGCTTCGTTACTTTCCAATCGCCGCCTGAATGGCTCGGATCACGCCTGGCGTCTGTCTCGTTGGGCCGCACGTTTCAATAGCTTGGGCCAACGCCCCACCAAAGACTGTTCATGCAGCAAGCGCTCCTGGCCATCTTCGCACTAAATGCATTTGAGCAATCCCACCGACCAACGAAGCGGAGAGCAACGACGCTACGGGGGACACTTCAAACGCTATCGCCTCCGGCGCACGGAAGTTCGGCAACCTGCTCGCCCTCGCAGCGCTCGACTGCAACCCCCTACTCCGATTAACGAGACCGCACTGCTGGCCTGGCCGCGCGGGACCCAATCGGGGACAGATAGCTTTAGAAAAAGCCTTGCACAGTTTCGCCGCGCAGTCCTCAAAGGCTGCACAGCACTGGTAGTTGCACCGCCTTAACGATATTCATGCCTTTCGCAGCGATGCCGCCGACGGATTGGTTATGCTACAACATGCGTCGCAATCATCTCATGACGGCAGCCGGACTCTGCCTTGCGCTCATCACTTACGCTACGCTAGCCCGGCTGTCAGGAAGGCCCGTGATCGTCGGCCATGCCGAGTCCTATCGGGTCATTGTCATTGAGCGCTTCAGCTTTTACGGCCTGCTTGGCTTTCTCCTGTCCTTTCTGCTGCCAGGTCGGATTGCTGCTGCCTGCTGCCTCGTAATCGCAGTCGCAACTGGACTCGGGCTTGCACAAATGCTGATCCCAGATCACAGCTTCGCAGCCATGGAGGTTCTGCAGAGGGCGGCCGGCGGCATCGTCGGCGTCCTCTTTTCTCAGACAATCCTTGCTTTTCTGCCCCGCCCGACCACCTAACGCCGGCCTCCGCCACGCGGACCATATCAACCGATATCAAGAACAAACGGGGACTTGCTTCGCCATCGGTCCGCGCAGCTCGGCGATGGCCGCGCTGTGGATGTTCGCGCCAAACTTGTCGCCCAGAAGATCCGCAGCCTGCATATCGCTGAAGGTCCCCGTGCCCTTGATCGGGCTCGACGCCGACCTGAATGCGAGGGCAGTGCCGGCGTTCTTGTCGACCGCGCCGGGCCCATGAAGATCGGAACACGTGCCCGTGTAGGTTACAACCTTCGTGCCGCTGTCGAACCCGGCTTCCGCCTGCCTAACCGGCACTCGTGTTCATCGGCACGTTGTTCCCATCCTTGAGCTCGACCTGCAAATTGACCGTTCGCAACCAGCGACTGTCTCGGACCAGACGGAGCGCAACAACGTCGCACCGGCAAGATGCCAGGACTCCTTCATGGCATCCTCCGACCGTACCCATTGCCCCCGATCCGCTGTGGAACACTGTCAGTCGCGCAGAATTCCGGTTGAAGGATTATACCGGATCGAAGATGTCAGGAGCGAGCGGCGTGCTAGGCGGCTCCTCGGCCGAGACTCACCTTTCTCGGCCTGAAACCTCCTGACATTTGCTGGTGAGTATCGCGCAATGCAGCGATCGCGTCGTCGAGATCAGGCTCGGCTTCGCGCATTGTCTCGAGGAACCGGGCGATCAAGGGAGCATTCAACTTCACTCGGGTGTTTCCATCACGGCTCCTACGCCGATCCAGCAGCAGGTGCTGAGCCTGCAATCTGGCCTGATCAGCACTAACTCCGCAAAGTGTCCCAAGCTCCTGATAAGTCATCCAGATCTGAGGCATGCCCTGTCCATTTCCTGTTATGGGCTCAACCTAGGTTGCAGGTTTGAAGGTAATGTTGCGACGGCGCGATCGCGCGACCTTTTCGCGGCAAAATGGTCAATTGAAGTTAAACAAGCGGGGGCGATGAACGCGTGACCCCAATGGAAGAAGTTGACGGGCCTGCGGGCGAGCGGCCCCGGAATGTCTCGTTCCCGAGAAGGAGCAAAATGGGCATTGTACGCTCCATACAGCCGAACAAACCCTGACGTCTTGGATCCTCGAGGCGTTTCTGAACCGACCTGCTTGCAGGCGGACGCGATAATTCTATGCTCCGGATGTTTGCTGCCAGGCGGTCCAATCCCATATTTGAATCGAGAGGCATTTGCTTGAGTTCGCTCGAATTTCCGTCTCTTGCTATGCCGCCGAAAGCGACCTCTTGTGCCGAGAGCCTTTCGAGCGACATATCGTGCTTGAGGCACCACTTCGCCCGCTTGCGCCGCAAAGGACCTGGGTGGCTCTCCCTTGCGCTGCTTGTGCTTTGCGTGAATCTACTGCTAGCAACGGCGGCTTGGATGATCGTTGCGCTCGTTTTGGGGTAAGCATACATGACCGACCGACCGACTGTTCTCGTCACAGGAGGCGCGGGCTATATTGGCTCGCATGCCTGCCGTGCCCTCTTTGCTGCTGGCTATCGCCCCGTTGTTTATGACAATCTCACAACGGGTCATCGCGGCTTCGTTACAGGGGAGCTGGTGACGGGCGATCTGCTCGATGGCGCGACACTGGCTCGCGCCTTTGCCGATCACAAAATCGAGGCGGTGATGCATTTCGCGGCGGCGAGCCTTGTCGGCGAGTCCATGAGCGACCCGCAGAAATACTATATCAACAACGTTCAGGGCACGCTGTCACTGCTCCAGGCGATGCGCAACGCCGGCTGCCGCCGCGTCGTATTCTCCTCGACCGGCGCAGTCTACGGTAGTGCCGATTCCAAGGCGCTACGGGAGGACTTTCCCTGTTCGCCGATCAACCCATACGGTGCTTCGAAGTGGATGATCGAGCGCATGCTCGCCGACTACCGTGCAGCTTACGGCTTCGGCGCATTCTGCTTGCGCTATTTCAATGCCAGCGGCGCCGATCCGGCAGGCGGCATCGGCGAATTGCGTGAAAACGAGACGCATCTTATTCCCCGCGCGATGATGGCGCTGCAGGGGCATGTCGACTTCGCCGTGTTCGGCGACGACTACGACACGCCCGACGGAACCGCGATCCGCGACTACATCCACGTTGCCGATCTCGCTGCTGCCCATGTCGCGGCTTTGAAGCTGCTGGAATTGGGGCATGCTGGCGGCAGCTTCAATCTCGGCACCGGCTCAGGCTTCTCGGTGCGCGAGATCCTCACTGCCATCAGGCAGGAGACCGGACGCGAGGTGCCGCATGTCGTCAAGCCGCGCCGCGCCGGTGATCCCACCTATCTCGTCGCAGACCCCTCGGCCGCCCGAAAGGTGCTGGACTTCGTGCCGCGACATTCCGATCTGTCGACCGTGATCCGCACCGCCTGGGCCTGGCACCAGAAGGCGCATCCGCTTAAATCAACCGGATAACCTGGCTCAGGTGCAGGCTTAAAGCTCGCACCTGGAAGCACTTATCCAATAAACCGAGAGCTACCGGCGAATTCAACCGCAAGCGATAGCACGGGCGGCATGTCTACAAGGCCGTCGATTCATTTCATCGCATCTCGTGCTGCTATTTCTTCCATACGACCGAGCTCCTCAATGTCGCCACCTTCCCGTCTTCGAAGGTCGCATATCGAAGCGTCGCCTCGACGGTCCGCGCCTCGTTGAATGCAGCATTCCATTCACGCATCTCAGTCGCAGCGCAAGCACCAGTACGTCGGCTGGCATACATCGGACATTCCAGCGGTGGCCCCTTTCTGGAGGATTCGACTCATGAGATCAACACGCCCACGTAGCTGCGAGATCAGCGCGCTCAGCCATAGCTTTCCCTGTGATGCCTGATCAGGACATTTCTTGGATGTCTGCCTCGACCTGAAGCAGCGCCTCGCCCTGGGCAGGCCCTTTCGCGTTAGCGGAGGAAACCACTTGCCCAAGCACGCGCCTGCCCGGCCCGGATCTAACTCGGGAGCCAGAAAGCTTATCTGCGATCTCGATTTTGGGCCCCCGACGTCAGGTCAGCAGCCAAACGGCAGGGGCCTTAACTACAGGCCCAGAACCGCAACAACCGACACGTGAGGCGTCGGGTTATTAAAAGTAACGGGGCCTGCAGGAGCAAGCGCAATGCACACGACTACCGCAGTATTCTTCGTCCTTGCTACGGCGTTTTTGGTTAGGTTCCTAGTTGTTAAGCCTCGCATCGATGCTTGGCTCGACGGGTAGAACAACATCTTGATGCTGCTTGCGACCTCGTGGTCTAGCCGGGCCGAGTTTTCGCGGCCGGCTTTCCAGAATCAACCTGCCCGCGCAATATCGAGCTTGATCCGAGAGTCCGGTTGTCGACGCTCACAAACTAGCGTGCTCAAACCGTGCTTTGCCCCGATGGGGCCCTCATGGCGGAGCCGGCGCGCCAACATATTCGGCCGCGTCGGTCCGTTCATCGGCGAGAGCAGCAAGATGCGCAAACTACTTTTGATCGCGTTCGACGTGTGCTTCTGGACCGCACTGATTGCCTCCATCGTCACGACGATCGCACGCCTCGGCGCGCACGCGAAAGGGCTCCGTGAGCAAGCAACGGCTCCTACCCCCGCAAAGTCAGCATGAGCTTGCTCGTGGCGTTCACGTGGGCGCTCCTTGAGCTTGGCCGTCAATCACCACTTCTGACGATGCGGTGCAATATTCGCTGTCATGACACAGCGCTGGTTGATCGCGAGCCTGGACGGCCTGGGCCCGGATGCCGAGGCGGATGAGAGCTTTGCCGATCCTCAACTTCCAGCGTAGAGTTTCGCGACCGTTCGGAGAGCCGGCTGGACAGCGGCCTCTAAGCTCTCGGATGCGCCCAAAATACATTCTCTCGTTTGCTCAACGGATGGATCGGCAGCGCGACTCTGGTACCGGGACAAAATACCGTACTACGCAGCGGCCTCGCCCAGCTCTGCATGCCGAGAGGACGCGTCACAGCGCGATCGCCTTTCAAGGCCGTCACGCCGCCGAGGAGCTTGATACACCCGCACTTCGACGCATGTTGAGCACGCTGCCGTTTGTGAACTAGATCATATCGGAGCCCGGAAATCTCCGGTACGAGGTTCACCGGGGGCTTCGAGCTTTCCACCCGGATTTTGACGCGCCGGCCGCAGCACTCACCTGCTGCAGCGTTCGTGTTCACAGTGCTTTGCGCCAGAATCAAGATGGCCCGCCACCGCAATTTATTTATCCAATTTGCCTGGATTTATCGCGACTTTCTGATCGCCATGGGAGGATAGTAGTGCCCAAAGAAAATTGCCTCGTCGTTCATGCTGCCGGAAGACAACTGGACCTCCTGCGCGGCGAAGCTTCCCGCATCGCCAAAGGCAAGAATCTTGATTGGTGGATCGATCGCGCGGAGGTCGGAACCCGTTTTTGCTTCGAGGATGCGAAGGCAAAGGAGTCGTTCGCTCTCGTTTGTGACAATTTCGGTATTGCTTGCCGAGACGTGTAGCCACGGTCGCCACTACAAGCGGGCGCCATTGCGCCAATTACGATGGCAATTCAGCGCCAATCCGGCCCCCGTGCCTGGAGGTCCGCACCTGGTCCGGAGCACGGGAGCCGAGCGCTTCGGCGCCGCCGCCGATAGCGGAGCCTTGTAGCACGCCCTTATGCGAGACGAAATAGAAGTCGGCGAGTGTGTCAGCTGCCGAGCAGCCATCGTCCCGCGGTGGTTTGAGGTAAGTCATGTGCTCCTCCGCCAGCCGCAGGCGGCAAACCATCATGAAGTCTCTTTTGAGATTGATGATTGAATGTGCGAATTACGTGTGTCGATCGCAGGCACGATCGCGAAGAGGCGTCCCGCCGGTGAGGTGCGGCGTATGCAAAGCCGGTGACAAAGGAAGTCGCGTCCACTAGCGAGAAGCGCGGACCTGTTCTCCAGTTTTGCACGAAGCATTTCGTAACCTCGGCGAAATCCCTGGAAACACAGGAGCAACGCGTGGCGCCGAGGTGCCCTACAGGCAGGCAGCGGCGTCCCGCAGCCGCTTATAACTGCTGCGTTGCCCCATCTGCCGCTTCTAATTGGCCTCCTCAGTACCACTTCGGAAACGTCGCGGTCACTACCATAGCGCGATCCCCGCACCTGCCAATTGAGCATGATGATGCTGGCTTTCTGCGGAGTTGGTTCAACGGCCGCTTGTCGCCGACATAGCTGAGCATCAGCTGTCAGCGCCGCCTGATATCAGCCCAGTCAGCAGCAGAGAGGCCTTTGAGCGGTCTTTTTGTTTGTCGGAGCGTCAACTTGGCCTTGAAATGACCGGCTCCGACCCATGCGAAATGTGCCTGTAGGTGGTGATCGAAGCCAGGATCAGAACGAAGCAAAAAACGCCAACAAATGCAGAAAGCAAAATACGGCTGTCCATAATCGACTCCGAATACCTGATTACGGGGCGCCAGCCTCGGGAAGTCAAGCTCTGCGGCCCAAACGCATGCGCGCCAGCTACAGTGAGGCCGGCGCCGTCCGCGCACTTTTGGGGCGGCCAATACGCGCCCGGGCGCAGGGCCCAAGAGGATACTGGGGAGCATGGAGGAACGCTTCCAGCCAGCAAGACGTTAGGGAAAACTTGGCATAGGACGGATTGTGGTCGATCTGAGTTTGGTAGTCGCGATCGCGCTCGGCGCATTTCTTGCCGGTGGCCTGTGCGGCTACGGCGTGCGCGCTGCCGTGTCGGCACGCCGGCGGGCAAAATTCATGCGAAGGCGATTGTAACGCGAAAGCTTTCTGAGCAGCCGGGCCGCCCATCAAGGCTTACAGCTGGAGGGCTGATCGAAAGATGCAATGTCCGACAAAGCGCGCCAGATCACGTACATCGCAGCCATAACGCTCAGCACCTTGGGTTGGCTGATCTTTCTCTATGAGCTCGCGGACTATCTGCTCGAAGGATAATCATGGACGCTCGCACCCTGCAGCTCGAAGACAGGCTCATCCTTTGCCAGCGGTTGGCCGCCTATTGGTTGGGGGTCTCGGCGGCGCCGCCGCGAGCATGAAATTTGGTCGCCAGCGTACGGCCTGCCGATCTTTTGTCGGAGCGGGCTGACGCAGTTGCCGCCATCTACAGGGGAGTCGCCGCCCAGTCGCGTCGTCACCGGATGCGCCACCCGCTCAACGGCTTCGCAGAAGAGCGAGCGCGATTCTGGTGTGGCGGGCATCTTCCGGTGGAAACCCGATGGAGATCGCGCGGGAGTCTGGAATTTGGCGGTGATGCTGATTGAAAACCCGGGGTGAGCTTTGCCGGTGTGCAATGTCCTGCAGTATTGTCTTACGGTCCAGTTTCGATCATCGGGAGGCTTCGTGCCATTGAGGATCAGCCATGAATGTTTCTTAAAGGGATTCAAGGCATTCTTGGACGGCATGGACCGCGATGATGTATCGACCTGGTTGGTGCCTGCTCTCAGGCGAAGTTACGCGCGTCTAGCAGCATGGATGACGCGCGGAAACCGCGCGCCTGAGCCAGGCCGCTTGCCAGCGCCGCCACGCACGGAGCGGCCCTCCCGATCTCCGGACCCGTCGCGCCGACCGGCGCCGCCGCGCATTTAGAACGTTGCAGGGCTTTGCGGATGACCAATAATCGCTCCTTAACGCGTCCGTGGTTGCCGAACGAAGAGGGGAGACTGCTCGCGCTGTTCGGCGAGGGCGCCACAGCTGACGAGATCGGAGAAGAGCTGGGCCGCACGCGTCAGGCGGTCTACGCTCGCTTGCAGCGCTTTCGAAAGCAGCGGGGGCGAGCGAGCAGGACGAGCGGGGAGTTCTTTGCTCAGCTGCCGGAGTAATCGCGTGCGGCTGTCGATTTCTGGAAACATCATCAGACCGGAGGCAGGCCAGCTTGTCGAGCGGTCGGTTCTCCGGCAGAGCAGAACGTCCAGGGATGCCGTCTTTGGCTGCCATTCTAACCTAGCGATCCTGAAGCCAGGCCAGATTGAAGGTGGCAACTTTGTCGGTTGCGTTGCCGGGTCGCAACCTGATCCTGCCGGAGGACTGCCTGTGACCACTGCAAAGCCGCCGGCCCGCTACGGCGCTACTCGAGGGCGCCCGTCCGAGCGGCTTTGCTTTACCTACCGACTCGCACCCGGGAGACGCCCCCCAATCACCCGGGCGCGAATGGCGCCCGCGCCCGCGACCGCGACCGGCTGTCGAGCCCCTTGGGCAATTTATCGGGATTGAGCTTGACGACCGCGCTCTTGGCATCGGCTGGCAGTGCTCCTTCCTGACTATAGATCAGCGTGCACTCGAACCGAACCTCTGGCACCTCTCGCGCTGTGCCCGAGCAAGTAGCCATCGCGCCGCTGCATTTGCCCGTCAGGTTGACCTCGACCTCATCGGGACCAAATACGCTCGGGTTGCCCTCGGTATGACGTTTAACGGTCAGGACGGCCGTGAAACCCTGCTCATGGACCTGATAGGAGCCGCCATAGGTGAAGAAGCTGTCACGGCCGGAGATCCGCCCGTCGACAAGGTCCACAAGGCCCGTGCCCTGGCCACGCGGAGTCCTGAACCAGGCCGCATATTTGCCGTCGCTCAGCATGAAAAACATCCGTCATAGTATTCAGACGTATTTGCAATCAACTCCAGGGCGTGACAATGACCCATACGCCGCGTATTGCGGCACGGTTAACGGACTGCAAAGCTGATTGCTCAATTGCCGGTGCCGCATGCGCAACGCAGGCGACAAACTCAGAACAATTCTATGCCGTCGTCGGCGGTCTCGACCCGGCGCACAGCGGCAATCGACATCAGCCCCGGCGCTTGAAGGAATTCCGGAAAACCGCAGCGCGCGCTCCGCTGCATTGTTTGAACCACCCGGACCTGGGTACTGCAAGGTACGGCATCCCCGAACCTTCCACCGCCGTGTGGGCGCGTGCCCTTCAGCGGGGTTGATTAACGACGAACGTAGGTCACGAGCGCCCTATAGTCTGCAGTTGATCATCGAGGGCGGACAGGGCCACAAGCGGAAGTTGGGGCGACGCGTCGTGCCTGTTGCCGGTGGACGACGGCTCGCCAACTTTCGGCTGTGTGGACGACCAGAAGTCGGCATGAAAACGAACTTCGCCGAAATCAGAAGACGGGAGGTAGCGCGCGCTTGCATGGTTCTTCGCCAGGCTGCCTCTTCATTATTCAAAGCGCGAGCGAGTTTGATGCTATTTTGAGCGCCCTCTACGTTGCCTTCGTGATCAGGGAACCTAACATGGTCCTCGGTGCATCACACTTCTGGAGATTTTATGAAATACATTTCCATTATCACAGCCGCTGCGCTGGCAGCCGCAATCGCCACGCCTGCGCTTGCAGGGAGTGCGACGCAGAGCCCCGAGTGGCTCACGAGGCAGAAGGTTTGCAAGAAGGAGGCTTCTACGCAGGGGCTCCATCTGTCGAAGAAGCGGGCGTATGTCAAAGAATGCATGGCTAAAGGTTAGCATTGACCAGCATCGCATCAACAACCCCGCTTCGGCGGGGTACTTTTGTTCGCTTTTGCTGCCACTATTCTCGCCCGCCTTCATGACCTTCTTTCGCGAATCGCCAAGCTTTGTGCAAATGGCAACCTATTGCGCCGGTGGCACAGCGGGCACCGCGCTCTCCCCTTGGGATAGTCAGAAAGCAAACTGGAATCGTCCAAAAGTGATCAGCAAGCAGGCCAGTTTTGGCCGGTGGCAGAAGGGCTTCAAGTCCGCTAAGCGGCAGCTTCGATCTCGAGAGTGGCGCAACGTGAGCGGCGGCAAGGCTAATCAGGCGCACTCGCCGGGTCGACGGCAGAGATCTGCAGTCCCGCCGGCACTTGCCTCTTTAGTTCTGATTTTACGGAACCTTAATAGGTCATTTCTAATGTCGAGAGCCAGCAACTCGTCGCGGCAGCGACTTCGTTTCCGCTAGTTATCGTCTAGACCTGCTCGGTTGGCAGTCTCTTCGTGGGAGAGACCGTTATGCTCAAAGCATGCATGATTGCTACTTTCGCGCTACTTTTTTTGGCGTTATGCGATCATCAAGTATCAAACGGGAAATATATCGATGCGGTTCTCGTCATGGCAAAGCAGATAACGCGTTCGTTCGGCGTCTGACACAGCGAGACGGGCTGCGCGCGTCAACGGCTTCCTCGTGCCGACGCCTCCAGCCGGGTACGGTGACCTTGGGGAGCCCCGACCAGTCGTCCCTCCCATGCCGAAAGCCGTTCTCGGAGCGCCCGCGTCCTGCAACAAACGGCTGGGCTTTGCTAGCGCAACAGAGACGCTCAACCGCGTTCAAGCTCTTCGAGAGGGAATGGTTTTTCAGGCACCCGTCGGCACCGTATCCGCTAGCAAACGCAAACGGAATGCCCGTCCCTTTCAGCAATTCTGGGATCGGTTCAGAACTATGTGTTTCCAGCAGTATATCGAGAATGGCTGCATCGATGCCCGATGCAGATGTAAACAAGAGCCCGCTTTGCAATCTTTAGCTTCACCAGCGACGCTATGACCGAGCTCCGCCAGCATGTCCGCAATCATCATGCGGATAAGCGATCAATCCTCAACCAGAAGCACAATGCCACAACCGACCCCTAATGAGCATTGTACCTGAAATGCTTCAGCCGTGGGAGAAAGTCAGATTTCCGTCTACGACAAAACTGTCTCCTCGGACACAAAAGCGATCCCGATGCCTTTGGCCGAGCGCCACACGGCTCGGCACGGCCGCTGCAATTCCGCCGTCGGAATGCTTAAACTGAACTCGTGCGGAATACCAATTTGACCTGGTACCTCCAAGAGGGCTCCGACGTCCGAGAGGTCACGCACCACGCAACTGAAGGCGCCTCCGGGAAATTGGATCATTGCGGCTTTGAAGACGCGCCGTCGGCGTACTTTGCGCTTTTCCATGACCGCGAGATTACGACGCATAAATGAGAAATTGTTGAAACTTATTGCGGAAAGTCCTGCTCCAATTCTGGCCGTCACTCAAGGGGGCGGTAACCACGAGCGGCATCGGTCGTCGCCGTCTTCGACGGCTTGACGACACGACGACCGTATAAAGAGCCGATGCCGCTGAACGTGGCGCGAGACTATCTGGTCGAAAACCAGGGCCGGCAGTTCGACCCGGCCTGTGTCGAGGCCTTCCTGTCGCGCTGGGAGGAAGTGGTCGAGATCGCCGCCGGTCAGCAGGCGACGCCGTATCAGAAGACCGAGGCCACGCTCGCGCCCATTATAGATATAGAGAGTGCAGCGGAGGGCCACCCGGTCGAGGCCGTCCCAGCCGAATGACATGATCCATCCGGCCAACAGCTTGCCGGCGCACTGTTTTCTCCGGTCGCCGGTTTGAACCTCTTCCTGATAGAGTGCACCAATATCTGAGAGTGATTCCGGTCACACTTGCCTGGGCGTTTCGCTGCTAAGCATCGGCCCTGGACGGGGACCGGGCAAATATCGGTCGAACTGGATGAGAATTCCCATGAAAAGCCTGATCGGCGCTGTTGTCGGCGCGTGCTGCCTTGCTGCCCCCGCTTTGGCAGAGACCCCGGCCGCCATCGTCGAGGACGTGCAAGGCAAGGTCGACGGTGTCGCGTTCATGGATTATGTGGCGCCGGGCAAGATCATCAAGCTGGGCCCCAAGGCAACCATTACGCTCAGCTATCTCAAATCGTGCCAGCGCGAGACCATCAGCGAAGGCGTCGTCATGGTCGGCACCGAGCAGAGCACCGTGCAACTCGGCGAGGTCAAGCGGGAAAAGGTGCCCTGCGATACCAACGCGGGAAAACTGTCGGAGCGCGAGGCGAACCAGAGTGCCGCGACCACCTTCCGCACCATGCGGTCGGACGCCAAGGGCAGCGCTCCGGCCAAGCTGCCGACGCTCTACGGCATCGCGCCGTTGGTGCAGGCCAAGAGCGGCAGCACCCTGGTGATCGAACGCACCGATGGCAAGGAGCCCACCATCAGCGTTCCCCTCAAGAGCGAGACGATGGTCGGCGGCAAGTTCTATGACTTCGCCAAGGCCGGGAAGTCGCTGACGCCGGGCGGCAGCTATCTCGCCATCCTCGGCACCAAGCGTTACGCCTTCCAGGTCGATCCCAGCGCCACGTCGTCGCCGACGCCGATCGTCGGGCGCCTGCTGCGGCTCGAATAGGCAGCTAGCGACGGGGCGATGCGGCAGATCGGCAGACGGGACATCGTTGCAGCGATCCTGATTGCGCTTCTTGCAGGCGCCATCGTGACGTCTCCGCCGTTGCAGACACTGCAGGGCCTGTCACTCGACATCCTCACGGCACTGCGCGGTAAGCTCGTCGGCGACCACCGCGATCCCGCGACATCACCCGTCGTCGTCGTGGCCATCGACGGCGAGACCTACGACACTCCGCCGTTCAAGGGATCGCCAACGCAGACCTGGACGCGCGAGATCGGCCGGGTTCTCGGCAGCATCGACGACGGCGGCGCCAAGGTCATCGGCTTCGACGTCATCTTTCCAAGCTCGATCGAGCAGTCGGAGATTCCCTTCGGCGACGCCTCGCTGGGCAGCCGCATGAGAGGCTTCGATCGGGACTATCTCATCGCCCTACGGAAGCTTTCCGACAGCGGCAAGCTGGTGCTCGGCGAGATCTTGAGCAACGACCATCAGGAAAGGCCCGACCGCGCGCAGCAATTGGCGGTGAGAAACAATATCCGCGCCCTCAACGTCCATACCGACACCGACGACGTGATCCGGCGGATGCCGCTGAGCTTCTCGATCGACGGCAAGCCGGTCCCCGCGAT
Source organism: Bradyrhizobium sp. Kon37 (assembly GCF_055807535.1). Classification (NCBI taxonomy): domain Bacteria; kingdom Pseudomonadati; phylum Pseudomonadota; class Alphaproteobacteria; order Hyphomicrobiales; family Nitrobacteraceae; genus Bradyrhizobium; species Bradyrhizobium sp. Kon37. Next base: position 57,682 of record NZ_JBVVOY010000014.1, read on the forward strand.
GGCGGTCGAGCTCGCCGCGCGCGCGCTCGCTGTAAAGCCCGAGATTGCACCGTCCGGAACGACCGAATTGTCCGGTTATGCAATTCCGAGTGCGGTACCGAATACACTGGCGCTCAATTTTCGAGGACTGGGCCGCGACATTCCGACTTTCTCCTTCGCCGATCTGCGAGCCTGCGTCGAAAAAGGCGACCGCGATTTTTTCCGCCGCGTCTTCGACGGCAAAGTCGTGCTGCTCGGCACCGCCCTGAATTTCGATGATCGCAAGCTCACCTCGATGCGACTGTCCGACGGATATGACGGAACGCCGGGTCCACGATGCGCCCTACCCGTCTCGGCGAACACCGCGCAAAAGGCCCGCAGCGACATCGCCGGGGTCTTCGTGCATGCCACCGCGGTCCGGAACTTGATCGAGCGCGATGCCGTGAGCGAACTCGGCTTTCCGGCACGGACCATTGTCACGATCGCGCTCGCGGCAATCATCGCCTGCGCGGCCTGCATGTTCGCGCCCGGCGGCGCGATGATCGCCTGGTTCGTCCTCACCGCCGTTTACGCCGCCGTGGCCGTCGGTGCATTCGTCTATGCCTTGGCGCTGCCGCTGACGGAGCCGGCACTCGCAAGCCTTGCCGCGCTCGCGATGATGATCGGCTACCGTTTCGTGCTGGCCGATCGTGACGAGCGTTTCCTGCGCAAGAGCTTTGCGTTCTATCTCGCCCCCGAAGTGATCGACACCATGGTTGCCTCCGGCAAGATGCCTGCGCTCGGCGGCGAAATGCGCAACGTCACCATGTTCTTCTCCGACCTGAGCGGCTTCTCCTCCATCGCCGAGACGATGACGCCGGGCGAGCTGGTGACGCTGATGAACGAATATCTGTCGGCCATGACCGACATCATCGAGAGCCATGGCGGCTATGTCGACAAATATATCGGCGATTCCATCGTCGCCATGTTCGGTGCGCCCGCCGACGATCCCGCGCATGCGCGCCACGCGGTCCATGCCGCGCTGAAGTGTCACGCAAAGCTGGCAGAGCTCAACGCCGGCAGCGCCGCTTTCGCCGGCCGCGGCCTGTCGCACCGCATCGGGCTCAACAGCGGCGAGGCCGTGGTCGGCAATATCGGCTCCCGCCGCCGCTTCAACTACACCGTGATGAGCGACACCGTGAACGTCGCTTCGCGGCTCGAAGGCGCCAACAAATACTACGGCACCGCAATCATGGCCTCGGAATCGACGATGGCGCAAACCGGCGACGGCTTCGCCTGGCGGGAACTCGATGCGATCCGGGTGCTGGGGCGCGGCGAGGCGATCAGGGTATTCGAGCCGCTCGCGGACAAAGGCGCGGAGAGCGCCGGGCAGAAACAGGTGGCCACGGCTTACGCGGAAGGGCTGGCCTGCTGGCGGGCAAGGGAATTTGCGAAGGCCGCTGATGCGTTCGGGCGAACGGCGGAAATGGATCCGGCGTCAGCGCTTTTTGGCAAGCGCGCGACTGCGCTCGCTACAAATCCACCGGGGTCGGATTGGACTCCGGTGAACATCCTAGAAGGAAAGTAGTGCAGCGTAGCACCGCTTTTCGGGTTCACTCCACGCTAGAACGGCAGCCCCACATAATTTTCCGCGAGCAGGCGCTGGGCCGTTTCGGACGAAAGGAGATACTCCAGTTCAGTCTGCTGGAGCCGGTCCTCGTATTCGAGCCGGTCGGGGAAGCGATGCAGCAGCATCGTCATCCACCACGAGAAGCGTTGCGCCTTCCAGATCCGCGCCAGCGCCTTGGCGGAGTAGCCCTGGAGCCCGGAATCATCGTCGTTCTGATAGTGCGCGAGCATGGCGTGGTAGAGATAATAGATGTCTGAGCCGGCGCTGTTCAACCCGCGCGCGCCGGTCGGCGGCACGATGTGGGCGGCATCGCCGGCGAGAAACAGGCGGCCGTAGCTCATCGGCTCGGCGACGAAGCTGCGCAAGGGCGCGATGCTCTTCTCGATGGACGGTCCCGTAATCAGGCGGCCGCCGACCTCGTCCGGCAAACGACGCTTCAGCTCGGCCCAGAACGCATCGTCGCTCCAGTCCTCCACCTTGTCGGTGAGCGGCACCTGGACGTAGTAGCGGCTCAGCACTTGCGACCGCAAGGAACACAGCGCGAAGCCGCGCTCGTGCTTCACATAGATCAGCTCCGGCGACACCGGTTTCGTGCGCGACAGCACGCCGAGCCAGCCGAACGGGTAGATCTTTTCGTATTCCCGCAGCACGTCCTTCGGGATCGACTTGCGGCTGACGCCGTGAAAGCCGTCGGCGCCGACGATATAGTCGCAATCGACTCGAACGGTCTCGCCATTCGAACGATAGGTCACGTAAGGCCGGTCGGAGGTCAGGTCATGCGGCGTCACGTCCTCGGCGTTGTGCACGACGTTGCCGCCGAGGCGGTCGCGCGCCTCGTAGAGGTCGCGCGTCAGCTCGGTCTGGCCGTAGACCAGCACCGAATTGCCGCCGGAATGCTTGTAAAGGTCGATCTGAGAGAGCACGCCGTCATGGGCGATCTCGAATCCCTTGTGGATCTCGCCCTCGCGGTCCATCCGCTCGCCGCACTGAGCCTCGCGCATCAGCCTGGCGAAGCCGTGCTCGAGCACGCCGGCCCGGATCCGGGCAAGCACGTGGTCGCGGCTGGATTTTTCCAGCACGACCGTGTCGATGCCCTTGAGGTGCAGGAGCTGGGACAACAGCAGCCCGGACGGCCCGCCGCCGATGATACAGACCTGAACTTTCATTTTTGCGTCCTCCTCTGCACTTTCTTGCAGATTCAGCGCCGCTGACCGATGGAGGCTTTCGTCTTTGTCTTGTACTATTCGAACATGAGACGCGCAGCCCCCGCCCCGGCAATCCGGGTCTACAATCTGTTCGGCGAGTCCGGCGATCTGCCCGATGTCGTGCATTGCGAGACGATTGCCTCGCGCTCGGTGCTGCACGACTGGACGCTGGCCGTGCACCGCCATGCCCGACTGCACCAGGTGCTGCTGATCGAGCGCGGCGGCGGCGAAGCCACGCTCGACGGGCGCGTGGTGCAGCTGAAGCCGATGCAAATCGTCAACGTGCCTGTCGGCCACGTCCACGGCTTCCGTTTCGTGCCTGATACCCAGGGCTGGGTTCTGACCATTGCCGCGGAAATATTGGACGAAGCGCTGCTCGCCTCCGAAGGACTGCGAGGTGCCTTGTCGCGTTCGGCCGTGATACGCGGCACGCCGCAGATCCGGATCACCATGAAGCAGATCTTTGCCGAACACGCCGCACGCGATTTCGGCCGGGCGCACGTGCTGCGTGCACTGTCGGCGGCCATGATCGGGCTGGTGGCCCGCGCGCTCACCGGCGAGGGCGGTGGCAACGGCACGGCTGAAAGCGGACTATTCCGCCGCTTCGAGGCGCTGCTGGAACAGCATCATCTGGAACGCTGGAGCGTTGCGGACTATGCGGGTGCGCTGTCGATCACGACGACCCATCTCAACCGGGTGACGCGGACGGCAACCGGCGACACCGCCTCGCACCTGATCCTCAACCGGCTGATCCGCGAGGCGCGGCGCAACCTCGTCTACACCAATTTGCCGGTCTCGACGATCGCCTATGCGCTGGGCTTCGAGGACCCCGCCTATTTCAGCCGGGTCTACGCCGCCGCCACGGGCGTGTCGCCGCGCGCCTTTCGCGCGCAGCTCCACGGCGAGGAGACCTGAGACGATCACACGTCGAAGAACACCGTCTCTTCCGGCCCCTGCAAATTGATCGTGAAGGAATACACGATCTTGCCAGCGCGTTCGCTGCGCTTTGCGATCAGCGTCGAGCGCCGGACCGGATGCTCGATCAGGTTGAGCACGGGGTCGGCGGCGTTGGCGACCTCTTCGTCCGAAAAATAGAGACGCGTGTTGAGACCGATGTTGATACCGCGCGCGACGATCCAGACATTGATGTGCGGAGCGCCTTTGCAGCCGGTCTTGTCGATGATTGCGCCCGGCTTGATGGTCTCGAAGGTGACGAGACCGCTCTCGAAGTCGGAGCCGGCGCGGCCCCAGCCACGAAATTCCTCGTCGAGCGCGCCGGTCGACCGGTCGGCCGGATGGCTATAGCGGCCGGCCGCGTTGGCCTGCCAGATCTCCAGCAGCACGTCGCGAAGCGGCGTGCCGCTGCCGTCGATCACCTTGCCCTCCAGCGTGATGCGTTCGCCTTGCGTGTTCGGCGTCACCAGCACGTTGGAGAAATTCTTCTCGAAAATGTCGAAGCCGGCCATGGCCGGGATCAACCCGATATGGACGTAGGGCCCGGCCGTCTGCGAGGCGGTTTCCTTGAGGTAGTTGAGCGGCTGCGGCATGGACCTAGTTCCCTGCGGTGCGGTTTTCAAAGTAGGTGGAGCGCTGGCCGCGCAAGGCGATGTCGAAGCGGTAGGCGAGCGAGTCGAACGGTGTGGATGCGTTGAGGTCGAGCGGCGCGACGAGACGCTCCAGCGCATCCTTGTCCGGGATCGTCGTCAGGATCGGGCAGACCGGGATCAGGGGATCGCCGTCAAAGTACATCTGGGTGATCAGACGTTGTGCGAAGCCCGAGCCGAACACCGAGAAGTGGATGTGAGCGGGACGCCAGCTGTTGACGTAGTTACGCCAGGGATAGGGTCCCGGCTTCACGGTACGAAAATAATAGTAGCCCGTGTCGTCGGTCAGCGCGCGGCCGCAACCGCCGAAATTCGGATCGATCGGCGCCAGATACGTGTCCTTCTTGTGCCGGTACCGGCCGCCGGCATTGGCTTGCCAGAACTCGACCAGCGTGTTCGGCACGCCGCGGCCGGTCTCGTCCAGCACGCGGCCGTGGACGATGATGCGCTCGCCGACGGGATCGCCGTCCTTGGCGTAGTTGCGGATCAAATCATTGTCGAGCGCGCCGAGGTCGTTGTGACCGAACACCGGGCCCGTAATCTCCGAGACCGAGTTCTCAAGCGACAGCAGCGCCTGGCGCGGCGAACGCAGCACCGAGGATTTGTAGCCCGGCGCGTGCGCGGGCGGATGCATGGAACGGTCGCGCTGGAAGAAACCGCCGTCACCGAGCGGCGGCGCGAACGGCTCGGGGTGGTTGAGGCGGGGATCCCGCAAGGCTGGCGCCTGGGCATGCATCGGCGTTGTCTCTCCCTCTGGCGCCCCGTTTGGGCGCACGATTTATCGGGAGATGATGGCGCGGGCTATTCTCAAGACAAATAGATCAATTATAATGAATTCCATGAACAAAATCGATCATTTGGCGCTTGATGGCCACGCGCTGGAGCTGTTCCTGGCGGTGCTGGAAGAAGGATCGGTGACGGCCGCCGCAACGCGGCTCGGCCTGACGCAATCCGCGGTCAGCCACGCCCTCAACAAGCTGCGGCGGATCGTCGGCGATCCGCTGTTTGCCAAATCCGGCCGCGGCATTGTGGCCACGGCGCACGCCCAGGCGCTCGCGGCAAAGGCGCGAGCGCTGATCGACGAGATGCGGAGCTTTGCCGGCGGCGTCACGTTCGAGCCGGCGAGTGCGCAGCTTTCGCTGACAATCGCCGCGAACGACTTCCAGCGCGACCTGCTGCTGCCGCGGTTCTTCGATCATGTCGCCGCGCAAGTGACGAGCTTGAACCTGCGCGTGATCCCCTCGCAGTCGCCCTCGCCCGCGATGCTGCGCGAAAACCGCTGCGATCTGCTGATCACGCCGCTGCCGCCATCCGGCGTGGACATCGTGCAGAAGCGCCTGCTGCAAGACCATTACGTTTGTTACTACGACCCCCAAGCGCGTGCCGCGCCGGCTACGCGCGGCGCCTATCTCGCGGCGCGTCACATCACGGTGGTCTACACTGACAATGAGCGGCTCGACTTCGACCGCCGGCTTGCAGCCAACGGCTTCCACCGCGACATCGCGATCTCGGTGCCGAGCTTCTCCGGCGTGCCGTCCTTCCTGCGTGGCTCGCAGATGCTGGCGAGCATGCCGAGCCTGCTGGCGCCCGGCGTGATGCACGGCTTCGCGCAGGTGCGGATTCCGCTGGCCTCGCGCACGCGAACCCTGGCCGAGCTGCCGATGTACGTGGTTTGGCACCAGCGCTATCAGAAGGACCCGGCGCATCGCTGGATCAGAGGCCAGCTCGAGACCGTGGCGGCGACGGCCTCGCACCCCGCCCCCGCGAAAACCTGATCCCCGTCAAACCCACTGGTTGCGCCGGGGCCGCCACGCTAGAATTCCCCCATGACAGTGACCGACATTGCGAGCCGGACCTACAATCACAGCTGGCGGCTGGATCCCATCATCCGCAGCCTGCTTGATACGGACTTCTACAAGCTATTGATGTTGCAAATGATTCGGGAATCTTACCCGAATCAGCAGGTGACATTCTCGGTCATCAACCGATCGCGCCATGTCCGGCTCGCCGAGATCATCGACGAGGGCGAACTGCGCGCCCAGCTCGACCACGCCCGCACCATCCGCTTCACCAAGAAAGAGCTGATCTGGCTTGCCGGCAACACTTTCTACGGCAAGACCCACATGTTCTCGGCGGACTTCATCCGCTGGCTCGCCGAATTCCGGCTGCCCGAATACGAGCTGCGCAAGGTCGAAGGCCAGTACGAGCTGCACTTCCACGGGCCGTGGAGCCACACCACGATGTGGGAGATTCCTGCGCTCGCCATCCTCAACGAATTGCGCTCGCGGGCCGCGATGAAGGGCCGCGGCCGCTTCGAGCTCGACGTGCTCTATGCCCGCGCCAAGGCCAAGCTGTGGACCAAGGTGGAGCGGCTGCGCAAGCTGGATGGCTTGCGGCTGTCCGATTTCGGCACTCGTCGCCGCCATGGCTTCCTCTGGCAGCGCTGGTGCGTCGAGGCCGTGAAGGAGGGCCTGGGCCCGTCCTTCATCGGTACCTCCAACGTGCTGCTCGCGATGGACAATGATCTCGAAGCCATCGGCACCAACGCCCATGAGCTGCCGATGGTCGCGGCGGCGCTCGCCAAGGACGACGAGGAGTTGCGGTGGGCCCCCTATCGCATCCTCGACCAGTGGCGCCAGACCTATGGCGGCAACCTCCTGATCGCGCTGCCCGACGCTTTCGGCACCAAGGCATTCCTGCGCGATGCGCCGGAATGGGTCGCCGACTGGACCGGCTTCCGCCCCGACAGCGCGCCGCCGATCCAGGCCGGCGAGGAGATTATGAAATGGTGGGAGCAGAAGGGCCGCAATCCCAAGGACAAGCTGCTGGTGTTCTCCGACGCGATGGACGTGGGCTCGATCGAGGAGACCTACCACCACTTCACCGGCCGGGTGCGGCTCTCCTTCGGCTGGGGGACCAATCTCACCAATGATTTCGTCGGCTGCACACCCGACGGCTCGTTCAATCTCGATCCGATTTCGCTGGTCTGCAAGGTGTCGTCGGTCGACGGACATCCGGCCGTCAAGCTCTCCGACAATCCCGAGAAGGCGACCGGCCTGCCCTCGGAGATCGAGCGCTATTTGCGCGTGTTCGGCGACGCCGGCCGCGTGCGCAAGCCGGTGCTGGTCTAGCGCCAGAGCAATCTCTCTCCATCGGGTAAACCACCTGGGGCGAATGCGCGACATCGGCGCCGATGCCGCGTCAGTTCCGGTTCGGCGGCATTTGCAACGATCTGCCAGCATCCGCTTCACAATGCCTTCACCCTGCGACGCAGTCTCCCGGCATTTTCAAGTCGAGTTAAGCACCTTTCGCGCGTAATCCGCGTTATGAGCGGATCGCTCCGCTGGGGTCGTCGAGCGACTTGGGGAAACGCAAAGTGTTTCGCAGAACAGCGCCGTCAACGAAGGGACGCAGCTTCCTTCACGTCATCAAGCTGGTCTCGCCTTTCGTCACGGTCGTCCTGCTGCAGGCCGCGATTGCCGGATTCAGCCTGGAGGTGATGTCCTCGGTCCGCGCCTATGTCGCGGGCGAAGCCTTGTGGTCGCGCTCGCAGAAGAACGCCGTCTATTTCCTCAATCTCTATCTGCATTCGGGCGACGCCAGCCAGTTTGCGCAATATCAGACCTCGCTGGCCGTTCCCATCGGCGACGAGTTCGCGCGCTGGGCGCTCGAGCGCGATCCGGTCGACGTCGAGGCGGCCCGCATCGGCTTCCTGCAAGGCGGCAACCATCCCGATGACGTGCCGGGATTGATTTGGCTGTTTCGCTACTTCAAACAAGTCAGCTTTCTCAAGGAAGCGATCCGCGAGTGGGCTGCCACCGACCCCATGCTACTGGAGCTCAGCGTGTTCGGCGAGGTCATCCGGTCAGAGCTGAAGAACGGGCCGGTTCAGGACGGCAACCGCCTGCAATTGTTGTCGTCGCGGCTGTCGGAGCTCAACACCCAGTTCACGGTGCACGCCAACCGGTTCTCCACCGTTCTCGGCGAAGGCTCCCGCGCCATTAAGATGACGCTGACTGGCGTCAATATCGTCACAGCCATGACGCTGATCCTGCTCCTGATCTGGCACACGCGGCGATTGGTGCTGCAACGACAGGCGTTCGAGGATGCCCTGCATGCCGAGAAGGAGCGCCTGGCCTGGCAGGCATCGCACGATTGGCTGACCGGCCTGTCCAACCGTCGCGCCTTCGAGGCGCGCCTGCAAAGCGAGCTGGACGACATCGCGGCGGGTTCGCTGGGCCTGATCCTGCTCGATCTCGACCAGTTCAAGGACGTCAACGACAGCTGCGGTCACCTCGCCGGCGACCGCCTGCTCCGCCAGATCTCGCGCCTCCTGCAGCAGGAGCGGCGGCCGCATGACCTGGTGGCCCGGCTCGGCGGTGACGAATTCGGCCTAATCCTTCCGCAATGCACGCCGTACGACGCCGTCGATATCGCCGAACGGCTGCGCCGGGCGCTCGATCTATCCGTCTTCGCCTGGGACGATCGTTGCTTTGCCGTGACCGCCAGCATCGGCGTTGCCTGCATCACCGACGGCAACGCCACGCTCGAGGACGCGATGCGGCGCGCGGATGCCGCCTGCTATCGCGCCAAGGAGAACGGACGCAACCGTGTTCAGGTCGACAACGGGACGACGGACGTCATCGTCGTCACCTCTCGGCAACGCAAGTCCGCCAGCGCATAGCAGCGCTCAGCACTTTATCGCATGGGCAGAATCCCGAGGCCCGCGAGATGCGCATCCAGAAATTGTTCGACCTGCTGGCGCAGCATTTGCGGCGGTACGGCCACCATGCGCTCTTCGAGGCCGAGTGAGATGATCCCGTGCACGGCGGAAAACAGGGTGCGTGACAGCAGCGCGATCTGCACGTCGTCTGCATTCGGAAGCAGCCGCACCAGGGGCGCTTGCATCAGCGCGAAGGCGTCCATCACCATCTGAAGGATGTCATCGGGGTAAGGGCGGTCGTCCTCCATCCGATGTTCGAACAGCGAGCGCAGCAGATTGGCGTGCTCCGCGAAGAATTCGAGATAGGTCGCGGCCAGCCCGTAGAGCTGGCGAACCGGATCCTCGGCTGGGACCTGGCCCAGCCGCACCGTTAGCGCATTAACAGTCTCCCGATTCACAGTCAGGATCACGCCGTCGAAGTCACCGAACTCGTTATAGACGCTGCCAACCGAGCAGCCGGCGGCGTCCGCAACGTCCCGGACTTTCAACGCTTTCAATCCCTTAGTTGCAATAATGCCGCGAGCGATCTCCACGATCTGCTGCCGCCGGCGAGACTTTTTTCGATCTCGCAACGATTCGTCTTGAACATTGTTCATTTTCAGGATACTCACTTGAACAATGTTCAAGTTAACCCGGAGACCTGCAAAATGCAAACCCTCGCTGTTGATATCACCTCCACCTTCGTCGATGACGCCATAGCTCTCGTGACCGGATTTGGCCGCGCCCTCCTGCGGTTCGCGACGGGGCCGATCGATCGCATCGCAAATGCCTGCGACATCGCCGGCGTCCTGACCGAGCGCCGGGCGACCTTCCGGATGTGGCGGGCTAACCGCGGCCGTGCCCGTCATGAGGGCCGCCGCATTAGCCTGCTCGGCCGCCTCTCGCCCTTTCGCCGCCTAGCCCATCTCACCTGAGGCGAGCACGCCGCCTTGCCGGAGCGTGACAGAGCCGCGACCAACCATTTGCGAACCAAACCACGCCACGCGGAGACCAACAGGATCGGAAGGCAAAGGCGCAGAGCAGGCCGGGACGATCGTCGTCAACCCGCAAATGCCCGTCGCATCTCCTCCGGTCCCGACGCCCATCCGACAATGAAACAACCTCAGACAGCGTTTCCAAAACAGGACTAGTCATGATCAGGGATTTGATGTCGTCACGCCGCTTCGCGCCGCTGTTCTGGGCGCAATTCTTCTCGGCGCTGAACGACAACGTGCTCAAGAACGCACTCGTCATCATCCTGCTTTACAGTGCCGCGACCGGCCACGGCGATGCGCTGGTGACGGTCGCAGGCGCCGTCTTCATCTTCCCCTATTTCATCCTGTCCGGGCTCGGCGGCCAGCTCGCCGACAAATACGTCAAATCCGTCGTCGCAAGGCGGCTCAAATTCGCCGAGATCTTTGCCGCGGGCTTTGCCGCGGCCGGCTTCTTCCTGCACTCGGTGCCGCTGCTGTTCGCAGCGCTCGCACTGTTCGGCGTCATCGCCGCGCTGTTCGGTCCCGTGAAATATTCGATGCTGCCGGACCAGCTCGAGCTCGGCGAGCTCGCGACCGGCAACGCGCTGGTCGAAGGCGCGACCTTCATGGCCATCCTGCTCGGCACCGTTGCCGGCGGCCAGTTCGTGGCCGGCTCCGCGCATATGGGCTGGGTCGCATCGGCCGTGGTCGTGCTGGCCCTGCTGTCCTGGACCTTCGCCTCCCGCATTCCCGCGACGACGCCGTCTGCACCCGATCTTCCGGTCAACGCCAATCCCTGGACCTCGACGCTCGGCCTGCTGAAGACGCTGCACGCCGATCACCGGCTGTGGGACGGCACCGTGATCGTCTCCTGGTTCTGGCTGGTGGGCGCCATCGTGCTCTCGCTGCTGCCGGCGCTGGTCAAGGAGGTCATCGGTGGTACCGAGGGCGTGGTGACGTTGTGTCTCGCGATCTTCGCAATCGGCATCGCCGTCGGTTCGCTGTTCGCCGCGAATCTGAGCCACGTTCGCCCAAACCTCGCGCTGGTGCCGATCGGCGCCATCATGATGGGGTTTGCCGGCCTCGACCTCGCCTGGGCGATCGGCGTGACCGCCAAGGGCCAGGACATCACCGCGGGCGACTTCGCGACCTCGTTCGCGGGACTGCGCATGCTGCTCGACTTCGTCGCCTTCGCATTCGGCGGCGGGCTGTTCGTCGTGCCGTCCTTCGCCGCCGTCCAGGCCTGGTCCGCTCCCTCGGAGCGCGCCCGCATCATCGCCGCCGGCAACGTGCTGCAGGCCGCCTTCATGGTGGCCGGCTCGCTGTTCGTCGCGCTGCTGCAGGCCGGCGGATTGCACATCGGCTGGATCTTCTTCGGCCTCGGCGTCGCCAGCTTCGGCGCGGTCTGGTTCGTGCTGACGAAGTGGGGCAAGGAAGGCGTGCGTGACTTCGGCGGTCTGCTGTTCCGCGCGCTGTTCCGCACCGAGGTCCGCGGGCTGGAGAACCTGCCGCCTGCTGGCACGCGCATGCTGATCGCGCCCAACCATGTCAGCCTGATCGACGGCCCGCTGCTGCACGCCGTGCTGCCGATCGACGCGAGCTTCGCGGTCGATACCGGCATCGCCAAGGCCTGGTGGGCCAAGCCGTTCCTGCGCGTGGTCAAGCACTACACCATGGACCCCAGCAAGCCGCTGGCCGCGCGCGACCTCATCAAGCTCGTCGCCGCCGGAGAGCCGGTGGTGATCTTTCCGGAGGGACGCATTACCGTCTCCGGCTCGCTGATGAAGGTCTATGACGGCACCGCGATGATCGCGGACAAGGCCGACGCGGTCGTCGTCCCGGTCCGCATCGAAGGCGCCCAACGCTCGCATCTCAGCTATCTCAACGGCAGCCAGATCAAGCGCACGTGGTTTCCGCGGGTGACCGTCACCATCCTGCCGCCGGTCAAGCTTCCGGTCGATCCGTCGCTCAAGGGCAAGACGCGCCGCAACGCCGCGGGCGCCGCACTTCAGGACGTGATGATCGACGCGATGGTGAAGAACGCCATGCTCGATCACACCCTGTTCGAGGCGCTCGGACACGCTTACCGCGATCGCGACACCGGCAAGGTCATCATTGAGGATGCGCTCGGCACCAAGCTGACCTATCGCAAGCTGATCCTGGGCGCGCAGGTCTTGAGCCGGAAGCTGGAGAACGGCACCGCTGTCGGCGAGAATGTCGGCGTGCTGCTGCCGAATTCCGCGGGCGTCGCCGTCGTCTTCATGGCGCTACAAAACATCGGTCGGGTCCCGGCGATGCTCAACTTCTCGGCCGGCCCGGTCAACGTCCTCGCCGCCATGAAGGCCGCACAGGTCAAGACCGTGCTGACGTCCAAGGCCTTCATCGAGAAGGGCAAGCTCGACAAGCTGATGGCCGCGATCTCCGCGGAAGTTCGCGTCGTCTATCTCGAGGATGTCCGCGCCTCGATCGGCACGGCCGACAAGATCAAGGGCCTGCTCGCCGGGACTACGCCGCGCGTCGTCCGCCAGGCCAGCGATCCGGCCGTCGTGCTGTTCACATCGGGCTCGGAAGGCACACCCAAGGGCGTGGTGCTGTCTCACCGCAACATCCTTGCGAACGCCGCACAGGCGCTGGCGCGGGTCGATGCCAACGCCAATGACAAGGTGTTCAACGTGCTGCCGGTGTTCCACTCCTTCGGGCTGACCGGCGGAATGATGATGCCGTTGCTCGCGGGCATTCCGATCTACATGTACCCCTCGCCGCTGCACTACCGGATCGTGCCCGAGCTGATCTACCAGACCGGCGCCACGATCCTGTTCGGCACCGACACGTTCCTCACCGGCTACGCCCGCTCGGCGCATGCCTACGACTTCCGGACCCTGCGCCTGGTGATCGCCGGCGCCGAGGCGGTCAAGGATCGCACCCGACAGGTCTTCATGGAGCGCTACGGCATCCGCATCCTCGAAGGCTACGGCGTTACCGAGACCGCGCCGGTGCTGGCGATGAACACGCCGATGGCCAACCGCCCCGGCACGGTCGGCCGCCTGTCGCCGCTGATGGAAAGCCGCCTCGACCCGGTCCCCGGCATCGAGGAAGGCGGACGCCTCTCGGTGCGCGGACCGAACGTGATGCTCGGATACTTGCGGGCGGAAAATCCGGGCGTGCTCGAATCGCTCGCCGAGGGTTGGCACGACACCGGCGACATCGTCGCGATCGACCCGGCCGGCTTCATCACCATCAAGGGCCGCGCCAAGCGCTTTGCCAAGATCGCCGGCGAAATGGTCTCGCTGTCGGCGGTCGAGAACATCGCGACGGCGCTGTGGCCGCAGGCCGGTTCGGTCGCCGTGTCAATCCCGGACCAGCGAAAGGGCGAGCGCATCGTGTTGCTGACGACAGAGAAGACTGCCGAGCGCAGCGCAATGCAGGGCCAGGCCAAGGCGATCGGCGCGTCCGAGCTGACTGTTCCCGCTGCGATCATGGTGGTCGACAAGGTGCCACTGCTCGGGACCGGCAAGACCGACTACGTCACCGCAACGACGATGGCCCGCGAGCAGGCGTCTGGACCAGAGCGCGAGGTGGCATAAGCGAGATGCACGAGGCGCCTCAATCAGGCGACGGGCGATGCCCAGGAGTGGTTCTGCTTCACGGCATCGCGCGAACCTTCGTACCCTGAAACGTCTTTAGCGGGCACTCCAGGCGACCGGGTTCGCGACCCTCAACATCGACTATGCGAGCCGCAGGAAGCCGATTGCAGCGCTCGCGAGATCCACCCGGCGATCACCGATTTCGCAGAACGTGATGCGCCCGCCCCCCGTCAGGTGGTCACGGTCCAGGGATCGATTATCGTCAGACCGGCAGCCTTGAACGCACTCGTGTCCCGCGATGCCACTGCGAACCCGTGCGCGGCGGCGGTCGCGGCGATATAGCCATCGGGCGTGGGAAAGCCTTTCCCGGCCGCGCGCGCCTTGACGGCGAGATCGGCATAGCGCCGCGCCGCGGTGGTATCGAAGGGCAGAATGCGGGCCGCGAACAGGTCCAGCACGCCGTCGAGCGCAGCTGCCAGCCTGTCCCTACGCTTGCCGCGCGGCAACGCGCCGATCCCGAACAACAGTTCGGCGATGGTGACGCTGGAGAGAAACAGCGTCTCAGCCGCCTGGGCGTCGAGCCAGTCACGGACCGATGGATGCGGTTCGGGCTTCATAGCCTCGGAGACCACATTGGTATCGAGCAGGATCATTCGAAGCGTACCGGCTCAGCGGGACGCGCGTCGCGGCCATGTTCAAGTGCCTCGACGTCGGCATTGGTGAGGCCGATCTTCCGGCTCATCTCCGAAAGAGCGGTGCCAAGCCGCAGCCGGCCCTCGGGACGCACTGCGGCCTCTAGAATGGCGCGCATTTCCGCTTCCGCACTGCGATTGTGCTGCGCCGCGCGGACTTTCAGGGCGCGATGCGCCTCCTCGGAAAGGTTGCGGATGGTGACGGCGGCCATGATAGCGTCCTCCGGAGACTGACTGCAATGCTATCAAGATAGAGCTTCTGATAGCATTTTTCAAGGGCGACTGCGGCGCTCACGCGCCGCCGAACCTCCTTACCGGGATGCCGAACTTCTTCTCTCTACCGCTCACGTGCGCGAAACCCGCTTGCGCAAGTCTGAATCTCAAGAACTGCCTTCTCCGCGCCGCTCCTGCGCATAACGCACCAGTGCCGCGAAGCGATAGATGCCGTGCACGAACTTGCCGTAGGGCATGGTGATGAACAGCGCGAACACTGCACCCAAATGCGACGCCAGCAGCGGTCCCATGGCGACGGTCTCCCGCAAGAGCAGAAGCAACATGCCGGTGAAGCCGGTCAGGAACAGCATGGCGATGAAGCCGACATCCATGCCGTAGCGCTGCTCGTCGAGCAGCGCCGGGTCGCGCCGCATCTTGGCGACGAACAGGCCGATCGGCCCGATGATCAGGCCGATGCCACCGAGCGTGCCGAGAACCACCGGCAGATCCCACCAGGGATACGGCGCCTCGCGGCCGAGCAGATAGTGATACAGCGTGGCGACCGAGGTCGCGGCGAAGCAGAGCAGGAAGCCGTAGAAGGTCAGGTGATGGAAAAGCTTGCGCCGGTCGGTCGGCTTGTCATCCTCATTGTAGCAGCCGACGCCGCCACCATGGAGATAGCGCAGCTCACCAGCGTCGCGCATCGCCTGAAAGATGGAGCCACCGTCCGCACGGCCAGCGATCGGCGGGCCGATATCCCGCCAGAACGCACGCACGCTCATCACCAGCGCGAAGATCCCATAAAGGAAGGCGGCGCTGAACAACGCCGCCATCGCATTGTGCGGCATCAACTTGTAGAACGCGCCGGGGCCGGTGTGCACGCCGACCAGCACGCTGCGGTCGTTCAGTGCCGCGAAGCCGAGGATGAAGGCGGCCATGCTGAGCGCGGCGACGATGCTGATGACGAGGCCGTTGCGCGCAAAGGCACCGGACAGCGCCTGCGGCCAGGCATAGGCCGCGTAGGATTCCGCACGCGCGATCGCCAGCGTCTGCGGGACGTTGACGTTGAATTCGTGCGGCGGCGAGAACTGGCAGTCGACATAGCAGGCGCCGCAGCCGTGGCAGAGATTGGCGAGATAATTGAGGTCGCCGTCGGAGAAGGCGCGCCGCATCTCCATGGCGGGAAATACCGCGCAAAGACCCTCGCAGTAACGGCAGGAATTGCAGACCGTCATCAGGCGGTCGGCTTCGTCCAAAATTCTGGTTCCGTGCATGGCTTTACTTCGTCAGGCCTTTGCCCTCGAGCCATTTCTGGATCAGGGCTGCGACATCGAGGTTGTTCTTGTCCATCATCACCATATGCGAATTGCCCTTGATACCAGCCTGCGGGAGATCGACGATGTCGACACTACCCCCGGCCGCCTTGATGGCATCCGCAAAGGCGATGCCGTTGGCGCGAATCTTGGGCCAACGCGAATCGCGCTCGATATAGTCGCCGTAGATGATGAGGGTCGGGATGTTCTTCAGCACATCCGCCTTGGCGGGATCGCCGATACCGGCCGGTTCGATCGCAATCAGCGCCTTGACCTTGTCGGGACGGGCTTGCGCGACCTTGAAGCCGAAGGTGCCGGCTTGGCTGTGGAACAGAAGCACCGAGGGGCCGACGCGATCGATCTCGGCGATATAGGCGGCGATGGTCGCATCGTCGGTCGTGGTCCAGCGCGGCACGTTCTGCTTGACGAAATTCTCGTAACCCTCGACGGGGAACTGGCTGCCCGGCAACAGTCTTCGCTTGGCGGGATCGGGATCGTATGAGTTCGGTCCATCGCCGATGCGGAAACGCTCGAACGGATTGGCCGTGGTCAGGAAGACCGGCTCGCCTTTGAAGATATCGGGGTATTGCGCCCAGCCCGCGCGTCCGCGCTCTACCGCGTCGGAGTTATAGACGGCCCACCCCTTGCGCAGAAAATAATTCAGCCAGCCTTCGCGTCCGTCCGGCGTGGTCTCGTAGGTGACGCCCGTCAATCCGCCGCCGTGCCACATCAGCAAGGGATAGGCACCCTTCTCGTTAGCCGGCAGAAAATATTGCACGTACATCTGCTCGACCTGATACGTGCCGTTGGGATCGACCTTGGCCGGCACGCCACCAGGCGCGAACACAACCTCCCTCACCGGCTTGCCGGAGATTTCGACAAGGCGGCCGCCGACATGAAACGAACCCATGTCTCGTAGCGTGATCGGCTCGGCCGCCTGGGCGTGGCCGACGATCAGCAGCGCCGCGATCGCGGCAGTGGCAATGCGTGACATGGTTTCTCCCTGTTCTTTTCTTCGTCCTAGTTCTTGGCGTGCCGCGCCGCTTCCCGTCCTGCAATCCGTCCGAACACGCTGCCGATGGTCATGCCCATACCGGCGGCATAACCCTTGCCGAGCACGTTGCCGGCCATGATCTCGCCGGCCGCGAACATGTTCGCCGACGGCTTGCCGTCAGCCATCAGCATCCGCGCTTCCCTGGTCACGCGCGTGCCGAGATAGGTGAAGGTGATGCCGGGCCGTACCGGATAGGCAAGATAGGGCGGCGTCTCGATCCGCCGCGCCCAATGCGACTTCGGCGGCGTGATGCCTTCGGTGCGGCAATCGTCCAGAATGGTGTGGTCGAAGGTGCCGGGCCGCACCGCGGCGTTGAATTCGGTGATGGTCTTTTCCAGTGCGGCCGGATCGAGCTCGAGCTTGCCGGCGAGCTCAGCCACGGTCTGCCCGGCGATCGGGGGAAACAGCGTCGGCATGAAGCTGGTGACAACGGTCGAGTCGAAGATGATGTAGGCGATCTGGTCGGGCTGCGCGGCCACCAGCCGGCCCCAGATCGCGTAGCGCTTCGGCCAGATGTCCTCGCCCTCGTCATAAAAGCGCTGCGCGTGCTTGTTGACGACGATGCCGAACACGACCGAATCGTGCCTTGTGATGATGCCACCGTCGAATTTCGGCGCGCGGGAGTCGATCGCGACCGCATGGCACTGGGTGGGATCGCCGACCTCCTGCACGCCCTTGGCGAGCAGCATCTTCAGGATCGAGCCGCGGTTATAAGGCGTGCCGCGGATCAGGAAATTGTCGGCGGCCTCGCCCCAATATTGCTTCAGCCATTCGATGTTGGCCTCGAACCCGCCGGCAGCGGCGACCAGCGACGTCGCGCGGATCTCGGTGTTGCCCTTGATCGGCCGTTTGAGACGGGCGGCGAGGAACATGCCGTCCTCGATCACAAGGTCGGTGACCTCGGCGTCGTATTCGACCTCGACGCCGAGCTTCTCGGCGGTGAGATAAAGTGCGTTCAGCATCGCGCGGCCGCCACCGAGAAAGAAGGAGTTGGTGCGACCGAGGCTCAGCGTGCCGCCGAGCGACGGCTGCCAGCGCACGCCCTGCTCCACGATCCAGTTCAAGATGTCCTTGGACTCACGGATCATGTGTCGGGCGAGCAGCTCGTCGGTCTGGCCGCCGGTGACGCGCAGCAGATCTTCCCAAAACTCCTCCTCGGTGTAGGGGCCGGTGAGGATTTCGGTCGCCTCGTCATGGGCGCAGCGCATGTTGCGGGTGTGGCGCGTGTTGCCGCCGCGATAGAATTTTGGCGCACCTTCGAGCACCAGAACCGACGCCCCACCACGTCGCGCGCTGATTGCCGCACACAGCGCCGCGTTGCCGCCGCCGATCACCAGCACATCGTATTTGCTGCTCATGCCGTCTGCCCGATGCGACGAAGTTGGAGACATTCTGCCCGCCGGCGGCCCCGGTCAATCCGGGGCCATTGCGCACCTTTGTATACAAAGCTATACAAACGTCCGGCAAGCGCCATCCCTGCATGGGCAGGATGCGGGAGCCCACGAGGACGCATGGCAAAACGCTCGACAAAGGCAGGCGGCTCGATCGCGCGCGGCGGCGGCGTGGCGCTCGGCGAAGCCGTGTTCCGCTCGCTCTGCGAGGCGCTGCAGGCCGGCAGCTACCGCGCCGGCGACCGCCTGCGCGAGGAAGAGGTCGCCCAGCGGCTGAAGGTCAGCCGCACCCCGGTGCGGGAAGCTCTGGGGCGGCTTGCCGCACGCGGGTTCGTCGAACCTGCCGGCGGCCGCGGCCTGATCGTACGCAACCTCGACATCTCCGAGGTGCTCGAACTCTACGCCATGCGCGAGATCATGGAGGGCGCCGCCGCCCGACTTGCGGCCGAGCACGCCTCGGCGCCCGAGATCGATGCGCTCAGGGACATCGAGCAGGCCTTTATCGAAGGGTCCGGGGCCGACGCGACCGACATGGTAGGAGACATGGCAAGGCTCAACCGCGCCTTCCACGAGGCGATCTGCCGCGCCGCGCGCAACCGCTATCTCGACAACGCTTCGCGCGAATTGCAGGACTGGATCGCCCTGCTCGGTCCAACCACGTTCACGGTATCGGGCCGCCCCTCGACCAGCCACGGTGAGCACCAGGCCATCATCGAAGCCATCGCGGCTCGCGACGGCGGCAAAGCAGAGCAGCTCGCGCGCACACACATCCGCGAAGCGCTGCGCTGTCGGCTGAAGCTGTTGCAAAAGCAGTAGCAGAGCGCGGCGCTCAGGCGACCAGTTCTGCGGCAATCGCCTTCAAGACGTCCCGCACATCGCCTGGACCGAGCCGCACCTGCAGTCCGCGCTGACCGCCATTGACGTACACATAGTCATGTGCGAGCGCGCTCTGCTCGATCACGGTGCGCGCGGGCTTCCGCTGCCCGAACGGGCTGATGCCGCCAACCTTGTACCCGGTGAGGCGCTCGGCCTCCGGCGGCTTCATCATCTGCGCCGACTTGCCGCTGAAAGCAGCGGCGAGCTTCTTCATCGAGACTTCCTGGTCGGATGGGACGATCACGCAGACCGGCTTGCCATCGACCAGCGCCATCAGCGTCTTCAAGACGCGAGCGGGATCCTCACCGAGTGCGGCAGCCGCCTGGAGGCCGATGCTCTCGGCATCGGGATCGTAGTCGTAAGCGTGGACGGTGAAGGCAACACTGGCGGCGGTGAGCGCACGTGTGGCTGGGGTGGCTTTGGACATGTGTCACGTTTACCACCGTCATTGCGAGGAGCGAAGCGACGAAGCAATCCAGAATCTTGCCGCGGAGGCAGTCTGGATTGCTTCGCTTCGCTCGCAATGACGCCGCAGCCCTACTCCGCCGCGTCGCGCATCTCGGCGCGCTCGGCTCTCGCCGCGCAGAACTTGAACTCCGGGATCTTGCCGAACGGATCGAGCGCCGGGTTGGTCAACAAATTC
The DNA here is from genome assembly GCF_055807535.1 of Bradyrhizobium sp. Kon37. Lineage (NCBI taxonomy): Bacteria > Pseudomonadati > Pseudomonadota > Alphaproteobacteria > Hyphomicrobiales > Nitrobacteraceae > Bradyrhizobium > Bradyrhizobium sp. Kon37. The sequence continues at coordinate 77,521 of NZ_JBVVOY010000014.1, forward strand.
GCCGCCGCCTCCGCGTAGCAGAACGGCATGAACACCATATTCTCGGGAACGTCGCGGTCGGAGCGGACCTTGACCTCGACCGCGCCGCGGCGGGTCTCGAGCCGAATGAAATCGCCCGGCGCGAGCTTCTTCCTGTGCATGTCCTTCGGCGACATGAACGCAACCGCCTCGGGCTCGATCTGGTCGAGCACCTGCGCGCGGCGGGTCATGGAGCCGGTGTGCCAGTGCTCCAGCACGCGGCCGGTCGAGAGCACCATCGGATATTCGACGTCGGGGATCTCGTCCGGCGGGATGACGTGAGCCGGCACGATCTTGCCGCGGCCGCTCGCAGTCGGGAAGCCCGTGGTGAAGATGATCTCGTTGCCGGGCATGTCGGGACCATCGACGGGATAGGTGACCGCGCCCTCGCGGACCAGCCGCTCCCAGGTGATGTTCTTCAACGACGGCATCAACTCTGCCATCTCGGTGAAGACTTCGCCGGGACCGGCATAATTCCACGGCAGGCCCATGCGCTTGCCGATCTCCTGGATGATCCAAAGATCGTGCCGCGCATCGCCCGGCGGCTTGATTACCTGGCGCGCGAGCTGCACGCGGCGATCAGTGTTGGTGAAGGAGCCTTCCTTTTCGGCAAACGCCGAGGCCGGCAGGATGACGTCGGCGTGGAAAGCAGTTTCCGTGACGAATAGATCTTGCACGACGAGATGATCGAGCATCGCGAGTGCTCCGCGCGCATGCTGGAGATCGGGGTCGGACATCGCAGGGTTCTCACCCTCGATATACATGCCCGTGATCTCGCCCGCGTGAATCGCGTTCATGATCTCGACCACGGTCAGACCGCGCACGGGATCGAGATCCTGGCCCCACAGCTTCTCGAAGGCACCGCGCATGTCGTCGCGGCCGACCGGCTGATAGTCCGGCAGGAACATCGGGATCAGACCGGCGTCGGAAGCGCCCTGCACGTTGTTCTGGCCGCGCAGCGGATGCAGGCCGGTGCCGGGGCGGCCGACCTGGCCGGTGATCAGCGCCAGCGCAATCAGGCAGCGCGCATTGTCGGTGCCGTGGACATGCTGGCTGATGCCCATGCCCCAGAAGATGATCGACGATTTTGCCCGTGCATAGGTTCGCGCGACCTCACGCAGGGTCTGCGCCGGGATGCCGCAGATCGGCTCCATCTTCTCCGGCGTGAACTCCTTGATCTTCTCCTTGAGGTCCTCGAATCCCTCGGTGTAGCCGGCGATGTACTGGTCGTCGGTCAGCCCTTCGGTGATGATCGTGTGGATCATCGCGTTCAGCATGGCGACGTCGGAGCCCGGCTTGAACTGCAGATGCTTGGTCGCATGGCGCGACAGCGTCTGCCGGCGCGGGTCCATGACGAACAGCTTTGCGCCGTTCTGCTTGACCGCGTTCTTGATGAAGGTCGCGGCGACCGGATGGTTCACGGTCGGGTTGGCGCCGATCACGATGATGACCTCGGCGTCCATCGCAGCCGAGAACGGCGCGGACACCGCGCCTGAGCTCAGACCTTCGAACAGCGCCGCGACCGACGAGGCGTGGCACAGACGGGTGCAATGGTCGACGTTGTTGGAGCCGAAGCCGGTACGCACCAGCTTCTGGAACAGATAGGCCTCCTCGTTCGAACCCTTCGCCGAGCCGAAGCCGGCCAGCGCCTTCACGCCCTTCTCGTCGCGGATCTTGACGAGGCCCTTGGCCGCGATGTCGAGCGCTTCTTCCCAGCTCGCTTCGCGGAAATGCGTGAAGGGATTGGCCGGATCGACCTGGTCGTTGGAATCCTTCTTCGCGTTCGGCAGCCGCACCAGCGGCTTGGTCAGGCGATGCGGATGGTGGATGTAGTCGAAGCCGAAGCGGCCTTTGACGCAAAGACGGTTACGGTTGGCCGGGCCATCGCGGCCCTCGGCATAGATCACCTTCTCGTCCTTGACCTCATAGGTCACCTGGCAGCCGACGCCGCAGAACGGACAGAGCGAATCCACCTTCTTGTCGGCATAGACGACACGGGTCTGCGCCTCGTCGAGCATCACGGCCGGCATCAGGGCTCCGGTCGGACAGGCCTGCACACATTCGCCGCAGGCGACGCAGGTGGATTCGCCCATGGGATCGTCGAAATCGAACACGATTTTCGAGCCGTGGCTGCGATAGGCCATGCCGATGACGTCGTTGACCTGGACCTCACGGCAAGCGCGCACGCAGAGGCCGCACTGGATGCAGGCATCGAGATTGACGCGCATCGCCGGATGGCTGGCGTCGGTCGCCCAACGCTCGGCGGCAGGGAAGCGGCTCTCGGTGACCCCCGTGGTTTCGGCCCAATGCCAGAATTTGGAGTCCGGATCGTGCGAGGTCTCGCGTGCCGGCTGATCGGCGACCAGCAGCTCCATGACCATCTTTTGCGCGGACACCGCGCGCGCGCTCTCGGTCTTCACCTTCATGCCGACCGACGGCGTGCGCTTGCAGGACGCCGCGAGCACGCGCTCGCCCTCGATCTCGACCATGCAGGCGCGGCAATTGCCATCGGGGCGATAATCAGGCGCGGGCGAGTAGCACAGATGCGGAATCTCGCGGCCCTGGCGTTTTGCGACTTGCCAGATCGTCTCGCCTGCATTGGCCTCGACCTGCTTGCCGTCGAGCTCGAACGTAATCTTCGTCATTCGGCCGCTTCCTTGAACTCGTCAGGGAAATATTTGATCACAGTGGACAGCGGATTCGATGCCGCCTGTCCAAGCCCGCAGATCGAGGCATCGCGCATCGCCTGGCTCAATTCGTCCAGGAGAGCGCGGTTCCAGACCGGTTGCTGCATCAGCAGTGCGGCCTTCTGGGTTCCGACGCGACACGGCGTGCACTGGCCGCAGCTCTCGTCCTCGAAGAACTTCATCAGGTTCAACGCGGCCGCGCGCACGCTGTCCTTTTGCGACAGGATCACGATCGCGGCAGAGCCGATGAAGCAGCCGTATTTTTCAAGCGTGCCGAAATCGAGCGGGATGTCGTCCATCGCCGCCGGCAGGATGCCGCCGGACGCACCACCCGGCAGGTACGCGTAGAACTGATGGCCGTCGGCCATGCCACCGCAATATTCGTCGATCAGCTCGCGCACGGTGATGCCAGCAGGCGCGAGTTTCATGCCGGGATTCTTGACGCGGCCCGAGACCGAGAAGCTGCGCAGGCCGTGCCGCTCATGGCGGCCGTGCCCCTTCCACCAGTCGGCGCCCTTCTCGACGATGTCGCGCACCCACCACAAGGTCTCGATGTTGTTGATCAACGTCGGCAGGCCGAACAGACCGACCTGGAATGGATAAGGCGGCTTGTGCCGGGGCAGGCCGCGCTTGCCCTCGATGCTCTCGAGCAGCGAGGATTCCTCGCCGCAGATATAGGCGCCGGCGCCGCGGCGCATGTGCAGCGTCGGACCGCCCGGCGGGAGCTTTGCGATCTCGCGTTCGAGGATTTCGCGCGACGCCGGATATTCGTCGCGGAGGTAAATGTAGATATCCGAGGCCTGCACCACATGGGCGCCGATCAGCATGCCCTCGAGGAAACGGTGCGGATCGCTTTCGAGATAGACGCGATCCTTGAACGTGCCGGGCTCGCCCTCGTCGCCGTTGATCGCCATCAGCCGCGGGCCTGGTTCACCGAGCACCGCGCGCCACTTCCGTCCCGTCGGGAAGCCGGCGCCGCCGAGACCGCGCAACGAGGCGTCGTCGAGTGCCTTCAGCAGGTCGTCCGTCGCCAGTTCCCCCGAGCGCAGGCGATTGAGCAGCTTGTAGCCGCCGCCGGCGACATAGGCCTCATAGCCGATATATTTGGGCAGATGCGCGTGGGTGTCGCCAGCCTTCGCCGCCGCCATGACATTCGCGACCGTCGCGTGGTCAACAAAGTTGTGTCCGACTTCCGCAGCAGGCGCCGTGTCGCAGCGGCCGACGCAGGGCGCGCGTACCACGCGGATGCCGGGGCCCGACGCGTCCTGCAGATCGGCGAGCAGCTTCTCTCCGCCGAGCATCGCGCAGGTCAGCGAATCGCAGACGCGGATCGTCAGCGGTGCGATATCGGGCTCGCCTTCCTTCACCACGTCGAAATGCGCGTAGAAGGTCGCAGTCTCGAACACTTCGGCGAACGCGAGCTTCATCTCGTCGGCGAGCGCAGCGAGGTGCGCGGCCGAGATCTGGCGGTACTTGTCCTGGATCAGATGCAGATATTCGATCAAGAGGTCGCGACGCCGCGGCCTGTCGCCGAGCAGCTGTGCGATCTCATGCGCGGCGGTGGGATCGACCTGCCGTCCCTTGGGCGTGGACTTGGCGCGCTTCCGTCCCTGGCCGGGATGTTCGAACTCGCGAACCTTGTGAACGTCGTCGTTGCTGCTCATGGAGAGGTCGCGTTCTCTTCAAATGCGTGATCAGTCTAGGCCGGATCGCCAAAGCGATCAGCCTTCGTTTCCCGATTCGATCAGCGGAACCACCGGTTCTGCGTCCCGCCGACCAAGCCAAATTCGACGCAACTCTAGTCTCTGGTATGCCAGATGCAAGACAATTTAGAGCGTCTCTAGAATGATTTAGGAGGCAGGCGGTCACCCGCCATGCCCCTTTACGCGTGCGCCAGACGGAACCTGATCTCAGGTCTTGCTCATGCACTCTTCGATGTAGAACCAGCGGTCATCGCCGGCGAGGCCCTTGGCCTTCACGTCGGCGCGGCAGGCTTTCAGCTTCGGCTTGTTGGCTGCCCATTTCGCCTTCATGTCTTTCAGCTTCTGCATGGTGAGTTTCATCTTGCCAGGCTTGGCTTCGGTCGTTGCAGCAGGCGCCGCCGGTGTCGTTGTCGTCTGCGCGGATGCGGCATGAAGGCCAGCGACGAGCAACGCGGCCGCAAGGCAAGTTCGAAGGCAAGTTCGGGTGCGAATCATTTTAATCCCCCTAAGTCCCATTCTTGATGATGTCTGAAAGGCCAACGAAGCGGGACGCCTGATGAGCATCCCGCTTCTGTTTCAACGGCGGATCAGAAGATTTTGACCGCGCTCTCCAATGTCTTCCAGACACCCCAAAGCAGGGGGACGCCGACGAAGGCCCAGAACAGCGCCGCCTTGGCGTCAAGCCCGCCAAATCCGATGCCGTAGGAGCCGTGCGGCCCCGCGGCGGCGGCGTTGGCGCTTGCCGCCTGCAACTTGGCGACATCAGCCTCCTTCATGTGCCATTTCGAATCGACCGGCTTGATCAGATAGTTGCAGATCAGGCCCGCGATCAGCATGGCGCAGAGGATGTACATCGTCGTGTTGTAGAGCTGGTCGCGCGGCACGCCTGCCGCGAGTTGGAACTCGCGGATGTAGTTGACGACGACGGGGCCGATGATGCCCGCGGTGGACCACGCCGTCAGCAGCCGGCCATGGATGGCGCCGACGAACTGGGTTCCGAACATGTCGGCAAGGTAGGCCGGCACGGTGGCGAAGCCGCCGCCATACATCGACAGGATGATGCCGAAGCCAAGCACGAACAGCAGCTTCGAACCCATCGCCGCAAAAGTCGGCGCCAACGCGTAGAGCACGATGCCGAGGATGAAGAACGTATAGTAAGTGTTCTTCCGCCCAATCTTGTCCGACAGCGATGCCCAGAAGAAGCGGCCGCCGATGTTGAACAGCGACAGCAATCCGGCGAAGCCCGCCGCGATCGCGGCGATCTGCGCCTTCTGTCCCGCATCAAGCGCGTTGAAGCCGATGTTAGGCAGGCCGATCAACTTGCCGGCGAAGATCTCCTGGAGCATCGGCGAGGCCATCCCGATCACGCCGATGCCGGCCGACACGTTCAGGCACAGCACCCACCAGATCAGCCAGAACTGCGGCGTCTTGTGCGCGTCGTTGAGATGGACATTGGCCTTCGAGATCATCGCGTTGGCCTTCGACGGCGCGGTCCAGCCCTCGGGCTGCCAGCCGGGCGGCGGCAAACGATAGCGGAACGCGCCGATCATCATGAACACGAAGTAGATGACGCCCATCGTGACGAAGGTCTCCCAGACGCCGACCGAGGTCGGGGTCTTGAAGTAGTTCATCAACAGGTTCGCCAGCGGTGCGCCGATCATGGCGCCGCCGCCGAAGCCCATGATGGCCATGCCGGTCGCCATGCCGCGGCGGTCCGGGAACCATTTGACCAGCGTCGACACCGGCGAGATATAGCCAAGGCCGAGACCGATGCCGCCGATCACGCCCGAACCCAGCCACAACAACCAGAGCTGATGGGTATAAACCCCGATCGCACCGAGGAAGAGGCCGCCGCACCAGCACAGCGCCGAGACGAAGCCGGCCTTGCGCGGGCCTACGCGCTCCAGCCAGCCGCCCCAAACCGCAGCCGCGATACCGAGCAGCACGAAAAAGAGCGTGTACATCCACCCCATGCTGGCGACCTTCCAGTCGCAGCTGGTCGTGAACAGCTCCTGAAACAGCGACATCTCTGCGCACGCCTTCGGCGCGGTCACTCCGATCGCGCGCGACAGCGGCAGCCAGAACACCGAGAAACCGTAGGCCATGCCGATGCAGAGATGGATGCACAGGGCGGCCGGGGGCACCAGCCAGCGATTGAACCCCGCGGTCGCGATGGTCCGCTCGCGATCCAGAAAACCTGCGCCGGCACCCGAAAGTGTTCCAGCGCTCTCGATGGTAGACATGCATTCCTCCCCTGAAGCCGCCCTTCTGAACGGCCTGCCACGACGGTCCTGTTCCTCAGCCGTTGCAGCGCAGCCTTTGTCCCTGCTGCTCCGCACAATGATCGACGCGCGCCAGGATCGTCACGCGCATCCGAGACGTTAAACCCCTAACTTTGGGGGCTATGCCCGACGCCACGGCCGGGCTTCTTTCGATGGCCCATTTGCTCCGCATATCGCAGGCAAGACTCGACCTCCGCGTCTCGGCGGAGGAACTCGATTGGGGCAGAAGTGGTGATCGATGTCGATAGACAAAAGGTAGGTATCAACCGAGTGACTGCCGGCTAAGTGGGCGGCGCACCATTGAGATTTTCTATCGATCGATTGGCCTTCTCAATCAAGAACACGATACGCGCGTCGTTGCGCTCAGTGATCTCCACCGTGTCGCCGGTCTCTCGGATCAGGTTCGGAATGTCAATCACCGACAGGGGATCGGTGCAGTACACTTCGAGCTGATCGCCCGGCTGCAACGGTTTCAGCGCTTTGCGCGTCTTCAGGGCGGGCAGCGGGCATTTCAGTCCGGTGAGATCGAGCGTCGTTCTGGTCATCGGCGCAACATGGCGGGAGGGGTCGATGGCGTCAACGCCAGGACAGCGCCAACATAGCACCCAGACTCAGAGCAAATCGGCATAGGACAGGAAACCCACGCTCTGCCCCGGCTCGACACGCGTAACCTCCTCATCGAGCTCGACGAGGCCGTCGGTGTCGACCAGAGAGGACAACAGGCCCGCGCCCTCGCGTGGAAACTTGATGGCCTCGAGTGCGCCGTCCTGCATGCGCCGCAAGGAGGCGCGAACATATTCGCGACGCCCCGCCTTCTTCTTGTAGGTGAACGCCGCGCGCACCGGGATCGGCAACGGCGGCGCCTGCAGGCTGCCCGCAAGCGCCAGCACCGTCGGCCGCACCACATGCACGAAAGTGACGAAACTCGCGACGGGATTGCCCGGCAATGCGATCAGCGGCGTGCCCTCGATGATGCCCATCGCCACAGGCCGTCCCGGCTTGATCGCCATCCGCCACAACACCAGCGAGCCGATGCTCTCGACTGCCGCCTTGACGTGATCCTCTTCCCCGGTCGAGACGCCGCCGGTGGTGAGGATCAGATCATGCGTGCCGGCGACTTGCTTGAGGCCATTCGCAAGCGAGATACGTTCGTCGCGCAAAATGCCGAGATCGCTGACGTGGCAGCCGAGCCGGCGCAGCATCGCCATCAGCATGAAGCGGTTGGAGTCGAACAGCTGCGAGGCCGCGCGCGGCTCGCCGGGCGAGGCCAGTTCGTCACCGGTCGAGAACACCGCGACACGGATGCGCCTGACGACGTCGAGCCTGACCAGGCCGAACGCCGCCGCGAGGGCGACATGCTGCGGCAGCAAGCGCTGGCCTGCGCGCAGCGCAATGTGGCCTTGGGGAATGTCCTCTCCCGCAGGGCGGACATTCGCACCCTGCTTCAGGCCCGGCGGCAGCACAATTCGGCCGGTATCGTCGACGCGGACGTCTTCCTGCATGAACACGGTTTCGGCATCCGGCGGCATCGGCGCGCCGGTGAAAATGCGCGCGGTGTGGCCGGCCTTGATCGGCGCCAGTGCCAGACCGCCGGCCTGAATGCGGCCGTCGAGCGGGAGTGCCCGCTCGGCGCTATCAGGAAGATCTGCGTTGCGCACGGCGTAGCCGTCAACAGCGGAATTGGTGAAGGGCGGCAACGGCAGCGGCGCCGCGATATCGCGGGCCAGCACCCGCCCATCAGCATCGATGAGCGACACGGTTTCGAGATCGACAATCGCGTTGACGCGCGTCGTGATCAGGCCAACGGCCTCGTTGACCGACATCATCGGTCCGCCAAAGGCAAAACAATCGTCCGACAATTGCGCCATGGTGCCTCGTCAGCGCATCGCAGCGCTTTTCGCGACCGCTTCCTCGACCGGCATCGCCGCGCGCAGCAGCAATTCCGCGGCGGCGGCGATATCGTCGAGATGGACCGTCGGCAGTCGGGTTTCAATGGCGACATCGGCCGCGATCCCGAAAATTCCGGGATCATCGGGAAACAGCAGCGGCTTGTCGTTGGCGGCGCGATGCACTTCGATCTTGCGATGTGGCTCGCGCTTGAAACCCTCGACCACGACGAGATCGACGGCCGACAATTTGCTCAACAGTTCCGGCAGACGCGGCTCCGCCGCTCCGCGTAATTCGTGCATCAGCACCCAGCGATTTGACGAAGCAACCAGCACCTCGGCCGCGCCGGCCTCGCGATGGCGCCAGGAATCCTTGCCGGGCACGTCGACGTCGAACTGGTGATGCGCATGCTTGATGACAGAGACGCGCAAGCCAAGCGCATTGAAATGCGGGATCAGCCGCGTCAACAACGTGGTCTTGCCCGCACCGCTCCAGCCTGCAAGGCCGATGACTTTCATTCCAGCTCCGTCTCCGCCAGCGACACGGTCCTTGATGGAACCACCCTCTCCTCCGTCATTGCGAGCGCAGCGAAGCAATCCAGGAATGCGTCCGCGGCGGCAGCCTGGATTGCTTCGCTTCGCTCGCAATGACGAATAGGCGGCATTTCGTTCTCTCGCCAGCATGCTTATATCGGCTTGACCCGAATGTCATGCTAACCTCGCGGCCATCATGAAGATCGACAAAGCCCCAGCGCCCCTGATCGTCCCTGACACCGACGACCCGCGCCTCACCGAGAGCGTGACCGGGACCGACCAGTCCGGCGCCAGGATCGAGATCAAGGTGCCGGTGGAGCGCCCACTGACGCTCTACCTGAATTCGCAGGAGATCGTCACCATGATGACGATCGGCGACTATCCGGAGTATCTGGCACTGGGCTATTTGCTCAACCAGAACATGCTGAAGTATAATGACAAGGTCACCGAGGTCGAATACGACGACGACCTTCAGGTGGTGGTGGTGCGCACCGAACACCACACCAATTTCGAAGCCAAGCTGAAGAAGCGCACGCAGACCTCGGGCTGCGCGCAGGGCACGGCCTTCGGCGATCTGCTGGAGGCGGTCGAGAGCGTGGCGTTGCCGAAGGCAGAGCTGCGCACTTCCTGGCTCTACCAGATGACTCAGACCATCAACACCATGCCCTCGCTCTATCTAGAGGCCGGTGCGATCCACGGCTGCGTGCTGTGCAGAGAGGGCGAGCCGCTCTGCTACACCGAGGATGTCGGCCGTCACAACGCCGTCGACAAGATCGCGGGCTGGATGTACCGCCACGGCGTCGATGCATCCGACAAGATCCTTTATACCACCGGACGGCTCACCTCTGAGATGGTGATCAAGACGGTCCGCATGGGAATTCCGATTTTGGTGTCGCGCTCCGGCTTCACCGCCTGGGGCGTCGATCTCGCCCGGCAGGTGGGCTTGACGCTGGTCGGCCGCGCGCGCGGCAAACGGTTCATCGCGTTGGCGGGGGCAGAGCGCATCGTCTACGACCAGAACCTCGCTTATGTCGAGGAGGAATCGGCCAAGCACAAGCGCAAGGGTGAAAGTAGTGACGATTAACTTTCCGACCACGCAAGGCGTGCTGCTCGCCGGCGGCCTCGCGCGGCGCATGGGCGGCGGCGACAAGCCGATGCGCACCATTGGCGGCCGTACCATCCTGGAACGCGTAATCGCACGCCTGAAGCCGCAGTGCAGCGGCCTGATCCTCAATGCCAACGGCGATCCCGACCGCTTCGCTGCGTTCGATTTGCAGGTCGTCGCAGACGACGTGCCCGGCTTTCCCGGTCCGCTCGCCGGCATCCTTGCCGCGCTCGACTGGACCGCGGCGAACCGGCCCGAGATGGAATGGGTGCTCAGTGCCGCCGGCGACTGCCCGTTCCTGCCGCGAAATTTGATCGCGCGCTTGCATGAAGAACGCATCGCGGCGAATGCCGAGCTCGCCGTTGCGGCGTCAGGCGGCCAGTCGCATCCGGTGATCGGCTTGTGGCGGGTTGGCTTGCGCGACGAACTGCGTCACGCGCTGGTGGTCGAGGACCTCCGCAAGATCGACCGCTGGACCGCGCGTTATCCGCTCGCGACCGTGACGTGGCCGACGGAGCCGCTCGATCCGTTCTTCAATGCCAACACGGTCGAGGATATCGCGGAAGCCGAGCGGCTGGCCGCACTGGATGCGGCGTCCTAACCAGGCTCTACGCCGGCCGGAATCCGGCCCGCTCCAGCGCGGCGCGCGCTTCGTCCGAACCGAGTGCGGCGAGAAAGGCTTGCACCGCAGGACGCTGCTTGCGCGCCGTGACCAGCGCGAAGTCATAATGTTCCTCCGCGAGCGGAATGAAACCGAGGCCGACCGCGTTGGCGACCGGCGCAATGGTCATGCCCCAGTCGGCGCGGTGCTGTGCGACCGCCGCGGCCACCGCGTTGTGCGAGCGCGGCTGGTTCCAATAGCCGTCCGGGCGCGCACCACCGAGCAACCGGTCGATCAGGATGCGCGTGCCGGCGCCCTGGTTGCGGTTGACCATGATGCAGGAGGGATCAGCGAGCGCCGCGGCGACGGCGTCCTTCGCGCTGTCGCCTTCGAAACGCTTGTCGCCCTTGCGAAACACGATGCCCTGCATCCGCCGCCAGCCCGGCACGAGTTCGAGCCCTTCGACGAGGTAAGGCGTATTGTAAGTCTCGCTCTTGTCGTCGAACAGATGGATCGGCGCCAGATCGCATTCGCCGCGCCGTGCCGCCGCAAGTCCGCCCAGACTGCCGACCGCGATCGAACGCACGGTCAGGCCGGCGTGCGCGAGTTGCGCCGTGACAAGATCGAGGCCGGTGCAATGGCTGCCGACGATGACGAGATCGGGCACCCGCACATGCGGCGTGAACAGCGTCACCTCGGCCTCAGTCCCGGCCGGCATCTGGTCGGCGAGCGCGTCGATGCGCAGAAAACCGTCAGCCTGCGCGAACGACGTGATCGCACCGGACCCCTTGCCGGAGGGATAGGCGATCAAGCCGTCCTTGCCATCGACCAGCGAGACCATGACGAATTCAGTGCGGCCGAGCTCGGAAGCAATGCGCACCGGCACAGTCGCGCTCACCCTGGCATCAGAACGCGGCGGCAGTCCGGCCATCTTGCGCAGCACCGGCACGATCATGTCGTGAAAGGTGAACATCGCCGAGGTCGGAAAACCCGGCAGGATCACGACCGGCTTGCCGTCGCACACCGCTAGGCACAGCGGCTTGCCGGGCTTGAGCGCAATGCCATGCGCGATGATGCCGGGCTTGCCGAGCCGGCCGATGATGCGATGGGAGAGATCGCCGGCGCCTTTCGACGTGCCGCCGGAGAGCACCAGCATGTCAGCGTCCGCCAGCGCACGCCGCATGGCGGCTTCGAGCTGGGCTTCGTCATCGGGAATGGCGCCGAGGAAAACCGCCTCTCCGCCGTTCTCGTCGATCGCAGCAGTGACGATCGCGCCGTTGGTGTCGTAGATCGCAGCAGGCGCGAGCACCTCGCCCGGCTGAACCAGTTCATCGCCGGTGGAGATCACGGCCACACGAGGTTTGCGCACGACGCGCACCTCGGCAAGACCGCAGGCCGCCAGCATGCCGACCTCGCGCGAGCCGATGATCGTGCCGGCGCGCAGTAGCGCCTCACCGCGCGCAATATCGGACCCCGCGTAGGATATGAATTGCCCGGGCGAGGCGGCGCGACGGACGTCGATCGCGCCCGATCCCGCCGGCTCGGTATGCTCGACCATGACCACGGCATCGGCGCCGCGCGGCAGCGGACCGCCGGTGGCAATCGACGTTGCCGTTCCCGCGGCGACTTGCAGCGCCGGTACGGTGCCGCAGTGAATGGTCTCGCCATTCAACCCGAGGCGCACCGGCGCACCTTCGCCGGCCGTCGCAAGGTCCGCCGAGCGCACCGCGAACCCGTCGACATTGGAACGGTCGAACGGCGGCACGTCGATCGGCGCAGTGATGTCTTCAGCGAGCGACGCACCGAGCGCAGCACCGAGTTTGCGCGGTTCGCTCAAAAGAGCGCGCGGGAACAGCGCGGCCTCGAAGCGAGCCAGGGCCTCCTCGCGGGAAAGGATTTTGAGGAACTGTTCCTGTTCGAGCGCGCTACGGACTTGCGATTGCGGGATCATGGTCATGCTAAACCCACATCATTCCCGCATCAGATAGGCATCGACCGGCGCGCCCGCTGCAAATCCCTCGTGACTGGCGGGAACAAGCAGCCATGCATCCGCGCGGGCAATTGCCTGGAGCGGCCATTCTCCTACCGCAAGTGGCACCCACCCATGATGTTCCTCGGCCAGCAGGACCATTTCCGCGATGCCGACGCTGGATGCAATTTTTCGCGCGAGCGGCAAGGCTATCTGTCGGCGCGGCAGCCGCGCCGACAAAAGATCGATGAGCGGCAGCACGAGCGCGAGCCAGACCGCGAGCGCGTGATCCGGCGATCCGGGCAAGGCGACAACAGAAATCGTTCCGAGCCGCCCGATCGCGGCGGTGCGTCCGGGCTGGAGCGCAAGACCATGGGCGATCACGTCACCATGCCGGGCCAGCGCCGTGACCGCAGCATCGTTGCGACCGACACCGCTGCCGCCGATCGTCAGCAGGAGATCGCAGGTGGGCGCACCGAACGCCCCCGCAATCGATTCCGCGTCTCGCGCGCCGGCCTCGCTCGTTTGCACATCCAGTCCTGCGGCGCGTGCGATGTCCGCAATCAGATGCATGGTCAGCGTTGCACCTGGTACATTGATGATGCGCAGTCGCGGACGGCGCACGCTCAGCCGGTCCAGTCCGGCGGCACGCGCGAGCAACAGAGCGGCAGGACCAAGCGGATTCCCCTCTGCCGCGGCAGGCGTTCGTCCGTCGATATCGCTTCCCGCACGCCTGACGCCCTGCCCCGGCACGCCCTCCGCCAACACCTGGGCGAGCGGACCAGACACCTCGACCGCGTCGGCATCGAGCACGCAGCCGCATCCCGCCGGCATCGCGTCTCCGGCATCGACCCAGGCGGGCGCTGTTGCGAGAGGCAGCGGCGAATAAGAGGACGCGCCGACCAGATCATTGGCGCATAACGCCCAGCCGTCCGCGGCAGCGACGTCACGAGACGGTCGGGCTGGGAGCAGCGGATTGCCCGCCGCGATGCAGCCGGCCGCTTCGCTCAGCGGCAACTCCATCGGCGCGAGCGAATCAAGCCCCTTCAGCAACGCGGCGAGTGCGGCGTCGAGCGGCGTCAGTGATGGCGGCAGGCGCTGGGTCATGCGCCATGATGGATCATGCATCGCCCGGTTTGGCAACCACTGGCGATACGAAGGTCAGCCGCCCGATTTGTCCGCATTGGGGAAGAACAGCTGCTGTCCGTCGACCTTGTATCCGGCGATCGCCGCCTGTCCGTTGGGCGAGATCAGCCAGTCGACGAAATCCTGCCCCAGCTCCTTCTTCACGTTCGGAAACTTCGCGGGGTTCACCAGCATCACGCCGTACTGATTGAGCAGACGCTTGTCGCCTTCGACCACGATGTCGAGATCGCCGCGCTCCCGAAAAGCGATCCAGCTGCCGCGGTCGGACAGCACATAGGCGTTCGCCACGCGCGCTGCATCGAGGGCGGAAGCCATGTCCTGCTTGGCCTCGCGGTACCAGGCCCCCTTGGTGCGGGCGATGTCGATGCCGGCGACGATCCAGAGCGCGAGCTCCGCGGCATGCGTGCCCGAGCGGTCGCCGCGCGTCACGAACGGCGCGCCCTTGGCCTCGATCGCCTTCAGCGCGGTCGCGATGTCCTTGCCCTTGACGCCGGCGGGATCGCTTTTCGGCCCGATCAGCACATAGTCGTTGTACATCACGTCGAAGCGCTTCGCGGCAAAACCGTCGGCAACGAATTTCTCCTCCTGCGGCCGTGCATGCATCAGCACGACGTCGACTTCGCCCCTTCGTGCCCCCTCGAGCACCTCGTCGGCGCGCCGCGCGATCACGGTCACCTCGATGCCGGTCTTGTCACGGAAGATCGGCAGCAGGTAATCGAGCAGGCCGGACTCCTGCGTCGCGGAGGTCGTGGCGAGCACGATGGCGCGGTCCTCCGCGGATGACGCCGCAACGCTCGCGGCGAGGCCGCAGAGAAGCGCGAGTGCAACGGAGAGGCGGCGGACGGCCATGATCGGGTTCCCACTGGCTATGACGCGATCATGATGATGATCGATTGCGCCGCACTCGTGACGCGTTTGCTCGTTGCAGCGTCGGATGCGGACAACAAAAGATAGAGCGCGCGTCAAACCACTACCGGCGACAGATTTTATCTGTCCGCGTCGCGCGCCGACGACTCGGGAAATCTCGGCAACGCGCGGAGCGGCATATGCCCATTGCAGTTGCGCGCGCGACTGCCCGCAAGAATGGCACCACGCGAGCGATTCAGGATCGTTCACCAAAGCAGAGATCGCGCGTGGGGATGTGTTGCAAAGCAGCGAGATGATCAGGCATGGTCGTCACGGACAAAACTTGAAATGCAGATTCCACCTGCGTCGAGCACCAAAAAGAAGCAAGAATTTGCATAGGAATGCAGGATGGAATTCCTGACGACCAGCGAAGCCGCCGACTATCTTCGGCTCGGCGAACGCAAGCTGTACGAACTCGTCACCACCGGCGCGATCCCATGCACCAAGGTGACCGGCAAATGGCTCTTCCCGCGGCACGAGCTCGACCTCTGGGTGCTGTCCGGACTGGCGCGTCCGGCCGGCATGTTGATCGCTGAGCCGCCGCCGGTCGTCGGCGGCAGCCAGGACGAGCTGCTGGATTGGGGTCTGCGCGAATCCGGCTCGGGCCTGGGATCGATGAGCGAGGGCAGCGCGCGCGGGCTCGAGCGCTTGCAGCGAGACGAGGTGATGGCCGTGGCAATGCACTTCCACAGCCTCGATGCCGACGGCAATCTCGCCGCCGACGCCAATGCAACGGTCCTGCGTGACGCTCCGGACCTGCATGATGCATTGCTGGTCGCGTTCGTGCGCCGCGAGCAGGGTCTCGTGCTGGCGCCGGGCAATCCCAAGCGGCTGCGCGGCCTTTCCGACGTGCTCGCGCTCGGGGCCAGGATGGCGATGCGGCAACAGGGCACGGGCGCGCAGATGCTGCTCGATGTGCTGCTCAAGCGCGCCGGCGCCTCGACGCGCGATTTGCGCCGGATCGAGACGCCCGCCCTGACCGGGCCGGATCTCGCCGAGATCGTCCGCGCGGGACAAGCCGATTGCGGAATCGCGACGCGTGCGTCGGCGCGCTCGGCCGGCCTCGATTTCGTGCCGCTGGTCTGGGAGAATTTTGACCTCGCGATGCGGCAGCGCAGCTATTTCCGCCCCGCCATGCAGGGCCTGATCCGGTTCCTCAGCGAAAAGCGGTTGCTCCAGCGCGCCGAGGAGCTGACCGGCTACGATCCCTCCCCCGCCGGACAAATCCGCTTCGCCGCCTGACGTTGACGCCCGCCCCCGAATAGTTGCAAAAGAAACCAATTCAGCCGGGCCATACCCGGAGGGCACACCGGCCAACGCGCCGGATCAGGGGAGGATAAGCATGAAGCCAACGAGATTTGGACTGCCGGTCGCTGCCGGCTTTGCAGCGACATTCCTGGCAGCGCTGCTGCCGGGCGCCGCGATGGCGCAGGTGTCCGACGAAATCGTCAAGATCGGCGTGCTCACCGACATGAACGGTCCGGCCTCGGCGCCGACCGGCCAAGGCTCGGTGACGGCGGCGCAGATGGCGATCGACGATTTCGGCGGCACCGTGCTCGGCAAGCCGATCAGCATCGTCGTCGGCGACCACCAGCTCAAGGCCGACATCGGTGGCGCGATTGCGCGGCGCTGGTACGACGTCGACCAGGTCGATCTGATCGTCGACGTACCGGTCTCCGCCGTCGGGCTCGCGGTGCAGAACATGGCCAACGAGAAGAAGCGGCTGTTCATCACCCACTCGACCGGCACCGCGGATTTCCACGGCAAGTTCTGCTCGCCCTACGCGATCCAGTGGGTGTTCGACACCCGCGCGCTCGCGGTCGGCACCGCGGACGCGGTGGTCAAGCGCGGCGGCGACAGCTGGTTCTTCATCACCGACGACTATGCCTTCGGCCATTCGCTGGAGCGCGACGCCTCCGCGGTCGTGACCGCCAATGGCGGCAAGGTGCTGGGCTCGGTGAAACCCCCGCTGGCCACGCCCGACCTCTCCTCGTTCGTGCTGCAGGCGCAGTCCTCCAAGGCCAAGATCATCGGCATCGCGGCGGGTCCGCCCAACAACATGAACGAGATCAAGACCGGCTCCGAATTCGGCGTGTTCAAGGGCGGCCAGCAGATGGCGGCGCTGCTGGCGCTGATCACCGACATTCATGGCCTCGGTTTGCAGGCGGCCCAAGGGCTGTTGCTGACGACGTCGTTCTATTGGGATATGGACGACAAAACCCGCGAATGGTCGAAGCGCTACTTCGCCAAGATGAACAAGATGCCGTCGATGTGGCAGGCCGGCGTCTATTCGAGCGTGATGCACTATCTCAACGCCATCAAGGACACCGGCACCGACGATCCGCTCAAGGTCGCGGCGAAGATGCGGGAAAAGCCGATCGAGGATTTCTTCGCCCGCAACGGCCGCTTACGCGATGACAATCTGATGGTGCACGACCTCTGGCTGGTGCAGGTGAAGACGCCGGAGGAGAGCAAATATCCGTGGGACTATTACAAGATCCTCACGACGATCTCGGGCGACAAGGCCTTCGGTCCGCCGGACCCGGCATGTGCGATGGCGAAGAAGTGAGGGTGTAGCGAAGCCGCGCTGACGGTGTACCTTCTCCCCTTGCGGGAGAGGGTGGATTCGCGAAGCGAAGCCGGGTGAGGGGTATCTCTCCGCTCGACCAGCTCTCGCTGAATTCGCGGAGAGATACCCCTCATCCGGCGCTTCGCGCCACCTTCTCCCACAGGGGGAGAAGGAAGGAAGTGCCCTACTTCAGCACTCCGATTTCGCGGAAGTATTTTGCGACGCCCGGGTGGATCAGCTCCGGCTTCGGCGCGGCGGCGACCGTGTTCGCGGCCGTGGTCTCGCAGGCTTGCGCGAGCTGCTTGCAGAATGTCGGCTCGACACCGTGAAGCGTCTTCGCCAGACGATAGGCGACATCGTCGGGCAGATCTTCGCGCGTCAGCACAAAACTCCAGGACCCCAGCGAGGCGATCGGCTCGGATTGTTTCGGGTAGCTGCCGGCCGGCACGGTGAGCGGCTTCAGGAACGCATGCTTGGCGCGGATGCGGGTGATGTCCTCGGCGCTGGGCGCGATGAAGCGCGCGCCTGACGCGCTCGAGGCTACCGCCGCAAAGCCGGGCCAACCGATGCCGGCGCCCCAGAGTGCTGCGACGCGGCCATCCTCGACCATCGCGGGGCCGTCGCCGGCGCGGTCGAGATAGATCGCCTTGAAATCCTCGTCCTGCTTCAAGCCGAGCCCATCGAGCACATAGCGCGCCAGGATCGGCAGGCCCGAGCCCTTGGCGCCGAACGCGACGGGCTGGCCGACGAGATCGCGAATGGTCTTGTAGGGACTGTCCGCGCGCACCACGAACATGCCGGGGTTGGAATAGATCGCGGTCAGAATCTTCAGCGTGACCTTCGCACGGCCGATGCCGGCGAAGGCTTCATAGGCCGGCTCGCCCGCGACCAGCGCGAGATCGAGCTCGCCTTTTTCCAGCAGCGGAATGTTCTCGTTGCTGCCCTTGGTGTTGCGCGGGGCGATGATCACTTGCGGATCGGCCGCGTTCATCGCTTGCGCAAAGGCGTTGCCATAGAGCGGAAAGCCGCCGCCGGGCGTCGCGGTGCCCAAGCTGATCGTCAGGGCGGGAGTCGTGGTCGGAATGGCGTTGCCTCCGGTTTGAGCGGCGGCGGGGCTGACCAGCAGCGCCGCGCCGAGAACAAGGGTGATCGCGAATCTCATGGTCGGTCCCGGCGGGGGCGCGTCAACATCGACTTGCGGCGATGTAGGCAGCGCCCCGTTTTTGTGAAAGCATGCAGCCCAACGACAATAGAACAATGGGAGGCGTCATGTTGCGAATTTTGCGTAACAGTGTTTTCGGGCTGGTTTTCCTTTCAACGCTGTTGGGCGCCGCACCTCCCGCCTCCGCCGCTTATCCCGACCGTCCCGTGCACTGGATCATCGGCTTCTCCGCCGGCGGCCCGGTCGACATCGTGGCGCGGATCATGGCGAACTGGCTGTCGGACCGCTTCGGCCAGCAATTCATCGTGGAGAACCGCGCCGGCTCCGGCGGCAACATCGCGGCCGGCGCCGCGATCAACTCGCCGCCGGACGGCTACACGCTGCTGTTCGTCGCGCCCAACAACGCGATCTCGACCTCGCTCTACAAGAAGCTGCCGTTCGACTTTTTGCGCGACACGGTGCCGGTGGCCAGCATCATGCAGCTCACCAACATGCTGGTCGTCTCCAACGCGTTCCCGGCGAAGACGGTTCAGGAGTTCATCGACTACTGCAAGGCCAATCCCGGCAAGATCTCCTTTGCTTCCTCTGGCAACGGCACCTCGGTGCACATGTCGGCGGAGCTGTTCAAGGTGATGACCCAGTGCGACATGGTGCACGTGCCTTATCGGGGATCTGCGATCGCGTTCCCCGACATCATCTCCAACAAGGTGCAGTTGATCTTCGACAACCTCCCCTCCGCGATGGAGCAGGCCAAGGGCGGCAATGTCCGCGCGCTCGGCGTGACCTCGCCGCAGCGCTGGCCGAGCGTGCCTGACGTGCCCACGATCGCCGAGACGGTGCCCGGCTTCGAATCGGTCGGCTTCTACGGCATCTCCGCGCCGAAGGGCACGCCGGCCGACGTGATCGAGATCCTCAACAAGGCCGTCAACGAGGCGCTGAAGGACCCGAAGCTGGTCGCGCGCCTCACCGAGACCGGCGGCATCCCCAAGCCGATGACGCCGGCCGAGTTCGGCAAGCTGGTCACCGACGAGACCGAGAAGTGGCGCAAGGTGGTGGAGTTCGCCGGCGTGTCGGTGGACTAGGCCTGTGGAACTGCCGCGCGCCTGCAGCGCGCCAACGCGACATCGGAGGGGATCGGAAGACCCCCTCCCAACAAAAGGTGCGAAAACAACCCCATGCACAGTAGAAAGATCTTGGGATCACAAGGGGTTACGGAATCAACAACGACCCCCCCTTGGCGCGATTGCCAGAGGGCGGGGCGAAGGCTCGGCGAGGTGGGCTTGCGCCGTCGGGCAAAACAGGATTATAAGGGCATCATCGCCAATTTCGGTTATTCAAAAATCTTAGCCTTTGCCGCCCCGACGTTTCCAACCGCCGGAGCCAGCATTGCACCCCCGCCTCCGTCCCTGTAAACGAACCGCGCACCGTTGCCGGCCGCAGCTTTCGCGGCCGTCTCGCGGCGGGGCCTGTAGCTCAATGGTTAGAGCCGGCCGCTCATAACGGTCTGGTTGCAGGTTCGAGTCCTGCCGGGCCCACCAATGGTCTATTCGGCGCCTGGGCGAAGGCGGGGCGCGAAGCTAAATTGACAGGACCACCAACCCCTCGTTAAAGTTGTATTTTCTTTGTAGAAATTTGCCAAGGTGGTCCTCATGGACGACATTGTTTTATCCGCAACTGAGACCCCGCATGATGCGGCTCGTCCAAGCGTTTCCAAGAAACTCTTGCTTAAAAAGCTGATTATCCAGTTTGTCGCATTCTCAGCAGTTGCCTATGTCATTAGCGGTCTCTTTCTCTTCTGGATAGCCGATCAGTGGAGCGGCATCGTACGTGGCGGTTTTGTTGGGGTCTTATTCGCCAACATCCTCTTGATTGTCACGTGGGCGCTCTTTGGGGTGCTTGGATTCCGCTATCCGTCCGTATGGAAGTTGGCTGATCTAAACGTCTTAGTGCGGCCCAAAGAGCGCACAACGCTTGATATCATTGCAGAACTAGAGCGCCGGAATTGTCTTAGCGCGCCGGACCGCGGCTCGTTGGACCGGACAATTGTAATGCAACAGATAGACCAACGGGTCACTCGACTAAGGCAACAAGCGGGCATAATCCTCGGCGCGATAGCGATCGCATTGATCGCAGCGACACTGGTCGTGATTTTCGCTGGGCGGCTTACGAGCCTTGATGCTGCAGCGGTTAGCAACATCGACAAAGTCAAATCGGAGTTGAATACGACTGAAGAGGATCTAAACAAACTCTATAAGTTCCAGGGCATGTATGACGAATTGGAGCAACTCAAGCACCAGTACTCTGAGGCAAAGGATCCTGATGTATCGAGAGGCCTCAAACAATCGATCGCCGAAAAGGCTAAAGAGATTTCTGGCGTTCGTTATTTTGGTTCCGATCGCCTTACGCTAGAGCCTGAAAACGGCACCTCAGCAAAAGCGTTGATCGCGTCGCTCCAAGCGCGAGAATCTATCTTGAACGAACTATTGGCACAGGTGTTCAAGGCAGAGTTACTGGCCGAACACGGTTACAATGACTGGCGCTATCTCGGTGCGACCGCGATCACCCGCGTCGGAGTGGTGCTGATAATTGTCTTTCTTGTTCAGATCCTAATGGGCCTCTATCGGTACAATACGAGGCTCATTACTTACTACAACTCACGCCGCGATCTTCTCGCCTTGTGGGAGGGCGATCAGAAGAAGCTCCATGGACTAGCGACAGTCATGGCACCACCAACTTTCGACTTCGGTAAGGAGCCCAAGCATCCCTTGGAGGACATCATCAAAGCGGTGGGCGCTCACATGACTAAAACAAGTGGCGGACCATCAGCCCACAAGGAAACCAAGCTGAAAGACAAAGCTGAGTAGCGCGATGCGCGTTCTGATTTCCCAATCATCGCGCGGTACGAGTGCCGAATCAATGCTCCCGACCGGCGCGAATGATAAATGGTTACGGTGACAGTGCACTCAATGACTTCGGCCGCCTACGCGGGGTCGACACGAATTAAGTGCACTGTCACGGTATTCCCCGCACTTCCATTCGAAGAATGTCGGGTGATCACCGATTTTTCAATCATTATTATCGGGCTCGTAGCCGTCCCACTCGTCTGTTTCATCTGAAGAGTAATACTCGCTCGCCTCAAACGATTGGGTGTTAACGTATGTGTCGCCCAAGCCTGCCGCTGCCAACTGCGATAGGCCGGCGACCTTCATACCGCATGCGACGCATTCAAATTTACTGGGAAGATACTCCTGTTTTTCAATTATCATGTCACCATCGATGGATTTACGCGGCGAAGAGATCGCGTCTCCAGAAACAATGGCGTCGGACTGACACGCAGGGCATTTGACGCGATGTCCAACGTGTTTTGTTGCCCACACTGATGATATGTCTCCGGCCTTCTTCCGCTCAGCATCCGATTTCTGTTTCCATACGGTCGAATGTGCGTTGATAGTCGCTTTGACCGCCTTGGCAGCGTCGTCTTTGAAAGCCGCGATCAGCTTTTCAGCCGTTGCTGCTTCTTCGGCGCCAAATATATCTGCTAGGGTGGTGCTAAGATCATCCGCCAAGAATTTGCATGTTTTATAGAATAGCGGAAGCCATGCGGAGTGCTTCTTGCCTTCGAAGGCATTAAAGCCGGAGTGAAGCTCTCCGTTCCGAAGCGACGTGTGACGCAGGCTGAAGCCCGCTAGCTCTGCACTAAATTCGGTGGCGACTTTCGACAGTCTTTCAATCACGTCGTTGGTTGCCGCGGTTTTCGGAATGAATTTCTTAACGTTGACAGGATACCCCGTTGCGCTGATCACATTGTTTACGTCTTTGACGTCGGCCAGCAACACGGGAGCGTAATCAGAAAGATCCGCGCGCAAAAGAAACTCAAGACAAAAACTCGACCACAATGCAAACTCCCAGCCGTCGCGTGGCGCTTCGAGCATTTTCTCGGCATAGCGCTTCGCTTTAGCAACCAGCGCGTCGCTATCCCATGTATCGCTGAAATCTGATGAGTCTTCGCTTTCGTCGCTCAAAATAACTCTCCGAAGTAAGCACGTTGGATCACGCGATCCTCTTGATCAGCCATGACGGCAGATCGTCCATGCAACATGCGCCAATTATCAATCAGAAGCGTATCTCCTTCAGATTGTAATGCAATACGGATGCGAGGCGCTGCGACCAATTCATCCTTGACCTGTGCAATTCCTCTTTCTCCGGCAGGTGAAGCTGGCACGATGAAAACCTCGTCCCAGCGTAGGATCGAACTCCGACGAGACGTTGGAGGACTGAATAATGAAAACAGCGGTGTTGATCCACGCAACGCGCGTCGCGGTTTGACAAGCGCTCGGCTCATAGTCGACCGACCCACGCGCTCGACAATTGCTGATCCGTCAATTAGATCTGTCCAGACAGAACCATACCCTCTGCGACACCTAAGCATCAGGTAGCGAGGCGGCGTTCTCCAATGGGCCATGTCGCTATGAAACGGAAATGCGTCAAGTCGATAGATTCCGCCATAGGTGTTAGGCCCAGCGTTCGATTTCGGGACGACATCATGCACGGCGGGAATGGCGCTGAAAGTCAGGGCGCAACCGAGAGCAGCGGCAAGTTCTTCGGATTTTTTCTCTGGTTCCCAATGCTGCAAAAATACGTACCCGCTTCTCGCGACGTCCTGGGCGAGGCTAACCGTTTTGCAAACCGTGCGAAGAAGCTGATTGTCCATGGCCCCATCTTGGCACGACACTCACGATCAAACGAGGCCGATTAGGCTTCAAAAAGTGATCCTTTCGTCTCGTGTCCATGTCGTGGAAGCTGCGATTGCGGTGACAGTGCTGGACTGCACTGTCATCGTTATCCCAGTAAAATAAAGCATCTGGGCCTTCACCAATTTTCCGGTGGACCGGCTGATTTTGTTGGTGCCAGACATGGTCAGGATCACCACACTCCCCGTTGCGGCACGCGATGTCCGCGAGCGCATCCGGCGGCGGATGTGTGGCGCCGCTTCGGCCTCTCTCATGTCGGGACTGACCATGCGAAAGCTTCTGGCGATTTTGGTGATCTCATGCTGGGCCAGTTTGGCTTACGCACAAAGGGCCGACCTCCTTGTCACGAACGCAAAGCTCGTGACGCTGGATCCCGCATCGACGATCGCGCAGGCTCTCGCCGTCCGCGACGGCAAGATCGTCGCGATTGGCGGCAACGATGCCATGGAAGGCCTGATCGGGCCCGCGACGCGCCGTGTCGACGCGGGTGGACGCACCATCATTCCGGGATTGATCGATTCCCATATTCACGCCGTGCGCGCCGGCCTCACTTACGCAACCGAGGTCAACTGGATCGGCGCAAAGACGATTCCCGAGGCCATGGAACGCTTGGCCCAGGCGGCAAAAGCGCGGCCGGCGGCCTGGATCATCGTGGCCGGTGGCTGGAGCGAATTGCAATTTGCGGAGAAGCGGCGGCCAACGCTCGCCGAGGTGATGGCGGCCGTTCCCGACAATCCGGCTTACACCCAGCTGTTCTATGCGGCGGTGCTGATGACGCCAAAAGCGCAGCAAGCCCTCGGGATCTCCGCGGATCAGCTGCCGGCCGGCATCACGGCCGCATCGGGCGAAGCCACGGGCTGGCTCAACGGCTCCATCGTCAGCATCTCCGCGCTGTTCGATCGACTGCCGAGGCCGAATTTCGAAGAGAATGTCGCGGGGACCCGGCAGTTCTTCACGGAGCTCAATCGTCTCGGCGTGACCGGGATCGTGGATCCCGGCGGCTTCAGCATTTATCCCAGCCATTACGCCGCCTTGCAAAAGCTCTGGCGTGACAAATCGCTTTCGGTTCGCGTTGCCTTCAGCCTGTTCGCCCAGAATGTCGGCGCGGAATTCGATGAGTACAAGACGCTCACGCCGTTCCTGCCGATGGGATTCGGCGACGACATGCTGCGGTTCAACGGACTAGGCGAGCGGATCACCGGCGCCATGTACAACAACAATGCGCCCGACGCGGCCGCCAAGGACAAGTTCCGCGAGATCATTCGCTGGGCGGCCAAACAAGGGCTGACCGTCACCATCCACTGGCAGGAAGACAAATCCGTGCATCACCTCCTGGACCTCTACGACGAGGTCAACAAGGAGACGCCGCTCGCGCCGTTGCGCTGGTCCATTGCTCATCTCGACAACACCTCGCCCGAAACGCTCGCGCGCATGAAAGCCCTTGGTGTCGGCTGGACCATGCAGGACGCGATGTATCTCGGAGGCGACCGTATCGTGGCGCAGGCCGGCGAAGCCGCGCGCAGCATGCCGCCGATCGTCACGGCGTTGCGCATCGGGGTCCATGTCGGCGCCGGCACGGATGCACATCGGGTCGCGTCCTACAATCCGTTCGTGGCGCTGCAATGGATGCTCGAGGGCAAGACCGTCGGCGGACTGTCGACGCGCGGCCCGGACGAAACACCCAGCCGCGAAGATGCCTTGCGCCTCTACACCGTGGGAAGCCCGTGGTTCTGCTTCGACGAGACGCGGCGCGGCACGCTGGAGACCGGCAAGCTCGCCGACTTCGCGATTCTCGACCGGGATTTCCTGTCCGTCCCCGTCGAGCAAATCGGCGCCACGGCGTCTCTGCTGACGGTCGTGGGCGGCAAAATCGTCTACGCCGCGGATGCTTTCTCGGGCGTCAAATGAGAATTGGAGCCCTGGAGGCGAGCATCTGAGCCCTGCGGACTTCGCGCGGCGCAGCCGCGCGGAGAATGAAGGGCGAAGCGTTTTGTGCGGCGCAGCCTCAACCGGGTGAGAGCAACTAAATCCCCGATCCGGCATTATCCCCGCGAGCCGTTTCGCGGAGGTCTCACGATGGAAGACCAGAATCGGATGACCCTGGTTTTGAGTGCGATCGCCCTCGCCGTTGCCATCGTGGCCACGATCACGATGGAGCGCGTCAACATGGCTGCGGTCAGCAACGACGCAGCTCCCGGAACAGTCGGACTCGCCAGGCCGCACCCACCGCTGGACCGTGCGGCCGGTGAGCCGATACAGACGGTCGGCGGCCCCTCCAGCGCGAGTATTCGCGGACGTCCCTGATCGAAGGCCGGGATTGCGGGGGCAGCGCTCTTGATGATTTCTGCCGCTTTCACGGGTTCAATATCCTATACAAGGCGCCCGTCCCCCACCGCGGCAGGAGCCATCCATGACCAGTGAAAAAGGCCCGAACATCAAGAAGAAGCAGAAATGCAAGAACTGCGAAGGCAAAGGCCTGCTCAAGAAGGGCGACAAGGTCGTGAAGTGCCAGCGCTGCAAGGGCACCGGCGTGCGGTAATGATGAGTGACGCCGCCCGGCCGCGCTAATTCGTGCAGACCCCGCCGGCAAAGTGCTTCTCGACGATGTACTTCGAATGCACCACGATCGGCTCGACCAGCTCGAAGTCGGTCGCGCCGCCGACGTAGAACGTGCGGTCTTCGCCCTGCATGCGGGCAAGGTCGGCATAGATGCCGGTCTTGATCTGGTCCGGCGTGAAGTGCTGGAAGTAGGTGAATTCGTCGAACGTGTGCCAGCGCGGCTGGCTGGTGTCGATCGTGCCGCCGAGCAGTTTGGTCAGGCGCTTGACCTCCGCGATGACCTCGTCGCCGGTCTGCTTGTCCCTGGGGCGGGTGTAGAACTGCGTGAACATGTTGCCGCTGTCCTGAAACTGCCGCGCGACCGCCCATGGCGTGCCCTGTTCGGTGAGCGGCAGCACCGGCGCGACCGGCGCCTCCATCTTCATGTCGATCCAGAACGTCGTCATGCAATACGGATTGAACTTGATCTCGCGATTCACGTTCTGCTCCGCGGCATTGGGAGCAAGGCCGAGCTGCGCGAACACGTCCTTCGTCAACGGACAGGCGAGCACCAGATAATCATAGAGCTTGCTGTCCTTGACGATCTTGAGGTCGTTCAGATCCTGCTCGGGATACTCCATGTCGATCCGGACACCGGCGGCCGAGCGCTCGATTTTGGTGATGTTGACGTTGAGCCGGACGTTGAGGCGCCAGGACACCCGTTCCCACAGCCGCTGAAACCCGTCGGTGAAGCGTCGCGGCCAGCTCCCGATGATCCAGTTGACCGGGCCGAGCCCGAACACCATCGGGAAGAACGTCCGGACCGACATGTAGCGCAACGCGTAGGGCGTCGCGATGTCGTCGAGCTGGCCATAGCCCATGATCGTGATCGGAAACTGGAACAGGGTGGCGAGCGGCATCAGATCCTGTTTTGCGAGCCAGGACTTGAAGTCGACGCAGAGCTCGGGGCGCTCGTGGATCTTGTCGAGATAATCAGGCGCGTCGATGACGCCGCTGAGCTGCCACCGGATATAAAGATATCGAACCGCCGCCCAGAGGAATGTCCACACCGAGATCGTGGACTTGGTGTAGGGATCGTAGAGCACGGCCTTCATGAGCGATCGGTACGTGAAGCTGTTGCCATCAGGCGCGATGTCGATCGAGGTATAGGGCTCCTCGGCATAGGTGGTCGCGCCGACCTCGGCCGCGATCTCCAGCGTCTCCTGGTAGGCCCAGGTGACGTAATTGGCACCGAGGTCATAGCTCATGCCGTCGACGGTGAGACTCTTGCAGAGCCCGCCAATCTGGCCGAGCTTCTCCAGCACCGTAACGTTGTGAAACCCGTTCTTCGACAGGAACCATGCGGTCGACAGGCCCGCCGGGCCCGCGCCGATGATTGCAATGGTCGCGTGGCAGTCGACGGCGTCGATGCGGGCCATGAGGTTTCCTGGGCGAAGCGCGGATGTGTCGGGCCGGTCCCGGGACGATGACGCCGTGACGCGGCGGCATCGTTCAACTTGAGATCGACCATGAGCCGACATGCATACTGCTGGTTTTCCAGAGGCCACGCAAGCTCTGGTTGTGATCAATTCCGCAGTCCCGCAAGTGGGGCGTCTCGGCGAGTGCAACCTCGATTGGCACTTCCTGCGGCAAGGCGCGTTGCGGTCTTTTCGAAGGAGATGCAGATGACCGAGACCGACGCGCAAGGCGCCAAGACTGGGACATCGACCGGGACATCGCCGACGGGTTCGGCAGCGCTCAACCCCGGCGATGAAGCCGCACCGGGAACGACGGGCACGGGCGAAGATCTGTGCCCCGATTGCCATGGCAAGGGGCGGATCGACGGCGCGCCCTGCGCGACGTGCGGCGGCAGCGGGACCGTGATCCGGGCCGTCGGCGGGGCCTGAGCAAAGCGCAGGGCCGGCGCGGCGCTTGCACCGGGCTGGCTTTCGATCGCAGCTTCATTGTTCCAGCAACGAACAGCCTGCATCCGTGTTTTCGGGATGCGAGACATAATGAGGCGCGCCATGACCAGGGATCCCGGACTGAAGCCCGACGATTTTCCCATCGAAGCCGACAAGGACAAGCTCAGGACCCACAAGGGCGAGCCGGTCGCCTCGGCCGAGTCGGAGAAGATCGCGGATCAGATCGCCGAACGGCTGAACGAGCATGCCCACCAGGAAGAGCAGGATCGTTGGTCGGCCTAAACGCTTCGCCTTGCCGGCACCCACCCGGGCATAGCAACGACCGATAGATTTGTAGGAACGACCTTAGGCCGTTGCGTATTGGGCCGCGCCGGGTCCTTGCGATTCCGGCAATGGCGGCCTCCGCTCGAAGCCCGCCCCCGGGCCACAGGCCGGGGCCGCCTGATGGGGATCAGCCCGTCATCTCAACCCGTCATGGAGCGCTGCGCGAAAGACCATGGAGGCGCCCACACCAGGGATGCAAAACCCGCTTCGACAGGCGCGGCTCTACGGCTACCTGATCGAACGCGAGGGCGCGCTGTTTCATCCCGGCGGCAGCCACCCGCTGTGCAGCGCAGGCATGACGCGACGCATGATCGAGGCGGGCTGGCTGGTGAAAGCCGGCGACCGCTACGAGCTGACGCCGCAAGCGCAGGAATTGATCGCCCCGGGCGCGATGAGTCCGGGATGACTTAATCGTCGCTGGTGCGGCATTTCCGCGCCCGCGCAGGAACAGGTGCGCGCCGAGATCTTTGCCTCGGCACGGCATGTGACGACGTCAAGCACAGGAGCGGACATGAAAAAGCTGGTTCTCGCAGGGCTCGTTGCGGCTCTCGCATTTTCCCCTGCCGCATTCGCGCAAGGCGGCGCGGGTGCGTCCAGGACCGGGTCGAGCATCGACTCCTCAAGCACCGGCGGCACGACGGGCGCGGGAGCCTCCAGCCTCAACACGTCATCGGACAACAACGGCGGCGGCGCGAACGCACCGGCCAAGTCCTCCACGACGCGGCCAGGCGACAACGACACCAGGCAAACGCAAGGCGGCCAGCAGGCCATGCCCGGCTCCGGCTCCACCGGAGCGAACCGCAAATAGGCGCGCCGCGAACGATTGACCCGATTGCCCTCACGCTAAAGGCCCGGACGATGGTCCGGGCCTTGTCTCGTCACCACCAGGGATCCCAATAAGGCGGTGGAGCGTAGGCGTAAGGCACATAATAGGCCCGCCGCACGAAGCGCGGTCCATAGTAGCCGTAGGGCGGGCCATAGTAGCGCGGGCCATAATAGGCATCGGCCGCGAGCCCCGCCGCAAGCGCACCGGCAACAAGACCGAAGCCGATACCGGGGCCTCCCCAATGACCATGCCAGCCGCCGCGCCAACCATGGGCTTCCGCCGGCGAAGCGGCCGCCACGAACAGCGCCGAGATCATCGTCAGGACCAAAGCAAGTTTCTTCATGTGCGACTCCCAGAACTTGGAAACCGACCGCAAAACGCCAGACCGGAATTGAAGTTTCCGAGCGTTCCGGAAAATTTTGCAGCCAACTGACGGACGCGAATGCGGGCGCCCGCAGGACGCGGGCGGAAGCGGCGGCTCCCGCCCGCTTCATGCTTACTTGCCGTTGATCGCGATGCGCCTCACCTTCTGTTGTGCCGCCGGTGATTTCGGCAGGGTGACGGTGAGAACGCCGTTGTTGAAGGACGCGGCGACCTTGTCCTGGTCGACGTCATCGACCGGAATGCGCCGCTCGAAACGGCCATAGTAACGCTCGCTGAAGAGACGCTCCTTGTCTTCCGTTTCGCTCTTCTTCTCGCCGCTGATCGTCAGCACGCCGTTTGCAAGCTCGACGTTGACGTCTTTCTGTTCGAGACCGGGAAGCTCGGCGACGACCTTGACCTCCTTGTCGCTCTCGTCGAGTTCGACGTTCGGCCAACCCATCGCGGTCGAGGAGCCGAACGGACTGAGGTCAAAGCTGCGGAAGGCATCGTCGAACAGCCGGTTCATCTCGCGGTGAAGCGCAAGCAGCGGGTTGCCGGCTTCGCCGCGCTGAACGGCCATGTTGCGTGAGCCGTTGTTCCACGGAATCAGATCGCGTAGTGCCATTGTCGTTTCTCCTTCTCTCCTCTCTCGATTGTCGATTGGCGCAGCTCGGCGCGCGGCGAAGGCCACGCACCGGCGCTGCAAAGCCCGGACGATCAGCTCGTCAGGCACCTGCTTGTGCTCGATGTTTCGGTCGGGGTTGCCAAAAGAATTAGGAGGCGGCGATTTGGTTTCAAGAGGCGACTGCCAAGCGCCCCCCGATGGCAGCGCGAACTTTTTCGAACGCGCGCATTTCGATCTGCCGCACCCGCTCGCGTGACACGCCATATCGCGCCGCGAGTTGCTCGAGTCTCAGCGGCGGCTCGGAGAGCCAGCGCGCCTCGAGAATGTCGCGCTCACGCGGCTTGAGGACGTCCAGCGCGCCGGCGAGGGCTTCACGCCGCCGTCTGGTTTCTTCCTGCTCGGCGTATTCGGCTTCAGGACTGGACGCGGGGTCGACCAGCCAGTCCTGGACTTCGCCGCCGTCGGCGTCGCGCACCAAAGCATTGAGCGACAGGTCGCCGCCGAGGCGCCGGTTCATCTCGATGACGTCGTTCTCCTGCACGCCGAGCCGCCGCGCGATCTGGCTGGCGTGCTCGGGGCGGAGATCACCATCCTCAAGGGCGGAGATTTCCGCCTTGGTTCTGCGAAGCTTGAAGAACAGCTTCTTCTGCGCGCCGCTGTTGGCAATCTTGACCAGCGACCAGGACCGCAGGATGTATTCCTGTATCGACGCCTTGATCCACCACATCGCGTAGGTCGCAAGCCGAAAGCCCCGCTCCGGCTCGAAGCGCTTGACGGCGTGCATCAGGCCGACGTTTCCTTCGGAAATGATGTCCGCAACCGGCAGGCCGTAGCCGCGATATCCCATTGCAATCCTGGCAACGAGCCGCAGATGGCTTGTGACCAGATGATAGGCTGCCTCGCGGTCGCCGTGCTCGCGCCATCGCTTCGCGTAGGCCATTTCCTGGTCGGGCCGCAGCATCGGAAACTTGCGAATTTCCGCCAGGTAATGTGTCAATCCGCCCTCAGGCGACAGCATCGGAACAGTTGCAGTGCTTCCCATGACCCACCTCTTCGAGTTTGTCTGCTTACGCTCCAAAATCGTCATGACCAAAAATGGTTTCGGCCGACGATGTTACGACCGGTCGGGCCGGCGCGTGAGTTTGCGGCGGCTCTGGCCGCGTCACGAGATAGAGCTCGCCCGCCACCAATAGGAGGGCAGCGACGGCCAGGGCCAACATGCCGAGCACCAGATCGCTGTCATCATCCATGCGCGTTCGAAACGTATGTCGATGTCGAAAGATCGGCAGCCATTGCCATTGGCTATCCGCGACATCGAACGTCGACACCGGAATTTTGTTCCGGACTTTTGGCGTCCCGCCGAGACGCGTCCTCACCCTCCCAGCGAATTCCTCGTCGCGCGAAGAATGTCGTCCGACAGCTTGGGATCGTCCACGGCGCGGGCGAGCACGAGGGCGCCGACCATTGAGGCGGCGGCTGCGAGCGCCTTGTCCTCACGCTGCCGCGGCTTCAGCGTGGAGGCCATCCGGCTGCTCAGCAAGCCGATGACGCCGCGCACGCCGGCGGTGAAACGCTGCTTCACGCCGCTACTTTGACGTGACACCTCACAGGCGAGCGCAGCGAAGGGGCAGCCGGCGGCGGGATCGTCGCGATGCCCCGGCGAGAGATATTCCGAAAGATAGTCCTCGAGTTCGAACGCCTCTGGCAATTCCTCCCCTTTGGCCTTGATCGCATGGGCCACGGCTTCCTCGACCAGCCGCTCCTTCGAGCCGAACTGGCTGTACAGGCTGCCGTGCGTCATCCCGGCCGCCTCGGCGAGCGCGTCGACACCGACGCCGGCGATGCCGCGCTCCCGCAGCAGGCGGGAGGCGGTCTCGAGAATATGCTCGCGATTTTTGGCGGCCTGTTCCTTTGAGACTCGCATGGGACCGATCCTTGGAGGCGGGGCTTGACTTTTATAATTACGATCGTCATCTATATCAATAGTTACGACCGTAATCAAACGATTTCAGGCCCGCTAGTGGCGTCGGAGAGACATTATGAACAGGATTACACCGAAGATCGCGCTGGTGACCGGCGCCTCCTCAGGCATCGGCCAGGCCACGGCGGAGCGGCTCGCGAACGCCGGCTACAAGGTGTTCGGCACCAGCAGGCGGGGCGCGCAGGCGGGCAAGCAAGCCTTCGAGATGCTGGCCCTCGACGTCACCAGCGATGCGTCGGTGGAAGCCGCCGTCGGCGAGGTGATCCGGCGCGAGGGCCGCATCGACCTGCTGGTGAACAATGCCGGCTTCGGCGTTGCCCCTGCCGGCGCGGAAGAGAGCTCGATGGAGCAGGCGCGCGCGATTTTCGAGACGAACTTTTTCGGCCTGATCCGGATGACGCGAGCCGTGGTCCCGCACATGCGGCGCCAGGGGAATGGCCGCATCATCAACATCGGCTCGGTGCTCGGCTTTCTGCCGATGCCTTACGGCGCGCTCTATGCCGCGACCAAGCACGCGGTGGCAGGCTATTCGGAATCGCTCGACCATGAACTGCGCACGCGGGGCATCCGGGTCTCCGTGGTCGAGCCCGCCTACACCAGGACGCCGTTCGACGCGAACTTCATGGAGCCCGATGCCACGCTCGACGAATATCGCGAGGCGCGCGCCGGCGTGACCAAGCGGGTGAACGAGGTCATGGCGACGGCCGAACAGCCCGGCGTGGTGGCCGAGACCGTGCTGAAGGCGGCGAGCGCGGCGCGCCCGCAACTCAAATACGCGGCCGGCAGCCTTGCGAAGCGCCTGCGGTTTCTGCGCCGGTTTGCGCCTGCAGCCCTCGTCGATGCCGGGCTTCGAAAGGATTTGCGGCTCGATGCGACTGCGGCGCCGCAGCCCGCCCGCACGGCGCGGGCTTTCTGAAGGCGCGCGACCAGCCGCAAGCTTGCCGTCGCGAAGAACCTCCGGACCGAGAGAAAAAATGAGAGCCCTCATCTTCAAGCGCTACGGCAAGCCGGACCAGATCGCGTTGGCCGACATCCCGCGGCCTACGCCAAAGCCGAACGAAATCCTGGTCCAGGTTCACGCCGCGGGCTTGAACCCGATCGACAACCTGATTCCGAAAGGGACGTTCAAGCCGATCCTCAAGTTTCAGCTGCCGGTCACGCTGGGCAGCGATCTCGCGGGCATCGTCGTCGAGGTCGGAAACCGCGTGACCCGCTTCAAGCCCGGCGATGCCGTCTTTGCCAGCATCTTCGATCTCGGCACCGGCGCTCTCGCCGAATTCGCGATCGTGCCGGAGGATGCCGCCGCGCTCAAGCCGCCAAACCTGGACTTCGTGCAGGCGGCCTCGATCCCGATGGTCGGCCTGACATCGTGGCAAGCGCTTAGGGAGCGCATACGTCTCAAGCCCGGCCAGAAGGTGTTCATTCCCGCGGGCGCCGGCGGGATCGGCACGTTCGCGATCCAGCTCGCGAAATATCTCGGAGCAAAAGTGGGGACGACGACCAGCACTGGAAACATCGATCTGGTGCGCAGCCTCGGGGCCGACGAGGTGATCGACTACAAGACCCAGCAATTCGAGGCGGTGCTGCGGGATTACGACGCGGTGCTGGGTACGCTCAGGGGCGACGCGGTCGAGACATCGCTTCGGATCCTGAAGCGGGGGAGCAGGATTGCTTCGCTGGTCGGGCCGCCGGACGCCGCGTTCGCGCGCGGCCGCGGGATGAACTTCGTCATGGTGTTCCTGTTCGGATGGCTGAGCCGCAAGATCATTCGCGAAGCCGGCAAAATCGGTGCTGAGTACTCGTTCGTGTTCGTGCACCCGGACGGCAGCCAGCTCGCCGAGATCGGCGAGCTTCTCAAGGCCGAGCGTATCCGGCCGATGATCGACAAGGTCTTTCCGTTCGAACAGGCGAAAGAGGCACTGGCCTATCTCGCAAAGGGACGGGCCAAGGGGAAAATCGTCGTCCAGATAAGATGAGGGCGTGATGCGGCCCGCGCGCATCGCCTCAGTCCCAAACCCGCCATAGCTCCGGCACGCTCTTGAGCCCACACCCTCATTCATCGTCATTTCGAAAACGTAGACGCGTTTTCGGATACGCACGATGGCCCGTGTCGGCCCTGATGCAATTCCCCGTACGGTACCACATCATCGTTGCAGCGCTCTCATCATTCAGGTGATCGCATCGACCGGCCCGCGCCGGAGCGACATCATCGGCGTCGGTCATGACCGCTGTTTCGAGACCAGTCGCGTTGCAGGCCCAAGCATGGGAAGATGGAATCCAGATGTCACAACCTGACGAGTCCGCGCCGATGGCGGACATTCCGTACGGTGAACGGACCAAGATCACCATCGAGCGCAAAGGCCACATCGTGCTGATCGGCATCAACCGGCCCGGCATCGACAACCGGCTGGATCCGGAGGCGACCGAAAGCCTGGCGAGAGCCTACTACCAGTACGATCGGGATCCCTCGCTGCGTGCGGCGGTTCTGTTCGGCTACGGCGAACGTTTCTCCAGAGGTGTCGATGTCGACGCCTACAAGGCATTCGCCCAATCGGGAAGGACGATGATGGAGGGACCCGGCTTCATCGACCCGCTCGGGCGAACCAAGCCGGCGCTCACCAAGCCGCTGATTGTCGCGGTGCATGGCGACACCTGGAATATGGCCCACGAGATCTTCCTCGTTGCGGACATCCGCATCGCATCGGAAGACGCGGATTTCGGCCAGGACGAGAACACACACGGCCGCTTTCCCGGAGGCGGCTCAACCGTGCGCTTCCCCCGAGAAGCCGGCTGGGCAAATGCCATGCGGTTCATTCTGACAGGCGATCATTGGGATGCGAACGAGGCACTCCGGATCGGAACGGTTCAGGAGGTGGCACCAAACCGCGACTCCGCTCTGGCGAAGGCCGTCGAGATCGCCGAGAAGATCGCCGCATGCGCTCCCCTCGGCATCCAGACCTCCATGGCGTCCTCGCGCCTTGCGCTCGAAGACCCCGAGAGCGCGCTTGCCAAGCTTGGCGACCAATATCGCGCGCTGCTCACGACGAGGGATTTCCAGGAAGGGCGGGATGCCGAGGCGCAGAAGCGTCCACCCGTTTACGAAGGACGGTGAGAGCTTCACCCACTCTCACCCCTCCACTCTATAGAGCCTCCATTTTTCCGGGACGCCCTTCAGCTGATGCACGCCGTGATCCCTGAAGCGGATCTCGGACTGGGTCGTCATCAGCTCCTTCACCGCGCTGGAGACCAGAACTTCGCCGGCGCGCGCCTTTGCGGCGACGCGGGTGCCGATGTGGAAGGCGAGGCCGACCGCCTCAGTGCCGCTCACGGTGTATTCGCCGGCATGCAGGCCGACCCTGATCTCGAGGCCGAGCGTACGCACGGCCTTCTGGATCGCGGCCGCGCAATTGATTCCGGCGTCCGGCGTCTTGAACGTCGCCAGCACGCCGTCGCCCGTGGTCGTGACTTCCTTGCCGCGCGAACTCTTCAGCTCCTTGCGGACCGCCGCGTAATAATGACCCATGATCTTGGTCCAGCGGACATCGCCGAGCTTTGCCGCTTTTGCGGTGGAGCCGACGATATCGACGATCAGGATCGTGGCGAGCGCTCGCTTGAGCTCGGTGTTGCCCGCGGTCGGTCGGCGCCGGAGCACGATCGCGCCGGTCAGCGGTTCATAACGATGATTGCGGCGCCGCGCGATCGCGGCCTTGGCGTAATCCTGGGCACGCTGCGCGCTGCCGCAGCGAATGGTCTTCTCCTGCGGCAGACGGGTCCAGTAGACCTTTCGTCCGTCACCGGCGCCCTGGACCTCCACGGCGCCCCATTTCAGGAGGATCGCCGTGCCGACGCGCCGGACGCACCACGCCTTCGACGTGTAACCCGATACGTTCGACTGATGGATGCCGATGCGGAGGAATTTTGGCATGAACGTGCGGCCGATCGAAGCAACGTCTGGGCTACCCAGGGTCAAGCGTAGTGACACACTCGCGCATTGGCAATACGATCCGCCGTCAACACCTGTTCAATTTGAAACCAGTGCAATATGCAAAGTCATTTTCGCGCTTTTTGTGAAGCCGCCCTGTTGTCAGCCACACTCGCAATCGTCGCCTTGCCGGACATGGCGCGTGCGCAGTCGGGGAGCGCCGGCGGCAGCATCGGCAATGACGAAAAATCGCTGTCCGGTTCGCGCGAGACGCCGCGGGCAACCGAGCCTTCGAAGCCGGCACGACGCGGCAAGCCCGCGGACGACGAGCCGCGCCGCGCGCCGCAAAGGAGCGGCGGAGGCGGCAATCTCGAAGGAGCATGGGTGCTCACCAGTGTCGGCGCATCCTGCGGCACCTCCACCGACACGGTGGTCATCACCGGCGGCAAGCTGGTGGGACAGTATGGCACCGCCCAAGTCAGTCCGAACGGCTCCACCTCCGGCGTCGGTGCCGCCGGAAGCCTGAGTTGGACCATGTCCGGGCGATTTTCAGGCCGCAGCGGCTCCGGTACGTTCCAGCGATCCGATGGATGTGTCGGAAGCTGGACCGGATCGAAACAGTGACGGTCCTTGCCTCACCCCTGATACGCAAACAGCTCGATCGGCTCGCTGAAGCCGCGCACACCGTGCTCGCCAACGCGCTCCAGATCGAACTGGCCGCCGACGAGATCGGCGAAGTCGCGTGACAGCAGCACCGTCTTTCCCAATTGCTTGGTCAAGGCTTCGAGGCGCGAGGCCATGTTGACGGCGGGACCGATCACGGTGAAGTCGAGCCGGGTGGACGATCCGATATTGCCGTACATGACATCGCCGACATGGACGCCGATGCCGTAGTTCAGCGGCGCGCGGCCGGTCCCGTCGTTGCGCGCGTTCAACGCGATCATGGCCTGACGGGCTTCGGTCACGGCGTGCAACAGGTTTGCGCCGGCATTGGGCTCGCTCAAGGGGAAGATGGCAAGCAGGCCGTCACCGATGAATTTCAGGATCTCGCCGCCATGCCGCGCGATCGGCTCCGACATCGCGTCGAAATAGTCGTTGAGCAGATCGATGACGTCGTCGCGCGGCCAATTGTCGGAAATCTTGGTGAACTCGCGCAGATCGCAGATCATGATCGCGGCGCGCACCGTCGTACCGGTGCCGCGCCGCGTGGCGCCGGCCAGGATGAGCTCGCCGGCATGGGAGCCGACATAGGTCTCGAGCAGCGTTCGCGCCAGGCGATTTTTGATGCGGATCTCGCTGACCAGCGCCAGCACCGGCAATATGTTCTTGAGGGCGGCGACATGGGCGTCGTCGAAACCGCCGGGCCGGTTGGTCGCGAAGGTGACGAGATGGCGCTTGCCGAGCGTATGATAGAGCGGCCAGGCCACATAGTCGGTCAGGCCCTGCGCGCGCATCTCGCGATAGAGCGCGTGCTTGCGGCCGAGCGAGGGGTCGCGCTCGAGATTCTCGCGCACCTCGGTTGCCCCGTCGAACATCTCGTTGGCGGGACTGCCGATGTATTCGGACCGCTCGCGGACGTCGTAGTCGACCCGCGCAATCTCCGCCTCGCGCATGCCGTCGGCCCACATGAAGCGGGCGCCCAGCCATTGCGGATGCTGGATCAGCACGTGAACCGTCGACCGCGCCAGCGGAATGCCGGCCTGCTGAAGCCGGATGCACATCTCGGCAAAGATCTTGTCGATGAAGCGCTCGTCGCGCGTGCCGTTGATCAGCCAATCGACGACGCCGTCGGATAGCGTGGCGTTCTTGTCTCGCGAGGTCATATCTGCCCGTTCATATCGTGGCTGCCCATATCGTGCTCTGGGCAGCGGCTGCATCAGGGCAGATATCGTGCCCCGGCGCGACGGCGTCAACCTAGCCAGTTGCACGGATTGTGCGCACCGCTCCGGCGGCGGGAACGCGGTTCAGCCGACGATTTGAATAGAGCTCAGCACGGCCAGCCCCGACACAAGCGCAAGCGTCGACGCCCCCGTCAGTTCGACCTTCAACGTGTTTTCGTGCGAAATCGAAAAATCCGTGCCGTCGAGACGGATGCTGCAGTCGCCGCGCGCCGCATAAATTAGATGCGTGCCGGCGGACAATCGCCGCTCACCGGGCGCCTTAAGCGCTTCGAGCTCAAGGGCCACCGCACCGCGCCGGCCCATCAAATTCACCACCTCGACCGGCCCTTCCTCGAGCCTGGTCACGATCTCGAGTTCGCCGGTGAAGCGCACCGTCGTGAACGGCTCGCGCTCGTCGAATTCCTGGGTGGGCGATTTCAGCACCAGCCCGCGGCCGCCGACCACCATTTGCAAACGGTCGATGCCGGGCATATGGGAGAACGGCCCGGGTGCCACGATCGGCGTGGCCGCAAAGCGCCACAGCAGGCTGTCCCAATCCTTCACATTGGACTCAGCGCGATGGGCATCCGCGATATCGGTAAAGATGCCGCCGCCGTTCTTCCAGGGCGAGCGAGCGTAATCTTCGGATTTCAGCAGTGTGGTTTTCATATCTTGAGGTGCCGGGAGCGCGAGAGGGCGGGTGTCAGTTACGTATCATGCAGCGGGAATCGTAGCCAGCTCTCGTCCGTCAGCACGCCAATCTTTTGCGACTACTTCGTCGTCAGTGCCGCGACCGGGCGCCACGCAACATCAGGCGCGCTCTCAACCAACTGCCGGCAGCGGTCGCGCATCAGTTCAGCAGGGCGATCCGGGCCGCGCATATTCAGCACGGCTTCGAAATCAGCGAGTGCAGCCGCAAAATGGCGCCCGCGGTAGTTGGCGAGGCCCTGTTCATAGCGAACGATCCAATCAAGCCTCTCCCCGCCGCTCTCCCCGGCAAGTCCGACCAACTCGTAGACCGCAAAACCCTCCTCGCGTCCATACACGGCGATGCTGTCGATCTCGCGCGTGACGATGGCGCCGCGGGCGAGACGTTCGGTCGCTTCGCCAATGAGGATTTGCGTGCCGTAGGACTTGTTGGCGCCCTCGAGGCGGCTCGCGACGTTCACGGCATCGCCGATCACGGTATAATTCAGGCGCAGCTCGGAACCGATATTGCCGACCAGCATGCGGCCGGAGTTGATCCCGATCCGGATCTGGAGCGGCTGGCCGAGATCGTCAGCAAGGCCCGACGCCGCGATCGCCCTGCAACAGCCGAGCGCCGCACGGCAGCAGCGTAGCGCGTGGTCGGCCTGCGGCTGCGGCGCGCCCCAGAACGCCATGACGGCGTCGCCGATGAACTTGTCGATGGTGCCGCCATTCGCGACGACGGCCTCTGAGGCGAGGTCGAGATAGCGCGACAACAGCGGCACCACGCGGTCGCCGAGCCGCTCGGACAGCCCGGTGAAGCCGGCGATGTCGACGAACATCACGCTGAGCTCCTGCATGCTGCCACCTGGCCTTGCCTCGACGCCCTGGCGCAACAGCGAGCGGACCAGATCGGCCGGGATGAACTTGCGAAACGCCGACAGGCCGGCCGCCATCTCGGCGATCGCGCCGGACAGGCTCGCGATCTCCTTGAGCCGCGACGGATGGCGGCGGACCTGCTCCAGCGCGAAGGCTTCGACATGGCGGAGCTCGCCGACGACGCGCGACAGCGGCGCCGCGATGACGGAACGCGCCAGCATCGCCGAGGCCAATGCTGCGAGCACGGCGCCGATGGCAAGGCCGATGATCAGGCGGCGCAATGTCGTCTCGACCGGGCCGAGGAACTCGGCCTCGGGGATCACGGTTGCGAGCGACCAGCCGGGAAAAGGCAGCGGCGTCAGCGCCACTTCGTAAGCCGCGCCAGCCGATGTCAGCCGACTTCGCCAGGCTTCCTTGCGGCCATCCTCGCCCGCCTTCACGAGTGCCATCCGCGCCAGCGGCAGCAGCGTCGTATCGCCCTTCGCGACGTGCAGCTCGTCGGCGTCCTTGTCGGGCGCCGCGATCAGCTCGCCGCTGCCGTCGATGATGAAAGCCGTTCCGGTGCGCCCGACCTCGAGCTGCGACAGGAAGCGCGCGAGCCGGGTGTATTCGATGACGATGGCGAGGACGCCCTGCCGCTCCTGGTAGACGTCGATCGGACCGGCAAAGGCAATCGACGGTCGCTCGCCGGTCGGATGGTCCATGACCTTGAACCACGCCGGCTCCCCGGCCGCCAGCCCGGTCTTGAACCAGGCGCAATCGGCGACGCGAAAATCGGTCGGCTCGAAACGGCGATTGGCGAATTCGATATCGCCGGGCACCACCTCGTATTCGTCGATGCGGCGCTGGCCGGCATGATCGGTCAGCGAGATCTCCATCATCTCCAGGCGGCGGTCGCCGAGCTTGTGCGCGGCGAAGAAGGTCCCGTCGGGCCAGCCAAAGGCGACCCAGGATATCGTCGCCTGCGATTGCAGTTGCGACAGGAACACGAATTCGCGCTTGTCGGCCTCGCGGGTGTCGAGCACGTTCTGGAGGAACAGGGTGCGGATCGCAGTGTGGGCGGCACGCGCCTCGTCCACGATCGCGGCGACCTCCTTGCGGACGGC
Organism: Bradyrhizobium sp. Kon37; assembly: GCF_055807535.1. NCBI lineage: Bacteria > Pseudomonadati > Pseudomonadota > Alphaproteobacteria > Hyphomicrobiales > Nitrobacteraceae > Bradyrhizobium > Bradyrhizobium sp. Kon37. Next base: position 117,896 of record NZ_JBVVOY010000014.1, read on the forward strand.
GGCCACGATCTGCTCATTGATGGTCGATGCGAGCTGCCGGCTCGCCGCCTCCGCCGTGCGCCACCACAACAGGCTGGAGAGGGCGGCGGTCAAAAGGATCGCGGTCAGGACCAGCGCCGAGACGGCGAGGCGGATGCTGACCGTCAGCTTCGCGAGCGCGCGCAGGTGCCGTCCGGGATCGACATTCATCGCTGTTTCCGTTCTCCGGCAAAGCGGCGACTGGCCACCTCCTGTTACCGCTCTACGTGGCACGCGTGCATTCGTTACCTGTGGCAGCCACCGCGCCCCGCCGCCAATGCTCTCCGGCTAAGGTCTCGATAGACACTAGGCATTGGATTGACCGGCCCGTCACCCGCTAATCCGATTCAAGCGCACAGCCCGTGCGCCCATCTAACGGCCTCACGAACTCGTGACCTGCTCGATCGGTAACGCGAGCTGGCTGCGAGGCGAACCGAACAAGGCGCTCTTCGCCTGCCAGGCGATGCCATCTCGAACAGGAGAAACTTCAATGTCTGCCAAACTTGCCGTGACCACGCTCGTTCTCGCCGGCGCCATGTCGACCGCACTGGCGACCCTGGCCACTGCTGCTCCGCTGACCAAGGCCGAAGGCGATGCGGCCGTCGCCGCCAAGAAGGAAAAGTGCTTCGGCGTCGCACTGAAGGGCCAGAACGATTGCGCCGCCGGACCGGGCACGACCTGCCAAGGCACCTCGACCGCCGACTTCCAGGGCAATGCCTGGAAATTCGTCCAGGGCGGCACCTGCACCAGCATCGAGCTGCCGGGCGGCAAGAAGGGCTCGCTCAAGCCGGTCTGACGCGCTGCGTCGCGACCACCACAACAGGGAAGAGCGGAGAGAAACCATGACGACGGCAATCGCGCCTGACATGTCTGCGGTGCCCCTCCGCTATTCCGCGCCGATCGGCGGCGTCGCCGGGACCAGCTTCAAGCCCGAACATCTTCAGGCGATCCTGGGCGCGAAACGGCAACGCGGCTTCTTCGAGGTCCACGCCGAGAACTACATGGGCGCAGGCGGACCGCCGCACCGCGCGCTGGAAGCGATCCGCCGCGACCATCCGCTGTCGCTGCATGGCGTGTGCATGTCGATCGGCGGACCACAGCCGCTCGACAAGACCCATCTGGCCCGCTTTCGCGCACTGGTGGCGCGTTACCAGCCCGCGCTGGTATCCGAGCATCTCGCCTGGTCGACGCATGAGACCAGCTTCTTCAACGATCTGTTGCCGCTGCCCTACACCGCAGCCACGCTCCGAAACGTCTGCGATCACATCGATCAGGTGCAGGACGCGATCCGTCGCCCGCTGCTGCTGGAAAACCCGTCGACCTATGTCGCCTTTCGCGAATCGTCGATGAGCGAGACCGATTTCATCCGCACTGTTGCCGAGCGGACCGGCTGCGGGCTGCTGCTCGACATCAACAATGTGTTCGTATCAGCGACCAATCACGGTTTCTCGGCGCTCGACTACCTCGCGGACTTTCCGCTGTCGCGCGTTGGGGAGATTCATCTCGCCGGCCATGCCGCGCAGGCCGACGACGAAGGTGATCTGCTGCTGATCGACAGCCATGACGGCCCGGTCGCGGACGCCGTGTGGAAGCTGTACGAGATCGTCATCCGGCGCCGCGGCGGCGTGCCGACGCTGATCGAGTGGGACAGCAACATCCCGGATTGGGCGGTCCTGCAAGCGGAGGCGGCCGCCGCGCAGGCGATCCTCGATCGTTGCCGCCCGGTCGGGCTGACGGGAGATCGTCATGCCGCCTGAGCCTGACCTTTGCTTTGCCGCAGCCTTTGCACCGGCGCTGCTGGACCCGGTGCGCCCTGCGCCTGAGATCGTGACCGGTCCGAACGGCAAGGCACCCGGCAAGCGCTACGATGTCTACCGCAACAACGTCACGGTCAGCCTGATCGACGCGCTCGCCGCGATCTATCCGGCGGTGCAGCGCATCACCGGCGCCGACTTCTTCCGTGCCATGGCGCGCTTCCATGTTCGCCAGACGCCACCGATCTCACCCCTGCTGTTCGACTACGGCCGCGACTTCCCAGCCTTCATCGCGCAATATGAACATGCGCAGATGATGCCATGGCTCGCAGACGTCGCCCGCATCGAGCGGGCCTGGCTCGATGCCTATCACGCCGCTGACGCGGCACCGCTGTTGCCGGCCCAGCTTGCCGCGGTTGCGCCGGATCGGCTGGGCGATCTCGTTCTCCTACCGCACCCGGCGGCGGGGATCGTGCGGTCGCAATTCGCGGCGGTGACGATATTTTCCGCCAACCGCGATACGTCGCCGGTCGGGCGCATCGACGCTGCGACACCGGAGGACGCGTTGGTCACGCGCGCCGAATTCGATGTCGTGGTCCGGCACCTGCCGCCGGACGGAGCGGCATTCGCGAGCAGCCTGATGTCGGGTCGGCCGCTCGGCGAGGCCGCCGCACGCGCGCTGGACGCGGCGGCCGACTTCGACCTCGCTTCGAACATCACCGGCCTGATCGAGTCGGGCGCCTTCACCTCATTCGCTTTCGGAGACGTCTGATGATCACGGACCAACGCATGCAGGCGGGTGGCGGCCTGCCCTCACTCGGGCTCCTCGTCGACAAGGCCAATCATCTGGTGCAGACCATCGCCTCGCCGTCGCTCGTCCAGCTCGTGCTCCGAGTCGCGCTGGCGGTGCCGTTCTGGCGTTCCGGCATGCTCAAATGGGCAGGCTTCCTCAGGCTCAACGACACTGCCGTGACGTTGTTCAGCGACGAGTTTATGCTGCATCTGCCGGGCGGGCCCTATCACTATCCGGCGCCGACCGTCATGGCGTTCCTCTCCGGATGCGGAGAGATCATGTTCCCGATCCTGCTCCTGCTCGGCTTGGGCACGCGGTTCGCGGCGCTCGGACTGCTGTTCATGACCGTCATCGTCGAGCTGACCGTGCCTGACGGCTGGCCGATCCACATCACCTGGGCGGCGATGGCGCTCGCCATCATGGCCTACGGGCCGGGCTGGTTCTCGCTCGACCACGTGATCTGCCAAGCGCGCGCGCCCCGGCCATAGGCGCGAGCCGCCCTCTCACATCCCGCTCAGGCCGCTATCGACCGCGAGCGTCTGCGCGGTGACGTAGACGCTCTCGTCCGAGAGGAAGAACAGCACGGCATAGGCGATTTCCCAGGCGGTGGCCTGGCGGCCGAACGGGACGTGGCCTTTGCCACGGTTGGGTCGGCCGGCGCCGGCCTCGCGGCCGTTCGGCGTGTCGACGAGGCCGGGATAGACCAGGTTGGCGCGGATGCCGCGGCGCGATCCGAGATGGGCGATGTTGCGCATGAGGCCGCCGAGCGCGGCTTTCGAGGAATCATACACCGCCATCTGCGAGCCGGCTTTCAGCGCGGCGATGGAGGAGATGAAGACGATCGATCCGCCGTTGTCGAATTTCGGCAGGCCCGCGCGGCAGCACAGCATCGGACCGCGAACGTTGACGTCGTAGATCGCATTCCACTCCGCGGGGCTGACGGCGTCGAGCCCGACCTTGCCGAAGGTGCCGATGTTGAGCACCATGCCGTCGAGCCCGCCCATGGCGCGATGTGCTTCCTCGATCATGCGCTGGACGTTGGATTCAGAGGTGACATCGGCCGTGATGGCAAAGCCCTCGCCGCCTTCGTCGGTGATGTGCTTGACGGTCTGCTGCGCGGAGGTGTGGTTGAGATCGGCGACCGCGACCTTGGCGCCCTCACGCGCGCACAGAATGCTCATGGCGCGGCCGTTGCCGATCGGATCGGTGGCGGCGTCGAACACACGCTGGCCACCGCCGACGATCAGGATGCGGCGGCCCGCGAGACGTGCCCTGCCCGGCGCTTCGCCCAGCGATTCCGCACTCGGCGGGCGGACATAGCGCTCCCGTCTGGTCTCGGAATTTTCGGACATGCACGCCGCCTATGTCTTGTTCTTGCCGCCGTCATAGACCTTCATGCCGGCCGCGGGATCGAGATCGGTTTCGGTCGCCTCGGTGACACGCGCCATCATCATGTAGAAGCCGAGCGCGACGATGGATTCGACGATCTCCTGGTCGCTGAAGTGCACGCGCATGGCGGCGAAGATCGCCTCGGGAACGCGGACGTTCTCGACCACTTCGCGACCGAATTTCAGCAGCGCGCGCTCGGCCTCGCTCAAGCCGGCGGCATCGTAGTCGGCGCGCTCGAGCGCATGGATCTGGGCTTGCGTGCAGCCGACCCCGAGCGCGATCGGCACGTGCTGGCGCCACTCATAGGCGCCGCCTTCGAGCTGGGCTGCCTGGAGGATCAGGAGCTCGCGATTGACCGCACTGAGCTTCTGCTTGTGCAGGATCGAATTGCCGAGCCGCATCGCCGGGATCATGTTGGCCTCGGCGTGGGCCATCATGCGGAAAATATTCAGCTTGACCGGCATGCGGTCGAACGAGGCGCGGATGTCGCCGCTGGTGGTATCCGGATCAATCAGGGGCAGCCTTGCCACGAGTCTCTCCCTTGGCTTTTCGTTTCTTGTTGTCGTTTGTCCCGCCAACCGCCGCGATCAGCGACAGGAAGAAGGCGAGATAGCGGTCGATCGCCTCGATCACCTTCGGCCGCGGCGACGATGCCGCGCCCATCACGTAATGCTCGAGACGGATGTAGATCAGCCCGGCCGCGAACAACCGCGCGGTCTCGCGCGGATCCGGCGTCGAGACCAGACCGGCGAGCGCAAAACCGCGGAAATAATCCGTCATCATGCTCTGCTCGCGCGCGTAGAAATGATCGGCGAATTTGGCGCGGATGCCGGGCACGCGATTGCGCTCGGCGGTGATGACTTTCTGAAACTGGTGCTCGCGCGGATCGGACCATTGCTCGACGAGGTCCAATGCAAACTGCCGGCAGAACGCGGCGGGCTGGCGCGCGAGCTGCCTGTAGCGCGGCTCTTCCAGCCGGCTCGCCGAGCTGGCCGGACCGTGCTCGCTGACGATCGCCTCGAGGATCGCGGCCTTGCCGGCGAAGTGATTGTAGAGGCTGCTCTCGCGAATGCCGACGCGGCGCGCGAGCTCGCGCATCGATGCGCCGCCATAGCCGCTCAGCGCGAACAGATCGAGCGCCTCGGCGAGGATGCGCGCGCGGGTCGTGGGCGCAGCCGCTTCCGCCGCGCTGGTGGTGTGGACAGCCATGCGGCTTGACTAACGAACGATCGTTCGCTAGTCAACCGTCGGCACGATCGCTCGTTCGATCTTGCGCTTCAACTCCGCTCCCAGAAGAAGCGGAGAGCAATCTGGGGAGACTGGGTCATGGCGCGCTTCGTCCATTTTCGTCTGCTGCGCGCCGCAACATTGTCATTGGTCGTAACGTCCTCGGCAATGCTGCCTGCGCGCGCCGAGGACCCAGCCGCCTATCCCACGCACAAGATCAGGATGCTGCTGCCCTATGCGGCCGGTGGCGGCGGTGACGTGATCGGGCGGCTGCTCGGCGACAGGATGGGCAAGACGCTCGGACAGAGCGTCTATATCGAGAACCACACCGGGGCTGCCGGCACGCTCGGCACCCAGATGGTCGCAGCGTCGGCGAATGACGGCTACACCATCACCGTCGGCGGCATGACCACGCATGTGCTGGCGCCGGCGATCTATCCGAAACTGCCCTACGATTCGATCAAGGATTTCACCACGATCGGGCGCATCGGCACGTCCTCGATCATGCTGGTGGCGACCAAGGATTTCGCCGCCAACGACATCAAGGGCCTGATCGCGCTGGCCAAGAAGGGTGAGCCGATCCAGTACGGAAGCTGGGGCGTGGGCTCGACCGGACAATTCTGCGCGGAAATCCTGATGCAGCAGACCGGAATCAAGATGGATCACGTGCCGTTCAACGGCATCGCCAAATTGGCCGGCGATTTGCTCGGCGGCCACATCTCTCTTGCGACACTGGACATGGCGACCGCGACGCCGCTGGTGAAGGACGGCTCGATCAAGGCGCTGGCCGCCTGCGGCGAGCGCTCGCCGAGCCTGCCGGATGTCGCAAGCTACAAGGAACAGGGCGTGCCGTTCGACCGCAGTCTGTCCTGGGCGATGTATGCGCCTGCGGGCGTTGCCGAACCGATCGCGAGAAAGCTGTCGGCGGCACTGAAGGACGCGCTCGCCGATGCCGAGGTGAAGGAGAAGCTGCTCGGGCTCGGCATCACACCACAATTCGTGCCGGGCGACGAGCAGCGTGACATCAACGCACGCGACATCGCGGCCTGGAAGCAGGTTGCCAAGGACGCGGGCATCGAGGTCAAGTGAAGAAGATGACGACAGGAGTGCCGGCATGAGCCGCATCTTCGGCGCGGTGCGCCAGAACGGATATGTGGTGCGGGACATCCACGCCGCGATGAAGCACTGGATCGAGGTGATGGGCGTCGGTCCGTGGTACTACATGGACCGCGTCAAGACCGACTGGTTTCGCCATCGTGGCGAAAACTCTGCCGTCGAGATGAGCATCGCGCTGGCCAATTCCGGCGATCTCCAGATCGAGCTGATCCAGCAGCGCAACGACGCGCCCTCGCTGTACAGGGAATTCCTCGACTCCGGCCACGAAGGCCTCCAGCACATGTCCTACTGGAGCCACGACTACCAGGCGCTCTACGACAGGGCGCTCGGGCTCGGCTACAGGATCGGCCACGAGGGCCAGATCGGCGGCGACAAGGGCCGCTTTGCCTATTTCGACACCCAGGCCCATCCGGGCACCGTGATCGAGATTTCCGACATCAGCGGCACCAAGGGGCCGTTCTTCGAGAAGGTCCGGCAGGCTGCGGCCAACTGGGACGGCACGCGGCCGATCCGCGAGGTCGGTGGGGGCCGATGACGCCGGCGGCCCGCAAGGCGATGCAGGAACCGGCCGGGTTCACCGCGCTGCTGGCGCGGTAGACGGCAATCCATGGTAACGTGAGCCTCGTGTCCGAACCTTCAGCGAGGCAAGCATGTCCAACACTGACAAGGTTTTCGCCGGCTCGATCCCAAAGCTCTACGACGAATATCTGGTACCCCTGATCTTCGCCGTTTACGCCGACGACATCGCGAGACGTGTCGCGGCCCGCTCTCCCTCCGTGCTGCTCGAGATCGCGGCAGGCACCGGCGCCGTGACGCGCGCAGTCGCGGCGGCGTTGCCGCCTGGCGTCCGTTATGTCGCGACCGACCTCAACGAGCCCATGCTCGCTGTCGCGGCGCAGCGTCAGGCAGACGACGATCGCATCTCGTGGCGCCAGGCCGACGGATCGGCCCTGCCCTTCGACGATGCCGAATTCGACGTGGTCTGCTGCCAGTTCGGCGCCATGTTCTTTCCGGACCGCGTCAAGGCTTACGGCGAAGTGAAGCGCGTCCTGAAGGATGGCGGCACGTTCGTGTTCAACGTCTGGGATCGCATCGAGGACAATGTGCTGACGCATGAAGCCACGGTCGCGCTCGAAAAGCTGTTTCCCGACGACCCGCCCCGTTTCATGGCCCGGACGCCGCACGGCTATCACGACAAGGCCATCATCAGAACCGACCTCGAACGCGCAGGCTTCCGTGACATATCGATCGAAACGCGGGCTGAAATAAGCCGCGCGCCATCGCCCGAGCACGTCGCGATCGCGCTCTGCCAGGGCACGCCGCTGCGCAGCGAGATCGAGGCACGCGATGCCAGCAAGCTTCAGACTGCGACCGACATCGTTGCCGAGGCGATCCGAACGCGCCATGGGTCCGGACCGATCGAGGGCAAGATCCAGGCTATCGTGATCGAGGCGGGGCGATAGTGGCGGGCTTCGATCTGTCCGCCTCCTACCAGAAGCCCCGCTGCATCGGCTGTGCCGGCTGATAATATTGATACTGGCCACGCCGGCGCGGATTGACGGGCTGCGGGTTCGGGTCGCGCTGGAAGAAGAAGCCGAAACCGTTGCCGCCATTGTCCCAGCCGTCGTCGCTCGCCATGGCCATCGGAGGCGCGGTCGGCTTGCGCGTGATGAAGCCGCCCTGGGGCTGGTTGCTCAGCACCGCGACGAACTCGGTGCGGTAGTTGGTCTCGCTGCTCAGCGGCTCGTCCGAGATGATGATCGAGGACCGCGGCAACGCGGTCGGCGCGATGCGATCGAGCACCTCCTGCGGGATGGTGATGCGATCGAGCGCGCTCTTGGCGTTGTCGCTGTCTTCGATCGTGACCACACTCCAGCGCAGGCCCATATCGTTCTTCGCCATCGCCGTGAAGATGTGGGTGCCGAGCGGCTGGTCGGGGTTGCGGATCGTGACGGGAACCTCGATGCTGGTGTCGAACACCTCGCCGCCGCCGTCCGGTGCCGGCTTGTGCGTGTTCCGCCGCACATAGAGCTTCTGCGTCGCGCGGCTGATGTAGACCGAGACCGGTTCGAGCGCGAGCTTTGCGTCGGTCGCAGCCTTTACGGCGTCGGCCTTCCTGGCCGCCGCCGCCTTAGCCGCCTCCTTCGTGGCAGCGACCGCATCGCGCTTCGGCTGTGCAGCGGCCTTGGCGGCATCGAGTTGCGTCGCCGCGTCGGCGGCCTTGGTGGCGGCTTTCTGCTTCAGCTCCTCGGCCTTGGCGCGGGCCTGATCGGTCTTGGCGGCCGCGAGTTGCTTGTCGGCGAAGGCGAGCTCGGCGTCAGCGCGGGTCTTCTGCTGTTCCAGCTTGCGCAACGACGCCGGCAGCGATGCCGCCTCTTTGGCGGCCAAAGTCGCAGCCTTCTTGGCCTCGTCGGCCGCCCTTGTGGCCTCCTCGGCCTCGCCGGAGAGCTTGCCGATCTGGCCCGGCGCCGCGGCAATGGCGTCCCGCTTCGGCATGAACAATGCGGGATGAACGATGTCGATCGGAGCCGCGTCGTTTGGCGAGATGATCACGCGCATCCCGATATTGGTCTTGTCGAACAGGCCCTCCGCGAAGCCGAACGGCATCCGCACGCAGCCATGCGAAGCGGCATAGCCGGGCAGCGGCCCGCCATGCAGCGCGATGCCGTTCCAGGTGATGCGCTGCATGTTCGGCATCCAGGCGTCGTCATACATGGTCGAGTGGTGGTCCTTGTCCTTCTCGACGATGGCGAAGACGCCGGCCGGCGTCTCGCGTCCCGTCGTGCCGGTGGACACCGGCGCGCGAAAAATCCAGCCCTCGGCGTCGTAGAAGGTGACCTGCTGGCTCTTGATCGAGACGATCGCCATGATCGGCTCGCCGGCCTCGCGGGGTGCCACCGCCTCGGCCGGCTGGCGCGCCTGTTTGGCCGCATTGGCCGGGGCCACGGCCGCAAAGGCGAGCATCGCCGCCAAGGTCACAATTCCGGGAGGCCCCCAACGCCGCATCGCCACGGTAGATTGCGCCGTTGTCATCAGGTTTCTCATGCCATCCTCGGTCGAAATGCCAGTCCGCCGGTCATTGATCAGATTGCGATCATTGAATTAAGAAATCGCAGCCGCCTTACGTTCCGTCTGTGGCGACATTCGGCACGTTCCGGCGATAAATCTCATATACGACGGTTGACGCAGGCGGAAGGGCGGCGCGCGGCCGAAGCTGGCGGTCTATCGCTGCGACAGAATGACCGGGGGTCGGTGACACGGCTGCCAGCGCCTGACGTCGGACGGCGAGGCCACGTTGAACGGGCGCTGAACGCCCATCGCCTTCCGATCGCGCGGATTCACGCCATTCGGCGGCCGCGCGGGGGCGGCGTAAGCGAAACCGCTGGGGCCAAGGCCGCCTTTTTAAACAAGCTTGGCTCCCTTTCCAAACAAGGCCGCCTCTCCAAAGGAGACGAGCCGCTGCCGCTCCTCGTCCCACAAGGTCAGCCGCACGGTCCGCAAACTCTGGAGCAGCGTAATCCGCCCGACACCAGCGAACTGCGGATTGTCGCGCAACACGTCCTGCAAGCGATAGTAGGGAATTCGACTGGACAAATGATGGATGTGGTGGACGCCGATATTTGCCGTGAACCATCGCAAGACAGCCGGCAGTTGGTAGTGAGAGCTGCCGTGCAGCGCGGCGTCGTGAAAATTCCAGGTCTCGTCGTGGGCCCAGTGCGTGTGCTCGAACTGATGCTGGACGTAGAACAGCCAGACACCGATCGACGCCGCCAGAACAATGATCGGCAGATGCACGAGCAGGAACGGCCCATAGCCGACCAGCTGGATCATCGTGACGACGAGAACCGCGAGGGCGATGTTCGTGCCCATCGTGCTCAGCCAGGGTTTCCAGCCGCGACGCATCATCCCCACCGGCAATCGGTGCTTCAAGATGAACAAATACGAGGGGCCGACGCCAAACATCACCAGGGGATGTCGATACAAGCGATACAGCGTCCGACGCCATCGAGACCGCCCGAGAAATTCACGCGTGGTCAACGTGTCGATGTCGCCCAACCCTCTTTGATCGAGATTGCCGGAGTTCGCATGATGGCCTGCATGGTTGCGCCGCCAGTAGCCGTATGGCGTCAGTGTCATCACGCCGAGGGCACGGCCGACCCAATCGTTGGCAAGGCGGCCGCGGAAGAAAGAGCCGTGTCCGCAATCGTGCTGGATCATGAAGAGGCGGACCAGCAAACCCGCCGCGGGCACCTCCAGCAGGAGGGCCAACCAATAGCCCTGGTCCAGAGCGGCCCAAATCAGAGCCCAGATGACGACGAACGGTATCGCCGTAATTGCCAGTTCGAGGACACCACGCGTATTGTCGGGCTCGCGATAGCGGGCAAGCAACTGCGCCGATGCGCGGATTTCCGGCGTTCCTTGGGTCATATCTGCTCTGCTCCCGACATGCGGCCCAAGAAGCACGGTTATGGCCAAGGATGCAACAAAATCGCCATCCGCCTGGACCGCTTTCGGTCGAAACCAAGCCATCGCCAAGCGGCGCCTTCAGGGCCTCGGACGGTGAGGCTGCGCCTCGTCAGACATCGCGGCTAAACGCCCAACGCCTTTCGATTGAAGGTTCGCAGGAATCGCAGCGACAGCGTCCGGACCTTTGCGACGTTCAGCAACCAGCCGGCAGCGGCATAAGCGAGCCCGCCGGCGAGGCTCACGACCATGAGCGGGACGAGGCCGATGCCATTGACCTGGGATCGTGCCACGAGAATCGCGGCCGCCATCGCCGCGGCGGAGACGGCAACGCCGGCGAGCCGGTGGAGGTCGAACGGGACCGGATGGGCGCGATGCATCAGGACGACGGCAACGAGGAAGCCCATCGCTTCGGTTGCGAGCGTCGCCAGCGCCGCGCCGTAGAGGCCATGGCCGGCCACCAGCACGAACATCAACGCCACGCTGACGACCAGCGTCAGAAACGACTGCGCCGCCAGCATGAACGGCCGCTCGGCAAGCTGGAAGCTGATCTGCACGTAGAATTGATTGGCGATGCCGAACAAGCGCGCGAGCACCAGGATCGGCAGCAATGCCGACACCCCGGCGCGGAAGTCGACGCCGACGAGTGTCCCGGCGACCTGGTCGGCTGCGAGCGCAAGCCAGACGGCGACGGGCGCGACTACGACGAGCAGAAGCTCGAGGCTCTCGGTCAGCCGCTCCCGCGTCGTCTCGGAGTTTTTCTCCGACAATGACCGGAACACCAGCGGCACTGTTGCCGCAGCGACGCTGGAGGCGATCATGACCATGAACTGTCGCGGCAGATCGGCGGCGACGCCAAAGATGCCGGCGGCGTCCTTGCCGAGCAAATATGCCACGATGAGGCGGTCGCAAGCCGAGTAGACCGCAACGGATAGACCGGCCAGCGTCAGCGGCAGGCCGTAGCGCGCGAGCTGCACGAACTGGCTGCGCTGAAAGCGCGCGATCCTGGTGCGGTCACCGACGAGGTTCAGGATGATCCCGGCGAGCGAACCCAGGCCGAATGCGGCGAGCAGTCCCAGTCCACCCCAGCCGAGCCAGATGCCGAGCAGGCCGAAACCGACGCTCGACACGCTGCGCACGATCGAGATCGCCGCGAATCTGTACGGGCGCAGTTTGGCCCGCTCGAACTCCTGGCCGACATCGACGGCATTCGCCATGATCGCGACGAACATGCTGGCCAGCAGCAGCCCGACGCTGAGATCGCTGCGGAACAGGAAGACCAGCGGCGTGGTGGCGCAGAGGGCGGCAACGGTGAGCGCAAAGGCGACCATCGCCGTGCCGCGAAAATCCACCTCGGCCGACATCGCCTGATAGCGCGACACCGAGAGCTTGATCCAGGCGAAGAAGATCGCGCCTAGAATGCCCGCCAGGCTGGTGCCGACAACATAGACGCCGTACTCCGCCGGCGTCAGCAGCCGCGTGTAGGCCGTGACGGCAAAGAAGCCCACCGCCGCAGGCAGGATGTAGGCGACGAGATAAATCGAGAAATGGCGGTTCAGCATGCGAGCACGGGACCGGCAACATTGTTGCGAGTGTGACGGCCGTTCATCAATTGGACCATGGCGGGGCGAACGAATTGCGCCGCAGCATCCCTCAAGAATGTCACATAAGTCTGGAGATCGGGCGGCGAATGCGGCTTTGAGGCCGCTTTCGCGGGTTAGCGTTAAATTTGCCCTTCCCTGACGGCGGCACGGCCACGGAAAGGAACCGTGGTTTCGCAGATGGCAAAGTTAACCCAACGAGGGAAAACCCCGGCGTTGCGAGGCGTCGCTTGGTACGATGGCGCGTTGGTGCGATTAAGGAATGCCGTGACCAGGCTCGACAGACGCGAATTTCTCCTCGGCAGCGCCGCAGCACTCACGGCAGCCGCATCGGCATCCGCAGCGCCGGCGTCGAAACTCGCCCAGCGCTATCAGGGATTTGGTGCCGCGGCCACGCTCTGGGATCTGCAAGCCGATCCCAGGCTCGGCGAAGCCATCAGCACGTATTGCACGCAGGTGGTTCCGGTGCTCGAGCTGAAATGGCCGATGCTGCGTCCGGACGCGCACACCTTTGCCTTCGAACGTGCCGACGCGATCCTGGATTTCGCCCGGCAGAACGACCTGACGATGCGCGGCCACGCGCTCGCCTGGTATCACGACATTCCGGACTGGACCAAGCAGATCAAGGATACCAAGGGTGTCGAGCGCGCCTATGTCGACCACATCGGCACCGTCGTCTCCTATTACAAGGACAAGCTGACGTCGTGGGACGTCGTCAACGAGCCGATCCCCGACAATCCGCGCAGTCCAAAAGACCGGCGCGAGTCGTTCTGGACGCAGCATCTGGGCAATCGCTGGATTCCGTTGGCGTTCCGCACGGCAGCGGCGGCCGACCCCTTCGTCAAGCTCGCGATCAACGAATACGACATTGAATCGGCCAAGGACACGTTCATCGCGAAGCGCGCGGCCTACCGCCAACTCATCATGGAGCTGCTCGACCAGGGCGTGCCGCTGCACGCCGTGGGACTGCAATCGCATCTGCATGCCGAGCTCGAGATCGACACCCATGGGCTCGCCGAGTTCGTCACCGAGCTGCGCGCCTGGGGCCTCGAGGTGTATGTCACCGAGCTCGATGTCGACGACCAGAAGCTGACGGGGACGCCGGCAGAACGCGACGCCATCGTCGCCAAGCGCGTCGATGATCTCCTGACCGCGATCTCGACCAGCGGACCGGTGCGCTCGATCCTGACCTGGGGCCTCTCGGACCGCTATAGCTGGATCAACGGCACCTTTGCCCGCGCCGACAAGCAGCCGAACCGTCCTCTGCCGCTCGACGGCGAGTTCAAGCCGAAGCCGTTCATGAACGTGATCAGTAAGTTCACGAAGGACGCGTGAAGGCGCCGGGTCTCAGCGCGTCTTCGGAGCCTCGAACTGAACCTGGTCCCCGATGTCCTCCGGAGACAGGCTCGGACTGCGACGGTCGCGCGAGCTGAGGCGGAACACGTCGCGGATGTCGTCGATCGAGGTCGACGAATAGGACTGGATGCAGAGCGCCACCTGGTCGGGCGAAGCGGCATGCATCATCGCTTCGATGGCCGGGCGGTCGAGGCGCGTGTCATCCCAATGCGAGACCGCGATGCTGTCCTCGGTGACCCGATGGGTGGCCAGATGCGCGGGCGCGTTCGCGACGAAATGGCCGTACATGAGATATTCCGAGAACTTCTTCTTCCGGCACAGTGCCAGAACCCAGTTCAATCCCGTCGCCGACTTGATTGCGTCGGTCATCGCGCGCGCAGTGTCCTTGTCCCAGACCAGTGCGTTGCCGACATAGTCGTCCGCGGGGAAGGACCTGTCCTTGATGCCAAGGAGCTGATCGATGGTGCGGAGCCACAGGACATGCAAGGGGTGGGCGGCGTCGATCCCGTTGCGCGTCACGAACAGCGGCGTCTTCTCGGCACCGGCATACTGGCCGACGTCGAATTCGCGGAAGAACAGATTGTCCGAATCCAGGATGCAGACGCGCTGCTCGGGCGCGTTGAGGACGCCTGCGATCTTGAGGATCTGCTGGATGTGCCAGCCATGAACAGGTGACGACAGCAGCGACAGCCAGACGCGCCGCTTGCTGATGAACTGCAGAGCCGGCGGCAGCGCCCTGAGCCATTTCGGCAAATAGCGCGAGGCCGGAACGATGACACGCTTGTCGGAACCGAACCGCGCGAACAGCGGCAGATCCTCATCGTTAACGAGAACATAATGCCGCGTGTACCCGGTCAACCAGCTGTCGATGCTCTCGCTGAGCAGCGAAAAGCGCTCGATATCCTTGGCGTAGCTGGCGGTCAGCAGGGCAACGGAATGCATGGCGCGCGCTCGTATGGCGATCAGGCCGTAGTCATAGCGGCGTCGAGACGCGTTGGATACTTACATTCGCAATCAAGGTAAAATGAAACGAAGCGTTAGCCATCCGACGGCAGCCCCTGCTCGATGCCGCGAAAGCGCAGCGGCGCCAGCGCGGAGGCGCGCTGCCACCAGTCGGCGACGCGGTCGTCGAGCGCGGTCACGCCTCGACCCTGACCGGGGAAGATCCGGATCTGCTGCACCGCCTCGGCTTCGAACCCCTTGCCCTTGCGGGTGATCTTGAGCGCGGCGCCTTCGCGGTCCCGCTGGGTCAGCGGCACCAGAAGCCGGCCGCGCGGACGAAGCGATCGAAGCCAGAGCGGATGCGGCTGCGAGAAGCCGGCATGAACGATGATCACGTCGGCGGGTTCGCCGATGTCCTCGCATCCGTCGCCATGGACGACCGCGACGTTGCGATAGGCGCCGAGATAGCTCGCGGCGCGCGCCGCAAGCCGCTCGTCGCATTCGATTGCCTGCACCCTGCCCTTGGGGCCCACGATCTTCGACAGCACGGCCGAGAAATAGCCGAGCCCGCAGCCGATCTGGACCACACGGTCTTTCTCCCCGACGTCGAGCAAATCGATGAAGTGCGCCCACAGGCTCGGCAGTCCGGTGTCGAGCTTGCGGCGCGCATCGATCGCGACCAGCACATTGTCCTGGAGATGAACGGGATCGGCATCCGGCGTCAGCCGATAATTGCGCGCCGCCTCGCTCTTGATGCGCCAGGGTCCCTTTGCCAGAAACTTTTCGCGCGGAACGGTGGCGAGGGCTTCGAGCAGGCGCGTTGAGGAGATCCGCTCGCGCTTTGCGATCAGCTCCACGTAACGCGCACGCGCGGCGGCAAGATCGCTCATCTCACGGGATCGACCTGTGCACGAACAGGCGCGTCCGCGCCGAGCTCGTCGATCAGTTGCATCGCCTGTTTCAGGTCCGGCGTGGAAAAGCCCTCGCTGAACTTGCCGACGATCGGTACGAGCAGGAGACGAGCGTGCTCGCGCTTGCCGGCTTGGTACGACAGGCGCGCGAGGCTGACGGCGGTGCGAAGCTCCCACGACAGCGCGCCCTGCTTGCGTGCGATCTCCAGCGACAGGTTGAACAGGTCCTCGGCCTCCTGCACCGAGGCCGGATCCCCGTCCGAGAGCGTGATCTCGCCTTGCAGGCGGTAGACCTCGGCGAGGTAGGAGTGGTCGCCGGTCCGTCTTGCGGTCGCGAGCGCACCGTCCAGCGCGCGCAAGGCGGCATCGCGCATCCCGACCTTGGCGTAGGCCTCCGCGAGCAGGCAGCGGAACCAGCAGCCGGCGAGCCAGGAATCCATCGCTTCGTATTCGTCGAGGCCGAACCGCATCTGGCTGAGGCCTTCGTCGGCCTCGCCGAGCTGCGCCAGCGCCCAGCCGCGCAGGATCGCGGCCTGCTGCTTCCAGTGCAGGAAATTGTGCTCGGTGGCGATGATCATGGCGCGGTTGGCGTGGTCGCGCGTGCCTTCGACATCGCGCAAATGCTGGCAGAGATAGGCGCCGAACACGAGCGCGAAGGCGAGCGTGAAGGGGTGGCGGATCTTCTCGGCGTTCGCGATCGCCTGCTCGCTGTGCTGGCGCGCCGCGTCGGGCCGGCCGAGGAACCACAGCAGGTAGCCGAGATAGGACAGCGAGACGACGCCGGGATCGGTGCCGTGCCGCTCCATCAGATCGGAGTGCAGGTCGGGGCTGTAGAGGTTGATGCAGCGATGCAGATGGTGCTGGGACACAGCAAAGCGCCCGCGATAGAGCATGGTCATCGCGATCGAGCGATGCGCCTCGATCAGATAGCCGGTCTGCTGCGCCGGCAGCGTCCCCTCGTTCAGCCGCTCGCGCTTGGCGAACTTCAACAGCTCGACGCTGAGATCGTGCGCGCGGGTCAGATCGGCGCGGATGAAATGACAGACCCAGAGCCCGCGCGTGGCGGCGAAGGCCTTTTCGTCGTCGTCGAGCTGCTGGCCGAGCTCGAGGGCGCGGACGTAGTTCTCCTCCACCTCCTGCACGGCATAGCCCTTGGCGGCGATCAGCGCGTTGCCGAGCGCGATGCGCAGCTCCAGCTCCATCTCGTCGGCGCCCTGCATGCGCGCATTGGCCTGCACGACGCTGAGGCCGCGGCGCAGATGGCCGATCGCCTCCAGATTGGCGCCGCTCTTGGCCGCCTGCTTGCCGGCCTTGAGCCAGAAGCTGGCAGCGCCCTCGCTCTGGCCGGATTCGGTCAAATGATGGGCAAGCAGCTCCGGTTCGCGCTCGGTCTTCTCGGGATACATCTCGGCGAGCACCTGGGCGATCCGGGAATGCAGCTTGCGCCGCTCGCTGTGCAGCAAGCTCGCATGCGCTGCGTTCTGGATCATCACGTGCTTGAAGGAGTAGAGCGCGTCGGGCGGATGGCCGCGGCGCATGATCAGCCCGGCCTCCTCCAGGTGATTGAGCGCGGCCTCGATCTGTTCGGCCGGCGTGTTGGCGACCGCGTGTAGCGTCTCGTAGGAGAATTCGCGGCCGATGGTGGCGCCGATCTGCGCGATCCGCTTGAACGGCCCCATCCGGTCCAGCCGCGCCATCAGCGAGTCCGTCAGCGTCGCCGGGATCGCGAGCTGCCGCCACGGGCCCGACAGCACGTAGCGCCCGTGCCGTTCGGTCAGGAGGTTGGATTCGAGCACCGTCTTGGTCAGCTCCTCCAGGAACAGCGGCACGCCGTCGGTCTTGACGATGATCTCCTCGATGACCTCCTTGGGAAGCTCGCGTCCCGCCACGCGCTCGACCAGCGTCGCGCGCAACTGCCGGCTCAACCGGCTCAGGACCAGGGTCGTGATATGCGAATGGGCGTTCCAGCTCGGCTGGAATTCGGTCCGCGCGGTGATGATGACCAGGATTGCCCGGTGCTGTGCCCGGTCGACCAGGAGATCGATCACCTCACGGGATGTCGGGTCGATCCAGTGCAGATCCTCGAATGCGATCACCAGCGGCTGCTCGCGCGCCAGGCCGAGAAAATGATTGACCAGCGCCGCGACGGTCGCATCCTTTTGCTGCTGCGGCGACAGCTCCAGCGGCGGATAGCGGTCACCGGTCGGAATGGACAACAGCGCGGCAAGCAGCGGAGCAACCTGCTCGATGTCGCCATGAGCGGCGGCGATCGCGGTCTCCAGGCTCGCCAGCGACTGCACGGACGCATCCTCGCGATCGAGACCGAGAGAGAATTTGAGCTGCTCGGCGAACGGATAGAACGCCGTGGAGGTGTAATAGGGCGAGCACTGGAACGAGACCTGTCCATGGCGGTCGCCCGCGATCCGCTCGAAGATCTCCTGGATGATGCGCGACTTGCCGATGCCGGGCTCGCCGAACTTGACCACGACCTGGCCCTCGCCCTCCTTGGCCTGCTGCCAGCGCCCCATCAGCAGCGCAATCTCCTCCTCGCGGTTGACGAGCGGGGTCAGCCGCGTGCCCATGGCGGCAGCGAAGCGGGTCTCCACTCGCGAGGCGCGCATCACGTGCCAGGCCTGAGCTTTCTCCGAGATGCCCTTGAGCGCGTGGACGCCGAGATCGCGGTAGTCGAACTTCCCCTTCAGCAGCGACTGGGTCGACGTGGAAATCACCACACCGTTGGGCGGCGCCAGGCCTTGCAGGCGCGCGGCGAGATTGACGGTTTCTCCGACCGCGGAGTCGCGCTCTTCAGTGCCCTGTCCGACGAGGTCGCCAACCACGACGAGACCGGTCGCAATGCCGATGCGGACGGCGGGCGAGTGGCTGAGCGCACCACGCGGCTCGATCGCGCGGGCGGTCGACAGCACCCGGACGATTTCCAGCCCCGCTCGCACGGCGCGCTCGGCGTCGTCCTCATGTGCGGTCGGATAGCCGAAATAGACCAAAATACCGTCCCCGACGAAACGGGCGGCAAAACCTTCGTAATGCTTCACCACGCGGACACAGGTTTCGCGGAAGCTCGCGATCATGTCGCGCACGTCTTCCGGATCGAACTGCACCGAGAGCGAGGTGGAATCCACCATGTCACAGAACATCGTGGTGAGCTGACGCCGCTCGGCGCCGACCTCCGTCCGGATTTGCGGGCGCGCCGTCCCGTCGGGCTTCTCCGCGGTTTCGGCCCGGAACAACGCGGTCATGGCCCGCTGGAGCCGCTTCCGATCGCCGAGTGGCAATCCGAGCTCGACCAGATCGGATTCGGTCAGGTCTCCCATGACATCGAGATCGAGACGGTGCTGCGCGAAGAGATCGGTATAGTGGCTAAGACCGATACCCTCGAGCCAGCGCTTCAGCCCGCCTTCCGTTCCCGTGCCCGACTCAGTCTCCAGCATGGTGATTCTGCCCGACCAATCACTCCGTCGAAGGGCTCAGGGTCCCGCAACCACAGATTTTGGGGCCAAAACTTCACCTCAGACTGGACGCGTTCCGTAACTTCTTGGAAGAATAGCCGAACCGGATCAAAAGGGAACGGAATTGTCGGACGCTACACGCCCAGCGCCGCAGGGATCAGCCGGCACGACGGCCGAAACGAAGATATTCGCGGATATCGGCGGTCTTCTCGATTTCCATGCCCGCAAGACGCCGGCGGCGCCCGCGCTCCTCGCCCCTGGTCGGCCGGTCCTCAACTACGGCGGGATTGGCCAGCGGACGCAGGATCTCGTCCGCACGCTGCGCGGGCTTGGCATTACCCCTGCCGACCGTATTGCGGTTGCACTGCCGCGCGGTGCCGACAGCGCACTGGCGCTGATCGCGGTCGCCTCGAGCTGCGCTTGCGTCCCGGTCAATCCCGATCTGACGGCGGACGAGCTGCAACGCTATTTCAGCGAATTGAAGCTGAGCGCGCTCGTCACCCGGGCCGACACGAACTCGGCGGCCCGCGATGTCGCCAAGGTGCTCGATATTGCCGTGATCGATTTCGTGCCGGGGTCGCAAGACGATCTCGGCGGCTGCACGTTCGTCGGGCCGGCGGTTGGACCGGCGAGCAGCAGCGGCGCCTCGCGCGGCGACGACGACGCGTTCATCTTGCTGACCTCGGGCACGGCGGCGCGACCGAAGATGGTGCCGCTGACGCATCGCAATGTTTGCCTCTCCGCCTACAATGCCGGCCGCGTGCTGTCGCTCGCGTCCCATGATCGTCTGCTCAACGTCCTGCCGCTGTTTCACGCCCATGGTTTGATTTCCGGCCTGCTGACAGCGCTGGCCGCAGGCTCCAGCGTGATCTGTACCGAAGGTTTCGACGCAGCCTCCTTCTTCGGCTGGATGCGGCAGCTGCAACCGAGCTGGTACACGGCAGTGCCGACCATCCATCGCGCGCTGCTGACGGCGGCGGAAGCCAACCCGGATCTTGCCCGATCGTCCTCGCTGCGCGTGATCCGCTCCGCCTCGGCCTCGCTTGCGCCTGCGATCCTCGGCGGGCTGGAGGCGACGTTCGGCGTTCCCGTGCTCGAAACCTACGGCATGACGGAGGCGGCCTCGCAGATCGCGGCCAATCCGTTCGAGCTGCGCAAGGTCGGATCGGTCGGGCGCGCCGCGGGCCCCGAGATCGCCATCATGGACGAGACGGGCCGCGCGCTCGCCAGCGGCGAGCACGGCGAGATCATGCTGCGCGGACCGAACATGAGCCGCGGCTACTATAATGACGAGGCGGCGACGCAGGCTGCCTTCCGCAACGGCTGGTTCCGGACCGGCGATCTCGGCTATCTCGACGCCGACGGCTATCTCTTCATCGTCGGCCGCATCAAGGACGTCATCAACCGCGGCGGACAGAAGATCTCGCCTCTGGAGGTGGAAGAGGTTCTGCTCAGCCATCCGGCGGTGCTGGAGGCCGGCGTGTTTGCCGTCCCGCACCCGAAGCTCGGCGAGAACGTCGCCGCAATCGTGGTGCTGCGGCCGAATTCCGAGGCGACCTCGGACCAGTTGCGCCAGTTCGCCCGGAAACGGCTCGCGGCCTACAAGGTGCCGAGCCTGATCCGCAGCGTCGCGACGCTGCCGAAAGGCGCCAGCGGCAAGGTCAAGCGCAATGCGCTGGCCGAGCTGATCGCAACAATGGGCGGCGGCGAGGAGGAGGCGCGTCTGCCGCGCAACGCGCTGGAGACCGAGCTCGCCGGGATCTGGGCCAATTTGCTGGAGCTGCCGCAGGTCGGGAGCGATCAGGACGTCTTCGCGCTCGGCGCCGACTCGCTCGCGGTGACGCAGATGCGCTCGCGCCTGCGCGAACGCTTCAACGTCGATTTCTCGTTCGAGGACGTTTTCGATTGCGCCACGGCCGCCGCGCTTGCGGCCCGGATCGAGACCGCCGCAATTCATCGCGAAACGATGCTGCCTGCCTGGCGCCAGGCCATGAAAGCAGACGCGCCGCTGTCGTTCCAGCAGCAGCGGATGTACGTGCTCTCGCGACTGGACCCCACGCGCTACAATTATAACGTCGTCGAAGTCGCGCTCCTCAAGGGTGGGCTCGACGTCGCCGCACTTTCTACTGGCCTCGCCGCGATGTCGGCGCGCCATGAGGCGTTGCGGTCGGTCATCGTCGAACGTGAGGGCGAGCCGGTGCAGCTTGTGCTGCAATCGCCGCCGCAGTTCGAGCGGATCAAGCTCAAGCCCTGCCCCGCGGACAAGCGGGCCGCTGTTGTCAGGCGCGAAGCGCTCCGGCTCGCGCAACATCCGTTCGACCTCGCGCACGAGGCGCCGCTGAAGGTCACGTTGCTCTCGTTCGACAAGAACAGCCACGCGCTCGTGGTCAACGTCCATCATCTCGTCACCGACGGCTGGTCGCAGCGGCTGTTCTGGGAAGAACTCGCCGCCCATTATTCGGCAGCGCGCAAGAACGACGTGGCGGCACTGCCTTCGCCAGCCTTCCAGTATCGCGACTTCGCGTTCTGGCAGCAGAGCTGGGCGCAGACGCCGGCGGCCAGGGAGCAGCTCGATTACTGGCGGACGCAGCTCGACGGCGTCACCACACTGCCGCTGCGGACTGACCGGCCAAGGCCGGAGGTCTGGAGCGGCCACGGTGCCCGTTGCTATCTCGAATTCTCCAGGACCCTGTCGGCCGACCTGCGCGCGCTGAGCCAGAACCAGGGCGTCACGCTCTTCATGACCCTGCTCGCAGTGTTCCAGTGCCTGCTGTTCCGTCACACCGGACACGAGGATGTCGCGACCGGCTCGCTGATCGCCAACCGCAACCAGATCGAGAGCGAGCGCCTGATCGGATTGTTCGCCAACACCCTGATCCTGCGCAATGATTTTGGCAGCGATCCGAGCTTCGGCGACATGTTGCGCCGGGTCCGGCAGGTCACGCTCGATGCCTATCGCAACCAGGACCTCCCGATCGAGGAGGTCCTTCGCGCGCTTCAGATCGCGCGAAGGAGCGACGGCAATCCGCTGTTCCGGATCATGTTCATCCTCCAGAACGCCTCGATCGAGGCGGCGTCTTTCCCCGGTCTGTCGACGCGGCGGATCGAGATCGATCCAAAAGTGGCGCGATTCGACATCACGCTCGAGTTGGTCGAGGCTGATGGCCGTTTCACCGGCTTCTTCGAATACGCCACCGATCTGTTCGACGCGGCGACGATCGAGGGCATGGCCGCTCAGTTCAAAACCCTGCTCAAATCCGTCATCGCCGATCCCGAGCAGCGCATCTCGCACCTGGCACTTCTGACCGAGACCGAACGCCGGCAGCTGCTGGCGCAGGGCCGGGGCGTGCCGGCCAATTTCACCACGCGCGGCAATTTGAGCGAACGTTTCGACCGCCAGGTCAAGAAGACGCCGAACGCGATCGCCGTGTCGGACGGCCGCACATCCGTGAGCTACCGCGAGCTGGCGCGCCGCAGCCAGGCGGCCGCGCGCTGGCTGGCCCGCGAAGGCGTCGGCGCCGAGGCCGTGGTCGCCTTGCTTGCGGAGCGCGGACCCGACCTGCTCGCGGCGATGATCGCCGTGCAACGCGTAGGCGCCGCCTTCCTCAATCTCGATCCCGACCAGCCGCCGGCACGGCTCGCAACCATCCTCGGATCGAGCGGCGCCCGCATGCTGCTGACCGGACGGGCGCAGGCGTCCATGGCGGAGGCGCTGCTCGAACCGCTGGTCGAGCGCATCCCAATGGCCGGGCTCGAGGATGCGATCGCGCCGGCTTCGACCAAGCCGGCCCGTGCGGCGCGGCGCGCGGCTTCGAGCCTTGCCTATCTCATCTACACTTCTGGGTCCTCCGGCGCGCCCAAGGGCGTCATGATCGAGCAGCGCGGGCTTTCGAACCATTTGGCTTCGCTCATCTCCGAGCTGAACCTCTCGCGCCGGGACGTGATCGCGCAGACCGCGCCGCAGAGTTTTGTGATCTCGGTATGGCAGTTCCTCGCGGGGCCCATGGTCGGCGCGCGCGTCCATATCTGCGGTACCGCGATCGTGGGAGACCCGATTTTGCTCGCGCGCGAGATCGAGCGCGAGGGCATCACGGTGCTGGAGATCGTCCCATCGCTGCTGCGCGTGATCCTCGATCGCATGGACGAGGCACAGGTCCGACGCGCCTTTGCGAGGCTGCGCCTTCTGATCTCGACGGGCGAGCCGCTACCCGTCGATCTCTGCAACGCCTGGTTCGCGCGCTGCCCGAAAGTGCCGCTGATCAACGCTTACGGTGCGTCGGAATGTTCCGACGACGTCTCGCTGCATCGCCTGACCAGGGCGCCGGCGACCATGACAAACAACGTCCCGGTCGGCGCGCCGCTGCCGAACACCGAGCTCTACGTGCTCGACGCAAGCCTGCAGCCGCAGCCGGTCGGCGTGACCGGCGAGCTCTGCATCGGCGGCGCCGGTGTCGGCCGCGGCTATGTCAACGATCCCGCGCAGAACCGGCAGCGCTTCCTGCCCGATCCGTTCTCGCGCAAAGCAAGCAGCCGGCTGTACCGGACCGGCGACCTCGCCCGTCGCCGCGCCGACGGCACGATCGAATGCCTCGGTCGCGCCGACCATCAGGTCAAGGTCCGCGGCTACCGTATCGAGCTCAAGGAGATCGAGAACGCGCTTGCCGACCATCCGGATGTGCGCGCCGGCATCGTCGAGCCGCGTCGCGAAGCAAGCGGCGATGTCAGGCTGATTGCCCATATCGTCGCGAGATCCGGCAGCCGGAGCAGCGCCAGCGAGCTGCGCGACTTCCTGAAGAGCCGACTGCCGGGCCATGCCATCCCGTCCGCGTTCCTGTTCCTGGACCAGGTGCCGCTCAATGCCCATGGCAAAATCGACCGGAGCGCGCTGCTGGCGCCGGCGCAGCAGGAAACCTCCGGACCGGATGCGACTGTGCCGGCGCGGCGCTTCACCGAAAAGGTGCTGTCCGACATCTGGATCGACCTGCTGAAGGTCGAGAGCCTCGGCGTGACCGAGAATTTCTTCGACCTCGGCGGTCATTCGCTGCTGGCGGGCCAGGTGATGGCGCGCGTCGCCCGGGCGCTCGGCGTGTCGCTGCCGATCAAGACCATCTTCGAGGCACCGACGATCGACGAGCTTGCCCGGCGGGTCGACGAGGCCGTGGCGGCAAAGCCGCGCAAGCCGGCCGCAAGTTTGGCAAGGCTGGTTGGAGCGAGCCTGGCCGAAGGCAGCCCTCCCACGCTCTCGATCGCGCAGGACCAGATGCTGCGGATCGAGCAGAATCTTTCGGGTTTGCCGCTGTTCAACCTGCCTTTCGCCTTCCGTCTTCAGGGGCCGCTCAATCTGGCCGCCCTGGCGCAGGCGATCGACGACCTCGTGCGCCGGCACGAATCGCTGCGGACCCATTTCGGCTGGAGCGGCGGGGAGCCCGTCAGCCACGTCGCCGCGCCCGGCGCCCTCGGCCGTGTCCTGACCGTCGAGACGATCGGCGACGGTCAGCCCCACAACAACAAGCGGCGCAAGGCGCTGGAACTCCGCAAGATCGATCTCCTGATCGAACAGGAGACCTATGTCCCGATCGACACCACGCGCGCGCCGCTGCTGCGCACCCGGCTGCTGCGGCTCCACGATGACGATCACGTGTTGTTGCTGACGCTGCACCACGTCGTCGTCGACGGCTGGTCGATCGGCGTGCTGTTCGAGGAATTGTCCCACCGTTATGCGGCGCTGGCCGGATACCCGTCGGTGCCGCTGCCGAAACCGCCGCCGGCCTTTTCGGACGTCGCGCGCTGGCAGCGCTGGTGGTGCGGCACCGATGCCGCCCGCCGTCAGGCGGCTGAATGGACGGAGAATTTGCGCGGGGCGGCTCCCCTCTTCGAGGGCGAATCAAGCCCGGGCCCGTCCAGAGGGCACCATCCGGTCGGTCTCGAGCGTGAGCTGATCGGCCAGCTCGCGGCCTTCGCCGGCCCGCACAATTGTACGCTGTTCATGTGCCTGCTGACCGGCCTGAAAGCCCTGCTGCTGGCGCGGACCGGCCGCCACGACATCTCGATCGCCACCGCCATGGCCAATCGCGCCCAGCCTGACACCGACCGGATCGTCGGTCCGTTCGAGAACACGGTGATCGTTCGCACCAAAATCACGCCGGAGCTGTCGTTCGCGCAGGCCGTGGCCCGGGTCCGCCAGAGCGTGCTTGACGCGCATGCGCGCCAGGAGCTGCCGTTCAACATCCTGGCCGACCATCTGGAGCAGGAGGGGGTCAATCCAGCCGCGCTGCTGCAAGTCTATTTCACCCTGCAAAACCCGCTGCGCCAGCCGCTCGATCTGCCTGATCTCACGACAGGATCGATCGGCAACATTGCCCGCGAAGGCCAGCCGGTGCTGCCGATCGACCAGACCTGGCTGTCGCTGATGCTCAAGGAGCGGCCGACGGGAATCACCGGTTCATGCAATTACAAGAGCGAGCTGCTCGACGGCGCTACGGTCGGCCAGTGGATGGAGGATCTCGTCGCGCTGCTCGGGGCCGCCCTCGTCCAACCCAACGCACCGCTCGGCCGATTGCTCAATCGCAGAGCGGCATGACCGGCCGTACATCACGGGCGAATACGGGGTCACCCGTCAAAGCTGTGAATGACCAAGTTGCATCTTGATTATTTGGCGCCATCGCGCAAGATTATTCTCGCGTTTTGATTTGGACGATTATTTTCAACCGGGGAGTTCGTTATGGGTTTCATCAAATTTACCAAGGGCACCTCGTTGAGCGACAAGGACCGCAAGGCCCTGCAGAAGTTGCTCGGCGCCGAGAAGAAAAAGCTGCAGTCCGCGCTGAAGGACGTCGACGCCAGCATTTCGATGCTGGGCGGCTCCAAGAAGTCCAAGAAGAAGAAGACGTAAGACTCGTCGGCCGGGACGCCGCACGAATCTTCAGGCTTCAGTTTTCGGGCTTTTGTTTTCAGATTTGGCCGCTCGCGTGTCGAGTTGGGGTCTCGCACAAGCTTGCGCCCGTAAACCGGCCAGCAATCGACAAGGATTCGCCCGAGTGGACCGCTAGAAGCGGTCCGCTCAGTTAATTCTTGCTCAGTTGATTCTTCCGTCATGGCAGGGGATTTGGCCCCGGCCTGACGCCATGGGCCCAATTGATGGCAGACGACAGAATTGAACTGTTTGTCGGACTGATCGAGACTTTTGACGCGCCGGATGCGGTTGATACGTGCCGGCGCCTGCTCTCGGTCGACGAACGGGGACGAGCCGACCGCTTCAGGTTCGAGCGGCACCAGCGGCAATATATTTTCGCGCACGCGATGTTGCGCCTCGCGCTCTCGCACGTCGCACCTGATGTCGCCCCCACCGACTGGTCATTTGCGGCCGGGCGTTACGGGCGGCCGTTTGTCGCATCGCCCAAGACCTCGAGCACGCTGCATTTCAGCCTGTCGCACGCCGACGGCTGCGTCGCCTGCGTCGTATCGGGGCATGAGACCGTCGGCGTCGACGTCGAGACCGTGTCGAGTCGGGTGGCGCCGCTGTCGACCGCGCTTCGGTTCTTCGCGCCGGAAGAGGTCGAAACGCTGCGCGGGCTGCCGGAGCCCGCCGCGACCGAGCGCTTCTTCGACTACTGGACGCTGAAAGAGGCCTATCTGAAGGCTAGGGGTTTCGGCCTCAATTTGCCGCTCGACGCCTTCGCGATGCAGGTATCGCGCGAGGCCATCGAGATCAGCTTCACGCCCGATATCGCCGACGATCCGGAAGGCTGGCGATTCCAGCTGATCTCGCCGTCGCCCTCGCATCGTCTCGCGATCGCCGACGGCTCCCGCGCCACCGGTGGCCTTCCCATCACCCGCAATGCGTGGCCGCTGCAGGAGGCGGCTGAATGACACTGCCGCGGCTGCGCGTCTTTCCGGCGATTTCGCGCAACCGCGATCCCAAGAAATATGTCGGCGAGCTGATGCGGGTGGCGCAGTTCGCCGAGCGCAACGGCTTCGAGGGCATCCTGCTGTTCGAAGGCAACGACGTGTTCGTCGAGCCTTGGGCGATGGCCCAGCACATCATTGGCGAGACGACCCGATCCTCGCCGCTGATCGCCGTCAATCCGGTCTACATGCACCCGTTCACGGCGGCAAAATTCGTCTCGTCCTTTGCGCAGCTCCACGGCCGCAAGGTCTATCTCAACATGATCACGGGGACGGCGGTCAGCGATTTGCAGGGGCTCGGCGACGAGCAAACGCATGCCGACCGCTATGTCCGGCTCGGCGAATTCGTTGCGCTGATGCGCCAGTTGCTGGCAAGCCCGCGGCCGGCGACTTTCGAGGGCCGGTTCTACCGCGCGAGCAACCTGCAACTGCGGCCGCGCCTGCCGCCGGAGCTGATGCCGGAATTTCTGGTCGCAGGCCAGTCCGAGCCGGCACAGCGCGTCGCAAAGGAGACCGGCTGCATCAAGATGCAGATGCTGCCGCCCGATCTCGACCGCGGCCTCGATGCGCCCGGCGTGAATTTTGGAATTTTCGCCCGCGAGGGACGCGACGAGGCACGGCAAGCGGCAAAGGCGCGTTTCCGCGATAATGCCGACGATCGCGAGCTGCTCGTGCTCACCGTGGAGAACAGCGATTCCGTGTGGAAACGGCGGCTCTACGAGGGCCAGAGCGGCAAGCTCGCGGACAATGGCTATTGGCTGCTGCCGTTCCTGACCTTCCAGGCCGACTGCCCCTACCTCGTCGGCAGCTATGCGGAGATCGGCGCGAAGCTGAAGGAATTTGCCGCGAAGGGGCTGACCACGATCATGCTCGATATGGTCGCGGACGAGACCGAGATGCAGCACGTCTGCAAGGCGCTCGCGGCGAGCGGGATGTTTTGAGATGTTGATGAAATCGACCTAACCATCCACATCGTCATTGCGAGCGTAGCGAAGCAATCCAGAGCCCTCCCTGGAAAGATTCTGGATTGCTTCGCTACGCTCGCAATGACGGAGAATGACGGGCTACTCAGCGAGAAATCACCGCGCCTCTTCGAATCCCGCCAGCACCGAGGTCAGGTTCGCGCCGAGGATATCCGAGAGATAGCCGCCCTCCTGCACGAACACGGTCGGCAGGCCCATCTTCGCGATGGCCTGGCCGATGCGGCGGAAGCCGGGCGTGGTGACGGCGAGACCCTTCAGCGGATCGTGCTCGGAGGCGTCGAGGCCGAGCGCGATGACGAGGGCGCCGGGCGCAAAGGACTCGATCGCCTTGCGCGCGATGTCCATCGCCTGGATGTAGCCGTCATCCCCGGTGCCGATCGCCAGGGGAATGTTGAGGTTGGCGCCGAGGCCGGGACCTTCGCCGCGCTCATGCGCATAGCCCCACACGTACGGATAATACGCGACGGGATCGGCATGGATCGAGACCGTGTAGACGTCCGGCCGCGCGTAAAAGATGCCTTGCGTGCCGTTGCCGTGATGGACGTCGACGTCGAGGATCACGACACGCTCGTGCCTCTGCCGCAGATGCGCCGCCGCGATCGCGCTGTTGTTGAGGAAGCAGAAGCCGCCGGCCATGTCGCGATAGGCGTGATGGCCGGGCGGCCGGCAGAGCGCATAAGTCGCATCCTCGCCGTCCATCACCATCTGTGCCGCGGTGACCGCAACGTCGGTCGCGGCGCAGGCCGCGGCCCAGGTGCCCGGGCCGATCGGCGCCGCGGTGTCGGCGGTGTGCCAGCCGAGCTTGCCGGTGATATGAGTGGGATAAGTCGCGGCATGGCGCACCGGATGGATATTGCCGATCATCTCCGGACCGGAATCGCCGAGCGCAGTCCAGGCCTCCCAGGCCTCGCTCAGGAACGATAGATATTCCGGACTGTGGATGCGCGCACGCGGCCCCTGCCCGAATGTGGTTGGCTCGACCAGTTGATGCTTGCCGTCCTTCAATCCCTTGAGCAGGCGGTCGGCGCGCTCGGGCTGCTCGGTGGTGCGCTTGACGACGCCGCGAACCAGGAAGAATTGCGGATCGTGGCTGCGATGCAGCTCGGTATGGACGGCTTTCACTCGAACACTCCGTGGTCGCTTTGACGGTGCCACAGATGTCTAAATCCCCGCGGCGCCGAGATGCAAGCAAGAAGAATGCCGCCCCTGTCCCACCGCCCTGCGCCGCAAGCAGATCGCTCGTGAAGCTCAGCAGCGCCCGCGCTGAAGGCAGTGCTCGCGGCCCTGCTGGTCGGTGCGGAAGGACTCGACGAAGCCGCCCTGACGCTGGGTGACGAAGATCGTCTTGCCGTCGTGGCCGCCGAAGGCGAGGTTGGTCGGCTCCTTGGCCCTCAGCGCGATCTCCCGTTCGACTGCGCCATTGGCCTTCATCAACGTGATCGTGCCCTTGAGGATACGCGCGACATAGAGGCGGCCAGCCATGTCGGTGCGCAGGCCATCGACAGTGTCAGGCTGAAACGCCTTGACGAGTTTTGGATTGGTGAGCTCGTTGCCGCCGACCGTGTAGGACCAGATCTGGCCACTGCTGGATTCCCCGACATAGAGCGTCTTGTCATCAGGGCTGAGGTCGATGCCGTTGGTGGTGCCCATCGCGCGCGGCACCGACATGACCTGTCCCTGCACCGTTCCGTCGGCTCCCTTCGCGATGCGCCAGATGTGGCCTTCGCGACCTTTCCAGTTCGGATCGCTCGCGTAGATCGTGCCGTCGCGGGCGATGGTGATGTCGTTGGGCTGGTTCATCTCGTCGGAGTGAAACCAGATGGCGGGCTCGGTCGATCCCTTCGGGATCGCGAAGATGTTGTGCTTCTTGTAGTCGGCGATGAACATGGTGCCGTCGCGCGCGAAGCGGATGGCATTGCCGACGCTGCCCTCGGGCAAACCCGTGAACGGCTCGGACGCCGCGCCGCCGACAGGCAGCTTGCCGATGGTGCCGGGCTTGCCGAAATTGACGACGAAGAGATTGCCGTCGAGATCGGCGGCCGGCCCTTCGACGCCGAAGGTGTATTCGCCTGATGGCGTCACCTGCACGCTTTCGAACAGTTTCGTTTCCGCTCGTGCCGGTGCCGTCGCAAGGACGAGAACAACGCTACTGCACAGGCACCAGAAATTCCTGCCGGATGTAATAGCCATCGCCGTCGCTGCACTCGCCATTCAGATAGGGATCGGCCGGCCGGAAGAAGCGGCTGAAGCCGAGTTTGTCTACAGCGTTCCTTTGTGTCACGACGACGACCTTGGCAGCCGGTATTTCGCCGCATTCCTTGTTGGTTTTGCCAAAGAACTTGCGCTGCGGCGGGCCGGACTTGATCCGCATCCGGATACCTGGAACCATTTTTGACACCAGCAGATCCGCCGTGTCGCGCAGGCGCGCGTAGCCAGGTTCAGCCTTCGGCAGGCCTTCGCCACCCGGCGGCATCAGCTTCTCCGCACCTAACCCGCGAAGCCGCGTGCGCAACTTGCCGGAGTCGGGATCACCAGGATAAATCCAGCTATCCTGCGACAGCATGAAGCGAAGCACCGTCGCGTCCTTCTGTGCGTCCGATTGGCCCGGCTTTAGGCCGAAATCCGAGTGACAGCCGACGCAGTGCTTTTCGACGAGGCCCTTGCGCAAATTGGTGAGCCGGACGCTGTTCTGCGCGTCCCTGGCAACGAAAACCGCCAGTTGATCGATCAGCGCCTGGCTACGCATGTCGCAGGGCAACGGCGACGGCGCATCGCCCGCGGCGCGGTCGATCCGGATCACGGTCTGGTTCTTGTCCTCGACCAGCCAGATGGCGCCGTCCTCCGCGACCGTCATGCCGACCGGCGCACCTTGCGGCCGCGCGCCGTTGACGCGGTGCCAGCCTGCGATCAGCTCCTCGAACGGCGCGGCGGCGACATCGCCAGCCTCGGTTTGGAAGCTGTGGGTCGGATCGGCCGCGCAGCTGACATGATAGCGTACCGGCGGCGGGGCGGGCTTCGGGAAGCCGTGCTCGTCGACGTCATAGACGATCACGCGGCTGCCGGTCGGGCGATAGCCATGCAGGCCGACCAGCAGTCTGCCCTCGAGCTCCGGAAATTTCGCGCCGTGATAATAGAGCATCGCGAGCGGCGCGCCGTGCGGCGGCAGCAGCGAGAACGGCGCCTTGTAGAGAGCGTTGGCGATGCACAGCGATTTGTAGACCCCCGACTGCAACACGATCCTGAATTCGGGACTCGGCGTCGTCACATCGTAGCAATAAGGCCAGCCGTAATGCCTGCCCTGCTCGATCGCGTTGATCTCCTCGTTCGGCTTGAAAATGTCAGGCAGGTCGCGGCCGTTCTCGCCTTGCAGGAAGGCATAGCCCGCATCGGGAAAGTTCGGGTGCAGCGCCAGCGCCATCGAGTTGCGCAGGCCGCGCGCATAGACGCCGTGCGGCGGGTCGGGTTCGCCAGGCTTCAACGCCGGGAAGATACCGCCCGGGGGCGGCGTGAACAGCCAGATCGATGCCATCGCGGAAGCGCCCTCGGCCGCCGCGCAAGGTTTCGTGATCGGCGCCGGCGTGATGCAGTCGTCGCTGTGCGAGCCGATGTTGACGAACAGCCGGCCGTTCTTATCAAAGACAAACTGCTTGAGTGGATGCGCGCTCTCGTCGAGCTTTGTGCCATCGGGCAATGTGACCCGGCGGCCGGGCATGTGACGGACGATGGTCTCGACCGTGTCGCGCGGATTGTCGGCGAGCGGATCGAATCGGAAGATCGTCTCCGCGCTCGAGGCATAGAGCTTCTTGTCCGGGCCGATCACGAGACCGAACGGATATTCGATTGCAGTCAGCAGCTCCTTGAACCGCTGTCCCTGGGGCGCGCGCGGGTCGAGCAACAGCAGCCGACCATCGGTATGGCCCCAGCCCGCCATGTCGGCGACCACGAACAGGTCACGACCGGGCACCTGGACGATCGAGCGCGGGAATTTCAGCCGATCCTCCTCGCTGGCGACGAGGCCGGCGCAAAATCCCGCCTTCATGTCGATCTGGATTTTTGGAAAAGCCAGATCGGCACTGCCGCAGGTCTCCGTGCCGATCGCATAGCCGCTCTTGCGGACCGGTTCTGATGAGCCTACCGAGGTGAGGGTCAGGAGGACCACCAAGGCGCCCGCGCATGCGCGCAGGCTTCGGCTTTCGCGCCAAAATGTGAGGTGGTTCACGGCGCCTCCCGGACTTTCCGTCCAGGGTTGTTCCATGCCGTGGGAATGCCGTCCAGTTGATCAACACCCCCTTGTGATCAAACCGGCAGGGGGCTTGGCGCCGACCAATCTCCGTAGATTCCCTTACCGGGCTCGGCCCGAATGTTTCGCGAATGCTTCGGGTGGTATTGCTTTGCCGTCCCAATCGCTCCCAATAGGAGACGCATATGGTCCAGGTCTATTTTCACTGCTCCAACTTGGACGGCACGCTGATCGATCGCAGCGGCACAGCCGTGACCAACCTGACCGAGGCGCGCGACCGTGCCGCCCAGATCATGAACGCGATGATCCTGACGCCCGGCGCTGAGGATTGGCGCGACTGGGTCATCCATGTCAGCGGCTCCGATGGCGAGGAGATCTTCGATCTCCCCTTCACTGCCATGCTCGGCAAGCCGCACTGAGGTGATGCCATGCTGCTCGCGTCACTGACCCTGCTCCGCCAGCCCCTGAACTTCGTCGCCAGCAAATGGCAGACGCTGATGCGGGTCGCGGGCAATCCCTACCGCCCCGAGCTTCACTACATGCGCGGGCCTGGCCCGAAATGGCACGCCAAGTATCAGGCCAGCCGGCTGGATCGCGCGCGCTGAGCCCTGCGGCTCCTGCTCCCCACTGATCGGTGTCTCAATGCGTCATGCCCGGGGATAGCCGTCCGAAGGACGGCGTCGCTTCCGCTCGCCTATGCCCCGGGCATTCTCGTCTTTCCGAGCACCATCCCCTGCCTGTTTCACACCAGCCATGCCGCGCCGCGCTTTCGATGTTCTCGCTGGGGGCAATGTGCCATTCTTTGTGCGCTCCGCCGAATGCGGAGCTCAGCGCAACGAAACCCAAGACAGCACACAAACATCATGCCTCACCAATTCAGCCACGCCCAAACCGTCCGCAAGCCCGCCGTCACATCCAAAGGCGGCATCGTCGCCGCGCAATCGCGGCGGGCGGCCGAAGTGGGGGCGCAAGTGCTGGCGGCGGGCGGCGACTGCGTGGACGCGATCGTCGCCACCACCTTCGCGCTCAATGTGCTGGAGCCCTGGAACAGCGGCATGGGCGGCGGCGGCGCGATGGTGCTCTACCGTGCCGCGGAAAATCGCTATGAGGTGATCGACTACGGCATGTGCGCGCCGCAAAGCCTGCGCGCCGTCGACTATCCGCTCAGCGGCGAAGGCGCGGCTTCCGACCTGTTTCCCTGGCAGCGGGTCAAGGACGACCGCAATATCCACGGCCCCGGCTCCATCGCCGTGCCCGGGGTCGTCACCGGCATGGAAGAGGCGCATCGCCGCCACGCCAGGCTGCCATGGAAAGATCTCGTCGCGCCGGCCGTCGCCCTCGCCGGTGAAGGCCTGCTGGTCGACTGGTGGACCACGCTGACGATCGCGGCATCGGCGGCCGATCTTCGGCGCTATCCGGGAAGCGCGGCCACGTTCCTGAAGGATGGCCTCCCTCCGAGCGCGCCATGGGGTATCAAGTCCGAGACGCGGCTGCCGCTGGATACACTGAAGGCGACGCTGGCGTATCTTGCGGCCGCCGGTCCGCGCGATTTCTACCAGGGCGACCTCGCCAGAAGCATCGCGTCCGACATCAAGGCCGACGGCGGCGCGCTGTCGGTGGAGGACCTCGCCGCGTTCCGAGCCCATCTGCGCGATCCGCTGGCGATCCCCTATCGCGGCGGCAAGGTGTTTGCGACGCCGGAGCTCACGGCCGGGCCGACCATGGCGCATGCGCTGCGCCTGTTGCAGCAGAACCTGAAGCCGGGAAGCGCGCCCGATGCGGCCGCCTATGCCGAATATGCCGCCGCGCTGCAATCGGCCTATCGCGAGCGGCTCAAGGACATGGGCGATGCCGACGGCAAGCGCTCGCTCGGCGCGGACTATCTGGCGCCCGCCTGCACCACGCACTTCTCGGTAGTCGATCGCCACGGCAACATCGCGGCGGTGACGCAGACGCTGCTGTCTTCCTTCGGCTCGAAATACGTCACGCCGCATACCGGCATCGCCATGAACAACGGCATCATGTGGTTCGACCCCATGCCGGGCACCACCAACTCGCTCGCCCCTGGAAAGCGCTGCCTCACCAACTACACGCCTGTCATCGCCGAGGCCAAGGACGGCAGACGGCTCGCGGTCGGCGCCTCCGGCGGTCGCCGCATCCTGCCGTCGGTGATGCAGATCGTGTCCTTTGCGATGGATTTCGGCATGGATCTCGATGCCGCGATCCACCAGCCGCGCATCGACGCCAGCGAAGGCGCGATCGTGATCGGCGATACCAGGTTGCCGGCGGACACACGCGAGACGCTCGCGGCGCGATTCGACTATGAAGAGGCGCGAGTGCAGTCCTTGCCGCAAAAATTCGCCTGCCCGAGCGTCGTGATGCGCGACGGCGACACCAATTCCGGCGCGGTCGAGATCTTCCAGCCCTGGGCCGACGCGGTGGCGGAGGGCTGAGGCTTAGATCCCCAGCCGGTCGCGCACGCGACCAGCGATCACTGCCGTCGTCACGCCGACCGGCCAGAAGGCATGCATCGGGATCGGCTTGATGCCGGTGACGGGCATGTCGATCTCGGCCTTGGCGCCGCCGATCAGACGCCGCGCCAGCTGCGCGCCCATGGCCGTCGAGAGCGCGACGCCGCGGCCGTTGCAGCCGAGCGAGATCAGGATGTTGTCCGCTGGCTCGTGCACATGCGGATAATGATCCGCGGTGATGGCGAGCCGGCTGTTCCAGCCATGGGTCCAGGCGACGCCCTTGAGCTGCGGCCATAGCCGCTCGGCGTATCGCATGAGATAAGCGACGTCGCGCGGCGAATTGATCCAGCGCATCGGACCGCGACCACCCATCAAGAGGCGGTTCTGCTGATCGATGCGGTAATAGACCGTGATGTGGCCGCTCTCGTAAAGGACGGGACGCGTCGGCATGATCGAACGCGCGACCTCATCCGAAAGCGGCGCGGTGGCCGCGATCGAGGAGAACACCGGCACGATGGTGCGGCGAAGCGCCGGCCAGAGATCGTCGGTAAAACCGTTGGTCGCGAGCAGCACCTTGTCGGCATGCACCACCGCGCGCGGCGTCTCGATGCGCCAGCGGCTGCCCTCGCGACGGAGCGACAGCGCCGGTGTTTCGCCGTGCACCTTTGCGCCCGCGGAGATCGCGGCGCGCGCAAGGCCGCGGGCGTAGCTGAGCGGATGCAGGTCGCCGCCGCGGGTATCGAGCATGGCGCCGATGTAGCGATCGGTGCCGGTCATCTCGCGCAACTGCTCGCGATTGAGGTACGTCACCGGCATGCCGCGGGCGATGCACTGTTGTGCGGTTGTCTCGATCGCGGCGGCGCTGGCCTCGTTATAGGCCGCACGCAGCGTGCCGTTCTGCCGCGCCTCGCACGGGATCTGGTAGCGGCGGATCAAATCGTGGGTGAAATCGGTCGTGCCATAGGAGAACCCGACCATGCGGCGGCCGAGCTCGGCGCCGAAATCGGCCTCGATCTGATCGGGATCGTGCTTCAGTCCCGGATTGGTGTGACCGCCATTGTTGCCGGATGCGCCCCAGCCCGGCTCCTGCGCCTCCAGCACCAGTGCCTCGACACCCTGCTCCGCCAGATGTAACGCGGTGGACAGGCCGGTGTAGCCGCCGCCGATGATGGCGACCGAGACCGTCTTGTCGATGTCGAGCGGCGGCGTGGCCACCGGCGGGACGGCAGTGTCGGCATAGAGAGACGGCGGCAGAGGCAGGCGCGTGGTCATGGCGAAGACCGATCAGAGCGGATGCAGCACGCGGCGCAGAAAATCCTGCGTCCGCGCATGCTGC
This sequence comes from Bradyrhizobium sp. Kon37, assembly GCF_055807535.1. Lineage (NCBI taxonomy): Bacteria > Pseudomonadati > Pseudomonadota > Alphaproteobacteria > Hyphomicrobiales > Nitrobacteraceae > Bradyrhizobium > Bradyrhizobium sp. Kon37. The sequence goes on from NZ_JBVVOY010000014.1 coordinate 153,866, forward strand.
GGTTGGTTGAGCACCGATTTCGCCGGTCCCTGCTCGACGATGACGCCGCCGTCGATGAACAGCACGCGGTCGGCGACGTCGCGGGCAAAGCCCATCTCGTGGGTGACGACGACCATGGTCATGCCGTCGTCGGCGAGCTTGCGCATCACGCCGAGAACGTCGCCGACCAATTCAGGATCGAGCGCCGAGGTCGGTTCGTCGAACAGGATGGCCTTGGGCTGCATCGCCAGCGCCCGCGCGATCGCGACGCGTTGTTGCTGGCCGCCGGAGAGCTGCGGCGGATGTTCGTTGGCTTTCTCGGCAAGGCCCACCTGGGCGAGCAGCGCGCGGCCACGCTCGAATGCGGCAGCGCGCGGCTCCTTCTTCACATAGAGCGGTCCTTCGACCACGTTTTCCAGCACCGTCCGGTGCGGAAACAGGTTGAAGCGCTGGAACACCATCGAGACCTGGGTGCGGACTTGCACGATCGACGGCGCGTCGCGGTCGACCTTCAATCCCTCGACACTGATCTCGCCGCGGTCATAGCTTTCGAGACCATTGATACAGCGCAAGATGGTGGACTTACCGGAGCCGGAGGGGCCGACGATGCAGACCACCTCGCCCTTCTGGACGGACGCCGTGATGCCCTTGAGCACCTCGTTCTCGCCAAAGCTCTTGTGGACGTCGGTCAGCTCGATCATTTCTTGCCGGCCCGCTTCTCGAAGTGACGGACCAGCAGGATCAGCGGAATGCTCATGGTGAGATACATCAGCGCGACCATCGTAAACACGTTGGTGTTCTTGAAGGTCGAGGACGCGATCAGCTTGCCCTGAAGGGCGAGCTCGGCAACCGTGATGGTTGAGGCCTGCGAGGAATCCTTCAGCATCATGATCATGACGTTACCGTAGGGCGGCAGCACGATGCGCACCGCCTGCGGCAGCACGACGCGACGCATGGTCAGCCACCAGCCCATGCCGATCGATTGCGCCGCCTCGATCTGCCCCTTGTCGATGGCCTCGATGCCGGCGCGGAAATTTTCCGCCTGATAGGCCGAGTAGGCGATGCCGAGCCCGAGGATCGCGGCCTGCAACGCGCTGAGCGTGACGCCGAGATCGGGCATCACGAAGTAGAGGTAGAACAACAGCACGATGATCGGAATGCCGCGGATCACGTTGATCAGGCTGGCGCTGAGCAGCGACAGGACGCGGATGCCGGAGACCCGCATCATCGCCCAGACCAGGCCAAGCACCGTCGAGAGCAGCAGCGAGCCGATGGTGACGACGATCGTCAGCACGACGCCGCTCATCAGGATCGGGAAGAATTCGGCCGCGTCGTGCCAGAAACCTTTCATCGATCAGCTTTCATCGATTGGCCGCCGGCGATCAACCCTGTGCCTTCAGGCCCCATTTATCGAGGATCTTGTCGATGGTTCCGTTGGCCTTCAGCTTGGCGAGCGAAGCGTTGATCTTGCCGAGCAGCGCGGCTTCGCCCTTGCGCACGCCGATGCCGACCGAGCCGACGGTGACGGGCTTGTAGCCGTCGACCAGGCGCACCTCGGGAAAGCCGCCCTGCTTCAGATTGTAGGCGAGGATCGGGTAGTCGGCATAACCGGCCTTGAGGCGGCCGGTGTTCACGTCGCGCAGGATGTCGGGGATGGTGTCGTAGGCTTTGACGTCGGCGAACAGGCCGGACTTCTTCAGCGCGTCGACGAAGGCGGTGCCGACCTGGGCGCCGACCGTCTCACCCTTCAGATCGTCCTGGGTGGCGTAGGCCTTGGTGTCGCTCTTGGGAACCACGAGGCCTTCACCATAGGTGTAGATCGGGTCGGAGAAGTCGACGACCTCCTTGCGCGGCGCCGTGATGAACATCGCGGCCGCGATGATGTCGATCTTGCTCGATGTCAGCGACGGTATCAGCGCCGAGAACTGCATCGGCTCGATCTGCACGTTGAAGCCGGCATCCTTGCCCACTTCAGTGACGAGATCGACCATGATGCCCTGGATGCTATTGCTCTTGGTGTCGAGGAAGGTGAAGGGAATGCCTGTCGGCGTCGAGCCGACCTTCAGCACTTGCTGCGCCGAAGCCGGCGCTGCTGCGGCAATCGCGAGTGCCGCGACCGCGGCCAGACCAAAACGCTTCATCGCATCCCCCTTGGGCCCGGCCGATGGCGGCGCTCGCAGATCTCGTCATCGCAGACGTTGCGGGCCAAGCCGTTTCGGCCTATTTTCACCAGTATGAAAATTTGGTCACACTTTCGCGGCCGTTGCAAGCGGTTTTCATGCACATGAAGGAAGCGGTTTGACGTGAGCGGTGGCAAAAGAATGCGCAGACCGGCCGCCGCAAAGCCGGCGAAGAAGGTGCAGATAAAGGTGAAGGTGAAAGCCAACGCCAAGGTCAAGGCTATCGCCAAAGCGGCCGAGCCGGCGATGGACGTCGCGGTCGGCCGCCGTATCCGCGATCTCAGGCGCATCAGGCAATTCTCGCTCGAGACGGTCGCCTCGCGCACGGATCTCTCGATCGGATTCCTCAGCCAGATCGAGCGCGGCCTGTCGTCGCCGTCGCTGCGCGTACTGGCCACGCTCGCCGATGTGCTCGGCGTCGGCATCGCCGCGCTGTTCGGCGCGAGCCCGAATGCCGACGGCGCATCCGACCAAATCGTCACGCGCGGGCTTCAACGGCCCGAACTGAAGCTCTGGCGCACCGGCGTGTCGAAGCAATTGCTGAGCCCCGCCAGCACCGACAACCGGCTCAATCTGTTCCTGGTACATCTGGAGCCCGGCGGCTCCACCGGCGACGAGCTCTACACCCATGACGGCGAAGAAGCCGGCCTCGTTCTCGAAGGCGAGATGATGCTGACGGTGGACAGCGAGACATGGTCGCTGAAGACCGGCGACAGTTTTCGGTTTGCAAGCCGACGACCGCACCGGTTTTCAAATCCGGCCGACGACGCGAAGGCGGTGGTGCTGTGGGTGAATTGCATGACGGGGACGGCGTAGCGCAGCCGTCATTGCGAGCGAAGCGAAGCAATCCAGACTCTCACCGCGAAGACACTCTGGATTGCTTCGTCGCTTCGCTCCTCGCAATGACGCGAGGATAGAGTCTTAACCGAACCGATACTTATATCGATCCACCGTCAGCGCACTCACATCAATGTCCGGCTTCTTGCCCGACAGCATGTCGGCGAGCACGCGGCCGGAGCCGCACGACATGGTCCAGCCGAGCGTGCCGTGGCCGGTGTTGAGGTGAAGGTTGGCGTATTGCGTCGGGCCGATCACGGGCGGGCCATCCGGGGTCATCGGGCGCAGGCCGCTCCAGAACGTCGCCTTGGAGAGATCGCCGCCGCGCGGGAACAGATCGGTCAGCGAGTGGTCGAGCGTGGCGCGGCGCGCGTCGTAGAGCTTGGTCGAGAAGCCGGAGATTTCGGCGGTGCCGCCGACGCGGATGCGATCGCCAAGGCGCGTGATCGCGACCTTGTAGCTCTCGTCCATCACGGTCGATTCCGGCGCGCCCGAGGCGTCCTTGATCGGCACCGTGATCGAATAACCCTTCACCGGATAGACCGGCAGCGAGATGCCGAGGGGTGCGACGAGGCGCGACGAATAGCTTCCGAGCGCCAGGACGTAGGCGTCCGCCTGCAACATTCCGGCGCTGGTGGCGACCCCGCTGACGCGCCCGCCGTCGGTGACGATGCGGTCGATGCCGGTGTTGAACAAGAAGCGCACGCCGAGCGCTTCGGCATGCTTGGCCAGCGCCTGCGTGAACATGTGGCAGTCGCCGGTCTCGTCCTGCGGCAAGCGTAGTCCGCCCGCGAACTTCTCCTTCACGCCCGCCAGCGCCGGCTCGGCCGCGATGCAGCCTTCCCGGCTCAGCACTTCAAACGGCACGCCGTACTCCTTGAGCACGGCGATGTCTTCGCCGGTGCCGTCGAGTTGGGCCTGATAGCGGAACAGCTGGAGCGTGCCCTGCGAGCGCTCGTCATACTGGATGCCGATGTCGCGGCGCAGATCGCGCAGGCAATCGCGGCTATATTCCGCGATCGGAATCATCCGGCTCTTGTTGATCGCGTAGCGTTCGCTGGTGCAGTTGCGCAGCATCTTGAGCAGCCAGACCCACATCACGGGATCGAGCTTCGGCCGGATCACCAGCGGGCCGTGCTTCATCAGCAGCCATTTGACCGCCTTCACCGGTACGCCGGGACCAGCCCAAGGCGAGGAATAGCCGGGCGACACTTCGCCGGCATTGGCAAAGGAGGTCTCGAGCGCCGGTTCGGGCTGACGGTCGACAACCGTCACCTCATGGCCGGCACGCGCGAGGTAGTAGGCAGAGGTGACACCGATGACACCGCTACCGAGGATCAGAACTTTCACGCTTGGTCAAACTCCCGCGGCATCACGCTCGCCGCTGCAAGAGGAAACTCCGCAACGGCGAGAGCAATTATCAGGCCACCCGCTTGATGGCATCGCCGAGGATCGACACGATATCGTCGATGTGGCTCTTCTCGACGATGAGCGGGGGCGACAGCGCAAAGCTATCGCCGCTCATGCGGAAGTACAGCCCGCGATTGAAGCAATCGACCATGACGTCGTAGCCACGCACGCCGACCGTACCGTCACGCGGCGACAACTCGACCGCGCCCATCAGGCCGCAATTGCGGATATCGACGACATTGGGCAGGCCCTTCAGCGAATGCAGCGCATCGCGCCAATATTCTGAGATCGAAGCACCGCGCGTCAGCAGGCCTTCATCCTTATAGATGTCGAGCGTGGCGATGCCCGCGGCGCAGGCGACCGGATGCGCCGAATAAGTGTAGCCGTGGAACAGCTCCATCGCGTTCTCCGGGCCGACCATCAGGCCGTCGTGAACCTTGCGGCTCGCGAACACGGCGCCGCAGGGAATGGTGCCGTTAGTGATGCCCTTGGCCGTCGTCATCATGTCAGGCGTGACGCCGAAGAAGTTGGCAGCGAACGGCGTGCCGAGCCGGCCGAAGCCGGTGATGACCTCGTCGAAGATCAGGAGGATGCCGTGCTTGTCGCAGATCTCGCGCAGGCGCTGGAGATAGCCCTTCGGCGGCGGCAACACCGCGGTCGAGCCCGGCACCGGCTCGACGATGACGGCAGCAATGGTCTCGGCGCCGTGCAGGGCCACCAGCCGCTCGAGATCATCGGCGAGCTCGGCGCCATGCTCGGGCTGATCCTTGGCGAAGGCGTTGCGGGTGAGATCGTGGGTGTGGCGGATGTGGTCGACGCCCGGCAGCAGGGTGGCGAAGGCGCGGCGATTGGCGACCATGCCGCCGACCGAGGTACCGCCGAATCCGACGCCGTGATAGCCGCGCTCGCGGCCGATCAGGCGGGTGCGGCTCGCCTGGCCGTTGGCGCGATGATAGGCGAGCGCGATCTTCAGCGCGGTGTCGACCGACTCTGAGCCGGAATTGGTGAAGAAGATGCGATCGAGGCCCTTCGGCGCGATCTCGGCCAGACGCTCGGCGAAGTCGAATGCCAGCGGATGGCCCATCTGGAACGACGGTGCGAAGTCCAGCGTCATCAGCTGGCGCTCGACGGCCGCGGCGATCTGCTTGCGGCCGTGGCCGGCATTGACGCACCAGAGGCCGGCGGAGGCGTCGATCACCTTGCGGCCGTCGACGGTGGTGTAGTGCATGCCCTCGGCCGAGGAGAACAGGCGCGGCGCCTTCTTGAACTGCCGGTTGGCCGTGAATGGCATCCAGAACGAGTCGGTCTTGATGGTGTTCGGAATCTGATGAAGGGTCACGGGCCACGCTCCTTTGCTGACCTGCTACCAGAGGCACGGCTTGAAAAGCGCAACAAGTCCTTTTCTGACCGGCTGCAAGCCATTGATTTGACTAGGGCTGCCGGTCCATATTTGCGCGATCCGCAACACCTGCAACACGGGACAGGGATATGAGCGTCGATATCGGTGGACGGCTGCGATTCATCCGGGCGCGCCAGAAGCTGTCGCAGCGCGAACTCGCCAAACGCGCCGGCGTCACCAATTCGACGATCTCGCTGATCGAATCCAACCAGATGAACCCATCGGTGGGGGCGCTCAAGCGCATCCTCGACGGCATCCCGATGGGGCTCGCCGAGTTCTTCGCGCTGAAGCCGGAGAGCCGGCGCAAGATCTTCTACCGCGGTGAAGAGCTGACCGAGGTCGGCAAGAAGCCGATCTCGTATCGGCAAGTAGGCGACAATCTGTTCGGTCGCAGCCTGCAGATCCTGAAGGAGCGCTACGAGCCCGGCAGCGACACCGGGCGCGTTCACCTCGTCCATGACGGCGAGGAGGGCGGCATCGTGATCTCGGGAAGGCTCGAAGTCACCGTCGAGGACGAGCGCCGCATCCTCAATCCGGGCGATGCCTACTATTTCGAGAGCCGTCGCCCGCATCGCTTCCGCTGTGTCGGCGGCAAGCCGTGCGAGGTGATCTCGGCCTGCACACCACCGACGTTTTGAAGGTTGTCCGCAATCCTACGGAGCCACCGGTATCTTACGGAGGTTGAGCCATCTCAATTTCCGCAGCCTGATCCTCTATATGTTTCGAGCCATAGCCAAGCAGCCTCCGCTTTCCGGAGCCGCTTCGTAACAGGGCTCGCTATGAAGATCACGCTCGCCAATGCAGAGGCCGCACTCGATGAAGTGCAGCGCGACAGCGACAGGCTCCATTCGGAGGAGCTGCGCAAGACCATCGCGAACTACATCGAGTCGCAGCGAGAAGCGCTCAAGGCTCTTCGCAAGAAGCTGCATTAGCACGCGGCGGAGCGAGACGGCCTCGCCCGCCGCTGCTTAAAGCCTAGGTCAGCAACTCCTCGATCCGGATCGGGAAACGGCGAACACGCACGCCCGTCGCATGCCAGACGGCGTTGGCGACTGCCCCTGCACTGCCGGTGATGCCGATCTCGCCGACCCCCTTGATGCCGAGCGCGTTCACATGCGGATCGTGCTCATCGACCGTGATCACGTCGAGCGGCGGCACGTCGGCATTCACCGGGACATGGTATTCGCCGAGATTGGCGTTCATGATCCGGCCCGTGCGGCGGTCGGTGATGGCTTCCTCGTGCAAGGCGAAGGACAGGCCCCAGATCATGCCACCGAACAGCTGGCTCTGTACCATGCGCGGGTTGACGATGCGCCCCGCGGCGAAGGCGCCGACCATGCGGGTGACGCGGACCTGGCCGAGTTCCGGGTCGACCTTCACCTCCGCGAATACCGCGCCATGGGCGTGCATCGCATACTCCTCCATTGCCGCCGGATTCGGCGCGCCGGTGCCGCGCGCCTCGACCTCGGCCACGCCGGCGCGCGCGAGAATCTCGGAATAGCTTTCGCCGCGGCTTTCGTCGTCGCGCCGGATCAACCTGCCATCGCGCGCGATCACGCCGGCATTGCCGGCGCCAAACAGCGGCGAGCGCTCGTCGCCGGTGGCGAGATCGGCGAGTTTTGCAATCACGGCCGCGCCTGCGCTGTGGATCGCGGCACCCGCGGTCGCGGTGTGCGCGGAGCCGCCGGCAATGCCGGCATCGGGCAGGTCGGACGTCCCGGCCTTGAACTCGACGCGATCGATATCAAGCCCGAGTTCGTCGGCGGCAATCTGCGCAAGCGCGGTCCAGGCGCCCTGCCCCATGTCATGCGCGCCGATTTCCATGGCGCCGGAGCCGTCGCGGCGAAGCACGGCACGCGCTTCGGCCTGGAACATCAATGCCGGGAAGGTCGCGGTGCCCATGCCCCAGCCGACAAGAAGACCATCGTCGTTGCGCATCTGCCGCGGCTGGAGCGTTCGCTTCGCCCAGCCGAAGCGCGCCGCACCTTGCTCGTAGCAGGCGCGCAGCGCCTTGGACGAGAACGGTTTGCCGGTGATGGGCTCGACCTCGGCATAGTTCTTCAGACGAAAGGCGAGCGGATCGAGGCCGCAGGCCCAGGCCATCTCGTCAATCGCACTCTCGAGCGCGATCGAGCCGGTCGCCTCGCCGGGCGCGCGCATGAACAAAGGCGTACCGGTGTTGACGCGCACGGCATCATGCGAGGTGCGGATCGCAGGCGCCGCATAGAGCGTGTGCGAGGCATCGGCCGCGGGCTCGTAGAAGTCGTCGAACGTGCTCGACACGGTCCGCGCGTGGTGCTCCAGCGCGGTCAGGCGCCCCTCGCCATCGGTGCCGATGCGCAGCCGCTGCCGCGTCGGCGCGCGATGGCCGACCGGGCCGTACATCTGCTCGCGGCGCAGCACCAGCTTGACCGGTTTGCCGACGAGCTTTGCCGCCATGATGCCGAGGACCGGAGGACCAGCCATGAGCCCCTTCGAGCCGAACCCGCCGCCGAGGAACGGGCTGCGGATGTGGATCTTGTCGTGCGCGATGCCGAACAATTCGGCGACTCGCGCCAACGACAGCATGAGACCCTGGGTCGGCATGTCGATCTGCAGACTGTCACCGTCCCAGGCCGCCACGATCGCATGCGGCTCCATTGCGTTGTGATATTGCGGCGGCGTCTCGTACATCGCGTCGATCCGCTTGTCTGCTGAGGCAAGCCCCGCCTCGACATCGCCGCGGTGATTTTCTGTGGGGTTGCCGACGCCGACGACCGGCGGCACGAAGCTTTCACCCGCATCGAGCCCAATGAGCGCGGGCAGCGTCTCGTAGCGCGGCGCCAGCAGCGCCGCGCCTTCCGTCGCCGCCTCCAGCGTCTCGGCGATCACGACGGCGATCGGCTGGTTGGCGTAGCGGACCTCATTGCTCTGCAACACCTCCATCCGGAATACGAATGGATTGGTCTTGATCTCGGGGTCGATCGCAAGCTCAGGCTTGTGGTCTGACGTCATGATTTCGACGACGCCGGGATGGCGCTTGGCAGCGCTGACATCGAGCGAGGTCACGCGGCCGCGCGAAATGCTGGCCACCGCCATCACCGCAAACAGCATGCCCGGCGGATGATTGTCGGCGGCGTAGGTCGCCTGGCCCTTGACCTTGAGAACCCCGTCGCGGCGGGTCAGCGGCTGGCCGATGTTCGAGCCGTGGCGCAGATGAGCGGGCGCGCTGGTGAGATTAAGCTCAGGCATGAATGGCTCCGGACGTCGAGGCAAAGGGAGAGGCCGGCAGCGCGGGGATGCGCGCGGGCGTACCGGCGGCGGCGAGGCTCAGCGCACGCACGACGATGCGGCGCGCGAGCTCGATCTTGAAGGCGTTGTCGCCGGACGGTTTTGCGTCGGCGAGCGCGCGCGAGGCGGCGTCCTGGAAAGCGTCCACCGTGGGCGCGACGTTCCTGAGCACGTCCTCCGCAGCGCGGGCGCGCCAGGGCTTTGCGGCGAGACCGCCGAGCGCAAGCCGCGCCTCCGCGATCTTGCCGTTCTCGATCCGCAGCGCAGCCGCAGCCGAGACGACGGCAAACGCGTAGGACGTTCGATCGCGGACCTTGAGATAGCGCGCATGCGCGGCAAAGCCCCGCGCAGCGGGCGGCAGCCGCACCGCCACGATGAGATCACCCGGTTCAAGCGCCGATTCACGCTCGGGCGTATTGCCGGGCAGGCGATGCAATTCGTCGAGCGCGATCTCGCGCCGCCCGTTCCTGCCCTCGATCTCGACGATGGCGTCAAGCGCGACCAAGGGCACGCAGAAGTCGGACGGATGCGTGGCGATGCAGTTTTCGCTCCAGCCGAGCACGGCGTGGGTGCGGTTCTCGCCTTCACGCGCGTCGCAACCGCTGCCGGCCTCGCGCTTGTTGCAACGGCTGGCGGTGTCGTAGAAATACGCGCAGCGCGTCCGTTGCAGCAGATTGCCGCCAACGGTCGCGGCATTGCGCAATTGCGCCGATGCGCCGGAGAGCAGCGCTTCGGCGACGGCCGGGTAGGCCTTGGCAAATTCGGCGTCATGCGCAAGGTCAGCGTTGTTCACCAGTGCGCCGATACGCACGCCACCGTCGGCAAGGCGCTCGATCCGATCGAGCCCGTCGAGATGGGTAACGTCGACCAGACGATCCGGACGGCTGACGCCACCCTTCATCAGATCGAGCAGGTTGGTGCCGGCGGCGAGATAGGTCGCGCCCGGCTGCGCGGCGGCAGCGATGGCCTCGGCGACCGTGGCCGGCCTGACATAATCGAACTGCTTCATGCGGAGCGCCTCTGGTTGGATTCGTCCATACCGGCCTGCGCGTCGAGCACGGCATCGACGATGCCGGCATAGGCGCCGCAGCGGCACAGATTGCCGCTCATGCATTCGCGAATGCGCTCGGGATCGTTGCCGGCCTGCGCCTCGCTCATCATGCCGATCGCGCTCATGATCTGGCCGGGCGTGCAGAAGCCGCACTGAAATCCGTCATGGGCGATGAAGGCGGTCTGCACAGGGTGAAGCTGGTCGCCGCGCGCCACGCCCTCGATGGTGAGAATGTCGGCGCCGTCATGACTGATCGCGAGCGCGAGGCAGGAGTTGATGCGCTTGCCGTCGACGAGAATGGTGCAGGCGCCGCATTGGCCGCGGTCGCATCCCTTCTTGGTTCCGGTCAGATGGAGGCGCTCACGCAGGAGATCGAGCAGCGTGACGCGCGGATCGTCGAGGACGAAGTCGCGCCGCGCACCGTTCACGGTGAGGCTGATGGAGTGGTTCATACAAGGCTCCGATCAGATATGGACATGAGTCGTCGCGCAGCGCGCCACCGCCGTGGCCGCCGTCGACATGCGCCCCCGAACATCATCCGGGCAAACGACTTCAGCGAAGATACGGAGGCACCCTCCGCTTAACAAGGGCCGGCAGGAAATATTTGGAATTCGTCAAAAGCCCGTGCGCATCAACGCGATGCAGCCCCACAAGGGTTCAATCTAACCAATTCGTGATCTACATTGCGTGGATGGACGACCACACCACCGACCAGACCCGGAAGCCCCGCGCCGATGCCGTGCGCAATCGCGAGCGCGTGCTCGAGGCCGCCAAGGCCGTGTTCAACGCAGGTGGTCCCGAGGCGAGCCTGGAGGCGGTGGCAAAACGTGCCGGCGTCGGCATCGGCACGCTCTATCGGCATTTCCCGACGCGCGAGGATTTGTTCGAGGCGGTGTACCGGCGCGAGGTCGAGCAGCTCAGCGAGCTTGCCGAGCAGTTGAAGAACGGGGACCCGGTCGATGCGCTCAGACGCTGGCTGCACTCAGGCGTCGAGTTCGTTGCCACCAAGAAGGGCATGGTCGCAGCGCTGGCACTCGCGGTGCAGAGCGGGTCGGAGTTGCATGCCTTTTCCTTTGAGCGCCTCACCAAGGCGATCGGCTCGCTGCTCGACCGCGCAGCCGCGGCCGGCGCGATGCGCGCAGACATCAGTCCCGAGGACTTGCTGCGCGCGTTCTTCGGCATGTGCTACATGCACGACCAGCCCGGCTGGCAATCCTCGGTGCTGCGGATGCTCGACGTGTTCGTCGACGGTTTGCGGGTGCGGCCTGTCGTGAAAGCCAAGGTACGCGCCGCCGCCAAGCCTGCGAAGCCGGCTGCAAAGCGGAAGCGATAATCCGCGAGATGTGCTAGGATCGGCGCCGCCGGGATTTCAACGCGGAGCCTGTCATGCGCATCGCCGCCTTGCTGGTCTTTCTCAGTGTCGCCTTCGCTCCCATCTCGGCGCGCGCCGACGATGTCGCGACGGCACAGGATATCATCCGCGCCCAGGAGCAGGCATTCGGCCGCGACGACGCGCGCGCGGCCTATTCCTACGCCGCACCGGCGATCCGGGAGATCTTCCCCGCGCCCGACATCTTCATGTCCATGGTGCAAAACGGCTACCCGCCGGTGTACCGGCACAAGAGCTTTGAATTTGGCGACAGCAAGAGCGAGGGCAGCCGCATTGCCCAGCACGTTCATATCATCGATGCCAATGGCGAGGCCTGGGAAGCGCTCTACACGCTCGAGCAGCAACCGGACGGCAGCTACAAGATCACGGGTTGTTCGCTGCTGAAGGCGGGACAGGCAGTCTAGGTCGCAAAACCCGGACCGCTCCTGACGGCATTCATCCGCGACCGGATCAGCAGCGTCAAGACGATGCCGATATTGAGTGCGTTCCACGCCACGCCGTTGGCGAACGCCGCTGCGTAGGAGCCGGTGGCGTCGAAGATGACGCCCGAGACCCAGCCGCCGAACGACATGCCGAACACGGAGGCGAAGATCACGATGCCGACGCGGGTTGCGGCCTCGCTCGCAGGCATCGCCTCGCGCACGATGATGGCATAGCTCGGCACGATGCCGCCCTGGAACAAGCCGAACATCGCGGAGATCAAATAGAGCCAGGTCAGGCTGTCGAAGAACAGGTAGAATATGAGTGCAAAGCCTTGCGCCAGCGCACCGATCAGAAGCGTCGGGATGCCGCCGATCTTGTCGGCGAGGTAGCCCGAACCGATCCGGCTGACGATGCCGCAGGCCATCATCAGCGACAGCATCTCGGCGCCACGCGCCACGCCATATCCGAGATCGCCGCAATAGGCGACGATATGCACCTGCGGCATTGCCATGGCGACGCAGCAGGAGATGCTGGCGATCGAGAGCAGCACCGTCAGCGTGTTGGTCGACAGTTTGAGGTCGACCCGCGGCGGCGCTGCATTGGCATGATCGTGAACTTTGTCGTCGCCCATCTGTGCGCGCAGGACCAGCACCAGGATGGTCATCAGGCTGACGCAGACGAGGCCGATGCCGATATGAGTGAAGCGCCAGCCGATCGTCTGCATGCCCGTGCTCACAAGCGGGGGCCACATCGTGCCGGCGACATAATTGCCGCTCGCGACGATGGTCACGGCAAGGCCGCGATAACGCTCGAACCAGTGCGAGGCCTCCGCCATCAGCGGCGCGAAGGTCGCCGACGTGCCGAGCCCGATCAGGAAATACGCCGCCACGAACTGCCAGAGCTGGGTGGACAGACCCGCCAGCACGTTGGCGACGCCGAGGATGGCGATGCTGATTGCCATCGCCGCCACGATTCCAAACCGATCTGTGATCCTGCCGGCGATGACGCCGCCAAGCCCGAAGCCGAACATCATCAGAGTGAAAGCCAGCGACACCGCGCCGCGCGTGGCGGAGAATTCGGCCTGCACCGCGGGAATCATGACGACGATCGCCCACATGCCGACGCCGCCGATCGAACCGATCAGAAGCGCAATGACGAGGCGCATCCAGGCCTGACGCGAATCAGGGGTGAATGCTTCGGGTGTTTGTCCTGATTGATTTGGCGCGTGCACGGGCGGGACCATGGCCCGCGGATCGCCACAGGGTCAAGCATTGTGGCGCGATATTGGGCATGCACGGTGCACTGCGGTAAGAAGGAGCTTGGCGAACGCGCGTTTTGTCATTATTTTGCAAATCAGCGCGTGCAACATGGCGGCGCGGAGAGCATGTCGGCGGAATGTTGCTGCGATTGACACGATCGATGCGGATCAGGGTGGGGCGTTTGATTGCCCTTGCCTATCTGTTCTGCGTGCTCGCGCCGGCCGCAAGCCTCGCCTGGGGTAGCGCTCCAGCACCGTGCCTCGACGACGCGCTCCTCGCCGACCGCGCGCCGGTGCATCACCAGATGCAGGCCGGCCACACGCATGACGGCGCCTCGCATGACCATGCCGGGCCGCATGCGCATCACCACGCCGCCGCGCAGGACGCGCCCCCCGCTCCTCATCATCACGGCGGCAAGGGTACGGCGGGACCGTGCTGCGCGATGATGTGCGTGAGCGCGATGCCGGCAGACCTGCCCAGCGTTGCAAAGCCGCTTCAGCCGGTTTCCGCCTGCTCGCCCGAGATCGTGGCCAGCCTGCACAGCGCGGCGCCGCCCCTGCTCTACCGTCCTCCCATCGTCTGATCTGACGCGCGACGACGTCAGGCCGAGCGCGCATCCGCGCGCGCGAACCTGTGGTCTCCAGACAGATCAGGGATGACTCATGCTTACGCTTTCCGGGGCGAAGTCCGCCGCTGCATTCGCGGCGCGGGGACGACACTTTCGATTCAATTGGCCGCTGCTGGCCGCGACGGCCTTGGCGTTGTCCGGCTGCATGCCGGCAACGACACAAGTCGCCGGCGCTGATCCTGCCGATCCCGCGGCCAAGATCGCGCGCGCCGGCTATCGTTCGACAATCGCGCCCTACACCAGCCTGCGGCCCGCGACGCCGGCCCCATGGCGCGAGCGCAACGAGAGCGTCGCGCCGCAACCCAAACAAGACCGTTAGGAGCGCGCCATGACACACCGTCTCGCGCCAAGCCGTCTCGTGCCAAGCCTGCTCGTTCTTGCCTCGCTCGGCTTGTCGGGCTGCGCCGCCTTCTCGCCCGACAGCGGCATGAATGCCGTCTCGGAGCTGACGAGCCAGACCATCAAAAAGGATGTCGCCTTCGTGCGAACGGCCGAGGGGGCCGGCGCGATCGACGCGCGCGTTCGCCAACTACTGTCGCGAACACTCAACGCCGAGACCGCCGTGCAGATCGCACTGCTCAACAACAAGGGGCTTCAGGCCGCCTATAACGAGCTGGCGCTGGCCGAGACCGATCTCGTCGAGCAGAGCCTGCCGCCCAATCCCGTGTTCTCGGTCTCGCGGATCTCGGGCAACGGCGCCAGCGAAATCGAGCGTCAGGTTGTGGGCGACATCCTCGCGCTCGCCACACTGCCGTTCCGCTCGGAGATCGCCCGCGACCGTTTTCGCCAGGCGCAATTGCGAGCTAGCCTGGCGACGTTGCGGCTTGCCGCCGATGTCCGCCGCGTCTATTGGCGCGCTGTTGGCGGCAACGAGATGGTGGCGTTGCTGACGGATGCGAAGGCGACGGCGGAATCGACCGCACAGCTCGCGGTCAAGCTCGGCGAAACCGGCTCGATCAACAAGCTCGATCAGGCCCGTGAACAGGTGTTTTACGCCGAAACCACCGCCGACCTCGCCACCGCGCGACAGACGGCGACGAGCGCGCGCGAAAAGCTGGCGCGCCTAATGGGGCTGTGGGACGGCGGCCTCGACTTCCGCCTGCCCGGTCAGCTGCCGCCGCTGCCGCGCCGGCCGCAGGCGTTGCCGTCGATTGAAGCCGACGCGGTCGCCCATCGCATCGACCTTCAGATCGCGCGGCTCGAACTGACGGCGCTGGCAAAGTCGCTGAACCTCACCGAGGCGACGCGCTTCGTGACGCTGCTCGATCTCGCCGGCATCTCCCGCCGCACCCGGGATCCGGAAGGCGCACCGTTCCGCGAGCGCGGCTTCGACGTGCAGTTCCAGATCCCGATCTTCGACGGCGGCGAGGTACGGGTGCGGCAGGCGGCGGAGACCTACAACCTTGCCTTCAACCGGCTCACCGAGCGCGCAGTGAATGTACGCTCCGAGGCGCGCGATGCTTACCGGATCTATCGCTCCGGCTACGACATCGCCAGCCACTATCAGCGCGAGATCATCCCCTTGCGAAAAATCATCACCGAGGAGATGCAGCTCCGCTTCTCCAGCATGCAGGTCGATATTTTTGCGCTGCTCACCGAGGCGCGGCAGCGGCTCGCGTCGCTGCGCAGTGCAATCGATGCCAGGCAAAAATTCTTCCTCGCCCAATCCGACTTGCAGACCGCCGTCAATGGCGGCGGCGCGCCTGCTGACGGCGAGAATTCAACCACTCTCGCCGCGGCAGCGCCTGCCGATGCGGGTCACTGACATGGAGGCGAACATGTTTTCCCGCCGAGGATTTTTGGGCAGTGCCGCGCTCGCCGGCGCATCTGTCGTCAGCGGCCGCGCGCAGGCTGCCTCCATTCCGGAAGCCCCGCACATGGACAAGGTCGTGATGCAGCCGCCGCTGCACCCGATCAGCGGGCCGGACTATCGCCCCGTCGTCACGCTCAACGGCTGGTCGCTGCCGTTCCGGATGAACGGCGACTGGAAGGAATTCCATCTCGTCGCCGAGCCCGTGGTGCGCGAATTCGCCGAGGGCATGAAGGTGAATTTGTGGGGCTATAACGGCCAGTCGCCGGGACCGACCATCGAGGCCGTCGAGGGCGACAAGGTCCGCATCTTCGTGACCAACAGACTGCCCGAATACACCACCGTGCACTGGCACGGCATGATCATTCCCAGCGGCATGGACGGTGTCGGCGGATTGACGCAGCCGCACATCCAGCCGGGGAAAACCTTCGTCTACGAGTTCGAGATGAGGAAGAGCGGGACCTTCATGTACCACCCGCATTCCGACGAGATGGTGCAGATGGCGATGGGCATGATGGGCATGGTCGTCGTGCATCCACGCGATCCGAACTTTCGGGCCGTGGACCGCGACTTCGTCTTCGTCATGAGCACCTATCGGGTCGATCCCGGCACCTATCTGCCGAAGGTCAACGAGATGACCGACTTCAACATGTGGACGTGGAATGCGCGGGTGTTTCCCGGCATCGATCCGCTGCCGGTCAGGCTCGGCGATAAGGTGCGCGTGCGCATCGGCAATCTCAGCATGACCAACCATCCGATCCATTTGCACGGCCACAGCTTTGCGGTGACCTGCACCGACGGCGGCTGGATTCCGGAGAGCGCGCAATATCCGGAGACGACGACGGACGTACCGGTCGGTGCTGTCAGGGTGTTCGACGTGCTCGCCGACAATCCCGGCGACTGGGCGTTCCACTGCCACAAGTCGCACCACACCATGAATGCGATGGGACACGACATGCGCAACATGATCGGGGTGTCGCGCAAGGATCTCGCCAAAGCTGTCGGCAAGCTCGCGCCTGACGGCATGGCAATGGGCTCGACCGGCATGGCGATGGGCAACATGGAGATGCCCGCGCCCGACAACACGCTGCCGATGATGACCGGCACCGGTCAGTTTGGTCCGATCGAGATGGGCGGCATGTTCACGGTGATGAAGATCCGCGAGGATCTCGCGCGCGACGATTATCGCGATCCCGGCCCCTACCAATTCCCGCAAGGCACCGTCGCCTACGAGGTCACGCCGCCGGCCCCGGAGCCCGTGCGGCAACAACCAGGCGGACCGCCGATGAAGAACATGAAGATGTGAGCGTTTCGATGAACCACCACCAACTGGAGCTACCAATGAAGAAGACGATCAAGCTCGGTCTCGCGCTGGCCGCGCTTTCCATCGCGCCGGCCTTTGCCCACGACCAGCACGGGCACGGCACCTTTTCGGCCGGCGAGCCCGGCGATCCCAAGAAGCCCGCCCGCACGATCGAGATCCTGCTGAACGAGATGGACTACGCGCCCGCCAGGATCGAGGTCAAACGCGGCGAGCAGATCCGCTTCGTGCTGCGCAATGTCGGCAAGGAGGACCATGAATTCCTGCTCGCCACCACAAAGGAGAATCTCGCGCATGCGGTGGAGATGAAGAAGCACCCGCACATGGAGCATGACGATCCCAACGGTGTCAGGCTCGCGCCGAGCAAGACAGCCGAGATCCTCTGGAAGTTCAGCAAGGCCGGCACGTTCGAATTTTCCTGCCTGATTCCCGACCACCGCGACTACGGCATGGTCGGCCACGTCACCGTGAAGCAATAAAGGGGAGTCCCATGAACCGCATCATCGGTGTCGCCGCAGCGCTGTCGCTGGCCGTCGGCCTTGGCACAGGTGCCTTCGCGGCCCAGGGCGCCGCGATCACCGGCGAGGTCAAGAAGATCGACGAGGGCGCAGGCAAGATCACGCTCAAGCACGGGCCCGCCAAGAACCTCGGCATGGATGAACCCATGACCATGGTCTACCGCGTCAAGGACCCGGCCGTGCTCAAGCAGGTGAAGGTCGGCGACAAGGTGAGTTTCGAAGCCGAGGAGGCGGCTTCGGGGTACATGGTGACCCGGATGGAGAAGGCGAAGTAGGGCTACTTCCTCCGTCCGCCGAATTTCGGCCAAACGCTTCCACAACGTCATGGCCGGGCTTGTCCCGGCCATCCACGCCTACCGCGCGGCATGAAGAACGTGGATGCCCGGGACAAGCCCGGGCATGACGACTGCTTGCCTGCCAGATGGCCGAAACACCCCGATCAGCCCCCATGCCGCACCCTCCGTTAACCCTTTGCTAACCATACACCCGGCAATAATTGCCCAGTGGAGTCGAGTGTCGTCAGCCGCGTAGAACGGGGATTGCCCTGTGGACGCCAGTGCGGTGCCTCACCTTCGGAACGGCGGCCCTTCGGCCGCCGCGCAGACATTTGGGGCGCGCGGACGGCAGTCGCGCGGAGGGGCAGCTACCATGGTCGACGTCACCGCGGGACAGGGCGTAGGCAGCACAAACGCCGGTTTCCCCACCCTTGCCGAGATCGGCAACATCCTCAAGCGCGGCGATATCGCGCTGGCGCTCGGCGTCCTCACCATCCTGGTGGTGCTGATCCTTCCGCTGCCCGCGATCGTGCTGGACCTGTTCCTGGCGATTTCGATCACGCTCTCGATCCTGATCTTGATGACGTCGCTCTTCATCCAGGCGCCTCTGGAATTCTCCGCCTTCCCGACCGTCCTGCTGATCTCGACCATGCTGCGGCTGTCGCTCAACATGGCCTCGACCCGGCTGATCCTGTCGCACGGGCACGAGGGCACGGATGCCGCCGGTCACGTCATCGAGGCCTTCGGCAGCTTCGTGATGGGCGGCAATTTCGTCATCGGCATCATCGTCTTCGCCATCCTGATCATCGTCAACTTCGTCGTCATCACCAAGGGTTCGGGCCGTATCGCCGAAGTCGCGGCGCGCTTCCACCTCGACGCCATGCCCGGCAAGCAGATGGCGATCGACGCAGATCTCTCCGCCGGCCTAATCGACGAGACGGTCGCCAAGCAGCGGCGCAAGGATCTGGAGGACGAGAGCGGCTTCTTCGGCGCCATGGACGGTGCCTCCAAATTCGTCCGCGGCGATGCCATCGCCGGCCTCCTGATCGTCTTCATCAACGTCGTCGGCGGCATGATCATCGGCGTGGCGCAGCAGGGCCTGTCCTTTGCCGACGCCGGCCGCAGCTACACGCTGCTGACCGTCGGTGACGGCCTCGTCACCCAGGTCCCGGCGCTGATCGTTTCGACCGCGGCCGGCCTGCTCGTCTCCAAAGCCGGCGTGTCCGGCGCCGCCGACAAGGCGCTGATGAAGCAGTTCTCCGGATATCCCCAGGCGCTGGCAATGTCCGCCGCCGTCATGCTGGTGCTGGCGGCCCTGCCGGGCATCCCGACCCTCCCCTTCCTGGCGCTCGGCTCCGGCGCCGGCGCGCTCGCCTTGCACGCCCGCAACCGCAACCGGGCAACGGCCAGGGCTGAGGAAGTTGCGAAGACCGCACCTGCGCCGGGAACGCCGGGCGCAGCCGGCTCTGCTGCGGCGGAGGAGCCGATCTCCGCGGCGCTGAAGATCGACGACCTCAAGATCGAGCTCGGCTATGCCCTGCTGCCGCTGGTCAACGGCCCCGACGGCACCGACCGCCTCACCGAGCAGATCAAGGCGCTGCGCCGCTCGCTCGCCATCGAGATGGGTTTCGTGATGCCCGCCGTGCGCATCCTCGACAACGTCCAGCTCGAAGCCAACACCTACATCATCAAGATCAAGGAGGTCGACGCCGGCACCGGCAAGATCTGGCCGAGCCAGTTCATGGTCATGGACCCCGGCGGCAGCCAGGTGCAGGTGCCCGGCATCCACACCACCGAGCCGACCTTCGGCCTGCCCGCGACCTGGGTCGATGCCAGCCTCAAGGAGGAGGCCTCGCTCAAGGGCTATACCGTCGTCGACGCCGCGACCGTGCTCTCGACCCACCTCACCGAGCTGCTCAAGGCCAACATGTCGGACCTGCTCTCCTATGGCGAGGTGCAGAAGCTGCTCAAGGAGCTGCCGAAGGAGCAGGGCGAGCTGGTCAAGGATATCGTGCCTGGACAGGTCACGGTCTCCGGCATCCAGCGCGTGCTGCAGCTGCTGCTCGCCGAGCGCATCTCGATCCGCGACCTCTCGACCATCCTCGAAGGCATCGCCGACTCGCTCGCGTTCTCGCGCAATCCGGCCACCATGGTCGAGCACGTCCGCGCCCGCCTGGCGCGGCAGATCTGTGCGCAGAACACCTCCTACAGCGGGTACCTGCCGCTGATCGCGCTGTCGGCCCGTTGGGAACAAGCCTTCGCCGAATCCATTATCGGCCAGGGCGAGGAGCGCAGCCTCGCGATGCAGCCCTCGAAGCTGTCGGAGTTCATGACCGGCGTGCGCGAGGCCTTCGAGCGCGCCGCCCGCGAAGGCGAGGCTCCGGTGCTGGTCACCTCTGCGGCAATTCGTCCCTTCGTGCGTTCCCTGGTCGAGCGGTTCCGGGCCCAGACGACCGTGCTGTCGCAGGCTGAAATCCACCCCAGGGCGAGGTTGAAAACGGTCGGAAGCATCTGATTTGCCTTAAGAAGCCGTGTGTTTTTCGGCCACAGGCAAATGGTTTTTCAGGTTTTGGCGCCTTGCCGATCAACGGTCGGCAAGGCGCCTGACAGGCACATTATAGCTTTGAAATAATTGCCAAATTGCACGATCCAGGGTCGCTTTCGATCGCGACTTCTCACGTCCTGTCACGCTCTTGTGATCGCCTCTTGGGAACGAATCCCCCCAATACTAGGTTGTTGGGCACCGGAAGCATGAACCTGTCCAAACACGCAGGCGACTACTTCGGGTAGATGGCGGCAGGAGCCTTCCATGAACCACTCGATTTACAGCGCAGATCGCTCGACCCACCTCAAGATCGTTGTTGTCGCGCTCGTTGCCGGCATCGCGGTGGCGGGTCTCGGGATCACCGCGCGTACGAGTTCAGACGAAGGCCTGACCCAGACCGCTCGCGTCATGAAGGCGGGCAAGCCGATCGCCATCACCAGCTCGAACGTTTCCCTCGTTCGCTAAGGAGATTTGAGTTTCAGGAATTCACGCGGCTCTTTATCAGCCCCCCAAAGTCGCCACGTGGATATGTAGACGACCCCAACCCCAAGTCGACTACAGAAAGCGCCCGCCCCCCACGGGCGCTTTCTCATGTCTGGGGTGGGTCGCCATTTGAGCGCACGCGCGTCCAGCTCCGTCATTGCGAGGAGCTCTTGCGACGAAGCAATCCAGGACCCCTTCGCAGAGACGTTCTGGATTGCTTCGCTACGCTCGCAATGACGAAGCAAAACGTACCGCCGTCATCCCCCAACGGACACCGATACTACCGCGCCCCATACGTCGGCGGCGGCGCCTGCACAGTCGGCGCGGCTGCCGCGAACAGCTCGTCCTTGCGCCCCGAGAGCGGCGGATAGATGCGCTTGCGGTTGATGGTCTGCTTGGTTGCCTTCGCGGCCGCGCCGGTGGCGCGGACTTCGCGGTCCCACCCTTCCGTATAGAGCGCGCCCCACCCACCGAGATCGAGCACCGTCACGTACCAGTCGATCCGGAGCGGCAGCATCGGCAGGCCCGCGAGATCGGCGACCACGTTGTGACCGGCGAAACGGCCCATGGGACGCGCGAACTGGCAGGACATCACGGTCGGATGCAAGCCGTCGACCACGCTCGAGGCGACGTCGCCGGCCGCGAACACGCCGCCGACATCCGCGACCCGCATCATGGGATCGACCAGAAGCCGCCCAAGGCGATCGCGTGCGTCCGGAAAGCTCGCCGCCAGGGGGCTCGCGCGCATCCCGGCACACCAGATCACCGTCCGTGTCGGAATGAACTCCCCCGAGGTCAGGCGCAGGCCGGCGGCCTCGACGGAGACGACGCGGACGCCAAGCCGTGTCTCGACGTCGAGCGAGGCCAACGCCGTATCGATGACGGGACGCGCATGTGCGCCGATCGTTGCGCCCACGGCAGAATTCGGATCGACCAGGATGATACGGCGGCTGCCGGTGAGACGGGCACGCGCCAGCCTGTCGGGCATCTCGGCCGCGACCTCGATGCCGGTGAAGCCGGCGCCGACCACGACGATCGTCGAGCGGCCCGGCGAAGGCACGCTGCGTCCGAGCGAGGCGAGATGATCCTCGAGATGGAGCGCTGCTGCATAAGTGTCGACATCGAAAGCGTGCTCGGCAAGGCCGGGAATGTCCGGACGCATCACTTCGCTGCCGAGCGCCAGCACCAGCCGGTCATAAGCCAGCGTCTCGTCACCGCCACCCGTGACCAGCGAAATCTCGCGCCGCGCCGGATCGATGGCTTCGACCTCGCCGACCCCGTGACTGACGCCGATCGGATCGAGCAGTTGCGGCAGCGGAAGCGCGACCTCGCTGAGGTCGGCCTCGTAATTGCGGACGCGGATGTTGTGATACGGATTGCGATCGATGACACGGATCTCGATGTCACCGCCGGCCGCGCCGATCTCCTCGCGCTTGCGTGCGGCACCGATGGCCGCCCACAGACCTGCAAACCCGGCGCCGAGCACGACGATACGCGCCATGTCCGTTGACTGCATTTCCCAAGAGAGCGACGACGAAGCGACGAACGATCAAGCCATCTGACCGCGCAGACAGATATAACTCATCCGGCCGGGCGGGCCAACTGCGGTGGCACCGGCGCGCCGCACGAATTCTCGCCTCGGCTCAGGCCTCGCGCAGTTCCGACGGCGTTGCGGCAAAGCGCTTGCGGAAGGCGCGGTTGAAATAGGACAGATCGGAGAAGCCTGACGAGTGCGCGATGTCGCTGATCTTGCGGGTCCTGGCGCGGGGATCGCTGAGCAGCTTGCGCGCCTGCAGCAGGCGCTGCTCCAACACGAATTCGGTGAAGGTCGTTCCGGCCTGCTCGAACAGGCGCTGTGCCTGGCGCGGGCTCAGGCCCGAGCGCGTGGCAATCTCGGACAGGCAGAGATCGTTGCGGCCAAGCGCAGCCATCACGTCGGCGCGCATGAGATCGAGACGGGCCGCCGCATGACCTCGCCCGCGCGCAAGACTCGCATGCTCGGCGTCGGTGCCGAGCAGGAGGCCGACGAGATCGACCATGTGCTGCGCGGTGAGGCGCTGGCCGACGGCGTCGAGATGCGGCGCGTGATGGGCGGCAAGGGAGTGGTAGCGCAAGATCGTCTCGGCGACCGCGCCGTCCGAGAGCACTTGCGACAGCTTGTCCTCGGCGCGCGGATTGATCTCCAGCAGCGCGCGGCGCGGCATGCGGATGGTGGTGAAGCGATCTTCCTCGGTGTGGCCGACGGTGCCGGTGATGCCCATGTCGACGAGCACCATCTGCGCGGGCGCAAGCTCCACGGCATGGCCGTTCTGCCCGACGCGGACGAGACCCGCATGCGCCGCGATCAGGACGAGATCGTCGCTGCCGTCGGCAAGGTGGCTCTGGGTGCGTGAATATTGCGCGGAAGCGCCTTCGGGAATGGCGAGCGCGATATTGTCGACCACGCTGACCTGGAGCCGGCAATCGATGCTGTCGCCCCGGCTCGGCCCGATATCCAGGCCGCAGGCCCCGAAAGTTCGCTCGCGCCAATGCTCGAAGGCCGGGCCGTGTGGCAGCCCCGCATATTGGTGAATGAAGATGCCCGACGTTTTCGCTGCATCCATCTGATTTCTCGCCCCTCTCCGGCACCATGATTGGGGGGCGCCGACTGCAAATTCCGGGCATTTGACGCCGCGAAACGCGCAGAGGTTCAAATCGGGGCGGATTTGGCGGGATTTGTCGGGATGCGACGGCGGGGCGGACCGTGGCGACAGAAATCGATCAGCATTGCCACGACGATGTTGAAGCGTCCAATGCCCCCCGATGTCGTCCTGGACAAGCGAGCAGAGCGAGCGCCGATCCAGGACCCATTACCCCGGGATTGAGTGGTTGCTCACCCGTGTGGCCACAGCTCATTCCTGCAACGAGCTCTTGGGGTAATGGGTCCTGGCTTTCGCCAGGACGACAATCGAAACCTACTTCTTCGCGGGCGCCTGCGGCGGGGACGGCGGCACGGTTTCGATCAGCTTCCCGGAAAACACCGGCGCCGAGGTCGGCTGGCCGTTCGGCGAACCGCCCGCCTGCTCGAGCGTGACGGCGTAGGTCGCGCCGTTGACGACGTCGGCATCGTACGAGCCGAGCACCGGTCGTGCGGTGAAATCGCCGGCGCCGATCACGCCGAGCGAGCGCGGACGCGGCAGCTTGTCGGAGATCAGCCAGAGCTCGAAGCTCTTGCCGGGCTCCGGCGTCGCACCCACTTTACGCACCGTAAAGTTCTTGGTCGCACCGTCGATGGTGAGGATGAAGGCGGGACCGCCGCCCTGGCCCTGCAACAGCGCGACATATTGCGACGATACCGGGAGCGGCGCCGGTGTCTTCACCTCGACCGTCTGGATGCGCGCTGGCGGCCGCAAGCCGCCCGGCAGCGCGTCGGGCAGGAAGATCTGAAGCGACAGCGTCACGAGCAGCGCGGCCGCGAGCGCGCCGACGGCGGATGCGATGGTGCGCCAGCGCTTCACCCGACCCTCGAGCCGGATCAAATTGCTGTTGTCGGCAACCGGCGGCGGTGGCGCGCGCACGACCTCCGGGTCCGGCGCGTGGACCTGCGGCATGAATATAGGCGCGACATCGGGAAGCGCATCGGGCGCAAGTCGCGCCGGGTCAGGCTGCTCCGCTTCGGGAGGCGGCGGCGGTTGCTGCATAGCCTCCGACGGCATCTGCGGAGGCATGGTGTCGGGCGAGGAAAACTCCGGCACAGGTGGCGGCGGTGCTGCGTCCGGCAGTGCTGGCGGCTCCTGCGCAAAGCCCGTCCGCGCGAGCTCGGACCTGATGTTCTCCCACACGATCGGACGCGGCTCGATCGAGCCGACCATCTGGTTGAGGACGCCGAGCCGGAATGCCCACGCCTGCACGACATCGGCGAACGCCTTGTCCACCGCCATCATGGTCTCGACCTGCGCGCGCTCGCCGGCGTCGAGCGTGCCGAGCGCATATTCCGCGGCGAGCGCGATATGGTCCTCCGTATAGGCCATCACTTGCGGTCCAGACCCACCCTCACCGTACGAGCCCTCATGGCTCGAATCTCATAGCCCGAGACATTCGCGAATATCCAACATGCTGCGCCGAAGCCACGTCTTCACCGTGTTGACGGGCGCCGCGAACTTCTCCGCCAATTGATCGCGGCTCCAGCCGTTGTAATAGGCGAGAAGCACGAGCCTCTGACGGTCCGGCTCGAGCCGGCCGATACATTCCAGGAGCCGCCTCAATTCCTCGGTCATCTCCCGCCGCGCCAGCGGATCGGGGCTGTCGCTTGCGACTTCCATCGCCTGCGGCTCTTCCTCGATGGAGACTTCCGTCTTCTTGCGCACGATGTCGATGGCGCGGTTGCGCGCGATCGACGCCATCCAAGTGATCGGCGACGCGAGAGCGGGATTGAACTGGCCGGCGCTGTTCCAGATCTTGACGTAGGTCTCCTGAATGACCTCCTCTGCGAGATCCTGTCGGCGCAAGATACGGAGCACGACGCCATAGAGTTTCGCGCGCGTGGCGACGTAGAGGCGCTCGAACGCGGCCTGATCGCCCTGCGCCACCGCCCCAATCAGCCCGACCAGCTCTGCTGGCGTCAGCATTCAGCCCCCCAATGCGCAGCCCGTCGCGTTCCGCGCAGGCCCTGGCACTCCGCCACCATAGCGCGCGACAAAGCCGACCACCAAGGGGGCGCGGCGGCACACTGTGGACAGCACATGCGAAAACCCGGACCTTTGGGGTCCGGGTTCTGCAAATTCTCGCAGGTCTGGCGGCTAGCGTCTCAGGCGACGGCGCCCATGCGGGCACGCATCAGGCCGATGCTGTCGAGATCGGCCTGCTCGCGGGCGTTTTCCTCGGCGCGTTCGCGGGCCTGATCGCGCTCGTCGAGAAGCTCGACCTTCTTCAGCTCCTCGAAGGCTTCGGCCAGCGCGGCCTTGGCTTCGTCGAGCTGGCCCTTCAGCTCGTCGGCCGAGCGGGTCAGGTTCTCGCGACGCTGGATGGCAGCCTTGGCATAGGTCGGATAGGCGAAGTGCGAGGGATCGTTGATCCCGGCGCGCTCCTGCTCGGTCGAGATCTCGCGTTCAAGATCGGTCGACATCCGCTGGAAGTCGGCGATCATGGTCTCGATCTGGCTGACCCGGCGGCGCTTCTCGTCGACCTGAAATTTCTTCAGGCGGATGAGGGTATCACGTGACTTCATCGACTCGTACTCCCCAGAAGTCCCTTGGCTGCACGTGGGACAACACCGGTCTCCCCACAGGCCCGACGGGGGCCAAGACCGGCTCTGCTACTCTGTGGGATGGGATGATGACGGGACAAAGTTAGCGTTCCGTTTCCAAATTGCCGAGGATTTGCGCCAACTGGCGGTAGCCGTCCGCCAGCGATGCATTTTCGTCCTTGCGCTGGCGCAGGAAGGCCTCCAACGGCTCGTGCAGGCGGATCGCCTCGTCGACCTCGGGGCTGGAGCCGGCGCGGTAGGCGCCGAGACGGATCAATTCCTCCATGTCGGCATAGGTCGCCATCACCGCCCGCGCCTTCTGGATGGTCGGCCAGAACTCCGGGTCGGCCGATTTCGGCATGGTGCGGGAGACGGATTTGAGGATGTTGATGGCGGGGTAGCGCCCGCGCTCGGCGATCGAGCGCTGCATCACGATGTGGCCGTCGAGGATGCCACGGACGGCATCCGCGATCGGCTCGTTATGGTCGTCGCCATCGACCAGCACCGTGAAGATCGCGGTGATGGCGCCCTCGCCGAGGCCCGGGCCGGCGCGCTCCAGAAGCTTCGGCAGCTCGGTGAACACCGTCGGCGTGTAGCCCTTGGCGGTCGGCGGCTCGCCCGCGGACAGGCCGATCTCGCGCTGGGCCATGGCAAAGCGCGTCACCGAATCCATCAGGCAAAGGACGTCCTGCTCCTCGTCGCGAAAATATTCGGCGATCGCAAGCGTCAGATACGCGGCCTGGCGGCGCATCAGCGCCGGCTCGTCGGAGGTCGCGACCACGACGACGGAACGCGCGAGGCCCTCCTCGCCGAGGTCGTCCTGCAAGAATTCCTGCACCTCGCGGCCGCGTTCGCCGATCAGCCCGATGACGCTGACGGCGGCATCGACGTTGCGCGCCAGCATCGACAGCAGCACCGACTTGCCGACGCCGGAGCCTGCGAAGATGCCCATGCGCTGGCCGCGGCAGCAGGTCAGGAACGTGTTCATCGCGCGCACGCCGAGATCGAGCGGCGCGCCGACGCGCTTGCGCGAGTGCGCCGGCGGCGGCGAATTGCGGTACGGCATCGGCGCCGGGCCCTGCGGCAGCGGCCCCTTGCCGTCGATCGGCTCACCCAGCGCATTGACGACGCGGCCGAGCCAGGCCGCGCAAGGCCGCACCTGATTTGCGGCATTGGCGATGACGGCCTTGCAGCCGCGCCGCACGCCGTCGAGGCCGGCGAACGGCATCACGACGGCGTTGTTGCCGGAGAAGCCGATCACCTCGCAGGGGATGGAACGGTTGCCGCCGGTCTCGATCACGAGCCGCGCGCCGACCGACATCGCATGGATCGGTCCGGCCACCTCGACCATCAGGCCGCGCACGCCGACCACACGGCCATAAATATTGATGCCGTCAATGTCGCCGATCTGTTCGGCAAGAGCCTTCATTAGAGGGCCTTCATGAGGTGATCGCCTTCATAATCCCGGGCTTCGTGGCGAAAACCTTAAGTTTCGCCATATTTCTGAACGGCGCTTAACTTCGTGTTTACCCGCATCGTTAATCATTGCGTCACTGTCTTTGTGACTGAGCGTGACTCCCCTTCAGAAGAAGGCTGAGTCGCGGGAGTCGGTTAGGCCCGTCTCTTAAAGTGGAACTTGAACGCAACCGGATAACGAAAGCTGCTTCGCACACAAGACCTTAGGGCGATTCGACGAAAATTGCATCTACAGGGCTTGCGTTCCAGAATCAGAATTTGTTAACCATCTGTTGTCAGGATCCGAATCAGTTGTTCAAAGGCGTTTTGTTGTGTGCCGCGAATGCGGCCGACCTGACGCCCAGGAGCGGCGACTATGGGGAACTGGCATGCGCGTTTTGCTGATTGAAGATGACAGCGCCGTCGCGCAGTCGATCGAGCTGATGTTGAAGTCTGAGAGCTTCAACGTCTACACGACCGATTTGGGGGAAGAAGGCGTCGATCTCGGTAAATTATACGATTACGACATTATCCTTCTCGACCTCAACCTGCCCGACATGTCCGGCTACGACGTGCTCAAGCAGCTCCGGGTCTCCAAGATCAAGACACCCATTCTGATCCTCTCCGGCCTCGCCGGCATCGAGGACAAGGTCAAGGGTCTCGGCGTCGGCGCCGACGACTACATGACCAAGCCTTTCCACAAGGACGAGCTCGTTGCCCGCATCCACGCGATCGTGCGCCGCTCCAAGGGCCATGCCCAGTCGGTGATCCAGACCGGCGACCTCGTCGTCAACCTCGACACCAAGACGGTGGAAGTCGGCGGCCAGCGCGTGCATCTGACCGGCAAGGAATACCAGATGCTGGAGCTGCTCTCGCTCCGCAAGGGCACGACCCTCACCAAGGAAATGTTCCTCAACCATCTCTATGGCGGCATGGACGAACCCGAGCTGAAGATCATCGACGTCTTCATCTGCAAGCTCCGCAAGAAGCTCGCGAATGCCTCGGAAGGCCGCAACTTCATCGAGACCGTGTGGGGCCGCGGCTACGTGCTGCGAGAGCCGCACGAGGTCGAAGAGCGCATTCCCGCCTGATCCTGGGTTTTACCCGCGAGCCCTTCGGGGCTTGCTCCTCCCAGCCTGGACCCCGCCGCAAATGGCGGGGTTTTGTTTTTTTGGGGACGCGAACGCGGCCTCATCGTCCTTGCGCCATTGAACCGCTATCCTTCCCCCGCCGACGAATGGTCGCTGCACGATGGGGAAACGATGATCCTGCAATCACTCGCCGGCCTGCCCGCCTTCCTGGTCTATTTCTGCACCGGGCTGATCACCATCGTGACGTACCTGTTCGTCTACACGCGCATCACGCCCTACAACGAATTCCAGCTGATCCGCGACAACGAGCCGGCCGCCGCGATCGCGCTCGGCCTCAGCCTGCTCGGCTTCGTGGCACCGCTGGTCAGCGCCATCGCGCATTCGGCCAATGTGCTGGATTGCCTGATCTGGGCGGTCGTCGCGCTGATCGTGCAGATCATCGTGCTCTTTCTGGTGAGGGTGCCGGTGCCGAATCTGCCGGCCCGGATCGCGGCCGGCGAGCTGGCGCCCGCCATCTGGCTCGGGCTGTCCTCGCTTGCCGCGGGCCTGCTCAACGCCGCCTGCATGATCTACTGACATGATCCACTGATATGGCCGACAAACCCTCCAAACAGCAGTTCGGCAAGCGCCGGCCGGCGGCAGGACCGCCGCCTGCGCAACAGCCGGTGAAGCGCTCCGGCCGCGTCGCGCTGCTGGTGATGGGCACGATCGCGGTCGGCACCACCGCTTACACGCTGATGCCGCGGCAGAATTGCGAGCCCACTCCTGTCGGCACGGACCCAGCGGTGCAAGCGAGCACCTCGTGCAGCAGCAGCCGCAGTTCCTCCAGCGGCGGCGGCAGCTCGTCGCGATCGAGCTTCTTCAGCAGCGACTCCTCGAGCCATTCCTCGTCCGGAACGTCGTCCGATTCAGGCTCCGGCGGCGTGAGCCGCGGCGGCTTCGGCTCGTTTGGCCATGGCTTCTCTGGCGGCGGCTGACCCATGCAACGCATCGTCTGCCCCGAGCGCGACGACTGGCGGCAGACCGCCGAACGATGCGGCTTCGCCTTTCACACCATCGACGGCGAGCGCTATTGGGACGAGCGCGCCTATTACGCCTTCACGCTCGACGAGATCGAGCGCGACATCGAGACGCCGACCGGCGAGATCGACGCGATGTGCCTGGAGCTCGCCGGCCGGGTGATCGGCGACGAGCGCCATCTGCGGCGCTTGAAAATATCCGACGCGTTCTGGAGCCTGATTGCCGAGAGCTGGGCACGAGACGACCGCAGCCTCTATGGCCGACTCGATCTGAAATTCGACGGCAAGGGACCGGCAAAGCTGCTCGAATACAACGCGGACACGCCGACCTCGATTTTCGAAGCCGCGGTGTTTCAATGGACCTGGCTCGAACAGGCGATCGAACGGCGCATCATCCCGTCGCGGGCCGACCAGTTCAACTCCATCCACGAACGACTGATCGAAGCGTGGAAGCAGATTGCTGCGGGGCGCCACGTCCATCTCACAGGCACCACAGGCAATGAGGAGGATGCCGGCACGCTTGCCTATCTCGAAGACACCGCGCGCCAGGCGGGACTGGCAACCACGCTGCTCGACATCGAGGCGATCGGCTGGCGCGATGATGCCGGCGGCTTCGTCGATCTCGACGACCGCGACATCGCGCTCGCCTTCAAGCTCTATCCCTGGGAATGGATGTTCCACGACAGCTTCGGCGCAAAGCTCAAGGACGCACCGACACGCTGGATCGAACCGCCGTGGAAGGCGGTGCTCTCCAACAAGGGCATCCTGCCGCTGCTCTGGGAGATGTTTCCGAACCATCCCAATCTGCTGCCGGCTTTCTTCGAGGACGATCCGCAGGCAGCCGAGCTCGGCAGCTCCTATGTGCGCAAGCCGCTGCTGTCGCGCGAAGGCGCCAATGTCACGCTGGTAGCAGGCGGAATGCCGCTCGACGAGCAGGCAGGCCCCTACGGCGCCGAAGGATTCGTGCGACAGGCGCTCGCACCGCTGCCGAACTTCTCAGACTTCTATCCGGTGGTGGGAAGCTGGCTGGTCGATCACGAACCCTGCGGCCTGTCGATCCGCGAGGACGAGAGCCCGATCACCGGCAACGGCTCGCGGTTTCTGCCACATGCGATCTTGTGAGGGATACCCTTCTTCCCTTCTGGGAGAAGGTCGCCGCGTAGCGCCGGATGAGGGGTTCTATTCGCGAGTTCAAAGCGTCAGTTGGATTCGCGGCTTGCGCATAGACAAAGGCAGGCACCGCGGCGGCGTGGCACAAAGTGCATAGAGACTTTTCGCACCGACAGATCAGCTATGTCTTAAAAGGGCGCACAAAGATACTTAGGCGCCCCGAATAGCGCGGTAGCCTCTCTGCAACGGAGAGGGGACCGGTGCCGGGGCTCGTGCATATCGTTGACGACGACCTGTCTTTCCTGACGGCCATGGAGCGTCACCTAAGGCGCGCCGGTTACGAGGTCGCCGTCTATGCGTCGGCGCAGGCGTTGCTGGACCGACTGCCGAACGACAGCATTCCGAGCTGCATCCTTCTCGATGTGCAAATCCCCGACTTGGACGGCCCTGCCCTCCAAAAACAATTGGGCGAACTCGGCTCGACATTGCCGATCATATTTCTCTCCGGCTATCGCGACATTCCGATCACTGTGCGGACCATAAAAGCGGGTGCGCAGGATTTTCTGAGCAAGCCGGTAAGCTCAGAAGACCTTCTTCGCGCAATCGCCGGAGCCTTGGCACACCATCGATCGTCACGAGACCTACAGAACATGCTGAACATGGCTCGTGCTCGTCTCGCTAAATTGACGCCGCGCGAGCGACAGGTCTTCGACCTCGTCGTTCGGGGCAAAATCAACAAGCAGATCGCACACACGCTCGGAACGACCGAGCGTACGATCAAAGCTCACCGCCACGGCTTGATGGAGAAAATGCAGGTTCGGTCGTTAGCCGAACTGGTTTCTCTTGCCGAGCGGATCGGCGTCTTGGACGGCGCATCCGACGAGGGAGGAACGGCCTGACAACCCCACCAGTTTCCAGGTACCTGCCGCTCCGTTGATCTACGTCAACGACGTTGAGCTTTCGTCTTTCGTCTCTCCGACAGCAGACGACGTCACATCGTCCACCACGCGGCGACAGGCACCGCGCGGGCCGACGTCTATCGGCCTAGCATCGGTCCGTTAAAGCAAAGCAGCTTCGAACGCGCGGCAACATCACGGCGCCGATAGGCGCGGGCCACGCGTCTCACCGCGCCGCTGCCACCTTCAACGACGGCGGCATCAATCCGCCCATCGGGCGGCCGGAGCGCGTCGGGTTGAGCTGATAGAGACCACGACGGTCAGTGATCGGGCGGAACGCGTCGGTGATGCCGACGACGGATTCGGCGGCGCCCAACAGCAGCGTGCCGTCGGCTTCCAAAATCTTCGCCATGCGCTCGAAGATCACGGCCTTGGTGTCCTGGTCGAAATAGATCAGCACATTGCGGCAGAAGATCACGTCGAACGTGCCGAGATGGGAGAAGTCCTGCAACAGATTGAGCTGGCGGAACTGCACCATGGCGCGGATGTCGGCATTGAGCTGCCAGACCTCGCCCGCTTGCGTGAAGTATTTCATCAGGTGCTGGATCGGCAGGCCGCGCTGCACCTCGAATTGGCTGTAGACGCCGGCCTTGGATTTCTCCAGCACCTCCTGCGACAGATCGGTGGCGACGATCTCGATGCGCCAGCCGGCGAAGGCTGCGCCCATCTCCTTTACGCACATCGCGATCGAATAGGGCTCTTGTCCCGTCGACGAGGCCGCCGACCAGATGCGCAGCGATTTGCGCGCCGCGCGCGCCCGAAGCAGCCCTGGCAGGATCGTTTCGCGCAAATGATCGAACGGGATCTTGTCGCGGTAGAAGAAGGTCTCGTTGGTGGTCATCGCCTCGACCACGTCGCTCGCAAGCCGCCCGTCGCCGTTCCTGATCTTCAGCACGAGATCGGGAATCCCGGCGAGGCTCGCCTTGCGGGCCAGCGGCAGCAGCCGGCTCTCGACCAGATACTGCTTGTCCGGCGAGAGATCGAGGCCGGAGCGCTCTTTCAGGAATTTACGCAGATAGTCGTAGTCAACCGGCGTCACGAGCGGTCTCCCGCGAACAGGCGATTGACCCGGCTGCCGATCTGGTTGAGCGGCAGGATCGCCGCGCAGATGCCGGCATTGGCCGCCGCGCCCGGCATGCCCCAGACCACGCTGGAGGCTTCGTCCTGCGCGATCACGCTGCCGCCGGCGGCGACGATGTCCTTGCCGCCGCGCATGCCGTCCGAGCCCATGCCCGTCAGGATCACGGAGAGGATGGCGCCATGCCAGATGTCGATGGCGGAAGTGAACAGCGGATCGACGGCGGGCTTGCAGAAATTGACGGCGGGGCCGTCGTCGAGCGCGATCGCCACATCGACGCCGCTACGCACGACGCGCATGTGCTTGCCGCCCGGCGCAAGATAGATGCGGCCCGGCTTCACCGGCTCGCCATCGACGGCTTCGGCTGCCGGCTTGCGGCTCGTGCGCGCCAGATGCTCGGCGAGAATGGTGGTGAAGGTCGGCGGCATGTGCTGGGTGATCAGCACCGGGACGCGGTCGATCACGGGGCCGAGCTCGGCGACGAGTGCCATCAGCGCCTGAGGACCGCCGGTCGACGAGCCGATCAGCAGCACCTTCGGTGCCTGGGTCGAGAACGGACGCGTGGACAGCGGCGAGGACGACGACGACGCATGCAGGGCCGGAGCGGCAGGCCGCGCGACAACCGGTCCACGTGCAGCCGGGGCCGGGCTTGCGGGCGCGAGCGGCGGGCTCCCAACCACGGGCTTGCGGCGCAGCCGTGCGCCGAGGTGGCGGATTTTCTGGATCAGGTCGTGGTGGAAGATGTCCGCAGCCGACGCCTCGCGCGTCGATTCCGGCTTCGGAATGTAGTCGGCCGCGCCGAGCGACAGCGCCTTGAAACTGATCTCCGCGTTGCGGCGGGTCAGCGTCGAGGCCATGATGATGACGAGATCGCGCTTCTTCGCCAGGAGTTGCGGCAGCGCCGAGATACCGTCGAGCTCCGGCATTTCGATATCGAGCACGGCAACGTCGGGGTTGATGCGTTCGATCTGGTTGACCGCCTCGAGCCCGGTGCGCAGCGAGGCCGCGACTTCCATGTCATGCTCGGCACCGACCCAGCGCGAGATCAGACCGCGAATGACGACGGAGTCATCGACGATCATCACCCGCAACGGTCCGGCTTCCCGCGACGAGCCCGGGGTCGAATTACCTGCGAACGCAACACTCATTTACTCACCAACTCAGACTGAAACGGTCAGTTGAAAACAAACGCCGAAGGAGCCGTTCAGCCTCCGGGACGGTCGCTCAGATAAGGCCGACTTCCTGGAATTTCGCCGTCACGATGTCCTTGTCGAAAGGCTTCATGATGTACTCGTTGGCGCCCGCGTGCAGCGCGCGCGCGATATGCGCGACGTCGTTCTCGGTGGTGCAGAACACGACCTTGGGCTGGTCGCCACCGGGCATGCGCCGGAGATGGCCGAGGAACTCGTAGCCGTCCATCACCGGCATGTTCCAATCGAGCAGGACCGCATCGGGCAAGCCGCGCTTGCAGGCCTCCAACGCTTTCTCACCGTCCTCGGCTTCGAGAATCTGGAAGTCGAGGCCTTCCAGGATCCGGCGCGCAACCTTGCGGATGACGCTGGAATCATCAACGACGAGACAAGTTCGCATGTGAACCTCTGCTTCCACCCCGTTTCGCGGGGGCACTTCCAATTGCAGGTACGTCGGCGGATGTGCCGGCGTATCAGGCCGCCATCATCTCGGGCGCGAGCTCGAGGACGCGGTCGACGTCGAGGACGACCATGAGCTGGCCGTCGAGACGGTGGACGCCGCCGGCAAGCTTGGCCATGCGGGGGTCGAGATTGACGGGGTTTTCTTCCATGCCGTCCTCGGCAAGCCGCAGCACTTCGCCGAT
>NZ_JBVVOY010000015.1:0-187597 GCF_055807535.1 Bradyrhizobium sp. Kon37
CCACATCACCGCAGGACTTGACGCACAGACCCCGGGCGTCAGGACCACACGACTTGTTCGTCCGCGCACGTCCTCGCATGTCGCTTCGAGTGCTGGCGTGTGCTCGCACCCGAAACCATGCGAAGACGCTGTCGGCATCGTGTCGTAGGCACGAAAGCCTGTGCTCACGGTTTCCCGCCCTGCAAGGCTCGCCGTGCCCGACGCCGTCGCGTCCATCGCTACCCAACCCGCGGTTCATGACGATCGCGATCCGCCCCTTGTCTCGGGCCAGGGTGTGTCGCTTGTACGACAAATCCGAATTTCGGTAAAGTGGAATATTTTTGCCGGGTGCACTTGACTGGCCAAGGCGGCACACTTTCGCAGTGTTTCGCCTTTGGCGCACCGCGCTCCAGGGAGGCGTCTGGAGCTATCCGCCAGAAGCAACATTGTTCCGAAATTGTGATGCGATGTCTTTTGGCCATGCCATTTCCTGAGTATGATGCAACTGAAGAGCCCCACACCTAGCGGGGACACGTTCAGGGAGAGTCGCCATGGCTGTAGCAGGGACAGCTCGGTGGACGTGGATTTGGCCAGGGCTGGCGTGGGGCGTCCTGTTGATCAGTTTCGTTCTCGGCAAAGGCGGGGTCATCGACGCCGCCGCCGGAGCGGCTCTGTTCGGCACGGTCTTCGCCGCCGTGTATCACGCCGAGGTGGTCGCTCACCGCGTCGGCGAGCCGTTCGGCACGCTGATCCTGGCGTTGGCCGTGACGGTGATCGAGACGGCGCTCATCGTCTCGGTGATGATCGGCGCGCCTGCCGAGAAGGCCGGGCTGGCCCGCGACACGGTTTTCGCGGCAGTCATGATCGTCTGTAACGGCATCGTAGGTGCTTGTCTGCTGTGGGGCGGCGTGCGCCACCATGAACAGGGCTTCCAGGCGCAAGGCGCCAGTGCCGCTCTCGCCGTGCTGGTGGCTCTCACCAGCCTCACGATGGTGCTTCCGAACCTTGCAGCCCAAGAGCTCGGTCCGCTGTACAACACCTCGCAGCTCATCTTTGCCGCGCTTGCGTCCTTGATTCTGTACCTCGCGTTCGTCTTCGTTCAGACGGTCAGACACCGTGACTATTTCCTAGCCGCGAAAGGTGCCGCGGCCGACGAGCATTCGCCTCCTCCGGACAAGGGAACGACCAGCCTGAGTGCCGCTCTCCTCGTCGTCTCCCTTGTGGCCGTCGTGGGGCTTGCGAAAGTCCTTACCCCCAGCGTGGAGCGCGCTATCGATTATCTCCAGGTCCCTAAGGCAGTCGTCGGCACGATCATCGCCGCACTCGTTCTTCTTCCGGAGGCAGTGGCGGCCATCAAGGCGGCGCAAAGCGACCGGCTTCAGACCAGTCTCAACCTCGCCCTCGGCTCGGCGCTCGCGACCATCGGCCTGACCATTCCCGCCGTCGCGGCTGTCTCGATCGTCATGGGATATCGGCTCGAACTCGGGTTGGACATAAAGGATTTGGGGCTGCTCATGCTCACGCTGCTGTTGAGTGTCATCACACTCGGCACCGGGCGGACCACGGTGCTGCAGGGCGTCGTGCATCTGGTCATCTTCGCCGCGTTTCTGTTTTTCGCGGTAGTGCCGTGAGCTCGCGGAACGACGCCGCCAGGCCGAAGGATCAAATTCGATAGGATTCGAGGAGCGCTCGATGATCCGACATCTTACGCGATTTGGCATCTTGACGCTCCTTGTCGTCGGCTTGCAGGGCTGCGGGGAAAAGAAGGAGGCGAGCGAACAGCCGGTCCGCGGTCTGCGCGCCTACAAGGTGGCCGCGACGGCGGAAAGCCGCGTTCGGCGCTTCCCGAGCGTTCTGCAGCCGGCCGACGTCAGCAGCCTCTCCTTCGAGATCGGGGGCCAGCTGAAGGCCGTCGGCCTCACCGTCGGCCAGAAGGTGCAACTCGGCGACGTTCTTGCCGAAATCGATCCGAGATCGCTGCAGAGCCAGGTGGACCAGGCCAGCGCGGGCGTGCAGCAGGCGCAGGCGCAGCTCGACAACGCCCAGTCCGATTTCCAGCGCAAGGAAGAACTCCTCAAGCGCGGCGTCGCGACCCAGGCGGCTTTCGAGCAGTCTAACGCCACCTTGCTCAGCTCGAGAGCCCAGCTCGACCAGGCGCGCCGCCAGCTCGAATTGGCCGATCAGAACCTTGATCGCAGCAAGCTGCTGGCTCCCTTCGCCGGGACCATCGCTCGCGTGGAGGTCAAATCCTTCGCGCAGGTCGCTGCGGGGCAGCCGGTCGCTACCCTCTACAGCGACGACAGCTTCGAAATGTCCTTTCTGGTGCCGGCCGCGACCTTCCAGAGCCTGAAGGTCGGGCAGAAGGTGGCCATCAAGGTCGCCGATAAGCCCGATCTTCCGCTCAAGGGCGAGATCAGGGAGCTCGGGTCCAAAGCCGAGCAGGTATCGGCGTTCCCGGTTGTGGTCAGGCTGGACAACAATGCCCCTGGTCTGAACGCCGGTATGTCGGTCGAGGTCGCGATCGAAGAACCGTTGGTCGTGGGCCGCAGCGGGTTTCTCGTTCCGCTCACCGTGCTGGTGCCCGAAGGCGGAAAGGTCCTGCAGAACACCGGTACGGTGTTTCGCTACGACGTGGCAAGTTCGACGGTGAAGAAGAGCACCGTCATCGTTGGCGGAATCCGGGACAATCGTCTCGTCGTGGTGGAGGGCGTCAAGCTTGGGGACGTCCTGGCCTCGGCAGGGGTGTCCTACCTCTCGGACGGACAAAAGGTGAAGCTGCTTCCGTTCGAGGAGGCGGGGCCGTGAATCTTCTCACCCGGTTCGGTCTGGCGCGGTCCCGATTCACGATCATGGCCATGATCGGTCTGCTGATTGCCGGCATCGGGCTCTATCCGAACTTCCCTAAACGCGAAGACCCGGTCATCGTCATCCGGACAGCGGTTGTGTCGGCCCTTTTTCCGGGCATGGCGCCCGAGCGAATGGAGAATCTGGTCGCCGTTCCCGTCGAGCGAAAAGTACGCGAACTCGCTGAGGTCAAGGACATCCGAACGCTTGCCGGCGAAGGATCCCTGACCATCTATGTCGACCTGAAGGACGAAATCGCGAACGTCAACGCCACCTGGCAGCGACTGCGCGACAAGATGGCCGACGCCAAGATCGAGCTGCCCGATGGGGTGGTCGGACCGTTCGTCAACAGCGACTTCGGCGATGTCGCAATCGCGACCATCGCCATCACAGGGGAAGGCTTTTCCCCCCGCGAACTGAAGGACGCGGCCGAGGACTTTCGGAAGAAGCTCTACCAGATCGCGGGAATCTCCAAGGTCGAGCTTCACGGCGTGCAGGACGAACGGGTTTGGCTCGAGCTCGATACCCGAAAGATGGCCGCGATCGGCGTTCAGGTCAACGCGTTGATCAAGGATCTCCAGGGACAGAATGTCGTGCTGCCGTCCGGCAACATCAACGCCGACGGCACGCGCCTTCTGCTCGAGACCTCCGGCGATTTTCCAAACGTGCGGGCGATCGAGACCATGCTCACGCGGGTCGGGACCACCGACAGTCTGGTTCGGCTTGCCGATATCGTCACGGTCCGCCGAGACTACGTCTCCCCGAAGGTCAAGCCGATCTATTTCAATGGTCGTCCCGCCGTGGTCCTCAGCGTCATTATGCAGCCGGACCAGGACGTCACGCAGCTTGGAGTCAAGCTCCGTGCGGCCGCAGGCGACTATGAGGAGCGCCTTCCGATCGGCTACGCCGTCTCTTTCGCGACCTACCAGGCCGATCAGGTCAGCGCCTCCGTCAATTCCGCCCTCTCGAGTGTGGCCCAGACTTTCGTCGTCGTGGCAGTGCTGGTGATCGTTTTTCTGGGCCTGCGGGCGGGCACTATCGCGGCGATGATCGTTCCCTTCGCCGTGATGTTTTCGTTGATCGGCATGCGGGCGCTGGGGATCGCGCTGGAGCAGGTCTCGATCGCGGCGATCATCATCGCGCTCGGTCTCCTGGTCGACAATGGCGTCGTCATCGTCGAGGACATCGTCAGCCGGATCGGCCGCGGAGTGCCTCCCGAGGAGGCCGGCCTAGCCTCCGGAGAGCAGTATGCGCTGCCGCTCCTGATCTCCTCGATCACCACCATCGCTGCGTTCTTGCCGCTCATGCTGCTATCGGGCGCGTCTGGCGAGTATGCGTTTTCGCTGGCGGCCGTGGTGGCGCTCACGCTCGGCGGCTCCTGGATCACGGCGATGTACATTCTTCCCGCCCTGACCGTGTGGCTGATCGGCCGGCGGACCGGATCTGCTGAGGAGGATGCGGCGCCGTCTCGCCTGCAGCGGCTCTATGCCTCCGCGCTCGGCTCGGCCTTGCGCTTCTCTCCTGTCGTCCTGGCCGGTTGCATTGCGCTCGTCGTAATTGCGCTTACTCAATTCCCGCGCATCCCGAAGGAGATGTTTCCGCTCAGCGAACGTAGCCAATTCCTGATCTACATGAATATGCCTGACGGGACCGACATCTCGCAAACGGAAGATCGCGCGCGCGAGATCGAACGGTGGCTCGGGGACAGAAGGGCCAATCCGGAGATCTCCAGCGAAATCCTGTACGTGGGTGACGGCGGGCCGAGATTCTATCTCACTCTGACCCCAGTCCCGCCGGATCCGGCGTCCGCGTTCTTCCTTGTCAACACGACGGACTACCAGGCTGCGGTGCGTGCGGCCGATCGTGCCTGGAAATATCTTTATGCCAATCACCCGGAAGCAAGCTTCAAGATCAAGCGGCTGGCGATGGGAGCCGTCGAATCGGGCGTCGTGGAGCTGGAGATATCGGGCCCGGACGGTGACCGGCTGCTCGCGTTCAGCGAACGGGTTCGATCCCTGTTGCAGGCGGCGCCGAACGTCCGTGAGAACGATGACGACTGGGGCAACAAGATCGTCAAGGTGGTCGTCGAGATCGACCAGGACCGTGCGCGCCAGCTTGGAGTCACCTCTGAGGAAGTCACTCGGCTCCTGAACACGTATTTCACCGGCACCGCGGTGTCGATCTACCGGGAAGGCGATAACTCGATCCCGATCGTGCTGCGCGCCGGCGCGTACACCTCGCAGAGCTTGGAAGGCCTCACCAGCGCCACCTTCGCAAAGAGCGGCGGCCTCATCTCGCTGGCGCAGGTCGCGAGGCTAAAGCCGGGCTTCGACTTCGCGCGGATCCGCCGCAAGAACCAGGAACGGACGATCACCGTGACGGCCCGCAGCACCTCCCTGACGGCCGGGCAGCTTTTGGAAACGATTCAGCCCAGACTCAACGAGATGGACATGACTGGGGGATATCACGTGACCGTCGGCGGCGAGATCCAGAAAAGCGCGGAGACGAACCAGAAGCTCGGCGGGGGCTTTCCGATCGCACTTGCCGTGATGGTGCTGGCGATCATCCTGCAGTTCAACTCCTTCCGGCGCACGCTTCTGACGTTCATGAGCATACCGCTCATCCTGATTGGGATTCCGTTCGGCCTGCTGGCGGCCGGACAACCGCTCTCGTTCTTCGGCACCCTCGGCATCATCAGCCTGTCGGGCATCATCATCAACAACGCCATCGTTCTGATCGATCAGATCGATATCGAGCGAGAGACGCTTCCGCTGCGGGAAGCCATCGTAGCTGCGTCGGGAAAGCGTCTTCGTCCGATCCTCCTGACGTCGGCCACCACGGTCCTTGGGCTCGCACCCATGGCCATCTCCGGCGGCGCGTTGTGGCAACCCATGGCGGTGCTCATGATGTCCGGGCTTGCAGTCGCCTCGCTCCTGACCCTGTTCTTCGTTCCGGCTGGATATTTCGTGCTTTTTGGGATTCCTTCTCCCGGAGGCAAGAAAGCCGTTTTCAAATTCAGTGCCGGTCCTAGCTCACGTTCCGGTTGACGCAGCCGAACTCGGCGTGGCCCATTTTGCGACCTCATGGAGGCAGCCTTTAAGCCGATGCTTGGAGGCTAAATCAGCCCCGCCAACCTTAGCGTCACGCCCGCGGCGCAACTGCCGGCCAGCACCGTCAGCATCCCCAGCTTGAAGCGGAAGATCGCGGTTGCGGCCGCGATCGACAGCACGAGCGCAGGGATATCGACGCTAGTCAGCACCGGCATGTCGAAGGCAAACGGGAAAGTGTGTACCGGCACGGTGTCGCGGAACAGCGTGTGCAGCGCGAACCAGATCGAGAGGTTGAGGATCACGCCGACGACGGCAGCCGTGATGGCACTGAGCGCACCGCCGAGGCCCTTGTTGCCGCGCAGACGTTCGACGTAGGGGGCGCCTACGAAAATCCAGAGGAAGCAAGGCGTGAAGGTGACCCAGGTCGCGAGCAATCCGCCCAAGGTAGCCGCGAGCATCGGCGACAGGCCGCTGGCGTCGCGGTAGGCGGCCATGAAGCCCACGAACTGAAGCACCATGATCAGCGGGCCCGGCGTGGTCTCGGCCATGCCGAGGCCGTCGAGCATCTCGTGCGGCTTGAGCCAGTGATAGTGCTCGACCGCCTGCTGGGCGACATAGGCCAGCACCGCATAGGCGCCGCCGAAGGTGACCAGCGCCATTTTTGAGAAGAACAGCGCGATGTGACTGAAGACGTTGTCCTGTCCAACAGCGAGCAACAGCGCGATCACCGGCACCAGCCACAGCGCAAGCCACAACGCGCCGACCCGGATCGCGCGCGCGGAGTTGGGGCGTACATGCTCGGGCACGGCGTCGCCGAGCATGCTGTCGATCACGGCGCTGCTGCCGCCAGGGCCGTGACCGGCCGGCGCGAATTCCGGACGGCCCTGTTTGGCGCCGATATATCCGATGATGCCTGCGGCGATGATGATGACCGGGAAGGGGATCGCGAAGAAGAAAATCGCGACGAAGGCGATCGCGGCAAGCGCGATCATGATGCGGTTCTTCAGCGCGCGCTTGCCGACGCGCACCACGGCCTCGACGACGATGGCGAGCACGGCGGCCTTCAACCCGAAGAACAGCGCCTCGACGAAGCTGACATTGCCGAAGGCGGCGTAGACGTAGCTCAGGCCCATGATGGCGATGATGCCGGGCAGGATGAACAGCCCGCCCGCCATCAGCCCGCCGGCGGTGCGATGCATCAGCCAGCCGATATAGGTCGCGAGCTGCTGCGCCTCCGGGCCCGGCAAGAGCATGCAATAGTTCAGCGCGTGGAGGAAACGCGCTTCCGAGATCCAGTTCTTTTCCTCGACCAGGATGCGGTGCATCACCGCGATCTGGCCCGCGGGCCCCCCAAAACTCAGGCAGGCGACGCGGAGCCAGACGCGAAAGGCTTCGCTGAAGCTGACGCCGTGACCGGCATCAGCTCCTGCTTCGATCGTACGGGTATCCATCAAGCCTTCGCCTTGTTGGTCGGCCAGTTGTGGGTCTCGGACGTGGCGTCACGGCACCACCGGTAGAACGCGTCGTAGAGCAGCATGCCGGCCTCGAGCTGTTCGAGGTCGTCATCATACATCCGCGACAGCCCGAGCGAAGCCGCGAGCAGGCCGGGGGCCTCCGGCGCAAGGTCGGGCCGCCCGGTGTCGGCGCCGCGCACCAGCGTTGCGAGCCGGAGCAGCGCCGGCGCGGCAATCCCGAACTCCTCGATCATCACGTCGAAGGTGCAGAGCTCGCCACGGTGGCTCCAGAACACGTTCTCAATGTCGAACGGGGCTGCCTTGAATCGTTCGCCGACGGCAACCACTTCGGACGGAGCCACGAATAGGAAAACCGCGTTTGGATCGACGAAGCGGCGGATCAGCCAGGGGCAGGCGATGCGGTCGACCTTGGGCCGCGCCCGCGTCACCCAGACGGTGCGTCCCTTGGCGTCGCGCGGCGGCAGCTTGCGGGTGTCGAGCAGCGGCAGCTTTGCGTCCTTCCAGCCCTCGAAGCCGCCTTCCAGCGTCTCGGCCTGGACCCCAAGCTGCCTGAGCCAGGCCGCCGTGCCCTGCGCCAGCTTTGCGCCGCGCAGGCAGGAGACGATGGCGGTGCGGCCGGCGAATTCGGCACCCCATTCCGGAACATTGTCGTGGCTGAGCTTGATCGAACCTGGGATCAAGCGCCGGTCGGCGGCAAAATCCTCGTCGGTGCGCACGTCGATCAGGGCAGGGGCGTTCGCCGTGCCGATCAGCCGTGCCAGTTTGTCAGATGATATCGTCGTGTAGGAAGACATGATGCGCCCTCGTGAAAAACAACGGGACGCGATACTTGGGCATGTCGCCTCGTGGGGAGATCGCTCAAATCCCCATGGCCTTCATTACACCGAAACGGCACCTACCTGTCAATCGGCTCATTCCGGCGATTTTGCCCAGAAGACTCGCAGGTCTATATTAGGGGTCAACGGCCCGGACCTTTCGGAGACTTTGCGATGCATTCCCATTCCATCGAACAATGGACCCATGACCACGCCTTTCTGGGCGACAAGCACGACGAGAACGAGCGGCGCACCTGGCTCGTCGTCATCCTGACGCTGGTCATGATGGTCGGCGAGATCGTCGCCGGCTCGCTGTTCGGCTCGATGGCACTGCTCGCCGACGGATGGCACATGGGCACGCATGCGGCGGCGCTGGGGATTGCCGCGTTCGCGTATCGCTTTGCGCGGCGGCACCTGGGGAGCTCGCATTTCAGCTTCGGCACCGGCAAGTTCGGCGATCTCGCCGCCTTCGCCAGCGCGATCATCCTCGGCCTGATCGCGGTCGAGATCGCCTATGAGAGCGTGCTGCGGCTGATCACGCCAGTGCCGATCGTCTATGGCGAGGCGATCGTGGTCGCTGCCCTTGGCCTGTGCGTCAACCTCGCCAGTGCCTGGCTGCTCCGCGATAACCATGGTCATCATCATCACGGCCATGCGCATGATGATCACGATGATCATGACCATGATCATCACCGCCATCATCACGACAACAATCTCCGCGCGGCCTACGTCCACGTCATGGCGGACGCGGCGACCTCGGTGCTGGCGATCGCCGCGCTCGTGATCGCCATGTATTCGGGATGGGCCTGGGCCGATCCGGCGGTCGGCCTGATCGGCAGCGCCGTGATCGCAAGCTGGGCGTTCGGCCTGATCAAGACATCAGGCGCGGTGCTGCTCGACGTGCGCGCCGACGAGAAGCTCGAGCGTGTGATCCGGGCGCGTATGGAGATCGGCGACGACCGCGTCACCGATCTGCATCTGTGGCAGGTCGGCCCCGGCCATTGCGCCGTGCTGGTGTCGGTGGTCTCGGACAAGCCGAAGCAGCCGGCGGTCTATAAGAAGCGGCTCGCCGGGCTGAAGGGCCTCAGCCACGTCACCGTCGAGGTCGAGACCTGCCCGCACTGAAGCGGTCTGCGGGAATTCTGCGAACGGACCGGGGTTGACCCTCGGTCACAGCCGACAATGGCTGCAAGGGAGGAACGAATGACGTCAAGGATCACGCTCGCTCTCACCGTCGCCGCGCTTGCTCTGTCCGGCCATGCGGCGCTGGCGCAATCGGAAAAGACCGGTGTCGAAAAGCTCTACGTGCTCAATTGCGGGGAGGGCACCGCCGGCGATATCTCGCGCTGGACGCCCGGCCTCAACGAGGGCAAGACGATGGACTTCGTCGACAGCTGCTATCTCGTCAAGCACGCCAAGGGCTGGTTCCTGTGGGATACCGGCATCGCCGACGCAGTCGCCGCGATGCCCAATGGACTTACGCCCGCCGATCCCAAGGCGGTGACCTGGCGCCGGCCGAAGACGCTTGCCGCCCAGCTCGAACAGCTTGGCCTCAAGCCCGGTGACGTCAAGATGATGGCGGTCTCGCACACCCATCCCGACCACACCGGCAATGTCGAGCTATTCCCGCAGGCCACGCTCTACGTGCAGAAGGCCGAGTATGACTGGCCCGGCGCCAACAACGAGCCGCGATTCAAGCCGACACATCCGGTCGAGCTGCTTGCGGGCGACAAGGACGTGTTTGGCGACGGCAGCGTGACCATCCTGTCGACGCC
Source organism: Bradyrhizobium sp. Kon37 (assembly GCF_055807535.1). Classification (NCBI taxonomy): domain Bacteria; kingdom Pseudomonadati; phylum Pseudomonadota; class Alphaproteobacteria; order Hyphomicrobiales; family Nitrobacteraceae; genus Bradyrhizobium; species Bradyrhizobium sp. Kon37. The sequence continues at coordinate 9,939 of NZ_JBVVOY010000015.1, forward strand.
CGGCCATACGCCGGGACACCAATCGCTGCTGGTGAAGCTGCCGAAGACCGGCGCGGTGGTGCTGTCGGGCGATGCGGTGCACTTCAAAGACAATTGGGACAATCGCCGTGTGCCCAGCATGAACGCCAACAAGGACCAGAGCACGGCCTCGATGCAGAAGATCGCCGACACGCTCGGGAAGGAGAAGGCGCAGCTCTGGATCAACCACGACAAGGTCCAGCGCGACAGCCAGAAGATGTCGCCGGAGTTTTACGACTAACTTCCCGCGACGCCCCTGTTGCCACTACGGTGGCAGCAGGGGCGTGCTAGCGCCCTCAGCAGGCTCCGCAACGGGAGACGATTGTGGGTGAGTGGGCCGGGGTTGCGATCGCGCTGGCGTCGAGCAGCCTTGGCGGCACTGCCGCGGCGATCACCCGCTATCTGGTCGGCGGCGCCGATCCGATCCTGCTCGCGATCCTGCGCTGGGGGATCGGCTTTCTCTGCCTGCTGCCGTGCGCGGTTCTGCTCGGCGTGCGCTGGCCGCAGCGGTCCGACTGGCCGGCCGTGGCGCTGCTCGGCATCTGTTTTTTCGGCCTGTTCTTCATCCTCTACAACATCGCGGTGTCCTACACGACCGCCGCGCGCGCCAGTCTCGCGCTGGCGACGCTGCCGCTCCACACCATGGTGGTCGGCGCCATCCTCGGCGTCGAGCGGCTGACGGCGCGCAAGATCATCGGTGTCGGCATCGCGGTGTTCGGCGTGGCGGCGGCGCTGGCCGCGGGTCTGGCGCAAAGCCCGCCCGGGGCCTGGCGCGGCGAGCTGATCATGACCGGTGCCGTGTTCTGCATGGCGTTCTACAACGTGCTGTCGCGGCCGCTGATGCAGCGCTCCAGCCCGCTCGGCTTTCTCACGGTCGGCATGGGTTCGGGCGCCGCCGTGCTGGTGCTCGCGGGTCTGGTGAAAGGCAGTTTCGCAGCGCTCGAGCACTTCACGACGGCGCAGTGGATTGCCGGAATTTATCTGGGCATCGGCGGCGGTGCGCTCGCCTTCATCCTCTGGGTCATGGCGCTGGCGCGCGCCACGCCGACCCGGGTCGCCAATACCATGACGGTCAACCCGATTGCGGCCACCTTGCTCGCCGCGCTGCTGATCGGCGAGCCGATCACGCCAAATCTCCTGATCGGGCTGGTCGCCGTGTTCGCCGGCATCTGGATCGCGACCAGCGAAACGAAGCCGGCTTAGCTGCGCGGCGCGGTCGCGGCGGGCGGACTCGCGTCCGGCGTCTTCTTCGGCTTCAGCGAGCCGGCGTAGAAGGAGATTAGCCAGACCAGGATGATGGCGAGGAGATAGACACCCCAGGCCTGCGGTGGCGTGGTCGCCCAGCGCAGGAGGCCTTTGAATGTGCGGGGCGGGCGCGTGTCTTCGGTCATGCTCCGCTTGTGCGCGAAAGCTCCGGCCCGGTCAATCCGGCCGCGGTTGCGCGCGGATCATGAACAGCGCGGCCAGCGCCGAGAGGCTGAGCGCGGAGGAGACGATCAGCACCTTGGCGCCCATGACGTCGATGAGCAGGCCGAAGGCCAGCGGCGCCACGGCCTGCGCCATCCGTGCCGGCGCGCCGATGATGCCGAGGCGATAGCCGAAATCCTTGGGGCCGAAAATCGACAGCGGCAGCGTGCCGCGCGCGATTGTCAAAATACCGTTGCCGGAGCCGTGGAATAGCGCAAACGCACTGGCCGCGGCGCCGCCGAAGATCGCAACGACCACCGCGCCGATCGGGTGGGTGAGGCAGGCGAGCCGCGTCGACCATAGCGGATGAAAGCGGCTGAGGAAGCCCGCTTCCAGAACCCGCGCGGCCACTTGCGCCGGGCCGATCAGCGCACCGGCCGCGATCGCCTCGACCGGCGTCGCGCCTGTGGTCTCCAGGATGCGCGGGAAATGCGCGGCCATCGCGCCGGTGACGGTCCAGACCGCCGCAAAGATGAAGGCGAGCAGCACCATGGTGCGGTCGAGCGGCAGATGCGGCTTCTCTGCCGCCGCCTTAGCTTGCTTGGCGCCCTTGATCGTCGGCAGCAAGAAGAAGTTGAGCGGCAGGCCGATCAGGATATTGGCAGCGGCCCAGGCAAAGCAGGTGTCGCGCCAGCCGATATGGGCGAGGCCCCAGGCGGTGAGCGGCCAGCCGACGGTCGATGCAAAGCCCGCCATCAGCGTGATGCCGGTGATCGGCCTGCGCGCCTCGGTGCCGTAGATCCGGCCGAGCGCGGCGAAGGCGGCGTCGTAGAGCCCCATCGCCATGCCGATGCCGAGCACCAGCCAGGCCAGCGCCATCACCGCCACCGATTGCGAGAGGCCGAGCAGAACGAGGCCGGCGGCGATCGTCAGGTTCGACACCGAGAGGACCTGCCGGCCGCCGACGAGATCGATCTGTCGCCCGATGCGCGGGCCGAGCAGTGCCGAAATCACCAGCGAGGCCGAGAAAGCGCCAAAGACCCAGTTGGAGGAGATGCCGAGATCGCGTGCCATGGGATCGGCGAGCAGCGCCGGCAGATAGTAGCTCGAGGCCCAGGCCAGGGTCTGCGTGGTACCGAGCGCCAGGATTATCGGAAGCTGGCGCTGGCTCATATCCCCGTATTTCTGATCGGCGGTGTCATCGTTCGCATTTGCCGCCCGCGGCGGGAGCGCGTCAACAGCGTCCGCGACATATGCGACCTGCCGCGGGTGGGAGCCTTGACGCAAGGTCAGCGCGCCGCCTTTCGCTCGTCACGAATGCACGGCATAATGGCGCATGCAATTGACCTCGCGCCTTGCGTTGATGAACTGGTTGGCCGGCCAGGGGCTCACCGGCCTGCCCGAACCCGAACTGCTGCGCGGCTTCTGCGAGCGCTGCCGCGCCGAGGGGCTGGAACTCTCGCGTGGGCTTGTCGTGATCGATACGCTGCACCCGATCTACGAGGGACGCGCCTTCCGCTGGAGCGATACGCCGACCAACGAGAGCGACGTCGTGGAATACGGCTCGACGGCCGAGGGCGACGCGGCCAACAATTGGCGCCGCTCGGTGTTCTATCATCTGCTCGAGCATGGTCACGACGAGATGGTGATCGATCTCGCCGACGCGCCCTCGCTCGACTTTTCGCAGATCGGCGAGCTCGCCGAAACGGGGCACCGCCATTTCCTGGCCTTTGTGCACCGCTTCGGGGAGACCGGCGCGCTCGGGCAGATGGACTGCCTCTACTCCTCATGGACAACGCGACGCGAGGTTGGCTTTACCGACGCGCCGAGCTCACGGCGCTGCGCGATCTCGTGCCGGTGCTGGGGCTCGCGATCAAGTCGGCGCAGCAGGTCGACATCGCGCGCACGCTCGGCCGCGTCTATCTCGGACGCGATGCCTCAGAGCAGGTCTTGAGCGGACGCATCTCGCGCGGCGTCACCGAGCGCATTAACGCCGTGCTCTGGTATTCGGATCTGCGCGGCTCGACCGGAATCAGCGAGAGCATCGGCCCCGACGAGATCATCCCGTTCCTCAACGACTATGCGCAGGCCGTGATCGATGCGATCCACGACGCCGGCGGGGACGTGCTGAAGCTGATCGGCGACGGCGTGCTCGCGATGTTCACCGGCGAGGACATGGCGCATGCCCGGCGCGCGGCGCTGCGCGCCGAGCATTTATTCCGCAAAAACGTCGCGGCGCTGAACCTGCGGCGGGGCGCCGAGGGCCGTCCCACCACGTCCGCCTATATCGGCTTGCATGTCGGCGAGGTCTTCTACGGCAATATCGGCAGCGAGGACCGGCTCGACTTCACCGTGGTCGGTCCGACCGTGAACGAGGTCAGCCGCATCGCCTCGATGAGCCGTTCGGTCGATCGAGAGCTGCTGGCCTCGGCGGAGTTCTACAAGGGCCTCGACGCCGCCGGCCGGCGCTACCTCGTCTCCACCGGCCGCTACGCGCTGCGTGGCATCGGCCGCGCGCAGGATCTCTACACGCTCGATCCCGAGGTGGACGCGAGCGAGCCGGTGACGGGGAGCTACGAGCGGTATCTGGCAGGCTAGGCTAGCTGCTTCAACATATTCCGTCATTGCGAGGAGCTCTTGCGACGAAGCAATCCAGACTGTCTCCGCGGACGGATTCTGGATTGCTTCGCTTCGCTCGCAATGACGGTGCGGCTAACACCGCGCCGCCACCTCGTCGCCCACCATGTCCGGCTGCCGGTCCAGCGCCACCGCGGACGAGAGCCAGATCACCAGCGCCTGCACGCCGAACACGGCCGCGGCGAGATAGAGGCAGGCTTCCGCGCTCCAGAGGCCGCCGACGATCGCACCCAGCGCCGAGCCGACCGGGCGGGCGCCGTAGCTCATGATGTTGATGGCGGAGACGCGGCCGAGCAGGCGAGGCGGCGTCACCGATTGGCGCAGCGTCGTGGTCGAGATCACCCACAGGATCGGCCCGACGCCGAGCAGGAAGAAGCTCAAGGCCGCAAGCCAGGGCGAGGGGACCAGCACCGTCAGCGCCATCACCATTGCGGCGACGAAGCCGGTGACGGGGCCGAGGCCGACAACCGTGCCGAACGCGATGCGCTTCATCACGCGCGTGGCGAACAGCGCGCCGATCACCATGCCGACGCCGTACATGGTCAGCACGGCGCCAACACCGGCAGCCGTCAGGCCGAGGTGACGTACGGCGTAGGGCACGAACACCGCGATCTGCAGAAACCATCCGGTGTTGAAGATGAACTGGGTGATGAAGACCGGCCGCAGCAGCGGATGGTGAAACACGAAGGCCGCGCCCTCGCGGATGTCCTGAAACGGATGCCGCCGTGCGGCCGGCGTGCGGGCGGGCTCGTAGATGCCCGAGAGCAGCACGACGGCGATCGCCGATAGCGCGGCCGCAAAGCCGAAGGCCGGGCTCGCGCCCCACCACCCGACCAGCACGCCGCCGAGCGCAGGGCCGCTGGCGAAGGCGATGGTGCGTGCGAGCTCGATCCGCGCATTGGCCGCCGGCAACAGGTCCGAACTCACCAGCGAGGGCACCAGTGCCGGCGCGGCCACGCTGTAGACGACGGTGCCGCAAACGGCGGCAAAGCCGAGCAGCGCCAGCAGTGGCAGATTGAGCGCGCCGAGTGCGAGCAGCAGCACGATCGCAGCGAGGGCCGCGGCCCGCAGCGCCTCGGCGCCCGCCATCAGCGAGCGGCGGGAGATGCGGTCGGCCAGCAGGCCGGCGGGGATGGCGAAGAGGACGAAGGGCAGGGTCAGCGCGGTCTGGAGCAGGCCCGTCTGGCCTTCGGCGACGCCGAGCGTCAGCACCGCGACGATGGGGGCCGCGGCCAGCGCGATCTGTTCGGCCGACTGTGCCGCCAAATTGGACCAGGCGAGGCGGTTGAATGTCTCGGGGAGGCGCGGGGGATTTGACATGGCTCATTTCCTGCAAAGTCGAGTCGGCGCCACTATCCGCCTCGGAGGACGGCCAAACCCACCCGCTTCCCGACAGGGGCAACGAATAGCGACCGCCACCGGAACGCACCCGGCTAGATGCAGTTGCAAATGAGTTGCAATAAGGCTCGACTTCGGTATTCTCGCCCCATGGATGCTCGCTCTCCCGATCTGACCCGAGACGCCGCCGGCTGGCGCAATGATGCGCCCGTGACCAAGAGCCTGGCCGAGGTGAATGCCTCGGTCGCCCTCCCCATCGCGGGGGTGTGGTGGCGGCGCCTGCTCGCCTTTGTCGGCCCGGGCTATCTGGTCTCGGTCGGCTACATGGACCCGGGCAATTGGGCGACCGACCTCGCCGGAGGGTCCAAGTTCGGCTACACGCTGCTCTCCGTCATTCTGCTCTCGAATTTGATGGCGATCCTGCTGCAATCACTGGCGGCACGGCTCGGCATCGTCACCGACCGCGACCTGGCGCAGGCCTGCCGCGCGACCTATTCGCCGGCCGTGAACTTCATGCTGTGGCTCGCCTGCGAGGCGGCGATCATCGCCTGCGATCTCGCCGAGGTCATCGGCACGGCGATCGCCCTAAAACTGCTGTTCGGCATTCCCCTGATCGGCGGCGCGCTGATCGCCGCACTGGATGCCTTTTTGCTGCTCATCCTGATGAACCGCGGCTTCCGTTTCCTCGAAGCCTTCGTCATCGCGCTGCTCGTCGTGATCGCAGTCTGCTTCACCGTCCAGCTTGCCGCGGCCGCACCACCGGTTGCCGAGATGCTGAGGGGATTTGTGCCGAAGACCGAGATCTTCACCAACCCCGAGATGCTCTACATCGCGATCGGCATCATCGGCGCCACCGTGATGCCGCATAATCTGTATCTGCACTCCTCGATCGTGCAGACACGCGCTTATGAGCGCAACGACACCGGCCGGCGCGAGGCGATCAAATGGGCGACGACGGATTCGACCGTCGCCCTGATGCTGGCGCTGTTCATCAATGCCGCGATCCTCGTCGTGGCTGCCGCAACCTTCCACAAGAGCGGCCATTCCGACGTCGCCGAGATCGGCCAGGCCTTCGAGCTGCTGTCTCCGTTGCTCGGGCTCGGCATCGCCTCGACACTGTTCGCAGTGGCGTTGCTCGCCTCGGGCCTCAACTCGACCGTGACCGCGACGCTGGCCGGCCAGATCGTGATGGAGGGTTTTCTCGACCTGCGCCTGCCGAGCTGGGCGCGCCGGCTGCTGACCCGCGGCATTGCCATCATCCCCGTCATTATCGTCACCGCGATCTACGGCGAACGCGGCACGGCGGATTTGCTGGTGTTCAGCCAGGTCGTGCTGTCGATGCAGCTGCCTTTCGCCGTGATCCCGCTGGTCCGCTTCGTCTCCGACCGCCGCAAGATGGGCAAGTTCGCGATTCCAACGTGGGTCGCCGCGATCGCGTGGATCGTCGCCGGCATCATCGTGGTTTTGAATCTGAAGCTGCTGGCGGATACGCTGTTCGGGTGAGAGCGCTTGCGAGCGTGGCCGCTAACAAAGGCCGCTCATGTGCTTGAACTTCCAGAGCGACGGCAATCCTTGCGGACTGGATTTCGGCACGTAGCCCCGCAACGTCGTCTTCGGTCCCTTCTGCTTGAACTCGTCGATCCCGCATGATGTCGGGCCCTCGTACACGCTCACCGTCACGACATAGAAATCGGGAAGAACGCCGACGATCCGGGCTTCGGATTCGACGTCGGCGTTCGGGCGCCGCCATGTGTGAATGATCTTGCGGCCAGGCTCGGGCTTGTCGAACAAGGGCAGGTCTGGTGCGAAGAGATCGGCGACCTCGCCAATCTGGGCGACCGGCTGGCCGTAGTTCTTGAGGAACGTGAGCAGCTTCGGGGCGGGAAGCGTCACCGCGATACAACGGCCAAAATACTCTTTGTGGCCGGCGTCACAGGCATGAGCGTCGACGCTCGACGGCATGATCAACGAGAGTGCGACCAGGACAGAAATTGCAGACGGCAAGCGCATGCCTGTGCTCACCGCGCGACGTCGAACCACCGTTTCCTAGTCCTGCGGCTCGGAGGCCGCATCGCCCTGTGCGTCGATGCGCAGCCAGCCTGACGGCGCGAGGCGCTGCTGCGGCAGGAAGCGGGCCTTGTAGTCCATCTTCTTGGAGCCCTCGATCCAGTAGCCGAGATAGACGTAAGGCAATCCCTGCCGGCGAGCGCGGGCGATGTGGTCGAGGATCATGAAGGTGCCCATCGAGCGGCTGACCTCGCCGGGCTCGAAGAACGAATAGACCATCGACAGGCCGTCGCTGAGCACGTCGGTCAGCGCGACCGCGATCAGCTCCTCGCCGCGGCCGGTGATGCCGCTGTCGGGACCACGCTTGCGGTACTCGATGATACGGGTCTCGACGTGGCTGTCCTCGACCATCATGGCGTAGTCGAGCACGGTCATGTCGGCCATGCCGCCATGGCGGTGACGGGAATCGAGATAGGCACGGAACACGGAATATTGCTCGGAGGTCGGCACCGCGCTGCGCTGCTCGCCGATAATGTCGGCGTTGCGCGCGATCACCTTGCGGAAGTTGCGGGAGGGGCGGAACTCGTTGGCGATCACCCGGACCGAGACGCAGGCGCGACACTGGTCACAGGCGGGACGGTAGGCGATCGACTGGCTGCGACGGAAGCCGCCGTGGGTCAGGAGGTCGTTGAGGTCACCGGCGCGCTCACCTACGAGGTGCGTAAACACCTTGCGCTCGTGCCGGCCCGGCAGATAGGGGCAGGGGGAGGGCGCCGTGAGGTAAAACTGTGGGGTGTCGCGCGAGTGCTGGGTCAAGGGACGTCGTGGGCCTCCAAAATGTGCGTCAGCATCGCGCTACGAAAGCCCCCGGTCAATCGGTCTACTCGGCAGGTCAGGTCGGACAGCATAGCGGGTCCAGGTTGATAGGTTCTTGATCCGGGGTCGTTGATCAGCAGGTCGCTGATCAGTAGGTCCTGGCGCCTTGAGGCACCGGCGCACGAACGGAATTGTTGATCACGACCGTTCCCAGCACGAAATCCTGCAGCAAGCGCCTGCGGCCGTTGAACAGGCCGACCAGGACGACGAAAGGCGACAGGAACGACACGGTCACCCAGAACAGCACCGCGTGGGTGGCGCCCAGCACGAAATAGCCGGGCGCGCCGTACCAGGTGCGCAACTCAAGATCCATCACGCGCATGCCGATGGTCGCGGACGACGGACCGCCGATGCAGGCGCCGTAATAGACGATGGCCCAGATCACGGAGGCCGGCCACGCCAGCCAGAACAGCGCCCAGCCGATGCCGAGCGTGACCACGCCGAACACCGCGATGAAGAGGTAGCCGAGGATCACCGGCACCGAGATCACGACCATGTCGATCAGGAAGGCGAACACCCGCCGCGTCGCAACGCCGCGGAACAGTTCCGGGTGCAGATAGGGATCGTATGCGTGAGCCGCACCATCACTGCGCCAAGCATTGCCCGAGTCCGAATACGACATGACCGTCCTCCCGAGGGGAAACTCCCGTGGCAGCACATGGGAATAGGCCGTCCGCGTGCCAAGGGTGCCGCGATTAACAAGCCGAAATATTCCGGCGATTCGGGGGCGGCGGAGGTGGGGGGAAAAGGGCGCGCCGCCACACGAATAGTGTCGTCCCGGCGAAGGCCCGGACCCATAACCACGCAAAGCAGTTTGGCGAAGGCTCAGGGGTTGATCGCTTCCCCGGTACCAATACCCCGCGCGCCCGATAGATCACGCGGTATGGGTCCCGGCCTGCGCCGGGACGACATTGGGGCTTACCCCTGCGCGCGCAGCTTCTCCGCCGCCTTCGGTGCGAAATAGCTCAGCACACCGTCGGCGCCGGCGCGCTTGAAGGCGAGCAGGCTCTCCATCATGGCGCGCTCGCCGTCGAGCCAGCCGTTGTTGGCAGCGGCCGCGATCATCGCGTATTCGCCGGAGACCTGGTAGGCGAAAGTCGGCATCGCGAACGTGTCCTTCACGCGGCGGACGACGTCGAGATAGGGCATGCCGGGCTTGACCATCACCATGTCGGCGCCCTCGGCGATGTCGAGCTCGACCTCGCGCAGCGCCTCGTCGGTGTTGGCGCTGTCCATCTGGTAGGTGCGCTTGTCGCCGGTGAGCGTCTTGGCCGAGCCGATGGCGTCGCGGAACGGACCGTAGAAGGCGGAGGCGTATTTTGCGGCATAGGCCATGATCTGCACGTCAAGAAGCCCGGTGCGATCCAAGCCCTCGCGGATCGCAGCGACGCGGCCGTCCATCATGTCGGAGGGCGCGATGATGTCGCAGCCGGCTTCGGCCTGCACCAGGGCCTGACGCACCAGCACGGCGACCGTCTCGTCGTTCAGGATCTTGCCGTCGGAGATCAGGCCGTCATGGCCGTGACTGGTGAAGGGATCGAGCGCGACGTCGCAGAGAACGCCGATCTCCGGAAACTCCTTCTTGATCGCGCGCACCGCCTGGCAGACCAAATTGTTCGGGTTGGTGGCTTCCGAGCCGTCCTCGTCGCGCAGGGATGGGTCGGTGTAGGGAAACAGCGCGAGGCAGGGGATGGTGAGCTTCATTGCGCGCTCGGCGTCGCGCACGGCCTGGTCGACGCTGAGGCGCTCGACGCCCGGCATCGAGGCAATCTGCTCGCGCTTGTTGTTGCCGTCGATCAGAAACAGCGGCCAGATCAGATCGTCGGTGGTGAGCACGTTCTCGCGCACCATACGCCGGGCCCATTCGGCCTTGCGGTTGCGGCGCGGGCGGACGGTCAGATCGAGGGCAGGGGAGGCCCCAGTGCCATCCCGGCGCGAGACCTCGCGCAATTCGATCGGACGTCCGTATTTGATCGCCATCACTCTTCCTCCGGCTGGAATTATTCTTATACCAGCTCGCATGGTTCCCGTCACCGCGGCTTGACCTGTCGCAAAAGATGGCAGCCGATTGATTTTGCGGGGCAAAGCAGCCAGAAGGGGGCATGTCCGAGATCTCCACCCGCGATGCGGCCCGCGACAGCACCAGGGACGCCGTCCGAGACAATGCCAGAGACAGTGCAATGTCGGTGGCGGCGATCTCGTCGGAGCGGGCTGAATCCGACGATAATGCCTGGACGCGCCGGCTCGTGCTGTTCCTGCGGGTGATGGCGCTGCTCTCGATCCTCAAGGGCCTCTATCATTGGGCGCAGGTGACGGGCTTCGTCGGCGGCGAGGACGAGGCGTTCGAGAACCAGTCGATGGCCTGGCAGGCCTCGACCATCTACTTCGCCGTGATCGAACTCGTTGCCGCGGTCGGGCTGTGGCTGGCGACGCCCTGGGGCGCCGTGGTGTGGCTGACGACCGTGGTATCGATGGCGGTGATCGAGCTGATGTTCCCGGGCATCTACGGCGGCAGCCTGGTTGTGGTCGGGGTCGAAGCCTTCATGCTCGCCGCCTACCTCGCGCTCGCCTGGATGGCCGCGCGCGAACGGCCGCCATAGCAAACTCTCGTGCCCCGACTCTGCGCTTCGCTGTGCTGGACCGGGACACGAGATTGTCGCTTGGTTGACCATTGGTTGCGTAAAATTCGACGTAAGTTTTCGCTAACCAGCCTCTTCCGCCACAGCTCTTACGCGGCCGTTTCGAAACGGGGCGGGGCTGTTCTGGAATGCGACAATCGCGGCGGACGGAGGGTGAACAGGACCTTGCGAGAGTCAACAGACTATTGCGAAAAGTGCTTGTGGCACAGGCTTAATCCGCAATTCACTGTCTTAAATTCATGATCTCTTTATTCTCTTATTTAAGCCGATCTTCAAACGGGCCCCTTAAGTTGCACCTATCAGACGGGACACAAGTTTCGTCGAATGAGTGTCGATAAAAACGACAACAGGGGAAGTGTCATGATGAAAGCCGTCGCAACTGCGGCAGATACCGCAGAGCGCGTCTCCGGCCAGCAGGGTTCGGTGCAGACGCTCTATCTGGAAGCCTTGACTCTGGTGGAGCGGCTGCATCGCCGGCTGCTCGACGTGATCAAGGACGAGTTTGATCGCCGCGGCCGTGCGGACATCAATTCGGTGCAGGCGCTGCTGCTCTACAACATCGGCGACAAGGAGCTGACCGCGGGCGAACTGCGCACGCGCGGTTATTACCTCGGCTCCAACGTCTCCTACAATCTGAAGAAGCTCGTCGAGCTCGGCTTCCTCGACCATCAGCGCTCGCGCGTCGATCGCCGCTCGGTGCGCATCCGCCTGACGCCGCAGGGCCAGGAAGTCCGCCGCATCGTCGACTCGCTCTACCAGAAGCACGTCAAGACGGTCGAGCAGGTCGGTGGAATCTCGGGCGAGGAGTTCTCGACCCTCAACAAGTCGCTGCACCGCCTCGAGCGATTCTGGACCGACCAGATCCTGTATCGTCTCTGAGTTCTTTTCGACGGGACAAGGCCAAGCCGGCCCGCAACAAGACCGGCAAGCCTCCCGAATGTGCCTCACTTCCCCAAGCGCGCCGGCCCGGCTCTGTCCGGACCGGTGCGTTTCTTCCATTTCGCGGTTGCGAAAAAAATCCCCAACCGGAGGGAACGAGTTCCCGGTTCGGTGCTTATCCCCTTCGATCGGAGGGCGGACGATGCTGGTCGAGCGTGGCGTGGGGGTGATGAACGTGGAACTCGTGAGCGAGGCCTATGCCATCGCAGCGAACTATCTTCGCCGCTCCGGCGCGATCCGCGACACCCTCGTCACCGACGAAAGCCTGCTTGAGATCGTCATCAAGCTGCTCCAGCACGGCGAATTCAACAAGATCAGGTTGGCAAACAAGGCCATCGTCAGGTTCGAGGCGCAGTCCGAGGCTAAAGCGGTTGCCTGATCTCAACTCCCAAACGCGGCAAGAACCAGAGGGTGCCATGGAAGCTGCCATCGACCGGATCATGCATACCTACGATTTGCTCGCCAACCGCACGTCGGCGGCGAGCGCGGAGGCGCGGGAAAAGGTGACTAACTACCTCAATACGTTGATGGAAGCCGGGGAGAAGGACACCCACAGGTTGACGGTTTGCGGCCTCACCTATCTGCGGCAGCTCGACGGCAGCGTGGATCCCGTGAAGGCGGGGTATACCGGGCTGTAGAGGCTGGCCGCTCGCATCCACGCGGCCTTTCGAGCCCAAAGCGGGCCTTTCAGGACATGGACGACCGGATACCGCCCCGTCGTCCAAATCCTCCAATCCCACCATATCTTGCATAAATCTCAGGTCCGACCCGCAACTACTTGGCCTGTTGCGGGCGATGTGGTAGATCGCGCTCGCCGCTTCCGATCGCCACACCAGACCCGCCCGTAGCCCGCCAAAAGGCTGCGGCGGTGGAGATATTCGCAAGATGACCTTCGCCAAAACCGCCTCCGCGCCCGATTCGTTTTTCACCGCCTCGCTCGAGCAGGCTGACCCGGAAATCGCAGCCGCCATCAAGGGCGAGCTCGGCCGCCAGCGTCACGAGGTCGAGCTGATCGCCTCCGAGAACATCGTCAGCCGTGCCGTGCTGGAAGCGCAGGGTTCGGTGATGACCAACAAATATGCGGAAGGCTATCCGGGCGCGCGTTACTACGGCGGTTGTGAGTGGGTCGACGTCGCCGAGAACCTCGCGATCGATCGCGCCAAGAAGCTGTTCGGCGCCAACTTCGCCAACGTGCAGCCGAACTCCGGCAGTCAGATGAACCAGGCGGTGTTTCTGGCGCTGCTTCAGCCCGGCGACACCTTCATGGGCCTCGATCTTGCGGCCGGCGGCCATCTCACCCACGGCTCCCCCGTCAACATGAGCGGCAAGTGGTTCAAGGCCGCGCACTACACCGTGCGCCGCGAGGACCAGATCGTCGACATGGACGCCGTCGCCAAGCAGGCTGAGGAGGTCAAGCCGAAGCTGATCGTGGCCGGCGGCTCGGCCTATTCGCGCGCCTGGGACTTCAAGCGCTTCCGCGAGATCGCGGACAGCGTCGGCGCGTACCTCCTGGTCGACATGGCGCACTTCGCCGGTCTGGTCGCCGGCGGCGTGCATGCCTCGCCCGTGCCCTATGCCCACATCACCACCACCACGACCCACAAATCGCTGCGCGGTCCGCGCGGCGGCCTGATGCTGTGGAATGACGAGGCGCTGACCAAGAAATTCAACTCGGCGATCTTCCCGGGCCTGCAGGGCGGCCCCCTGATGCATGTGATCGCGGCGAAGGCAGTCGCCTTTGCCGAGGCGCTGCGGCCGGACTTCAAGGTCTATGCCAAGAACGTCGTCGAGAACGCCAAGGCGCTGGCCGAGGCGATGAAGAGCCACGGCTTCGATATCGTCTCCGGCGGCACCGATAACCATCTGATGCTGGTTGACCTCCGGCCGAAGGGCCTGAAGGGCAACGCCTCGGAGAAGGCGCTGGTTCGCGCTGCCATCACCTGCAACAAGAACGGTATTCCTTTCGACCCCGAGTCGCCGTTTGTCACCTCCGGTATTCGGCTGGGCACGCCTGCGGCAACCACCCGCGGCTTCGGCGTCGCTGAATTCCAGCAGGTCGCCGGCATGATCGCCGAAGTCCTCAACGCGATCGCGCAATCCTCCGACGGCAAGGCGCCGCTGGTGGAAGCGGCGATCAAGGAACGGGTCAAGGCGCTCACCGACCGTTTCCCGATCTATCAGTAAGGTCCAAGACAACCGGTCAAGGTCAACGGATGCGCTGCCCGAACTGCAACAGTCTCGATACGCAGGTGAAGGACTCGCGTCCGACCGAGGACTCTTCCGTGATCCGCAGGCGGCGCGTGTGCGTCGCCTGCAATTTCCGCTTCACCACCTTCGAGCGCGTGCAGCTGCGCGAGCTCACGGTGATCAAGCGCAACGGCCGCCGCGTGCCGTTCGACCGCGACAAGCTGATGCGCTCGGTGTCGATCAGCTTGCGCAAGCGGCAGGTCGAGCCTGAAAGGGTGGAGAAGATGGTCTCCACCATCGTGCGCGAGCTCGAGACCGGGGGCGAGGCTGAAATCTCCTCCGAAGTGATCGGCGAGACCGTGATGGAGCATCTGCGCACGCTCGACGACGTCGCCTATGTCCGCTTCGCCTCGGTCTACCGCAATTTCCGCGAGGCCAAGGATTTCGCCGACGTGCTTGGCGAGCTCTCCGGTGAGGAGGAAGCGCGGCTCGCCGCGATCCGCAAATGATCTTCCGCATCCTGGAGGATCAATTCGCGCAGAAGGCGCGCGAGTCCAGGGATGCCGACCGGCGCTTCATGGAGCTTGCGCTGGCGCTCGGCAGGCGCGGGCAGGGACGTACCTGGCCCAATCCCGCCGTCGGTGCCGTCATCGTCAAGGACGGCGTGATCGTCGGCCGCGGCTGGACCCAACCAGGCGGACGACCGCATGGCGAGCCCGAAGCGCTGCGGCGCGCAGGCGAGTCCGCGCGCGGCGCCACGCTCTACGTCACGCTGGAGCCGTGCTCGCATGCCGGCAAATCGCCACCGTGCGCCGACGCCGTGATTGCCGCCGGCATCAAGCGTGTGGTGGCCGCGATCGAGGATCCCAATCCGGAAGTCGCCGGTCAAGGTGATGCGCGCCTGCGCGCCGCCGGCATCATGGTGGATGTGGGTCTGTGCGCGCGCGAAGCCGCCTTCGATCATGCCGGGCATTTCCGTCGCATCAGCGATCACCGCCCGCATGTGATCCTGAAGCTCGCGGTCTCGCCCGACGGCAAGATCGGCGCGGCCGGGGGCAAGCCGGTCGCGATCACCGGCGAGGCGGCGCGCAACCGGGTGCATCTCCTGCGCGCGCAAAGCGACGCCATCCTGGTTGGCATCGGCACGGTGCTGGCGGACGATCCGCAGCTCGACTGCCGCCTGCCGGGCATGGCAGCACGCTCACCGGTGCGCGTGGTGCTCGATCAGAGCCTGCGCATTCCCGGAGCGAGCAAGCTCGTGGGCTCCGCGCGCGAGATTCCGCTGTGGGTGGTGGGTTCCGAACTCGCGGAGGCCGCGGCTGCCACGCGGCTCGGTGCGGCCGGCGCGCAGGTGATCCGCGTGCCGCCCGGCAACGCCGCGGGACTCGATCTTGCGGCGGTGCTGCATGCATTGGCCGGCAAGGGCATCACGCGGCTGATGGTCGAGGGCGGCAGCCGCGTCGCCGCGTCCTTTATCGCCGCCGACCTCGTTGACGAGATATGGCTGTTCCGCGGCGCGGAGGCGGCGGGCGCCGACGGGGTGGATGCGCTCGCTGCATTGCCGCTGTCGAAAATCACGCAGTCGCAGGCCTACAAGGTTCATGCTAGCGAGACCTTCGACAAGGATACTCTCACCATCTACGAGCGCGCGTAATGTTCACCGGCATTGTCACCGATATCGGCGAGATCGTCGGCTTCACGCCGACGGCGCAGGGCCAGCTGCACCGGCTGCGCATCGCCTGCCGCTACGACCAGACCACCATCGCCGACGGCGCCTCGATCGCCTGCAACGGCGTCTGCCTGACGGTGGTTGCTTCCGGCGTCGAAGGCGGCAAGGACTCTGCTCAAAGGACCTGGTTCGACGTCGATGCCGCGGCCGAGACGTTGGCGCTGACGACCGCAAAGCACTGGAGGGTCGGCACCAGGCTCAATCTCGAGCGTGCGCTCAAGATCGGCGACGAGCTCGGCGGGCATATCGTCGCCGGCCATGCCGATGGCATCGCGACCCTCGTCAGCCGCGAAGACCTGCCCGAGATGGCGCGGTTCGAGCTCTCCACGACGCGGGAGCTGGCGCGGTTCATCGCGACCAAGGGCTCGATCACGCTCGACGGCGTCTCGCTGACGGTTAATACGGTGAAGGACGTGAGCTTTTCGGTGCTGATCATCCCGCACACCCTGACGGTCACGACGATCGGCGGCTGGAAGGCGGGGAATGAGGTCAATATCGAGGTCGATCTGATGGCCCGCTACGCGGCGCGGCTGACGGAAATGAAGTGACGGCGTCTTTAAACTTGGCTTACCCGCTGGTGGCGACTACATAGCGCCAACCCCTGTGGAACGGATTTGACGATGGCAGACGCGCGGCGCGCACCCCTGAAGGACCAGACCGACATCTCCGGCGCACGCGCGCTGATTGTCGAGGCGCGGTTCTATGACGATCTCCAGGATGCGATGCTCGAAGGCGCGGTGGCCGAGCTGAAGGCGGCCGGTCTGACCCACGACGTCATCACGGTTCCCGGCGCGCTGGAGATTCCCGCGGCGATCGCTATCGCGATCGATTCCGCGGCCGCCAATGGCAAGCCCTACGACGCCGCGATCGCGCTCGGATGCGTGATCCGTGGCGACACCATCCATTTCGAGATTGTCTCGCAGGAATCTTCCCGCGCGCTGATGGACCTCGCGGTGACGCGCAAGCTGCCGCTCGGCAACGGCATCCTCACCGTCAACACCGAGGCGCAGGCCTGGGCGCGGGCGCGCGCCAGCGAGCTGAACAAGGGCGGCGATGCTGCGCGGGCCGCGATTGCGATGCTGCGCATAAAGCGCCGGCTGGCGCGGGCTTGATCATGGCCGATAACAACAAGAAGCCGCCGGCTGGCACGGAGAAGAAGGCGAACCGCCGCGGTGCGGCGCGGCTCGCAGCTGTCCAGGCGCTGTACCAGATGGATATCGGCGGCGCCGGCATCAACGACATTTTTGCGGAGTTCGAGAGCCACTGGCTCGGCAACGAGGTCGAGGGCGACACATATTTGCCGGCGGAAGCGGCGTTCTTCCGCGACGTCGTCTCCGGCGTCGTGCGCGACCAGAAGAAGCTCGATCCGCTGATCGACGAGGCGCTGTCGAAGGGCTGGCCATTGAAGCGCATCGAAGCGATCCTGCGCGCGGTGCTGCGGGCAGGGGCCTATGAATTGGAACACCGCAAGGACGTGCCGGGCCGCGTCGTCGTGTCCGAATATGTCGACGTCGCCAATGCCTTCGTCGACCGCGAGGAGACCGGCATGGTCAACGCGGTGCTCGACCAGATCGGCCGCCAGTTTCGCGGTGACGAGTTCGGGCGGGGGTAGATATGGGATCGTCATTGCGAGGAGCGTAGCGACGAAGCAATCCAGACTGTTTCTCCGGAGGCAGTCTGGATTGCTTCGCTTTGCTCGCAATGACGGCGGGGAGATTACGGATCGAGCTAATGACCAGCCCGCACAATCCCTCCGCCGAAGACTCCCTCATCGCGCGCTATTTCAAGCCGCTGGCGACTGATCCCGGCGCGTTGGGGCTGGTGGACGATGCCGCCATCCTGCAGCCTCTCGGCAGCGACATCGTCGTCACCACCGACGCGGTGGTGGAGGGTGTGCATTATCTTGCCAGCGATCCGCCCGATACCATCGCGCGCAAGGCGCTGCGGGTGAACCTGTCCGATCTCGCTGCCAAGGGCGCCGTGCCCGCCGGCTTCGTGCTGACACTGGCGCTGCGCAGCGGGGAAGACGCCTGGCTCAGGCCGTTCGCGGACGCGCTCGGCGAGGATGCGAAAACCTTCGCCTGTCCGCTGCTCGGCGGCGACACGGTGTCGACCCCGGGGCCGCAGATGATCTCGATCACCGCCTTTGGCCGCGTGCCGCAGGGCCGGATGGTCGGCCGCATCGGCGCCAAACCGGGCGACCGTATCCTTGTGACTGGGACGATCGGCGACGCCGCGCTTGGCCTCGATGTGCTCAAGGGCGGCGCGGTGGCGAATGCGCTGGCCTCCGATCCGCACGCGCGCGAGACGCTGATCTCGCGCTATCGCGTGCCGCAGCCGCGCAATGCTCTCGCGCAAGGCGTGCGTGACCATGCAACGGCTGCGATGGATGTCTCCGACGGGCTTGCAGGAGACCTGACCAAGCTCTGTGCGGCGTCAGGCGTCTCGGCCACGATCGACGTGACGAGCGTGCCGCTCTCGGCCGCTGCCGCCGGCCTGATCGCGGGCGACGTCGTTTCCGTTGAGACGCTGCTGGCCGGGGGGGACGATTACGAGGTGCTGTGCACCGTCCCGCCGGTGCACAGCGACGCGCTGATTGCCTTGGGGCGGGCGGCCGGCCTTGCCGTCACGGCCATCGGCACGATCGTCGCGGGCCATGAGCGGCCGCGCTTCCTGGACGGGCAGGGCCAGGAGCTGGTGTTGAAGCGGCTGTCCTACAGCCACTTCTAGGAATTGCTCCAAACCGGCGTCCGGGCTGCCAAGACCGGCTAAATACCTGCCGAGATCGGCTTTTCGACCTTATCTGGCGTTGCACCCTCAATTTGATTTTGGCAAGGTCGTGACCGACTAGGGCCGCGCCTTCGGGCAAGGGGCGGCCTTGTTCAAAATCAAGGCGCCGCACCGCACGACGGAAAAACAAAAGGCGCCGGGGGTACGTTCATCAAGGATCTGAGGCAAAAAATCACATGACAGCATTATGGTTGATTGTGCTCTGCGGAGTGCTTTCCGTCGTCTACGCGATCTGGGCGACGTCTTCGGTTTTGAGTGCGGATGCGGGGTCTCCGCGCATGCAGGAAATCGCGGCAGCGGTGCGCGAAGGCGCACAGGCCTACCTGCGGCGTCAGTACACCACGATCGGGATGGTCGGCATCGTCATCTTCGTGCTGCTTGCCTATTTCCTGGGGCTCTATGTCGCGATCGGTTTTGCCATCGGCGCGATCCTGTCGGGGGCGGCCGGCTTCATCGGCATGAACGTCTCGGTCCGCGCCAATGTGCGCACCGCCCAAGCGGCGACGACGTCGCTCGCGGGTGGTCTTGAGCTTGCCTTCAAGGCGGGCGCCATCACCGGCATGCTGGTGGCGGGTCTCGCGCTGCTCGGCGTGACCCTCTATTTCGGCTTCCTGGTCCATTCGCTGAAGCTTGCGCCTGACAGCCGCGTCGTCATCGACGCCATGGTGGCGCTCGGCTTCGGCGCCTCGCTGATCTCGATCTTCGCGCGTCTCGGCGGCGGCATCTTCACCAAGGGTGCGGACGTCGGCGGCGACCTCGTCGGCAAGGTCGAGGCCGGCATCCCCGAGGATGACCCGCGCAACCCGGCCACCATCGCCGACAACGTCGGCGACAATGTCGGCGACTGCGCCGGCATGGCCGCCGACCTGTTCGAAACCTATGCGGTGACCGCGGTCGCCACCATGGTCCTGGCGGCGATCTTCTTCGCCAAGACGCCGATCCTCGCCGACATGATGACGTTGCCGCTCGCCATCGGCGGCATCTGCATCATCACCTCGATTATCGGCACCTTCTTCGTGAAGCTCGGGCCGAGCCAGTCGATCATGGGCGCGCTTTACAAGGGACTGATCGCAACCGGCGTCCTGTCGCTGGTCGGCATTGCCGGCGTGATCTATTACCTGATCGGCTTCGGCAAGCTCGCCGGCGTCGATTACACCGGCATGGCGCTGTTCGAGTGCGGCGTGGTCGGCCTCGCCGTCACCGCGCTGATCATCTGGATCACCGAATACTACACCGGCACCGACTATCGTCCGGTGAAGTCGATCGCCCAGGCCTCCGTGACCGGCCACGGCACCAACGTGATCCAGGGCCTCGCCGTCTCGATGGAATCGACCGCGCTGCCCGCGCTCGTCATCATCGCCGGTATCCTGGTCACCTACAGCCTCGCCGGCCTGTTCGGCATCGCGATCGCGACCGCCACGATGCTTGCGCTCGCCGGCATGGTCGTCGCGCTCGACGCGTTCGGTCCGGTCACAGACAACGCCGGCGGCATTGCCGAGATGGCGGGCCTGCCGAAGGAGGTTCGCAAGTCGACCGACGCGCTCGATGCGGTCGGCAACACCACCAAGGCGGTGACCAAGGGCTACGCGATCGGCTCCGCCGGTCTCGGCGCCCTGGTGCTGTTCGCGGCCTACAATGAGGATCTCAAGTTCTTCATTGCGGACTCCGCGCACCACGCCTACTTCGCCGGCGTCAAACCGGACTTCTCGCTCAACAACCCCTACGTCGTGGTGGGCCTGTTGTTCGGCGGTCTGTTGCCGTATCTGTTCGGCGCGATGGGCATGACCGCCGTGGGCCGCGCGGCGAGCGCGATCGTCGAGGAGGTCCGGCGCCAATTCCGCGAGAAGCCGGGCATCATGCAAGGCACCGACAAGCCGGATTACGGCAAGGCGGTCGACCTTTTGACCAAGGCGGCGATCAAGGAAATGATCATCCCCTCGCTGCTTCCGGTGCTGTCACCGATCTTCGTCTACTTCGTGATCTATGCGATCGCGGGGGGCGGGGCGGCCGGCAAGTCGGCGGCGTTCTCGGCCGTGGGCGCGATGCTGCTCGGCGTGATCGTGACAGGCCTGTTCGTCGCGATCTCCATGACCTCGGGCGGTGGCGCCTGGGACAACGCCAAGAAGTACATCGAGGACGGTCATTTCGGCGGCAAGGGCAGTGACGCTCACAAGGCGGCCGTGACCGGCGACACCGTCGGCGATCCCTACAAGGACACCGCAGGTCCGGCGGTGAACCCGATGATCAAGATCACGAACATCGTGGCGCTGCTGCTGCTCGCGGTGCTCGCGCACTGAACCAGAGGCAGCGTTCCTGCGACAAACCCGCGGTGCAAGCCGCGGGTTTTTTGTCGGCTGCCAGCCGGGCGCGGCGATTCTTCTGGAGAGGTTGGGCACCATGAAGTTCGAGATGACCAGGTGCAATCAGTGCGGTAGCGATATGCCGATGGGCACGACCCTCTGTCCAAGCTGCGGCAAAGCGCAAACCGGAGCCAGGAGATCAGGCTCGCTTCAGCCGCGCACCCTCCTGGCGGTTGCGCTGGCGGCGGCGGTGCTTCTCGTTTTCAACTGGATCAAAGCCCCGGCGCCGCAGCCCGCCCCCGTCATTGCACGTCCATCTGCAGTCCTTCCTTCTGGATGATGCCGGCGAACTTCTTCGTCTCGGCGTCCACGAAGGCGGCAAACTGGTCGGGCGTGCCGTAGTCGGCGCGGGCGCCCATGGCCACGATGTTCTTCTTGATGTCGTCGCGCTCGAGCATCGCCTTCACTTGAAGGTTGAGTGCTTCGACAACGGCGGGCTGCACACCCTTCGGCAGGAACACCGAGAACCACGACGAGACGTCGAAAGCCGCAAGCTCCGGCGCGCTCTCGCGCATGGTCGGCAGGTTCGGCGCGAGGTCGCTACGCTCGGTCGTGGTGACGCAGAGGCCGGTCAGGGTGCCGTTCTGCACCTGCGGCAGGCTCGGATAGAGATTGTCGAACAGGATCTGGATGTCGCCGGCGAGCGCTGCCTGGAGCGCGGGACCGGCGCCGCGGAACGGGATATGCGTCATCTTCAGGCCGGTGAGCTGCAGGAACCAGGCGCCGGTGAGGTGAGGGCTCTGGCCGACGCCGGAGGAGGCGTAGCTGAGCTTGTCTGGATTGGCCTTGAGATAGGCGACCAGCTCGGCGATCGACTTGATGCCGGTCTTGGGATGCGCCGAGACGATGTTCGGGATCCGGATCATGTTGGAGACCGGCTGGAGCTGGTCCGGCTTGTAGGTGAGGTTCTTGAAGATGCTGTAGGCGATCGCGTTCGGACCGGGATTGCCGATCAGGATGGTGTGGCCGTCCGGCTTGGCGCGGACCACCTCGGCCGTGCCGATCGTGCCGCCGCCGCCGGAGCGATTTTCCACCACGGCCGATTGGCCCCAGGCGGTCTGCAGATGCGCGGCCAGAAGCCGACCCATCACGTCGGTCGAGCCGCCGGCGGCAGCCGGCACGACGAGGCGGACGTTTTCGGTGGGCTTCCAGTCCGCCAGGCTCGATCGCGGCAGGATCGCTGCGGCCGAAAGGGCGGCAGCACCGGTGAGCACGCGACGGCGGGACAACAATTGTTTGGGCACGAATCCACTCCCTGCATCTTGTTTTGCAGGGAGCGTATGGAACAGGACGCGCAACGGCAAGCCGCACGAAGCCGCAGGCTGAAGGCTCAGTTAAAGCTGAGCAGCTTGAAGATCGGCGTGAGGTAGCTCATCTCCTGGCCCGACGTGGGCGTGGTCCGGCTGATGAAGTCGAAGATCTTGCCGTCCTGGAGGCCGTAATTCGCAAGCCGGCGCACGCGCCGGTTCTTGTCGAAATAGACCGCGATGACGCGCTGATCGACCACCTTCTGGTTCATGAAGGCGACCATGCGCTCGGAGCGCTGCGAGATGTAATAGAACACCTCGCCGTCGAGGGTTGCGACGGTGGAGGGGGTGCCCATCACGATCAGCACCTGGTCCTGGCTCGCGCCGATCGGGATCTGCTCCAGCGCGTTGGGCGGCAGGATGTAACCCTTCTGGAACTGCTCGCCGGTGCAGCCCGCAAGCGCAGCCCCAACCAGGGCCGCGGCCGCGAACAGGCGCAAGCCGCGCCAACGTGCTTGAAGGCCGCGCCGCTTGTCTGCACGCAGGCTGGTCTGGTTCGTTATCGTCATAGCGGAACTGATTCCGTCCCCTTGCGTCGCGCGAGGCGCTGAAGTACCGGGCGGAGGCTCTGAATGCAACACGCGCGCGCCCGCTTGCGGAAACCACAATGCTTTGGCCGTTCAATCACTTCAGGAAACCCCGCCTAGCCTCGCCGGGCACCATTGAAGCCATCTATGGCATGATCGTGACGCAGGCGCGAGAACCCATATTTTACCGCGACTTGGGCGTGCCTGATACCGTTAACGGGCGTTTCGATCTGTTGCTGCTGCACCTCTGGCTGCTGCTGCGCCGCCTGCGCACGGTCGAGGGCGCCTCCCGACAGGGCGCCACCGAGCTGTCGCAGGCGCTGTTCGACCGCTTCTGCGAGGACATGGACGACAATCTGCGCGAGATGGGGATAGGCGACCAGACCGTGCCGAAGCGGATGCGGGCCTTCGGCGAGGCGTTTTACGGCCGGGTCCAGGCCTACGATCTGGCCATGGAAAGCGACGGCGAGGCGCTGGCATCGGCGATCTGCAAGAATATCTTGAATGGGGCCGGCATGGACCAGGCGCAGCGGCTCGCGGCCTATGCCAGGGCTGCCGAGGCCGACCTCGTCCGGACCGGCGACGCCGTATTGTTGGCCGCGTCCTTTAAGTTTCCCCCAGCGCTCCCTGAGGATGTCACGCCATGAGCCGACCGATTACCGCATCCGGGCCCGATCCCTGGCAGGTGCCCGTCATCGTTGCACAGATCCCGGATACCGGCCTGCATCGCAAGCTCGAGGCCTCGGCCGCCGAGCGGCAGGCCATGGCCGAGACGGCAGGCTTGCGCGAGGTTGTCTCGGTCCAGGCTGATTTCGATGTTGTGCCGAAAAGCGGCAACCAGATCCAGGTCACGGGGCACGTCCGCGCCCGGATCGGCCAGACCTGCGTGGTCACGCTTGACCCGATGGAGAGCGAGATCGATGAGGCCGTGGACCTGATATTCGCCCCCGAGGCAGAGGTCCGCCGCCTGGCCGACCTGATGGAGGAGGGGCACGACGATCAGGAGCAGGTCGCCGACCCCCCGGAGGCGATCGTCAATGGCATCATCGACCTCGGGAGACTTGCCACCGACGCCCTGTTCCTGGCGGTCGATCCCTATCCGCGGAAGCCGGGGGTGGTGTTTGAGCCCGAGGTCACCGCCCCCGATCCGGAGGACCATCCCTTTGCGGTGCTGAAGGCGCTCCAGGACAAGAAGAAAGACCAATAGGTCCCGTCTTTCCCAGAGGACCGCTTTGCTGCGGGGCGCGAGGTGTTTGCGATCGTGGTTTGAAAGGTCGAATTATCTGTTTGATTTTGATGCGTTTCTTGTGAATTCGGCCGTCTGCGGCCGGATCGTCCCGAATGCAAAAGGCTGGGGGCAAGAGGTTGTTTCGGGATAACAAAACGCTATTGTCGCGCCCCGGTCCGGGTGCGGCGTGGCGCTTGACCGACCGCCATGTTCGTGGCGAACCCATTTGCGGCCCCGCTCGTTCAAGACCGCACCAGACCAGGTTTCCAGGACTTTTATGCCAAGCAAGGTTCGCATCGCGCTTGACGCCATGGGGGGCGACGCCGGCGCCGCGGTGGTCATCCCAGGCGCCGCCATCTCGCTTCACAGGCATCGCGAGATCGAATTCCTGCTGATCGGGGACCGCGCCAAGATCGAGCCCGAGCTCGAGCGCCACCCCGCGCTGAAGGCCGCTTCGAAGATCATCCATACCGATGTCGCGGTCAGCGGCGAGGAAAAGCCGAGCCAGGCGCTGCGGCGCGGCCGCCGGACCTCCTCCATGTGGCTTGCCATCGATGCGGTGAAAAAGGGCGAGGCGGATGTTGCGGTCTCCGCCGGGAACACCGGTGCGCTGATGGCGATGTCGCGCTTCCACCTGCGCACGCTGCCGGGCGTCGATCGTCCGGCCATCGCCGGCATGTGGCCGACCAGGCGCGGCGATTCCGTGGTCCTCGACCTCGGCGCCAGCATCGGCGGCGATACCCACCATCTGGTGTCGCTCGCCATCATGGGCGCGGCGATGGCCAGCGTGTTGTTCAACAAGAAGCGCCCCACGGTCGGCCTGCTCAATATCGGGGTCGAAGAAATCAAGGGGCACGAGGAAATTCGCGAGGCCGGCGAAATCCTGCGCGCCAGGAACCTGCCCGAGCTCGACTATCTCGGCTTCGTCGAGGGCGACGGCATCGGCAAGGGGGTGGCGGACGTCATCGTCACCGAAGGCTACAGCGGCAACATCGCGCTGAAGGCCGCGGAGGGAACCGCGCGGCAGATGGCGGAATTGCTCCGGGACGAGATGAAGCGGGGCTGGCTGTCAAAGCTCGGCTATCTCTTTGCGCGCAACGCCTTCCAGGCCCTGCGGAACAAGATGGATCCGAACAAATCCAACGGCGGCGTGTTGCTGGGATTGAACGGGATCGTGGTCAAGAGCCATGGCGGAATCGCTGCCGAAGGCTTTGCCTATGCGATTGATGTTGGCTATGAGATGGTCAAATTCGATCTCCTCAACAAGATCAATCAGATGCTCAACCGCGAAGGTGGTGCACTCAATTCCGTGCAGGCCGCGCAGGAGGCTGTTTCGTGACTCAAATTCGTTCGGTCGTGCTGGGCTGCGGCTCTTATTTGCCGGAGCAGGTGGTGACCAACGCCCAATTGGCGGCGCGCATCGACACATCCGACGAGTGGATCGTGCAGCGCACCGGCATTCGCGAGCGGCATATCGCGGCCGAGGGCGAGTTCACCTCGCACTTAGCGCTCAAGGCGGCGCAGGCCGCGCTCGCCGATGCCGGCGTGGATGCGCAGTCGATCGACCTGATCGTGCTCGCGACCTCGACGCCTGACAACACTTTCCCCGCGAGCGCGGTCGCCGTGCAGCACGGGCTTGGCATCAACCATGGCGCGGCCTTCGACCTTCAGGCGGTGTGCTCGGGCTTCGTGTTCGGGCTCGCCACCGCCGATAATTTCCTGCGCACGGGCGCCTTCAAGCGCGCGCTGGTGATCGGGGCGGAAACCTTCTCGCGCATCCTCGACTGGACCGATCGCGGCACCTGCGTGCTGTTCGGCGACGGCGCCGGCGCGGTGGTGCTGGAGGCACAGGAGCAGCCGGGCAATGCCGCGACCGACCGCGGCATCGTGACCACGCATCTGCGCTCCGACGGCCGCCACAAGGCGAAGCTGTTCGTCGACGGCGGCCCGTCCTCGACCCAGACCGTCGGCCATCTGCGCATGGAGGGCCGCGAGGTCTTCAAGCACGCGGTGGGCATGATTACCGATGTGATCGTCGATGCCTTCAAGGCGACCGGGCTCAATGCCGACAGCATCGACTGGTTCGTGCCGCACCAGGCCAACAAGCGAATCATCGACGCGTCCGCGCACAAGCTCCATATCGCGCCGGAGAAGGTGGTGCTGACGGTGGACCTTCACGGCAACACCTCGGCGGCCTCGATCCCGCTGGCGCTGTCGGTGGCGCGCAAGGACGGCCGCATCAAGCGCGGCGACCTGGTTCTGCTGGAAGCCATGGGCGGCGGCTTCACCTGGGGCTCCGCGCTGGTGCGCTGGTAAGCCACAGTCGATAAAATTTTGCCCGAATCAGCGCGGATTATCGATGCGCCTGCATTGATGAGCGCTGTTGACCGCCGTATCGTAAGCTCATAATTTCAGACAACAATTGTTCGCCGTGATGTGGGGCAGGGCGATGACCGATCAAAGTAAAACCGTAACGCGTGTCGATCTGTGCGAAGCCGTCTACCAGAAGGTGGGGCTGTCGCGCACGGAATCGTCTGCCTTCGTGGAACTCGTGCTGAAGGAGATCACCGATTGCCTTGAGAAAGGCGAGACGGTGAAGCTGTCCTCGTTCGGCTCCTTCATGGTCCGCAAGAAGGGTCAGCGCATCGGTCGCAACCCCAAGACCGGCACCGAGGTGCCGATCTCGCCCCGCCGGGTCATGGTGTTCAAGCCGTCCGCGATCCTGAAGCAGCGGATCAACGCCCAGCACCGCACCAATGGCGACGCCAGCAAGGCGCAACCCGAGGCGTAATCCGCCCTCCGGATAAGGATTTGGCATTTGGACAAGGCGCCGGATGCGTTCCGAACCATCAGCGAAGTAGCGCAGGAACTCGACATTCCGCAGCACGTGCTGCGGTTCTGGGAGACGCGTTTCTCCCAGATCAAGCCGATGAAGCGCAGCGGCGGCCGCCGCTATTACCGCCCCGACGACGTCGACCTGCTCAAGGGCATCCGCCGTCTCCTGTACGGGGAGGGCTACACCATCCGCGGGGTGCAGCGGATCCTGAAAGAACACGGCGTCAAATCGGTGCAGGGCCTCGCCGACAGCGCGGCCGCGGTCTCGTTCGGCGCCATCGAGGACGCCGTCGGCGCGAGCCTGATGGAGCCCGAGGAGGAGACCGGCGTCCGCGGCGCCCGCGACAGCGACGATGACGATTACCAGGGCGAGGAGGAGGAGGGCATCGACTTCCGCTTCTCCGAGACCGACGATGAGGAAATCCTCACCACCTTCCGCAAGGGCGGCACCCCCTCAGCGCCCGCCGGCCCCAGCGCCATCGACCGGGAGCGCCTCGGACGGGTGCTCGCCGAGCTCATCGCCTGCCGCGAAATGCTGGATCAGGCGCTCAAGGACGCGTGACGCCGGATCTCCTCGGCTTGGGGCAAGTTCCGGGGCCTTTCGGCGGAGGCACCAAAATGGTGTGACCTCGCCTTGCGCAAACCGGCGATCCTAGCTAATGGAACGACGTTCGGAGCGTGGCGCAGCCCGGTTAGCGCACTAGTCTGGGAGACTAGGGGTCGGAGGTTCAAATCCTCTCGCTCCGACCATTTTTTCCAAAGCATCTGTCGGATGGATTGAGCGGCGGCGCGCAGCCAGCTGCCGCCGACGACGCATGCGCCGCGATCAGTCGCGGGGGCCGCTTCGGTGACCGGAAAACGAAAATGCCGAAAACAACCCCATGCACAGTAGCGATGTCGTTGACGGGATAACGTTTTTCCGAATCGATTTGACGCGTCGGGCAACACAGGGGTATGTTGTTATCGTGCGTGTGAGGTGAGGCAACCAATGCTCGCGGCCGACCGCGTCTGGGCTTGGTTCAGAGAACCGTTGTGCCCGGACGCTTCGATGTGCTGGTCGTATCGACTTTCCGGATCTCATTTCGATGATGTTAGAGGTAGCGCGGACGGCGCGTAGAAGACTCGAGGCTTGAACGTATTTGGCTGTGACGTGCGCGGGATCTGCTTGCCGAGCTCGCAATCAGGAGCACCTTCACAGCTTCGTACGAGTCACCACCGCAAGCTGCGATTGTCTAGCCGGCAACGGCCTTATGTGACACGCAGATGACAGAGCCAAACTTGCTTCTCATTGACCGAATCTAAATTTGTTCGTAGTTTGTTCTCAGTGGAAGATTACCAGTTGCGGTGATCACACTGTGAATACGCGGGAAGGACGTCTTTTGTCTCGAAGCAGCATCGGCGTATTGTCGCTGCGATGTCCAAGGACCTACTAAACCCCCAGGGGGCCTTCATTTTTCGGATTTGCCACAAGGGCAACCTCGAAAAGCTTTTGGAGGATGGTGGATGCCTGTCGCGGAACGAGGCCAACGCCTCGAAGTATGTCGAGATCGGGAATCAAGAACTGATTGCTAAGCGCCAAGCGCGCTCGGTGCCGTGCGGGCCGGGTGGAACCTTGGCGGATTACGTCCCGTTCTATTTCACGCCGTATAGTCCGATGCTCTACAACATCAAGACTGGATACAACGGCATTCCGCGTGGCCCTTGAGAAGACTTCCGAGCTGATTGATGGCTTCGAATCCCCGCTTGGAATGGAGCTTCTCGCCACAGTCGATTGGCTGGTCAACGAGGCCGGTGTCGAGTCGAGCGTAAGCGCGGTGCGTGAGCGGCTCGCGAGCTGGCCGGGAGGAAAGGAAGCGGGCGAGCGGAAGTTGAAGTTGTTCGAAGATCGCACAATTGAGATCGCATTGTCATCACTTGCAGACGCGGAGCTAATTGCCGCGCCGAAAGAATAGAAGTCTCTCTTCTCGTTTGAAGTGCCTTATATGACTGAGGTCTGCGATCCGCGCTGCATCGCCTCTGACCAATTTGGCGCTTCAAATGCTCCTGTGCTTCGCACATGCGATGTTTCTATCGTTGTGGTTCAGGAGTGCCTTCACGCGATCTACAGGCAGCCGGTCGAGCTGCATCTGCTCCGTGACCAGCCGCACAATTACGCGCTGATGCCGACGCCGGAGGGGCGACGCGCGCGTTCGATCATTCTGCGGGCGGTGGCTTAAAAGGAAGGTGTGATCGTTGTCACAAAGCGCGCCGCCGCAATGGGGCTGGCGCTGTCGGTGCCCGCGCGGAAAGACCATGCGGCCTCCGGGGCGTTTCCTCGTGTTAGTCTTGGTGCGTCGTCTTGGTATCAGTAGTTTTGCGGGGCCTTAGGCGTGGCCCTTGATCTCGTAGCGACCCGGAACGCATTTGTAGCGATCGAGCCGCCAGTTGGCGTGGTAGATCGGATGCTCGCCCATCCATTTCGCCAAGGGGGCCTGTGCGCCGATCGCACACTGCATCATCGACATCTCGGGCGTCATGTTGCTGTCGGTCACGATTTCCTCGATGCAACTGCCTGAGCTGGCTGCACTTAGCCGGCAGAGCACGGCAACGACGGTCACGAACATTCCAGTCACCTCATCGGTAGTTTCTGACCACGAAGAGGATGCAAGCGGAGTGCCAGAGCCTGTGACGCAAACAACACGCTGGCCTGGCCGACTCGACCCAGCGTCCGGACTCCAGTTAGCGATTCGGATTGTAAAAAAATTGCCCCTAAACCGAAGCCGGGCAAATACGGGGAACCGAGTCAATAATAACCGCAGGGATGTCGAATTCCGGGGGCAGCGCCGCGCCGGTGGCGCTTCACAGGCCGCGCGCAGCCGGTAGGCTCGGAGGGACCGTGGCCACCCGCCAAAAGAGCGGGACCGCCACAAGGGATATGGAAACGCGAGGGCAGACCATGAAGGCACGACCGACCGGCGTGATTCCGCCGATGACGACGCCGTTCCGCAAGGATGGCGAGATCGACTACACTCTTGTGGCGCCCCAGGTCGACTGGATGATCCGCGCCGGCGCGCATGGCGTCGCGGCCGGCGGCTCGACCGGCGAGGGGCACACGCTCGATCACGAGGAATATCGCGACCTGATGGAGGCGACGGTCGCGGCGGTAAAGGGACGCATTCCCGTCATCGCCGGCATCATCGTCGATTCCACGCGCGATGCGATCCGCCGCGGCAAGCTGGTGCGCGACATGAATGTCGCCGCGCTCCAGGTCACGCCGGTGCACTATCTGTTCAAGCCGGACGACGAGGCGATGGTGGCGCATTTCCGCGCCATGGCTGATGAGACCGGCATGCCCATCATCATCTACAACGTGGTGCCGTGGTCGTATCTGTCGCCGGCGCTGCTGACGCGGATCATGACCGAGGTGCCGCTGGTGGTCGGCGTCAAGCAGAGCGCCGGAGATCTGAAGCTGTTCGCGGATCTCATGATGATGGCGCCGGACAAGCTGATCTACAGCGCGGTCGATGCCCTGATGTATCCGTCCTACACATTGGGGGCCCATGGCTCGATCGCCGCGATCCTCACCGCGGCGCCGCATGCCTCCGTCGCGCTGTGGGACGCGGTGAAGGCGGGTGACCATCCGCGCGCGCTCGACTTGCACAAGAAGCTGCTGACGCTGTGGAACGCTGTGATCGCCGACAATCTGCCGGCCTGCACGCGCTATGCGCAGACGCTGCAGGGCCTGCCCAGGACTTATCCGCGCGCGCCGATGCCCGAGCCCTCGAGCGCGCAGCAGGCGGCGATCCGCAAGGCGCTGGACGGGCTCGGCGCGTTGAACGGACGGCGCGTCGAGGCGGCCGAATAGTCCACGCCCCGAAATAACTGATGACCATGGCAGCGCCGATCCGCTTTTACCTGCGGATGCGGCGCTGCTACATTTTGCGCGCGCTCCGATGCGTGGGGCGCTGGCTGTGAAGAAACATACCGACAAGGGAGGGGCCGAAAGTCCCATGAAGGATTTTGCAGGAAAGATCGCCGTCATCACCGGTGGCGGCACGGGAATGGGGCGCGAGCTCGCGCGGCAGCTCGTCGCCGAAGGCTGCAATGTCGCGATGTGCGACGTCTCCGAAGCCGCGATGGCCGAGACCAAGCGTCTGTGCGAGGTCGAGAAGCTGCCGCAGGGCCTGCGCGTCACGACCCATGTCGCCGACGTTTCGATCGAGGATCATCTCAAGCGATTCCGCGACGAGCTCGCCGAGCAGCAGAAGACCGACCGGATCCATCTTCTGTTCAACAACGCCGGCATCGGCGGCGGCGGCAGCCTGTTCACCAACACCCGCGAGCAGTGGGAGCGCACCTTCAACATCTGCTGGGGCGGCGTCTATCTCGGCGTCCGCACCTTCCTGCCGATGCTGGTGGCAGCCGACGAGGCCCACATCGTCAACACCGCGAGCGTCAACGGCTTCTGGGCCTCGATCGGCATGACCCAGTCGCACACCGCCTACAGCTCGGCGAAGTTCGCCGTGAAGGGGTTTACCGAAGCGCTGATCAACGACCTCCGCCTGCACGCGCCGCATGTCAAATGCTCGGTGGTGATGCCCGGCCATATCGGCACATCGATCGTCTCCAATTCGCGCAAGGTGCAGAGCGCCGACGGTTCGGAGCGGCTCAATGCCGACGAGGTCGCGCTGACCCGCAAGCGCATGGTCGCGGCCGGCGTGCCGGACGCCGACAAGATGTCGGACGAGGACATCCAGGCGGCGTTCGCCGAGCGCGCCCGCAGCTTCCTCGAGGATGCGCCGACGACGGCGGCGCAGGCCGCCAGGATCATCCTCGACGGGGTCAAGGCGGAGCAATGGCGCATTCTCGTGGGCGAGGACGCAAAGCGCCTCGACGAGCGCGTTCGTGCTACGCCGGAGCAGGCCTACGACCGCGCCTTCTTCGAAAGCTTTACGCAGGAGGTCGGCTGGCGGCTCGGCTGAGGCAGGCGACGAGCGCGCGCCGATATAGGTATGATGATCATCATGGCAAGAGGTGCGCAGGCATTTTCGCGTGCCACCTCTTGCCAGTTCGCTGCCGGCGTTTGTGGCCCGTGCTCGCCCACTTATGTCGAATTGGAATATCACGCATGCGACACATCCCTGCGTTCAAGCGATGGTGATCTCCCACGGCTCTCATTCGGCGCACGGCAGCTTGGTCAGGGAACCAAAATAGTTTACTCAGTCATGTGTAAGGCGATGACCAGAGCATAGCTCCCGATGATACCCGCATGCCTCTCCGACGACTGGACCCTTTGCCCGGAGCGAGAGGACATCTCCGCTG
Source organism: Bradyrhizobium sp. Kon37 (assembly GCF_055807535.1). Classification (NCBI taxonomy): domain Bacteria; kingdom Pseudomonadati; phylum Pseudomonadota; class Alphaproteobacteria; order Hyphomicrobiales; family Nitrobacteraceae; genus Bradyrhizobium; species Bradyrhizobium sp. Kon37. The sequence continues at coordinate 42,064 of NZ_JBVVOY010000015.1, forward strand.
AGTTCACGCGGCTCCTCACCGCGGCCCAGGAGGGCGGCGCCACGATCGCCGAATGCCTGATGATCGCGCGGCAGCTGAAGCGGGGCAACGACCAGTCCTGGCATCGCGAGTGGAAGAATCTGGCGCAGGCCAATCGGCTTCGTGCCGAGGCCGCGTTCGCGGAAGGTCACAGGGCGACCGCGCAGCGCAACTGGCTCCGCGCCATGAATTACTACAGCGCGGCCGCGATGCCGCTCGATCCGGCGGACGAGCGCCGCTGGGTCGCGGTGCTCGCGATGCAGGATTGCGCCCGCCGCTTCCTCGCCGCGCGCGATCCGGCCGGAGAGGTCCTGACGATACCCTGGCTCGACGGCCATTCGTTGCAGGGCTATTTCCTGCCCGCGCACGCGCCGTCGGGAAGTGTGCGGGCTCCGACCGTGATCTGCATCGGCGAACCCGGCCACCGCAAGGAGGAATTTCTGTTCAAGCTCGCGCCGCATGCGCGCGAGCGCGGCTTCTCGCTGCTGGCGCTGGACCTGTTCGGCGAGCAGCGCGACGATCATCTCGACGCGCTGTTGCGGCGCCGGGATCTCGAGAGTGCGATTCCGTGCGTGATGGACTATCTGGAGACGTGCAGCGAGGTCGATTTCGCACGTGTCGCGATCGTCGCCGATGGCTGGGGCTCTTCCTTCGTGGCGCGCGCGGTGTTGCAGGAGCCGCGGCTTGCCGCCGCCGTCTGCGATGGCGGCCTGTGGGACCTGCACGAGCGGGCCTTCTTTGCCAGCCGATTCGCGATGAGCGATGTCAGCATCGTTCCGGTGCCGCATGCGCCGCTGATGGCCTCCAGCGCCGACTGTCCGGTGCTGATCACGCTCGGCGAGGACGGCTGGCTCAAGGCCGATCGGGCACGTCAGATTGTCCAGACGTCCCGGCTCGGCAGTTCGGATGTCGTGTTGAAGGTGTTCACCGCGGCCGAAACCGGCGCGGCGCAGGCCCATGCGGACAATCCGAGCCTTGCCAACGAATACATCTTCGACTGGCTCGAATCCCGGCTCGGCGCCGCGGGGCGCATCTAAGGACGTCGCCTCAGAAGTCGAGGGTCAGGCGGACGCAGGCCTTTTCGAGGCGGGTCTTGAGCATCGCGAGCTTGGTCGTGAATTCCGTCAGCTCTTTCTCGTCGAACTCCTGGAAGACGAATTCCTTGATCGTCTTGTACTGATCGTTGAGGCTCGCCAGGTGCTTCTGCGTCTTCTCGGTCAGGGACAGCCGGACCACCCTTGCGTCGGTCGGCGAGGGACGACGGCGCAACAGGGCCTTCTTCTCGAGCAGCTTGGACTGGGTGGTGACGAACGACGGATCGACGTGGAGGAGTTTCGAGACGACGTTGACCGGAATGCCGTCGTCCTTGTCGAGGTCGGAGATCGCCATCAGGATCAACCATTGCGGACCGCTGATGCCGAGCGTTCTCGCCCAGAACTGACGCAGCTCCTCCAGATACATGTTGATCGACGATATCTCCCAGGTGAAGCGCCTGATGATATCCAGATTGCCGATGGAGCGGAGGCGCGCCCCTTCTTTCCTCGTCGCTGACACAGCGTCACTCCCGTGATCTGATTTGTATGCGGCCGGTGTCGTGCAAGCCATAGTCCACGCAAGCCTGCTCTGACGCAAGTGCAGAGCAGGGTAATTTCGTCACTAAAACTACAAAGATGATCAGCTCATGGAATCGCGTCGCCGTGGTGTTGCGCACTGGGCACAGGTTTGGGGAAACCACAAACCTGATCAAATAAGGTATTTTGATTAGTGAACGGCGCAGGCATATTGCGTCGTGACGGTGGGGGTACTCGATCGTCCCGTTGCAGGTGGTTTGCTCACGTCCCTCGCGTGGAAAGAGGGTGTGTCCGAAAGCGCAAAGCGGCCGAGCGGATTTGAAAGACGGGGATCTGGGGGGCCTCACGGTCCGGTCTTCGTAACATGAGCAACTTGGAGGTTTTAATATGAAATTGGCGAAGAGCCTTTTGCTCGGCACTGCGGCGGGTCTGATCGCCGTCGGTGGAGCTCAGGCGGCTGATCTTCCGGTCAAGGCCAAGGCGGTCGAGTACGTGAAGGTCTGCTCGCTCTACGGCGCGGGTTTCTACTACATCCCGGGCAGCGACACCTGCATCAAGCTGGGCGGCTATCTGCGTGCCGAAGTGGCGCTCAATGCCGGCGGCAATTACAGCGCCCAGTACAACAACGTCTTCGCGGCCAACAACCGCCTGACCAACTACTACTCGATGCGCGCTCGTGAAGATCTCAACATCGACACGCGCACCGCGACCGAGTACGGCGTTGTCCGCACCTATTTCGATGCGGTCTTCACCTGGACGACCGGCAACTATGTCGGCGCCGGTTCGGGAACGGGTGCCACCCAGTACAGCAGCACGCTCGGCGTCAACGCCGCAGGCACGGGTCTGATCGGGTCCAGCGGCGGCGCCATCAACGGCACCGACGGGGGGATCTCGGGCGGCGCGCTCGGCGTCTACTACGCCTTCATCCAGTTCGCCGGCTTCACCATGGGTAAGGCGGTGTCGCAGTTCGACGCGCCCTGGATCAACTATCCCGGCAACAACTTCGACCAGCTCGTCGGCGGCAGCGGCAGCACCAACGGTGTTGCCCAGTTCACCTACACCGCCGATCTCGGCCAGGGCGTGACGGCGATCGTCTCGGCCCAGGACCAGACGCAGGTGTTCCAGACCGCCCTCTGGAATACGGCCGGCATGTCCACCACCGGCGTCCTCGGCGGTGCCTACGGCTCCAACGATCTCGGCGGCACCCGCGCCCCCGATCTCGTCGGCACGCTCCGTGTCGACCAGGCCTGGGGCCTGTTCCAGGCCTCGGTCGCCGCGCACGACAACCATGTCGCCTATTACGGCGCGAGCGAAGCCACCGGTCATCCTGAAGACAAGTGGGGCTGGGCCGTCCAGCTGGCTCTGTCGATCAAGAACATCCCGACCGGCGCCGGTGACTTGATCAACATCTCGGGCGTCTACACCGACGGCGCGAGCCGCTACAACTTCCAGGAGCTGGCAGCGACCAACTACTCGATGTTCGGCGGTTCGGGTGGCGCGTATCAGAGCATCGGCTTTGCCGGCGTGTCTGACGCGGTGTTCGCACCCGGCAGCGGCCTCGAGCTGACCAAGACCTACGGCTTCCGTGGTGCCTACACCCACAACTGGAGCCCGTACTGGAACTCGGCGCTCTATGGTGCGTGGGCTGCCGTCAACTACAGCGGCACGGCCAAGGGCATGATCTGCGGCAGCGCCGCGTTCGCGACCCTGACCGGCACCTGCAACCCGGACTTCAACATCGGCCAGATCGGTGTCATCACCCGCTGGACCCCGGTCAAGAACCTGACCTTCTCGGCTGACTTCACCTACAGCCACCTTGACCAGAAGTACTCGGGCGTGATCACGACGCCTGCGCTCACCAGCGTTGCCAAGCCTGCGGCGGCCTATGAGCTGAAGGACCAAGACACCTACAGCCTGCTCGTTCGCGCCCAGCGCAACTGGTAAGCCTTGGTCTTCTTAACTGGGTCTTCGGACTTGGGTTTTCGGATATGACGCAGCCCCGGCGGGACAACCGCCGGGGCTTTTTTACGAGATGTTTTTTTATGAGCGGGCGTTCGGAAAATCCGGCGGCCCGTGCGGGCGACGAAGACGAGCCATGCGATTCGGTCGGCCCAAATTTATTTACTTACCTGAGTTACTAAGCTATATAGTTTTCAGCCGATGACGAAAGTCGCGGCTCTGACTTGATGCTAAACCTCCAGAAACCTCCGGCAATGCCCTGCCGGAGGTTTTTCGTTTGAGGACACGGCTCCAGGATATGGTTCTAAGCGCGCATGACGCGCGCGCGGGAATTTGGCCGGTAGGCGAGGCGGCTGTGGCCGACGCAATAGGACTGGCCATCGGGCGCGGAATTGCCGCAGAAGCAGAAATCGTCGGCGCCAGGCGTCGAGATCGGCCAGCGGCAGCGGTTCTCGGCAAGCTCCAGCAGCGAGCAGCGATTGGCATCATCGATCGGACCGGCGACCATCGGCGCACCGGTCTCGCCATAGATCGTGGCGAGCATCTCGTATTGCAGCCGCGGCACGGTCCGCGGCGTGCGCGAAGGCGCCAGGCCCCTGTCCTGAACCTTGCGGTCGTCGATGGTCCGGCCGCGCGTCAGATTGAGGCGAGACAGCTTGCCGATCACGGCATTGCGGCTGACGCCGATGTCGGCGGCGATCTCGCGGCAGGAGAGGCCAGCCTCGAAATGCTGCTTCAAAAGTTCAAGTCGTTCGTCGGTCCAGGTGGGTGAGAGAACAGGCATTGGTGCGGTCCCAGGTTGCAGATGTCGGCCATCCGCCTCTCGAGATCCGTCCGCCTCACGTTCGGCGCGCGCTCACGTCCTGCCATTGTCGCGAATCGACAAAAGCCCGTCCTTGATGGCGAGACGGATGCCTTCCTCGATCAAGGTACGTGCGACGCCGGGAACGCTGGTGCCGTGGGTGCCCTGTCTCACCAGCTTCTCCAGATAGGTGATGGTCGAGAGCGCCAAGGTTACGGGAATGCGGTCAGTCTCGGCTTTTTCGGTGGCCATGCCTAAACGCTAGCCTCATACGCGGGTACATAAAAGTTACGATTAAGACTCTATTTAGGTTTGGCAGCGGAAGTCAAATGCAGGCTGCGACTCTTAGTCAGCTCGTTGGAATCGCGAGGGAAATCAGGCATGGCAGGACACGCCGCGCGAGAAGGCAGGCGGCGGCATGGCCTCGAGAGGTCAGGAGAGGGCGGTCGGCTCAGCCGTGCACGATCGCCTTGTCGATCATGCAATGGATGCCCTTGGAGCCGTTGACGGTCTGGGTCACCCGCAGATCGGCCGCCAGGCTGCAAAGCATATAGGCGTCCTCGCGCGACAAATTGCGCCTCTCGCCGAGCAGCACGATCATGTCGCGCAGCGCCCGCACCACGCATTGGTCGAGGTCGGGGTCCATCGCCATGGTCATGTAATGCGTCGCCGTCTCGCCGCGGGGATAGTCGAGCCTGAGATCCTTGCGCAACGTCAGGCGAAAGCGGCCCTGGAGTGCGGTCTCGATCGCGGTGACGCAGACCTCGCCGTCGCCCTGCACGCCATGGCCGTCGCCGCAGGAGAACAGCGCGCCCGGGACGAACACCGGCAGGTACAGCGTCGCGCCGGCGCCAAGCTCCTTGTTGTCGAGATTGCCGCCCATGGCGCGCGGGACCAGCGAGGAGATACGGCCCCAGGCCGGAGGCGGCGAAACGCCCATCACGCCGAAGAACGGCTTGAGCGGCAGGTCGAGCCCCCACGGCATGCGGGCGACCATCCGTGACCGGTCGAGCGGGATGTTCAGGATGCGCGTCTCGTGAAAATCGTCGGGCAGGGTGCCGGACAGCGGCTTGATCATGTTCCAGCCCCAATCCTGCCGGAGCTGGACGTCGAGGATCTCGACCGCGAGCACGTCGCCGGGCTCGGCCCCCTCGACCGCGATCGGGCCGGTGAGGATATGGCCGGGCAGCATGCGCTCGTTCTTGGCGTGAACCTCGTGCATCTCGGGCGGAATGTGAAACTTGCTGGGGTCGGGCAGCATGTCCGGACCGCCGCTGATGGTGTCGATCGTGACCTCGTCGCCGCTCGCGATGGTGAGGACGGGCTTGAGCGCGGCTTCGAAGAAGCCCCAATGACAGGTCTCGGGGCTGGAATGCAGGTGGTGATGGGTCATGTGGTATCCGTCCATTTCACAGGCCCGGGCTTGACCAGGCAATCGATCCTCTTCCAAGAAGCTTTCTGAAGATCGACGGGCGGGTCAAGCCCGCGCGCACCAGGCACGATCATTCCAGCGAGGCTCCCCTGCTTTTTGTCCTGTCCAAGACCCTCGGCACAGCGGTGCTGCCGATCAACTTGATGATCGAGCTCGGGATCGTCTCGGTCGTCCTGATGGCGACGCGCTTTGCCGCCTTCGGCCGCAAGCTCGCCGCGGCCACGCTGATCATGCTGGCGCTCGCCGCATTCTCGCCGCTCGGCAACCTTTTGCTCTATCCGCTGGAGTCGCGTTTTCCGCCGTGGGATCCGTCGCGCGGCGCGCCCGACGGCATCATCGTGCTCGGCGGCTCGGTCGACACCGATCTGTCGGCGGCACACCGCACGCCGGTCGTCGCGCACGCGGCCGATCGCCTGTTTGCGCCGGCCGAGCTCGCGCGCCGCTATCCGAACACGCGCGTTGTTTTCACCGGGGGCACCGCGAACCTGGTTTCGACAGACGCCCGGGAGGCCGACTACTCCGCGCCGATCCTGGAGAATTTGGGCATCGCGAAGCAGCGCCTGATCCTCGAGCGGGACTCTCGCAACACCTACGAGAATGCCATCTTCACCAAACAATTGGTGGCGCCCAAGCCGGGCGAGCGCTGGCTCCTGGTCACCTCGGCCTTTCACATGCCGCGTTCGATGGGGATCTTTCGCAAGGCGGGATTTGACGTCGAAGCCTATCCCGTGGACTGGCGAATGGGCGGGCGCGACGATCTCTTCTCTTTCACCAATGTCGGCACGGACGGGCTCGGCCGAACCGAGGTCGCGGTGCGCGAATGGATCGGGCTCCTCGCCTACCGCCTGATGGGCCGCACTGGCGAGTTGCTCCCGGGACCAGCGAAGGACTAGAACCGTTCAAGAAGAAATAACAGCGCCGGTGCGCGAACGCCCGGCCGGGAGGACGCCATGCAACAGCAGAGTGCAGACAGCATCGATCTTGCCGGCCTCGTCGCCGATCTCAACAGCTTGCTGCGGCTGAAGACAACGGTGATCGGCATGAAGCTGTTCGCGCGGACCGCGGACATGGAGGCAATCCCGAAAATCCGGCGGCCGAACGCGGTCCACACCACCGACCAGATCGTCAGCATGGCGGCGCGTCTGGGCTGGACCGTCGGCATCACGGCCGACGATCTCGTCGGCGCGCAATGCCGCGCGGTGATCGGCCTTGCACCGCAGGACGAGAAATGGCTCGCCGGCGAAAACTATGTCGGGGTCTGGCACGGCACCGCGGAGGACGCACGCAAGCGCCAGGAGGCGCTGGACGTGGTTCCGTTCGGGCAATATCAGGCGCTCGCAGTCAGCCCGCTGGCGAGCGGCCGGCTCCACCCGCCCGATATCTGTCTCGTCTATGCGACGCCGGGGCAGATGATCATCCTGATCAACGGGCTGCAATATACCGGCTACAAGAAGTTCGAATGGGGCGTGGTCGGCGAGACCGCTTGCGCCGATTCCTGGGGCAGGGCGCTCAAGAGCGGTGAGCCCAGCCTGTCCTTGCCATGCTATGCCGAACGGCGCTATGGCGGCGTGCCGGACGAGGAGATGCTGATGGCCCTGAAGCCGGAACATCTCGCCAAGGCGGTTGTGGGCATGAAGGCGCTGGCGAAGAACGGCCTGCGTTATCCGATCCCGCCCTATGGTATTCAAAGCGATGTCCGTGCCGGCATGGGCGTGAGCTACGCGAAGAAGTAAAGTAAAGGCCGACCATGAGCTCTGCGAAATTCGACATCGTCGTCTATGGCGCGACCGGTTTTACCGGCCAGCTCGTCGCCGAATACCTGACCCAGCATTACAAGAGCGACCATTCGCTCAAATGGGCGATGGCGGGCCGCAGCCTCGGCAAGCTGAAATCGGTGCGCGATGCGATCGGCGCACCCGGGAATACGGAGCTTATTGTCGCGGATGCGTCGGACCCGGCCTCGCTGAAGGCGATGGCGGAACGGACGATGTCGGTGATCACCACTGTCGGCCCGTATCAGCTCTATGGTGAGGAACTGCTCGCCGCCTGCGTCGCCACCGGCACGGATTATTTCGATCTCTGCGGCGAGCCGATCTGGATGCGCCAGATGATCGACAAGTACGAGACGGCTGCAAAAGAGAGCGGCGCGCGGATCGTGTTTTCGTGCGGCTACGATTCCGTGCCGTTCGAGCTCGGGACGTTCTTCGTCCAGGAAGAGGCCAAACGTGTCTTCGGCGCGGCGGCGCCGCGGGTGAAAGGGCGTGTGCGCGACATGCGCGGCACGCTCTCGGGCGGCACTGCCGCGAGCGCGAAGGCGACCTTCGATGCCGTGGCCAGGGATCTCAGCCTTGTCGCCATTCTCAACGATCATTTTGCGCTGACGCCCGGCTTCACCGGCCCGAAGCAGCCGAAAGGCAACAGGGCCGCCTTCGAGGAGGATCTGCAATCCTGGGCGGCGCCGTTCATGATGGCGCTGATCAACACGCGCAACGTTCATCGCTCCAACATGCTGATGGGATTTCCCTACGGCCAGGACTTCGTCTATGACGAGATGGTCCTGACCGGTCCCAGCGAGAAGGGTGAGGCCAACGCCAAGCTCGTGATGGCTGCCAATGCGGGCAAGACCGGCCCCGACGCACCGAAGCCGGGCGAGGGGCCGTCGAAGGAAGAGCGCGACAACGGTCTGTTCGATCTGCTCTATATCGCGATCGCACCTGATGGCCGCATGGTTCGCGCCGGTGTCACCGGCGACCGCGATCCCGGCTACGGCTCGACCTCGAAGATGATCTCCGAATGTGCCATCTGCATGCTGCGTGACACGACCGACGTCGCAGCCGGCTTCTGGACGCCAGGCGCGGCGATGCAGCACAAGCTGATCAAGCGGCTGGTCGAGAACGCCGGGCTGACGTTCGCCGTGGAAGCTTAAAGCCCACGATCCCCGGGAAGCCGATCCGTGTCCGCAAAATTCGACATCGTCGTCTACGGCGCAACCGGATATACCGGCCAGCTCGTCGCCGAGTACCTGGCCGCGCATTACGTCGGTGACGGCGCGCCGACATGGGCGATGGCGGGGCGCAGCAGTGACAAGCTCGCATTAGTCCGCGATGCGATCGGCGCGCCTGCCGACACGCCGCTCATCGTTGCGGACGCAGCCGATTCTACGTCATTGCGGGCGATGGTCGATCAGGCGAAGCTGGTCATCACCACGGTCGGTCCATACCAGCTCTATGGCTCCGATCTGCTTGCGGCCTGCGTCGCGTCGGGCACCGACTACATGGATCTCTGCGGCGAGCCGATCTGGCTGAAGCAGATGATCGACAAGCATGAAGCCGCGGCGAAAGCGAGCGGCGCCCGGATCCTGTTCTCCTGCGGATTCGATTCGGTGCCGTTCGAACTCGGTGCATTCTTCGTGCAAGAGCAGGCCAAGCGCGTGTTCGGCGCACCGGCGCCGCGCGTCAAGGGCCGCGTCCGCGACCTCAGCTGGAAATTCTCCGGCGGCACTTCGGCAAGTGCAAGGGTCACCTTTGAGGCGGTGGCGCAGGACCTCAGCCTGGTGTCGATCCTCAAAGACCCATTTGCCTTCACGCCGGGGTTCGAGGGACCGAAACAGCCGCGCGGCAACAGGCCCATCTTCGAGGAGGACTTGCAATCCTGGTCCGCACCGTTCGCGATGGCGATCCTCAATACGCGCAATGTCCATCGCTCGAACATGCTGATGGGATTCCCCTATGGCGGGGACTTCGTCTACGACGAAATGGTGCTGACGGGGGCGGGGGAGGAAGGGCAGGCCAACGCCAAGCGCGTCATGGCCGCCAACGGCGAAAAGACCGGTCCTGAAGCGCTCAAGCCCGGCGAGGGCCCCTCAAAGGAGGAGCGCGACAACGGTCATTACGACCTGCTCTATGTCGCAATTGCTCCCGATGGCCGCCAGGTTCGCGCGGCGGTCAAGGGCGATCTCGATCCGGGTTATGCGTCGACGGCGAAGATCATCTCCGAATGCGCAATCTGCCTGTTGCGCGACACGCCAGCCGTACCGGCTGGTCTCTGGACGCCGGGCGCAGCGATGCAGCACAAACTGATCAAGCGGCTGGTCGAGAACGCGGGGCTGACGTTCGCAGTGGAGAAGTAGCTGTCACCTTCGCCTCTCCCACGCGGCGAAACCGACCTTTCATCCTCAAGCCGTCTCGCGTGTTGAGCACGAGCAAGGTGATGTTCACAGCTCCTGCGGCAAGCTCGACAGCCTGCACCGCATAGAACACTGCATCAAGCTCGGCGGCACTCGCCTTATGTGCGAGGAACAGTGCGGCGGGGACCAGCACCAGGATGCCATTGCCGGCGATCAGCGGCATTCGCTTGATCTTCGCGCCGACCATGCCGGCTCGCCGACCCCGTGCCAGTGTAAAGCCCGTGCCGCCCGCCGCCGCCAGCGCCGGGACCAACAAAAGAAAGCCCCATGGTATGGCCGTCTTGACGGCGGTGATGACGGCTTGGGACGCGAAAAGCTCACTGAGCGCAGTCGACAGCCAAAATGTCGAAATGGTCAGAAGCGCGATGGCGCCAGCGATGGGATGAATCACCTTGATCATAATTAGGTTTCCTTGACCGAGAACGGCTAGCTTGTTCAATGTGACACGATGGTGTCGATATTTTTGCTTCAAGGAACCATATTGACATTATGATGTCAATAAATTCATGGTGACAATATGCGCGCTACGAAGCGATCTCCGGCTGGTGATGCCTTGACTGACCTCATTCTCGATCTGTTCAGGGTCAATAACCTGACCGTGACGTGGGGCGACCGGCTGGTCGCTTCGCTCGGCCTGACAAGCGCCCGCTGGCAAATTCTGGGGGCAATCGTAGCCGCGGATCGCGCCCAACCGGTCGCCTGGCTCGCCCGCGACCTCGGAGCGAACCGCCAGAACGTTCAGCGCATCGTCAATGACCTGGCGCAGGACCGGCTCGTTACGTTTGAGCCCAATCCACATCACCGTCGCGCCCACCTCGTGGTGCTGACGGACAAGGGGCGGAAGACTTACGACGCTGCCATCCGCCTGTATGACCCAAGGATCAACTCCCTTGTGCAAGGTCTTCCTATGGAAGACCTCAGGACCGCCGGTCGCCTCATGAAGGCGCTGCGCAAGAGGCTTGAAGACCAAGAGAGTGCTACAGAGGCTTGATCAATCGTCGTGCCGACATCGACCAAGTGGTGACGCTCTGCGTCCTTCTAGCGCCGCCCGTGCCGAGGCCGCTTCGACCCGATGCGCTTACACCGCCCGCGCGTCGTAGGCGTACATGAAATCCATGCTCTTTGCGCCCAAGGGCAGCAGCCACTTCATCATCCGATTGCGGATCCACGCGCCGGTGGCGCTGAACTCGCGCTTGCTGTTGCCGTTGCGGCGGGCCATGGCGACGATCTTTTCCGTGCGCGGGCGCCGTTCGGCCTCGAAGGCCTGGAAGGTGGCGCCGAGCTCCTGGCCTTGCTGCATCAACCGGGCGAGGCGCATCGCATCCTCCAGCGCGAGCGAGGCGCCCTGGCCGGCATGGGGGCTGGTCGCATGGGCGGCATCGCCGATCAGCAGCGAGCGCTTGCGCGACCAGGTCGGCAGGGTGGCGACGTCGAGCGTGTCGGTGACCACGATGTTCTCGGCTGCCTCGATGATGCCAGGGATCGGATCGTGCCAGCCGCGGTGGAAGCCGCGCAGGTGCTGCTTCAGCGTTGCACGGTCGAGCGCGCGGAACATGGCCGCGTCCATGCCGTGCGCGGGCTGCGTGCTCCACCACATCACGCCGTCGTCCGGATCGGGACTGCAATAGCCGTAGCCGAAGAAGCCGCTCTGCCCGAACGTGGTCTCGACATGCCGGCCGATCGGCCGGCCGTCGAGGACGGCGTGCGGCACGAAACCGCCGAAGCCGATCAGTCCGGTGTCGAACGGTTGCGGCCCGTCCGGCACCACCTGGCGGCGCGCTACCGAGTGCACGCCGTCGGCGCCGATCAGGAAGTCGCCCTCGGCCGTGGTGCCGTCGGCGAAGTAGGCGATGATCGGCTGGTCGCCGCGATCCTCGATCTTGATCAGGCGCTTCTCGAAATAGAGTGAAACGCACGCGCACCAGGCCTTGTCGATCAGCATCTCGTTCAGCGTGGCGCGGCAGACATTGACCGCGGGCTGGCCGAAACGCCGCGCCATGTCGCGATTGATCGAGCCGAGCCTCATCCCGCCTTGCGAATAGAAGTCGAACGATTCCGCGATCGAGCCGCGGCTGATCAGCTCGTTCGAAAGGCCGATCTCGTCCATGACCTGCATGCCGTTCGGCGCGATCTGAAGGCCGCCGCCGATGCCTTTCGAATAGGGCCAGGCCTCGTAGATCGCGGACTCGATGCCGGCGCGGCGCAGCAGAACCGCCGCGACGGGGCCGGCAATGCCGGCGCCGATGATCAGGGCCTTGCGAGGACGATAGGACATGGCTTGCTCCCGACGTTTCCGTGGTGCTAGGAGAATTATGGTCGCTAAATATCTTAGTGACTAAGATATATATCGAGTAAGATACGAGGTCTGTCTTGTCAAGGACGAAGGCGCGCGCTGCGCTGCTGCAGGAACTCGAGGAGGCGATGCGCAGGTCGTCCGCGCAGGGCGTGCTCTATGGCCAGACCGTTGCGAACGTTGCCGGAATTGCCAATTCCGACCTCGAATGCATGGACATCCTGTATCTCGAAGGCCGTGTCACCGCCGGCCGGCTCGCCGAAGTCACGGGGCTCACGACGGGGGCCATTACCGGTGTGGTCGACCGGCTCGAAAAGGCAGGCCTGGTGCGTCGTGAGCGCGACGATGCCGATCGTCGCAAGGTCTTCATTGCCGTCGTGCCGGAGGCGATAGAAAGGCTTGGCCAGTTCTACGTGCCGATGCAGCAGGCGATGGAAAAGGTTTTCGGCAGCTATTCCGACCAGGAATTGCGTCTGCTGCTACGCTTCGCCAATGAGGGCTACAAGGGCGTGCTGGCGGCGACCGCGGCGCTGAAGGGCCTGCTTGACACGCCGCCGGAGAAACGCCCCGATCTCAAGCTGAAGAAGCTTCGTCGCCAGTCCTAGCCTTGTAGATCTGCGCGGCCGCGATCATGCCCCACATCGCGCCCAGCATCATCCAGAAATGCCGCCAGTGGTCGGTGTCGATCACAAAACTTTCGCCGACGGTGCCGACGAAGGCGGAGAACACCGCCAGATAAGCGCGCTGCCAGGGCACGGGCACGAAGATGTGCCTGACACCCATGATGACGGTCGTGAAGACCAGCGCGGGATAGCAGATGCCTGACAGCCAGCCGCCGGACATGAAGGCGTTGAGATAGGAGTTGTGGGTGTCCTCGGGGAAGAAGCGGTGGAATTGTAGAGGGCCGATGCCGAACGGCAGGTCGAGCGCCATCTCCGCTCCCAGGATGTGCCGGCCGAACCGGCCGAACCTGCCTTCGTCATAGCTTTGGTCGAAGCTCGCGCGCTGCTTGAACATCTCGGCGGTGGAATCGAACGACATCAACACCGCGATCAGCGCGAGGCCCAGCACCGCGGCCAGGATCGCCATGACGATGATTCGCGAGCGTTGCGCGTTGGTGCGGCTGGTCAGCACCATCAGCGCCAGCATGAAGGCGGATGTCAGCACCAGCCCGCCCCAGGCGGCGCGGGAGAACGCGAGCAGGATCGCCAGCGACATGATGCCGAAGGCGATGACGTTGCGGAACGCCTTGCCGAACTTATCGGAGACGACGCTCTGCAGCGAGAACAGCGCCGGCAGGATCAGGAAGGCGCCGAGCACGTTCGGGTCCTTGAAGGTGCCGCGCGCGCGTCCGTACAGTGTGAGGAGGTCGTCGCCGCCGGGAACCAGGTGGAAGTAGCCGGCGACCGCCAATAGCGAGGCGACCATGGCGCCGACCACGAGCCCGCGGCGGAGCATGTCGAGCCGGGCCGCGGTGTCCTCCGACGTGACCATGGCGAAGAACACGACCGTCACCGCCATGTACCAGGAAGTCGCAATCCAGCTGACCACCTCGGACTGCTCGAACAGCGGGATCGCGCTGATCGTGTAGCCGATATTGAGCAGGACCAGCATCAGCACCAGCGGCATCAAAGCGAGCCGCAGACGCAGGCCGGTGGCGAAGAAGGTGACGGTGGCCAGCAGCGTCACGATCTCGTAGGGGCTCGGCTCGATGAAGACGATCGCGCCGGAGGCGCCGACCATCCACACCAGCGCGCGCTTGAGCGCCAGCACGCCGGGCGCAGCGCGAACCGCTGCATTCATCTCCCCGGCTGTTGCCGCATACGCCATCACACGCTCATACGTTTTACGTTACTCATACGCCACAAACGCAGGTGTCATCGCCCGGCTTGACCGGGCGATCCAGTATTCTGCGGCGCGCTTTGCAGAGAACGGCTGGCGCTGCGGAGTACTGGATGCCCCGCCTTCGCGGGGCATGACGGAGAAACTCATTCAATACGCGTTCTCGTTCTTGGTCAGCAGCGAGATCGGCGTCTTCAGCAGAATGACGAGATCGAACAGCACCGACCAGTTCTCGATGTAATAGAGGTCGAACTCGACGCGTTTCTGGATCTTCTCTTCATTGTCGATCTCGCCGCGCCAGCCGTTGATCTGGGCCCAGCCGGTGATGCCGGGCTTGACCCGGTGGCGGGCGAAATAGCCGTCGACGGCTTCGTCGAACAGGCGGCTCTGCAGCTTGCCCTGCACCGCATGTGGACGCGGGCCGACCAAAGAGAGATCGCCGGAGAAGACCACGTTGAAGAGCTGCGGCAACTCGTCGAGGCTGGTCTTGCGGATGAAGCGGCCGACGCGGGTGACGCGCGAGTCGTTCTTGGTCACGACCTTCGAAGCCGTCGGATCAGCCTGATGATGGTACATCGAGCGGAACTTGTAGACGTCGATCCGCTCGTTGTTGAAGCCGAAGCGCTTTTGGCGGAACAGCACGGGGCCGGGGCTGTCGAGCTTCACGGCCAGCGCCACCAATCCCATCACCGGCAAGGCCACGAGCAGCGCGAGGGCGCCGACCACGCGGTCGAACAGCCATTTCATCACCAGGTCCCAGTCGGTGATCGGCGCCTCGAACACGTCCAGCGTCGGCACCTCGCCGATATAGGAATAGGAGCGGGGGCGGAAGCGCAGCTTGTTGGTGTGCGCGGAGAGGCGGATGTCCACCGGGAGCACCCAGAGCTTCTTCAGCATCTCCAGGATGCGCGTCTCGGCGGAGATCGGCAGAGCGAACAGCACGAGATCGACGCGGGTGCGGCGGGCGAATTCGACGATGTCGTCGACCTTGCCGAGCTTGCGCGCGCCGGCACAGGTGTCGAGCGCGCGGCTGTCGTTGCGGTCGTCGAACACGCCGAGCACGTGGATGTCGGAATCTTCCTGCTCCTTCAGCGCCTCGACCAATTGTTCGCCGTTGCGGTCGGAGCCGACGATGATGGTGCGGCGGTCGAGCCGGCCCTCGCGCCCCCAGGCGCGCACCAGCGAGCGCAGCACCAGACGCTCGCAGAGGAGCGCGGCGAGCCCGAGGACGTAGAAGGCGGCAAGCCACAGCCGCGAAATTTCGCTGCCGAACTTGGCGAAGAAGGAGATGCCGATGAACAGCAGGAAGACGAACGACCAGGACGAGATCATCCGCGTCATCTGCCGGAGCTGGCCGCGGAACAGCTGCACCTGATAGATGTCGGCAGCCTGGAAGCAGACCACGGCGGACACTGCGACGGCGATGACCTGCGCGGGATAGATCCAGCTGAAGGAGCCGGCGTGCGGCATGACATAGCCGAGATAGAGGACGATGCCGACGAGGCTCAGCAGCGCGAAATCGGCGAGGCGTACGAAGCCGGTGATCACGATCGGCGAGTAGGCGCGGGCGACTTTCTGGTTGACGACGTCGAGCGCGGCGGGCGAGAGCCGCTGGCGGCGCTCCACAAAGGGCCGGTCAGCCGGCTTCGCCGCGGCGCTGGTCGCGGCATCGAGCATCGAGCGTGCGTTGAGCGGTTCCACGGGCGTCCACGTCCATTCCAAAGACCCGCGGGGCGCGTCCTTGCGCCCCGGGCGAGCATCCCCTGGACCTTGGATTACCGGACAAATCGGAAGATTCTCTAAAGCGGGTCTTAAGAATGGTTAGTGATTGATAAATGCGTCGCGATAGCCCGCGAGCACGCCGTCGACCATCGCCTGCTGGGAGAAATGCGCGGAGATGCGCTCGCGAAGGGACGAGGCGCGCTGCGCTGTTCCCTGCGGATTGTCGAGCGCAGCGGCAATGGCCTCGGCCATGGCGTCCGCGTTGCTCGGTGCAAACAGCGCCGGGTTCTCCGCGCCGAAAATCTCGGGAATGCCGCCGATCTTGGACGCGATCATCGGAATGCCGGCAGCACCGGCCTCGATCACGACATAAGGCATGGAATCGCCACGCGAGGGAACGACCAGCAGCCGCCCCTTGGAGAAGCCGTAGCGTGCCTTGACGTGACCGATGAAGCGGATAGCGCTGGAGAGGCCGAGCCTCTCGACTTGCGCCTTCAGCGCCGCGGTCTCCTCGCCATCGCCGCCGAGCGTCAGCGTGACCTTCTTGCCGCCCTCGTGCAGGCGCGCCACGGCGTCGACCAGCAGATCGGCACCCTTGATGTGCCTGAACTCACCGACATAAGCGAGGTCGGTGGCGTCGTCGGCCATGACGACAGGTTCGAACTCCTCCGGCGTCACGCCGTTGAAGACGCAATGCACCACGCCTTTCGGCGTGCCGACGATGCGCTGATAGGTGTCGCGGGCAAACGCGCTTTCGAACAGGAACAGGTCGGTCGCATCCATCAGCGTACGCTCGAGCCGCGCGTAAAACTCGCCCTTGAAGGTGTTGAGGGGATAATGCAACGAGCCGCCATGCGGGGTGTAGATGCGGATGCTGTCGCCGGATCGCCGCCGCATGCGGATGAAAGCGCCGGCCTTGGCACCGTGGCCATGCATCACGTCGGGCTTGAGCGTGGCGATCAGGCGCCGCAAGCGGAACCAGACCAGGACATCGTCGAGCGAGGGTTCGCGGCGGATCGCCATCCGGTGCACGCCGAGCTTCAGCCGCGGTGCGAGCTCGGCAAGGGCCTTGTCGGCGCGCTCACCGCCGGTGAGACTGTCGGCGAGGATGCCGACCTGATGGCCACGATCGACCTGACCGTTGGCGACATCGAGGATGTGGCGGAAGATGCCGCCGACCGGAGCGCGCACGGCGTGCAGGATGCGAAGCGGCTGGTCGGGAGAGGGGGGCATGATCAAAACCAGCGCTCGACGGCGAATGCTCGAACAATCTGACGAAATATCGAGACGGATTAAGAGCCCTCGTGGTTAACAAACGGTGACGGACGTGCACGCGCGAGCTGCCGCATGCCGTGATTAACCCAGCGGCAACCTTAATGGAGTGTAATCGCTCCGGTTGAGGTAGGTTCGTGGCGTTGCGCCTGCGGGAGTGTTCGATGCGTTTAGCGTTCTGGCGTGCCGGCAAGGACAAGGCCTTGGTCGAGCGGGCTGTCTCGAAAGCTGCAGCCAAGCGGGCCGAACTCGAGCCCAGCATTGAAGCAAAGCCTGCGCCCCTCGCTGCACGGCCCGCGCCAGTCGAATCCGGCGACATCGACCTGCACGCGCTCGGCGCGGCATTGGCGCGCAAGCGCGGCTGGATCATCGTGCCGACGGTGCTGGCTCTTGTCGCGTCCATCGCGATCGTCAATCTCGTCACGCCGCGCTACAAATCCGAATCCCGCATCCTGATCGACGGCCGCGAGAACGTGTTTCTGCGCCCCAACAGCGATCGCGCCGAGGAACGGCAGGCGCTCGACGCCGAAGCCGTCACCAGCCAGGTGCAGCTAGTGCTGTCGCGCGATCTCGCGCGCGAGATCATCAAGAAGAACAAGCTTGCGGAGCGGCCCGAGTTCGATCCGGTGCTGCAAGGCATTTCGCCGCTGAAGTCGCTTGCGGCGCTGATCGGCATCGGCCGCGATCCGTTCTCGATGACGCCCGAAGAGCGCGTGCTGGACGCCTATTACGAGCGCCTCCAGGCCTACGCCGTCGACAAGTCGCGCGTCATCGTGATCGAATTCCAGTCTGCCGATCCCGATCTCGCCGTGCGCGTTGCCAATTCGATCGCCGACGGCTATCTCGTGCTCCAGCAGGATGCGCGCCAGGATCAGGCCCGAAACGCCAGTCAGTGGTATGCCGGCAGGATCGACGAGCTGCGACGGAATGTCTCCGAGGCCGAAGCGAAGGCCGAGGACTTCCGCTCCAAGTCGAGCCTGTTCGTCGGCACCAACAACACGACGCTGTCGAACCAGCAGATGGGCGAGGTCAACACCCAGCTCAACAATGCGCGCGCGCTCAAGGCCGATGCCGAGGCCAAGGCGCGCCTGATCCGCGAGATGATCCAGAGCGGCAAGCCGATCGAATCGTCCGAAGTGCTGAACTCGGAATCGATGCGTACGCCTTCGCAGCAGCGCGTGGCGTTGCGGGCGCAGTTGGCCGAGCAATCGTCGACGTTGCTCGGCAACCATCCGCGCATCAAGGAATTGAAGGCACAGCTCGCCGACCTCGACACCCAGATCCGCGACGAGGCCGCCAAGCTCGCCCGTACGCTCGAAAACGATGCGCGTGCCGCCAGCGGCCGCGTTCAGGAATTGTCGGCGAGCCTCGAGCAGCTCAAGAAGCAGGCGACGGCCACCAACGGCCAGGACGTACAGCTCCGCGCCCTCGAGCGTGAGGCCAAGGCACAGCGCGACCTGCTCGAAACCTATCTCGCGAAGTACCGTGAAGCCAACACCCGCGAGACCATCGACACCGCGCCGACGGATGGCCGCATCATCTCGCGCGCCGTCGTCTCGAACACGCCGGCCTATCCGAAGAAGCTGCCGATCGTGCTGATCGCGACCATCGCGACACTGCTGCTCTCCTCCGGCGTCGTCGTCACCGGAGAATTGTTGCGCCAGACCGCGCCTCGTGCGGTCGCGGTGTTCACGCAAACGCGGACGCCGGCGCGCTATGAATCGGTTGCCCAACCGATGGTCGTCGAGCCCTTCGTCGATCCGGTCATGGCAGAACCCGCACCGCTTCAGCCGGAGATGACGGCTGATGCCGATGTGACCGAATTCGCGGAGATCGAGCAGCTGGCCGACAGCCTGCGCGCCGCCGGGGCCGTGGCGAAGAAAGTCACGGTGCTGGGCACTGCGAGCGGCGAAGCCATCACGCTGTCGACGCTGACATTGGCCCGGCACCTGGCGCGCGATGCGCGGGTCGTCGTGGTCGATCTCGCCGCGTCCTCGCCGACCATGGCCGCCGTGTCCGTCGATGCCTCGGCACCCGGCCTTGCCGAGCTGATGCAGGGCGAGGCATCATTCGCGCAGATCATCACCCGGGACAAGCTCTCGCGGCTGCATCTGGTCATGGCCGGACGCCCCGGCTTCGATCGCAGCCTGTTGCAGTCGCCGCGCGTGACGCTCGCGATCGACGCGCTGCTGCGCGCCTACGACCACGTGCTGCTCGATGCCGGCAGTGCCTCCGACCTTCCGGCCGAGCTCCTGACGGCGAATGCCCGCGCCGTCGTGGTGCCCGAGGCGTCGATGACGCCGGATGCGCGCGCGCTGATGTGCGAGCAGCTCAGCGCCGTCGGCTTCAGCGAAGTGACGATGCTGAGCAGGCCGGTGCAGCCGTCGGATGCGAGGGACGCGCCGCGGGTCGTGGCGGCGTGATTGTTTTTCCCTCTCCCCTTGCGGGAGAGGGTGGCAGAGGCGGCCTTCGGCCGCCGTTCTTAAGGACGCCGATGCATCGCATCGGCTATCGCGATAGCGGCGAGACGGGTGAGGGGTATCTCTCCACGAGTCCCGCCGTCTTTTGAGTTTGAGGATAGATACCCCTCATCCGGCGCTTCGCGCCACCTTCTCCCGCAAGGGGAGAAGAGAGGACAGTCGTGCAAATGGCGAGAGCTACCCGAACGCTCGCCGCAGCCGCTGCGCCAGGTCGAACAACATCTGGTTCTGTTTCACCAGCCGCTTGCCGTGACTCAGCGAGGACATCGCCATCGCCGCGAGCTTTCCGCGTGACGTCAGCGGGACAAAACTGTCGAAGATGTCCTGGTCGTCCTTGCAGAACATCCGCTTGTACTCGTCCGAGCCGATGCCGAGGTCGAGCGAGCGGTAGCCGCGCTCGGCGCAGCGGTCGATGATGTAACGCATCAGGATCAGCCCGGGGCTGTAGCGGGCGTGCTCGGACATCGTGTAGGTGTTGAACATCATCGAGAAGCGCTGGCCGTCGGCGACGCCGGCGAAGATCGCGATCACCTCGTCGTCGCATTCGAGCGCATGGATGTCGATGGCGCGGCCGTCACCGCGTGGCGCAAGGCAGGCGCTGCGGACGAATGGCTCGACGCCGGGCTCGGCGAAGACGTTGGGCAGCTTCTGTTCGGCCATCCGCGCCGGCTTGACGCGGAAGAACCAGTCGAGCAGGCGGGCGATGTCCGCATCGGTGGTCGCCAGATGATAGCGATAACCGGCGAGGGCCTGAAGCTTCTTCTCCTTGCTCTTGAGGCGGCGGCGGAAGGAGTTGCTGATCCGCGATGCCGGCGGACCGCCCGGTTCCATCGTGAGCAGCGGGCAGCCGTTGATCGCGCTCTGGCGCGGCAAATGCGCGAACGGGTTCTGCTGGTCGTTCCAGTGCAGCGGCTGCTGCGTCAGTGCGAGCACGTCGGCATATTCGCCGAGCGGCGCAAACAGCGCGTCGAGATCGGCGCTGGCGATCTGCGCTGCAAATTCGGCGTTCCACAGGCCCATGTTGAAGGTCGTATGCTTGCCGCCCATGAAGCAGGCCGTGCGGACACCGTGGTTCTGGCGCAGCGAGAGCGGCAGCAGCAGCAGCGGCTGATGCTCGGTGTCGCGGGCAACAACGACGAAAGGGCGGGCGCGTTCGTGCTCGCCGACCAGACGCTGCCAGGGACTGAGCAGATCAAATCGCTGATAGGGCGTGAAGAGGTGACCGGGCTGCTCGAAGGCGCGCCAGACGGCCTCGGCCGCGCTGAGATCGGTGACGATATCGACATGCGCGATACGGCCCGCTTTCGACCGCGCTGGCAATTCTGCCGTCCGGCTTTGCATCGCCGCAGCCATGGTCATTCGCGAACCTGTCGAGAAATCAAAAATATACGTAATTCGGCCTGTGGCCGACCTTTGCAAAGAAGTGTCAACAAAGGGTAATGACTATAAGAGGGGGGAACGGCCGCCGACCGGCGCAAGGTGGGATATTGGCATCCGACGACAGATGGCTGGAACGGCTGCGCCTTGAGCTGACCTGGCTCACAGGGCAGGCTGCGCTGCGCAGTCGTGGTGCCGGCGCCATCCTGCGCTTTGCGCATGTGCGGCCGCGGCGGCGCGGCGGGTTTCAGCCGCTACGCGAGAACGAGATCACGCCGCATTTCCTCGATCGCGCCATTCGCGCGCTGAAGCGGTGGAAGTATGATTTTCTGGGCATGGACGAGGTCTGCCGGCGCGCGGTGACGCTGTCGGAACAGCGGCGCTTCGTGGCGCTCACCTTCGACGGTGCCGGCAAGGACCTGATCGACTTTGCCTACCCGGTGCTGGCGCGCCACTCCGTGCCTTTCACGATCTATGTGCCCACGGCGTTTCCCGACGGCGTCGGCGAGGCCTGGTGGCTCGGACTCGAACAGGTGATCGCGCGCGAGAGCCGTGTCAGCCTGATGATGGGCGAGAAGGAGCAGCGCTTTACTGTGACTGGCAACGCCGAGAAGCAGGCGCTGTTTTCGTTCGTTGAGGCCTGGCTGCGCTCGCTGCCGCCGGCGGATGTGTCGGCTGCAATCGCAGACCTCTGCACGCGCTACCGGGTCGATCTTGCCGCGCTCTCGCGCGAGGCATCGATGAATTGGGAGGATCTGGCGCGGCTTGCGGCCGATCCGCTGGTGACGATCGGCAGTGCGACCGTGAACTATCCCGTTCTCGCCAACATGAAGGATGCGGCCGCGCTGCGCGAGATGACGATGGGCAAGGCGGTGGCGGAGGCGGCCTTCGCTCGCGACATCCGGCATCTCGCCTTTCCGTTCGGCGATCGCGCCTCGTTCCGGCGCAGCCATGTCATCATGGCGGAGGAGGCCGGCTTTGCCAGCGCGGTGACGACGATCCCGGGCGTCGTGGACGCGGAGGGACGCACCAATCTGCGCGCGCTGCCGCGCATTTCCTGGGATGGCCGGGTACGCTCGTTGCGGATCATGCGGGTGCTGGTGTCGGGGGTTGCTTTTGCGCCGGTGAAGCCGACGGGTGGAACTACGAGCTAGTTTTCGCGCGGTCCGGTCGCTGCATCCAGCTCACAATCGGCATCGCTGGCAGCACCCAGCCCATGCCGACCACCACATAATAGATTGCCTGCCGCCAGCCGGATTCGGCGATCCACGGCATCTGCGCCAGCGCCATGCCGAGCAGGGCCCAGACGGTGGCGAGCACCAGGAGCAGGATGGTGCCGAGGAACTTGCGGGTGCGGATCGTCATGACGGAATATCGCGGCTTTCGCGTAACTTGCGCTGCGGAAGCGGGGGACTATAAGGGGCACGCAGTCCCGTTCAAGCTCTGGTTTTGCCTCGAATGACGACGATTTCCGCCCCGTCCGAGCCGCATCGCGCCGTGCGCTGGTGGCTGATCTCAGTCGCTGCGCTGATCGCGCTGATGGTGCTGGTCGGGGGCGCGACGCGGCTGACGGAATCCGGACTCTCGATCGTCGAATGGAAGCCGGTCACCGGCAGCGTTCCGCCACTCTCGGAAGCGCAGTGGACGGCGGCCTTCGAGGCCTACAAGACGATCCCGCAATATCGCGAGCTCAACGCCGGCATGAGCCTGTCCGAGTTCAAGGAGATCTTCTGGTGGGAATGGAGCCACCGGCTGCTCGGCCGTTTCATCGGCGTCGCCTATCTGTTGCCGTTCCTGTTCTTCCTCTGGCGCGGCGGCCTGTCCGGCGAGTTGAAGCGGCGGTTGTGGTTGTTGTTCGGGCTCGGCGGGCTCCAGGGCGCGGTGGGGTGGTGGATGGTGGCCTCGGGGCTGTCTGAACGCGTCGAGGTGTCGCAATATCGGCTGGCGACGCATCTCGTGCTCGCGCTCGTGATCTTCGCCGGCATCGTTTGGACGGTGCGGCGGCTCGCCGAACGGCCGCCGATCGCAGCACCCTCGCGGCTGCGCTTCACGAGCGCCTTGCTCCTGGTCGTGACCTTCATCCAGATCTATTTCGGTGCGCTGGTTGCGGGCCTACGCGCCGGCCGCGCCTACAACACCTGGCCGCAGATCGACGGCGCGTTCATTCCCTCAGGGGAGCGGCTGTGGTTCGAGACGCCGTGGTGGCGCAACATGTTCGACAATGTGCTGACGGTGCAGTTCGAGCACCGCATGACGGCCTATGCGCTGTTCGCGCTGGCGGCGTGGCACGCGTTCGATGCGGTGCGTTCACGCGCGGGGTCCGCGGCGAGCGGCGCGCTTTTGCTGCTGGGCGCGGTCAGCCTGCAAGGCGTGCTCGGCATCCTCACGCTGCTCAACCAGGTGCCGATTGACCTCGCGCTCGCGCATCAGGCGGTCGCTATCGTGGTGCTGACGCTTGCGGTGATGCAGACCGAGCGGCTCGCGACGCGTGGCGCAACCGAAGCGCAGCCGCGCGCGGTTCCCGTCGGTCAGCCCGGCTGATATCTGCTCTTCAGCAATAGCCGTAGATGCCGCACGAATAGGGCAGGCGCCAGAAATAATCGACTTGCTTCCCGCCGTAATACGCGCCCTGGTAATCGTAGTCCCAGGGGCGGCCGTAATAGCCCGGCAGCGTATGCGAGCCCGGCAGCAGTGGCGTCCCCGGCAAATTGCGGATGTAGCTGCCGATGCCGTAGGCCGGCGAGATCAGCGCATCAGGATCGGTCTCGACATAGACCTGCGGCGGCTCCTGTGGCGGAGCGGCAGCCCGCCGCCGCGCCGTGGCCGGCAAATCGGCCGCAACCGCAGCTGAGACCGTCAGCATCGCCGCAAGGGCAGGCACCATCCAGCGCAGCATCGTCGGCTCCGAATCAAAGGGGCGATCCAGTGACGATGTATGCGGCAGATAGGGTTAATGACTGTTAACTGGAGCCGTACTTCCGGGGCGCACTCAGGCGCCCCGGAATGACCAGGACAGCTACGCGCCCAGCGCCTGTTCCAGATCGGCGATCAAATCTTCCTTGTCCTCGATGCCGATCGAGAGCCGCACCACGTCGGGGCCGGCGCCGGACTTGACCTTGGCGGCGTCGTCGAGCTGGCTGTGCGTGGTCGAGGCCGGATGGATGACCAGCGAGCGGGTGTCGCCGACATTGGCCAGATGCGAGAACAGCTGCAACTTCGACACCAGGCTGACGCCGGCGTCGTAGCCGCCCTTCAGGCTGAAGGTGAACACGGCGCCGGCACCCTTCGGCGCGTATTTGCGCGCGAGCTGGTTGTACTTGTCGCTCGCAAGGCCCGCATAGTTCACCGCGGCCACCGCCGGATGGCCGGCGAGGAATTCGGCGACCGCTTTCGCATTGTCGCAATGCTTCTGCATGCGCAGCGGCAATGTCTCGATGCCGGTGAGGATCATGAAGGCGTTGAACGGCGACAGCGCGGGTCCGAGATCGCGCAGGCCGAGTACGCGGCAGGCGATCGCGAAGGCGAAATTGCCGAACGTCTCCTGCAGCCGGATGCCGTGATATTCGGGCCGCGGCTCCGACAGCATCGGATATTTGCCGCCGGTCGACCAGTCGAAGGTGCCGGCGTCGACGATGATGCCGCCGATCGAATTGCCATGTCCGCCGAGAAACTTCGTCAGCGAGTGCACGACGATGTCGGCACCGTGGTCGATGGGACGGATCAGATAGGGTGAGGCCAGCGTGTTGTCGACGATGAGCGGTACGCCCGCCTTGCGCGCCACCGTCGAGATCGCCTCGATGTCGGTGATGCTGCCGGCGGGATTGGCGATGGACTCGATGAAGATCGCCTTGGTGCGCGGCGTGACCGCGCGTTCGAAGCTCGCGATGTCGTCGGGATCGGCCCACACCACGTTCCAGCCGAAGCTCTTGAACGCGTGCGTGAACTGGTTGATCGAGCCGCCATAGAGCTTTCGCGCGGCGATGAACTCGTCGCCGGGCTGGAGCAATTGCTGCAGCACCACGACCTGCGCGGCATGGCCCGAGGCCACCGCAAGCGCGGCCGTGCCGCCTTCGAGGGCGGCGACGCGCTCTTCCAGCACCGCGTTGGTGGGATTGCCGATGCGGGTATAGATGTTGCCGAACGCCTGCAGGCCGAACAGCGAGGCGGCGTGGTCGGCGTCGTTGAAGACGAACGACGTCGTTTGATAGATCGGAGTCGCGCGCGCACCGGTGGTGGGATCGGGCTGTGCACCGGCATGCACGGCGAGGGTCGAAAATCCCGGAAGGCGATCGCTCATTGAGTGCGTCCTGTTCTCGTGGTCTGAAATCGCGCGGCATGCTGATTGGCGCCGCGGCTGCCGTCAAGGCGCGGCTTCACATCGGAACGATCGTGCTACGCATTGTCGCGTTCGCGAAATGAAACCTTCGCAACTGCGTCAGCTTTGCTCGCTCTTGTTCTTGGCGGCGCGGTCCGATGCCGCGGTTTCGCCGCCGCCGACACTCATCCGATTGAGGGATAAGCGCATGCCCTGCGTCGGCACCGGGGCGCGTTTGGAGCTCAGCGTGCGTGAATTGACGCCCATCCAGGAGATCTCCGAGGAGAGGCGGCCATATTCGATCTTTGGGCAGCGGTTCATCACCACCTTGATACCGACCGATTCCGCCTTCAGCGCCGCCGCATCGTCGCGCGCCCCCAGCTGCATCCAGATCACCATCGGAAGCGGATCGAGCGTGAGGGCTTCCTCGACCACCGGCATGATGTGACTGGAGTTGCGGAAAATGTCGATCATGTCGACGGGACGGCCGATGTCGGACAGCGAGGCGACGAAGGGTTTTCCGAGCAGCTCCTTGCCGACATGGCCGGGGTTGACCGGAATCATGTCGTAGCCGCGCTGGGCCAGATATTTGAACGCGAAATAGCTCGGCCGCACGTTGGCCGGCGAAGCGCCGACCAACGCGATCGACTTCACGTTGTTGAGGATGCCCCGGATGTAATTGTCGGGATAGGCGTCGTGGTTCATTGGCTCATCTTTTCGGGCTCATCTTTTCGCCGTCATTGCGAGGAGCGAAGCGACGAAGCAATCCAGTCTGTCTCCGAGAGGGATTCTGGATTGCTTCGCTTCGCTCGCAATGACGAATTACTCGTCCCGCCATGTCGGCGTGCGCTTCTCGATGAAGGCGCCGATGCCTTCCTCGGCGTCGCGCGCCATCATGTTCTCGGTCATCACCTCTGCCGCATAGCGATAGGCGTCTGCAAGACTCATCTCGGCCTGGCGATAGAACGCCTCCTTGCCGAGCTTGACGGTGTAGGCGGATTTCAGCGCGACCTGTTCGGCGAGCGCAATGGCGGCGGCGCGCTCGGTGCCGGCGGCGACGACACGATTGACGAGGCCGATCTCGCGGGCGCGCGCGGCCGAGATCGGCTCGCCCGTCAGTAGCATCTCCATCGCCTGCTTGCGTGGGACGTTGCGCGACAGCGCCACCATCGGCGTCGAGCAGAACAGGCCGATGTCGACGCCGGGAGTGGCGAAGTGTGCTGCTTCCGAGGCGATGGCGAGATCGCAGCTTGCCACGAGCTGGCAGCCGGCGGCGGTGGCAATGCCCTGGACCGATGCGACCACGGGCTTGGGCAGGTGCACGATCGCCTGCATCATCGCACTGCAGGCGGTCATCATCTCGGCGAAGAAGGCACGGCCACGGTCCGGGTCGGTGCGGCGCGCGGTCAGCTCCTTCATGTCGTGGCCGGCGGAGAAGGCGGGACCGTTGGCCGCGATCACGACACCGCGGATGGCCTTGTCGTCGCGGATCTCGTTGAGCTCGGCATGCAGGCTTGCGATCATCGTCGCCGACAGGCTGTTGCGGGCGGCCGGGCGGTTGAGGGTCAAGACCGCGATGGGGCCCACGGTCTCGCGCAGCAGGATCGGTGGTTGCGGGGAGGGGACGCGGGCGGCCTGGACGGACATCGAAGCGTTTCCGGTTGGATTATTGCGATTGGATGACGCAGATAACTTAATGTAACAGGGGACGTGAAGCGAGGGTGAGGGGTAGCATGGCGTTAGCGAAAATGAGCGTGGCGGAGCTCGAGCAGTTCCTCCGCAACGAGTTTCCCCAGGCCTTCAGCGGCGACGACATCACGATCGAGAGCGCGGACGGTCAGGCCTGCCTTTTGCGTCAGCGCTATAGCGAAAAGATGCTGCGGCCGGGCGGAACCGTGTCCGGCCCGACGCTGATGGCACTCGCCGATTTCGCGATGTACGTGGTGCTGTTGTCCGCGATCGGGCCGATCGGGCTCGCCGTCACCACCAATCTCAACATCAACTTCCTGCGCAAGGGGCAACCCGGGCAGGACGTGCTGGCGGAGGCGCGGCTGCTCAAGCTCGGCAAGCGCCTCGCGGTCGGTGAGGTGAAGCTGTTGTCCGGTACCTCGCCCGATCCGATTGCCCATGTCACCTCGACCTATTCCATTCCAAACGTTTGAGCTTTTTGAGGGTACCTTAATACCATATTTCTAAGCATTTGATATTACACATGTAAATTGCGCCTTTGGGCATTGACCGCGGCGCCGCTGTTCTCTAGAAAACCGCCAGTCCGGTGCGGTGTTCGCGCCGATGCTCCCCGTCCACGGAAACTCTGACATGAAAACCTTTTCGGCAAAGCCGGCTGAGGTGACGAAGAAGTGGGTATTGATCGACGCCAAGGGTCTGGTCGTCGGCCGTCTCGCCACCATCGTCGCCATGCGCCTGCGCGGCAAGCACCTCCCGACCTACACCCCGCACGTTGATTGCGGCGACAACATCATCATCATCAACGCGCAGCATGCGGTTCTCACCGGCCGCAAGCGCGAGCAGAAGACCTATTACAAGCACACTGGTTACGTCGGCCACATCAAGGAGCGCACCGCGCGCCAGATCCTCGAGGGCAAGCATCCCGAGCGCGTGCTCGAGAAGGCCGTCGAGCGCATGATCCCGCGTGGTCCGCTCGGTCGCGTCCAGATGGGCAACCTCCGCGTCTATGGCGGCGCCGATCATCCGCACGAGGCCCAGACGCCCGAGAAGATCGACATTGCCAAGTTGAACCGCAAGAACACGAGGGCCGCATAACATGGCCGAATCCATCCAGTCGCTCGACCAGCTCTCGCAGCTCAAGACGGCGGCCGCGCCCGACGCGCCCAAGCACGAGAAGAAGGTCGACAAGTTCAACCGCGCCTATGCCACCGGCAAGCGCAAGGACGCGGTCGCCCGCGTCTGGATCAAGCCGGGCGCCGGCAAGGTCACGGTCAACGCGCGCGAGGTCGAGGTCTATTTCGCCCGTCCGGTGCTGCGCATGATGATCGAGCAGCCGTTCTCCGTGGCCGCGCGCTCGGGCCAGTATGACGTGATCTGCACCGTCGCCGGCGGCGGTCTGTCCGGCCAGGCCGGTGCCGTCCGTCACGGCATCTCGAAGGCGCTGACCTATTTCGAGCCGGAGCTGCGCACCGTGCTCAAGAAGGGCGGCTTCCTCACCCGCGACTCCCGCGTGGTCGAGCGCAAGAAGTACGGCAAGGCCAAGGCCCGCCGGTCCTTCCAGTTCTCGAAGCGTTAATCGCATCGGTCGCATTCGCCGCGAAAGCGGCTTCAATGAGATGCAAAAGGGCGCTGATTCAGCGCCCTTTTTGCTGTTCGTTTGTATGCAAATTGATGGCGTGTTTCCTGAAAACTTGGGCCCGCATGAAAACCTGAATGGAACCCGCGAGACATAGCGTCGCATTTGGAAGGGCGCGCAAATCGGTTGAGCCGATCGCGTAACTGCTATGTCTAAGAGGGGGCCGACATGATGTCGCTCGATAGCATCACGCTCTATTTGGTCGCCACCATGGTCGCCGCACTGCTCGGCGCCATGATGGTATTTTTCGGAAGGCAGGAGAACAGCCCTGCGCTGAAATGGTGGGGCACCGCCTATCTCCTTGGCGCTGCATCGGTGGCGCTCTGGACGGCGGCCGGCGAGAAGTTGGGGCCGCATCTTTACCTTGCGCTGAACGCGGTCGGCTTCGTCGCCTGCGGCATGGTGTGGAATGCGGCGCGTGTCTTCCACGGCCGCAAGCCGAACTGGCCGGGTCTCCTGGTCGGCGCGCTCGCCTGGACCGCTGCCGCCACGCTGCTCGATCCCGCCGCATCCATGCTCCGCATGATCGTCGGCGCCGGCATCGTCTCGGTCTATGCGGCGCTGACGGCGAGCGAGCTCTGGGTCGAGCGGCGCAAGAGCCTGCAACGGCGCTGGCCGGCCTTCGTGGTCCCGGTGATGCACGGCTGCGTCTTGATGCTGCCGATCCTGCTCGGCAGCTTCCTGCGCCCGAACGATGCCGGCTTCTCCACCAGCATCTGGGTCACCTTGTTCGCGGTCGAGCTCGTGCTCTATGCCGTCGGCACCGTGTTCGTGATCTTCATGCTGGTGTCCGAGCGCACGGTCACCGCGCACCGGACCGCCGCGTCCACCGATCCGCTGACCGGCATGCTCAACCGCCGCGGCTTCTCGGAAGCCTGCGGACGCGTGATTGAGCGCGAGGCCAAGGCCGGCCGTCCCGTGACCGTGATGATCTTCGACATCGATCATTTCAAGTCGATCAACGACCGCTTCGGCCATCCCGCCGGCGACGAGATGCTGAAACTGTTCTCGACCGTCGTCGTCAGCAATCTGCGCATCAGCGACATGTCGGGTCGCATCGGTGGCGAGGAGTTCGCAGCCCTCCTGCCGTGTTCGCTGGAGGAGGGCGTGCTGGTCGCCGAGCGCGTGCGCGAGGCCTTCGAGACCTCCGGGGTCGTGGTCGACGAGGGCCCGGTCGACACCACCGTCAGCATCGGCGTCGCGGGCGGTCCGGCCGGCACCGAGCTCGAAGTGCTGCTGGCCTCGGCCGACACCGCGCTTTACCGGGCCAAGCGCGGCGGCCGTAACCGCGTCGAGGCGGCGGAGGAGCTGCCATTGTCGCTGGAGAACTGGCGCCGCCAGAGCGCCGCACGGATCGGCGTCTCCAACACGCAGTCCAAGACACCATCCAAGGCGCAGACGGCGACAGCCTAGGCAAAGGAGGCCTTGCGGTAATCCCCTGTTTACCATTCGATCCCTACCATTGCGGTCATGGAATCGATCCGTCGACAGAACCCGCAGACCGCCCTGATGTCGCTCGAAGCCGCGGCGACTTCGGCACGCGGCGGCTTCGCCTGCCTGTTCTCGACCGCGGACGAATACGAGAGCGCGCTGATCACCGAGCGCCGCGCCCAGGGGCATTACACGCAAGGCCGCAATTACTGGCCGCTCGCGCTGTTCGCCGGTTGTGCGCTGATCGTGGCGGGCACCGTTCTGCTGCTTGCCTGAGTGATCTGCATTTTTGGACCGGGCAGGGCGCCGTTTCGGCGCCTTTTTCTTTGTCGCGGGCTGCGGTAGACACGCCCATCGAACAAAATGGGTGGAAACAGATGATCACCGAGATCGCGCAAATCGACGTCAAGCCGGGCAGCGAGAAGGACTTTGAGGCCGCCGTCGCCAAGGCCAAGGCCGCTTTCGGCCGCTCCAAGGGTTTCCATGGTTTCGAGCTGCACAAGTCGATCGAGAAGCCGCAGCGCTATCGTCTGATGGTGAAGTGGGAAACGCTCGAGAACCACACCGTCGATTTTCGCGGCTCCGAGAATTTCACCGAATGGCGCGGCCTCGTCGGCCAGTATTTTGCGGCACCCCCTGAGGTCGAGCACACCGAAACCGTGCTCACCACCTGAGGCGGCTCAGGCCGCCTCCGCCAGAGGCGGCGCTTCATACGTCTTGAAGTGGTCGATCACGACCTTGGCGATGGCGACCAGAGGCAGCGCCAGCGCCAGGCCCCAGATTCCGAACACGACGCCGAGCAGGATCTGGAACGCGAACAGCGTGGCCGGCGGGATGTCCAGTGCCTGCCGCTGCAGGATCGGCGTCAGCACATAGCTCTCCATGGCGTGCACGCCCATGAAGAGGAGAAAGGCCGACAGCGCCGGAATCCATCCCGAGGCGAGGCTCGCCAGCACGACCACCACGCCGGCGATGATGGCGCCGACGGTCGGGATGAAGGCGAGCAAGCCTGCCTGGATCCCCAGGATGAACGAGCCGGGAATGCCGATAAGGACGAGCCCGATCCAGGTCACCACGCCGACCGCAAGCATCACGATGATCTGCGCGATCAGCCAGCGCTCCAGCGTCTCGCCGATGCCGTCGATGATGAGGGTGATGCGGGCGCGATGCCTGGCCGGCGCCAGAAACAACAGGCCGTCATGATAGACCGCGGGCTGCGCGGCGAAGGCGAGCCCCAGGAACAGCACGATGAAGATGTTGCCGACCGCGCTGATGGTGCCGAGCAGCAGCTTGAAGGTCTGGCTCACGATCGCCCCGCCGCTCGAGGCCAGCGCGCCTGCGCCCGGCAATCCGCCGTGCGAGCCCGGGGTCGGGGTGGGCGTCGGCGTCGCATCGGTGGAGGCAGCGGGTACGGCGTTGCCGAGATCGAAGAAGCTGGTGTCGATCCCATGGTTTTCGAGGAACGACCGGACGTTGGTGATCTGCGACTTGATCGTCTTGCTCAGCAGCGAGGCCTGCTCGGCAATGGTGGCGCCGCCGAGATAGGCCACGCCTGCGAGCATCACCGCCAGCGCGGCACAGACGATCGCGAGCCGGACCGCGTGGGGCAGGTGCACGCGGCGGCCGAGCGCGTTGGTCAGCGCGTTGAGGCCGACGCCGAGCAGCATTCCGGTGAAGATCAGGAGCAGGGTGGCGGCAAAATACCAGGTGAAGACCAGCATTGCCGTGAACAGCACGATTCCGATGCCCCCGACCGAGATCGCCCAGGCCAGATCGGTGCGGGTCCGGGGTCGTTCATCTGCGGGAATGGTCACATCGGGTCCTCTTCAGCGCGGTGCGCCGTACTCTTTCGACAAACGCGATCCGGATCAAGACCGCGTCAACGCGCTGGTTTGACGCTGCCGCGTGAACGGTGCAGAGCGATGAGGAAAGAACAGGTGAGGGCGCTTGAGTTTCATCAGCAAGTGGGCCGGTCTGCTCGGCCTTCTGGCCGTGCTCGTGATAGGCGACCAAATCCGGATCAACCGGCCCGGTCACAAATATCGCCTCACGGTCGAGGTGACGACGCCTGACGGAATCAAGACCGGGTCGGGCATTCTGTCCGTCGTGCCCGATCGCGGCTACAGCCGGGGCGGCCGCACCACGATGCGCGGCGAGGCTGTGTTCGTCGACCTCGGCCGGGGGAAGAATGTGGTGGCATTGCTC
This sequence comes from Bradyrhizobium sp. Kon37, assembly GCF_055807535.1. Taxonomy (NCBI): domain Bacteria; kingdom Pseudomonadati; phylum Pseudomonadota; class Alphaproteobacteria; order Hyphomicrobiales; family Nitrobacteraceae; genus Bradyrhizobium; species Bradyrhizobium sp. Kon37. Next base: position 74,294 of record NZ_JBVVOY010000015.1, read on the forward strand.
GCGCATCAGCAGGGCGCGAAGCTCGATCTCGACGACATCAACTATGTGGCGCTCCGCGCTTATGGCGCCGCGCGCGGCAACCGCGTCTCGTTCAACGAGCTCAACCGGCAGAGCGGCGTCGTCGCGGTGCAGGGGGACCTAATGCCCGTGCTCGTGAGCTTTGGCGATCCCCTCGACCCTGCAACCGCGCGACTTGTCACCGGCGACTATGCGGAGGCGGTCCTGGGCGACGGCTATGCACTCCGTGGCCTTACCGCCGAAATGGTGCCCAACGGGCTCTGGCCGATCGATTTCGGTGGCGTGCTCGGCGAGTCCGTGACGCGCGGAATCGAGGCGAAACTGCCCTGGCTGGCCACGCCGGGCGACCCGGCGGCGACCGCACTGAAGGCCGCCGGCCTGCCCCTTGGCGGCGCGATCGTGGCCCGGGAGGCATTTGCGCGAAAATAGCATTGCCGTCCCGCGTACCCTTCTGTTGAATTTGTTCCATCCCAGGGGCATGTTTGAAGAATCTTCTTCGGCGAGAGGTCTGAACGGGAGATGAGAAAGCCGGTCGTCGGCGTGATCGGGAACGCCCATCGCGTTGAAAATCGATTTCAGGTCCAGATGGTCGGCGAGCGTAATCTGCGCGCCGTGGCCGAGGTTTCCGGCGGCCTGCCGGTGATGTTCGCGGGCTCGCCCGACATCACCGATATCGGCGCGCTGCTCGATACCGTCGATGGCATCGTGCTCACCGGCGCCCGGGCCAACGTGCACCCGACCCGTTTCAACGTCGATCCGTGTGAGGCGCACGAGCCCTACGACATCCACCGGGACGAGGTGGCGCTGGCGCTCTCGGTCGCCTGCGTTGCCCGCGGCATCCCGCTGTTCGGCATCTGCCGGGGCCTCCAGGAGATGAACGTCGCCTTCGGCGGCTCGCTGCATCCCGAGATCCGCGAAATCCCCGGCCGCATGAACCATCGCATGCCGAGGCTCGAGAACGGTGAGATCCATCCCGATCCGACAGTGGTGTTTGCCGATCGTCACGACGTCGATCTGACGCCGGGCGGCGCGTTCGCGGAATTGCTCGGCTGTGACAAGATCAGGGTCAACTCGCTGCACGGCCAGGGCATCCTCGATCCCGGCAAGCGCGTGCTGATCGAGGGCATTGCCGAGGACGGCACCATCGAGGCGATCCGCATCGCGGAAGCCAAGGCCTTTGCGCTCGGGGTGCAATGGCACGCCGAATACGACCCGCAGCACAATCCGATCAACCGAAAACTGTTCGAGGCGTTCGGTCAGGCTATGGTGGCGAAGCAGCGCGCGGCGGCATAGCTGCGGGGCTGCGGGGCTTCACCGAGGCCTACAACCATCGTCATCGTGAGCGCTGCGAAGCAAATCCACTCGCTGTCGGGTGACGGCGTGGAGGCGACCTCCGACAGCGCGGCTCTCCTGAAGTTTGCGGCAGTGGTGAGAAAGATCGGCGTGAATTTTCCCGACAGTGAGGAGGCCGTATGACTGTTGGGGCAGATTGGTCCGCGTAGGATGGGCGACCGAAGCGAAACCCATCGTGCTGCGCGGACCTGAGCGTCGGACGTCACGGAGATTGGGATGGATGTCGGTGAGAGCCTAACTGCTCATTTTGGGGGTCGCCATCTCGTAAGGGTGACGCGCCGAGAGTTCGATTGGAATTTCAGTTTCGGGGATGCTGTCGCTTCAGGGCTGAGCGCCGAATGTCCGTGGCGGATTATCCACGCGAACGGAATTGCTTTCGCAAGCAGCGATGATGGTCATCAGTTTGGTCTGGCGGCTCCGCTCGATGGCGAGAAAGTAGCGTTAAGTCTTCTCGGAGAGAAGCCCATCGAGCGGGTTGCAATCCGCTCGGACACAGGAGACCTGTCGATCTGGTTTTCTGGCAATGTCCTCTTGGAAATTCTCAACGTGTCCTCTGGCTATGAGGGATGGAACATCGGCATTCCGAGGCTATCGATCGTTGCGACCGGCGGCGGAGGATTGGCGATTTTCGCAAACGCGCACGAGAACTAGTCCCCAGGATGGATTTCGCGGCGCTGAACGCATCCTACGAATTACCGACAGCGCTTGCGATCTCTCGGGCGCAATAAACCAGATATCAAGAATTGATGCGCGCCAGTTTTCTCGATTCCGATTCGTTCTTTGAGAACGAAGTGGAGTCAGACGCAGAACGAAACTCGATGACCACAAAAAAAGGCGCCCCGAGGGGCGCCTTTCGTGTGTCGCGGTCGTTCGGGCGGCTTAGCCCGAATAGTACATCTCGAACTCGACCGGGTGCGGGGTCATTTCGAAGCGGGCGACTTCGGTCATCTTCAGCTCGATATAGGCGTCGATGAAGTCGTCGTCGAACACGCCGCCGTTCTTCAGGAAGCCGCGGTCCTTGTCGAGGTTTTCCAGCGCCTCGCGCAAGCTGCCGCACACGGTCGGGATCTGCTTCAGCTCTTCCTTCGGCAGATCGTAGAGGTCCTTGTCCATCGCCGGACCCGGATCGATCTTGTTCTTGATGCCGTCGAGGCCCGCCATCAGCATCGCGGCGAAGCCGAGATAGGGATTGGCGAGCGGATCGGGGAAGCGCACCTCGACGCGCTTGGCCTTCGGCGAAGCGGTGTAGGGGATGCGGCAGGAGGCCGAGCGGTTGCGCGCGGAATAGGCGAGCAGCACGGGAGCCTCATAGCCCGGGACCAGACGCTTGTAGGAGTTGGTCGACGGGTTGGTGAAGGCGTTGATCGCCTTGGCGTGCTTGATGATGCCGCCGATGTAATGGAGGCAGGTCTCCGACAGGTCGGCGTATTTGTTGCCGGCGAACACCGGCTTGCCGTCCTTCCAGATCGACTGGTGCACGTGCATGCCCGAGCCGTTGTCGCCGAAGACCGGCTTCGGCATGAAGGTGGCGGTCTTGCCGTAGATGTGCGCGACCTGGTGGATGCAGTATTTGTAGATCTGCATGTGGTCGGCCATCAAGGTCAGCGTGTCGAACTTCATGCCGAGCTCGTGCTGGGCGGAAGCGACTTCGTGATGGTGCTTCTCGACCTTCACGCCCATCTTGGCCATGGCGCCGAGCATCTCGGAGCGCATGTCCTGCACGGAATCCTGCGGCGGCACCGGGAAGTAGCCGCCCTTGGTGCGGACACGATGGCCGAGATTGCCGCCTTCGTATTCGGTGTCGGAGTTGGTCGGCAGCTCGGAAGAGTCGAGGCGGAAGCCGGTGCTGTAGGGGTTGGCGGAGAAGCGCACGTCGTCGAACACGAAGAACTCGGCTTCGGGGCCGACGAACACGGTGTCGCCAACGCCCATCGACTTCACCATCGCCTCGGCCTTCTTGGCGATGCCGCGGGGGTCGCGGTTGTAGGGCTCGCCGGTGGTCGGCTCAAGCACGTCGCAGGTGATGACCATGGTGGTCTCGGCGAAGAACGGATCGATCGTCGCGGTCACCGGATCGGGCATCAGGCACATGTCGGACTCGTTGATCGCCTTCCAGCCGGCAATCGAGGAGCCGTCGAACATCGTTCCTTCGGCGAAAATGTCTTCATCGATCATGCTGATGTCGAAGGTGACGTGCTGCCACTTGCCGCGCGGATCGGTGAAGCGCAGGTCGACGTATTTGACGTCGTTGTCCTTGATCGATTTCAGGACGTCTTTGGCGGTCTTCATGCATACCCCTTTTGGCTCTGCGGGTCGGTTTCCAAACTTCGAGCGACCGTGTTCACGCTTCTTGAGGCGCGCGAGGCACAAACAAAATGAGGCCGCCGAAGCAGCCTATTTCTTGTCAGAATGTCGCAAAATGCGGGATAGCACCCGGCTCAGATAGCGTCCAGCCCGGATTCGCCGGTTCGGATGCGGATCGCCTCTTCGATGTTGGAGACGAAGATCTTGCCGTCGCCGATGCGCCCGGTTTGCGCGGCGCGGCGGATTGCGTCGATGGCGCGCTCGACCAGATCGTCGCCGATCACGATCTCGATCTTCACCTTGGGCAGGAAGTCGACGATGTATTCTGCGCCGCGGTATAGCTCGGCGTGACCCTTCTGCCGGCCGAAGCCCTTGGCTTCGGTGACGGTGATGCCCTGAAGGCCGACTTCCTGAAGCGCTTCCTTCACCTCGTCGAGCTTGAATGGCTTGATGATGGCTTCGATTTTCTTCACTGCGCGCCTCCCGGCCTTTCGAACAAATAGCAACGTCTTCGTCAGGATGCGCTTTTCATGACGCACGATCTTGTCTTCGCTATGCCGGGATCCCTGACCAGTCCGGCAACAACGGCCGGCCACACCCTGATCAAATGCCAGTGAGCACGACGAACCGAAGCGACTTCCGCGAAAGCAGGGTCTATGCCAAGTTGCAAATGCCCTGATTATTGGAGCGTTATCAGCCTTTTAACGTGCAGCTCTGATAGGTGGCGCCGACCCGCACAAAATAACGCAGACTACGAAATAGGCAAACGGTTCAATATCTGTGCAGATCATTGTTCCGTTGCATGGGCCGGCGCGGAACGTGCCTGTTGAAAAGGCTTTTGGACAGGGAAGTGGCATGGAAGTTCTGACCAACGCCGAAATGCAGCGCGCCGACCAGCTCAGCATTGCGGCAGGCACCCCCGGCTTCAAGCTGATGCTCAGTGCCGGCCAGGCTGTCGCCGAGGCCGCCCACGCGCTGGTGGAGGAGGGGCCAATCCTGATCGTGGCCGGCCCGGGCAACAACGGCGGGGACGGTTTTGTCGCAGCCGCCGAGCTCGCCGCGCAAGGCCGCGAGGTCTCGGTGATCCTGATGTGCGAGCGCGACCAGCTCCAGGGCGATGCGGCCTCGGCCGCGCGGGGCTGGAAACACCCGGTGCTCCCGTTCAACCCGCAGGCGATCGGGCGACCGGCGCTGATCATCGATGCGCTGTTCGGCGCGGGCCTCAGCCGTATCGTCGAGGGCGAGGCGCGTGCGATGATCGAGGCGATCAACACCAACGGTGCGCCAGTGCTCGCGGTGGACCTGCCGAGCGGCATAAACGGCACCAGCGCGGCCGTGCTGGGCGTGGCGGTGAACGCCACCGAGACCGTTACCTTCTTCCGGAAGAAGCCGGCGCATCTGCTGCTGCCGGGGCGCATGCATTGCGGCCACGTGCGTGTCGCCGACATTGGTATCGAGGCGCAGGTGCTGGACGAGATCGCGCCGCAAATATTCGAAAACGATCCGGACTTCTGGGGCGCGGCCTTTCCGGTGCCGCGCATCGACGGCCACAAATACGCGCGCGGCCATGTGCTGGCGGTCTCGGGCGATGCGGCGGCGACCGGTGCCGCGCGGCTCGCCGCGCGCGGGGCGCTGCGGGCAGGCGCGGGCCTGGTGACTTTGGCGACGCCGCGTGATGCGCTCGCGATCAATGCGGCTGCGCTTACCGCGGTGATGGTTCGCCCCGTCGATACCGCCATCGAGTTCGGAGAGTTGCTCGGCGACAAGCGCTACAACACCTGCATCATCGGCCCCGGTGCGGGTGTCGGCGAGCGCACCTGCGATCTCGTCCACACGGCGCTTAACGCCCAGCGGCGCCTGGTGCTCGACGCAGATGCGCTGACAAGCTTTGCCGCCAATCCCGAGCGCCTGTTCGAATCGATCAAGACGTCGCAGGACAACGCGGTGGTGCTGACGCCGCACGAGGGCGAGTTCCCGCGGCTGTTCTCCGACCTCAGCAATAAGCATCCGGGGCGCTCGAAGATCGAGCGCGTGCGCGCCGCCGCCGAGCGCTCCGGCGCGGTCGTGCTGCTGAAGGGCGCCGACACCACGATTGCCGCGCCCGACGGCCGCGCCACCGTCGCCGCCAACGCACCGCCCTGGCTCGCCACAGCGGGTGCCGGCGACGTGCTCGCCGGCATCATCGCAGGCCTCCTTGCGCAAGGCGTCCCGGCGTTCGAAGCCGCCAGCATCGCGGTGTGGATGCATGGCGAAGCGGCGAGCGAGGCGGGACCGGGCCTGATCGCAGAGGATCTTACCGAGACGCTGCCCGCCGTGCACCGGCGGATCTATCACGCGCTGGGGATCGAATACTAATGCTCAGGCAGCTCGCGCTCACCGATATGGGCGCGGCGGCGCAGGTTCACCGGGCTGCATTCGATGATGCGATGCCTTGGCTCGTTGGGCTGCATACGCCGGACGAGGACGGCTTGTTCTACCGCGAGCACGTCTTCGCGACGTGCCACGTGTGGGCCGCTTCGACGGTCTCTGGATGCGTAAGCCCGCTTGATTCGTGAATAATTGTAGTCTAAAAACTACATGTGATTGAGCTCAAGCAGACTGAGACGTTTCGGAAGTGGCGATCGCGTCTCAAGGATGAGCGTGCCAGAGCGCTGATTGCGTCGCGATTGGACCGGTTGGCTCATGGGCACGCAGGTGACGTCGAACCGGTGGGCGAGGGTGTGAGCGAGCTGCGTATTCATCACGGCCCCGGATATCGCATTTTCAGAAGCGGGGCAACGCGATCATCGTCTTGCTGTGTGGGGGCGACAAGAGCACGCAGGTGAAAGACATCAAGGCGGCGAAGCGCCTTGCCGAGATGTGGAGCGAATGAGATGGGCGAAAAGCTGACGACTTACGATCCGGCCGAAGACCTGCAGTCTGACGAGGCCATTGCCGTTTTCATGGAGGAAGCGTTCAAGACCGAAGATGCGGCTTACATCGCGCACGCGCTTGGCGTCGTGGCCCGTGCGAAAGGGATGACGCAAATCGCGAAGGAGACCGGTCTTTCTCGCGAGCAGCTTTATCGCTCGTTCAGCACCAACGGTAATCCAACGCTCAAAACGACTATTGCGGTGATGAAGGCGCTCGGAATCGAACTCACAGCCAAGCCGCACGTCTGATCGGCGCGCCTCACTCCACCCCGTACCAGCGCACCAGCCGCGGCGCGGCCCAGTCGGTGACGACGGATTCGATCAGCCATCGGCCGGGGGAGGCCGCAGCGAATGCGATGCGCTGGGTCTGGCCGGGCTCGATCGCGAGCGTGTCGAGCCAATAGGGCTTCCAGCCGTCGTCGAGCTTGTCGAGCAGGCGGAAATGGTGGCCGTGGAGATGGAAGACGGTGGCGACGGGGGCGGGGTTCTTGAGGGCCAACACGACGGTGCGGCCGGTCCTGGCGCGGAAGGCAGGCGCCGAGGCGGTGGAGAAATTCGTAGGCCGGATCCAGCCGGCGTCGGCTGCCCCGAGTGTGACATCGAATCGCAGGGCGCCTCTCAGATCGAGACGGTCGGGCAGGTCATTCGGAGGGAGCGGCTGCGGCGGCAACAGCGGCACGCGCCGGTCAAGCTTGCCGGAGACCGTCAGGCGGCCGACCTGGCGCGCCTCCTTGCCGTCATGCAGCAGGAATGGGGCCGATGTGGCCGCATCCACGAAGGCGTCGGCGCGTGCGCCGGGAGCCAGCACCAGCGCGCCGTTGCGAGCCGGGAACGGCTCGGCCGGCTGTCCGTCCAGGGCCAGCACCTGGACTTCGTGGCTTTCCAATTTGATCGCCAGAACAGAACGTTGAGAGCCGTTGATAAAGCGCAGCCGCAGCCGCTCATTGGCCGCAGCTGAGAGTTCGAATGAAGTCGTTCCGTTGATCGTATAGAGCGGGGATGTGTCCTTCGGGTCCCGGCCCGGGGGAAGTGCGGTTCCATCCGAGCGTAGCCGCCATTCCTCGATCAAGAGAACCACGTCGCGATCGGCGGCGACCTGGTTTGTCTCGGCGGCAATGATCGGAAGCGGGCGCGCGGGCTGCTTCAGGCCGTCCTCGAACAGCCGGAAGTCGGCCAGCAGAGTTCCCGCGTTCGGGACTGAAATAATTGATGTTTCCGTCGCATCCGGGGCCGTCGGGGGGCGCCCCCGAAGCGGGTCGGCCGCGGCCGGGCCACCAAGGCCGTACCAGACTGGTGCAAGCGGCACAGGCAGGTCGTTGCGGAAGACCACCTCGCAGCGGTCGCTACGTTTGAGGCGGACATCCCCGAGGTGGCTTACCGCGGCCAGCTCCCAGATGGGTGTGTCCGGCTGCCCCGGCCTGAGAGCCAGCGTCGCCGGCCTTGCCTGAAGGGCAAGCTGGGCGGTCATGGCCGGGACTGCGCCGCCCGCCATCAGCCCGGCCGCAGAGGCTCCAAGTCCGGCGCCAAGCCCCGCCAAAACCTCGCGCCTCGTCCGGTCGAAGATCCGCGTTTTCATGGCCGATCCGGACCACGCCGTGCTGGATAAGTCCAGCTGTCGTGCCTAGGTGAAGCCTGCCTCTATCGGGCCATTTTTTTGCTGCGAACAGGCGGGCACATGCTATAAGCCCGCCGCCCGCGGCATCGCGGCCGGTCTTGATGCAAATTTACGCGGGCGTGGCGGAACTGGTAGACGCGCTGGATTTAGGTTCCAGTGACGAAAGTTGTGGGGGTTCGAGTCCCTCCGCCCGCACCAAGCGCTTTCAGCGTTTGCACGGATTACGCGATCTGCTCCCGCGCGGATGTTTGTCCGCCGGAAGCCGGTCCGATGAACCACCGGCGTTGAGGCGTTCGCCTCGCGCCGGATCGATTAATGACAGCGTCCCGACGCATGCGCGCCGGGACCGAACGAGAAGAAGATTGGACACCATGCAGGTCACAGAAACCCTCTCGGAAGGTTTGAAGCGCGAGTTCAAGATCAGCGTTCCCGCGTCTGATCTCGACGCCAAGGCCGGTGCCAAACTCGTCGACCTCAAGGACAAGGTCAAAATCAACGGCTTCCGTCCCGGCAAGGTACCGGTCACGCACCTCAAGAAGGTCTATGGCCGCTCGGTGATGGCCGAGACCATCGACCAGACCATCCGCGACACCAACACGCAGCTGTTCTCCGAGCGCGGCTTCCGCCTTGCGACCGAACCGAAGATCACCATGCCGACCGAGCAGGCCGAGGTCGAGGAGCTGCTCAACGGCAAAACCGATCTGACCTACACGGTTGCGATCGAGGTGGTGCCGTCGATCGCGCTTGCCGACTTCAAGACCTTCGAGGTCGAGAAGCCCGTCGCCGAAGTCACCGACGCCGACGTCGACGAGGCGATCAAGCGCATCGCCGATTCGAACCGCGGTTATGCCGCGAAGGGCGAGGGCGCCAAGGCCGAGTCGGGTGATCGCGTCACCGTCGCCTTCAAGGGCACCATCAACGGCGAGCCCTTCGAGGGCGGCGCCGGCGAGGGCATCCAGGTGGTGATCGGATCCAATACCTTCATCCCCGGCTTCGAAGAGCAGCTCACCGGCATCGCCACCGACGAGACCCGCACCCTGAAGGTGGCGTTTCCCAAGAACTACATGAACGACAAGCTCGCCGGCCAGCCGGCCGAGTTCGAGACCACCGCGACGCTGATCGAGGCGCCGCAGGATCTCGCGATCGACGACGAGTTCGCCAAGACGCTCGGCCTCGAATCGCTGGACAAGCTGAAGGAAGCGGCGCGCGAGCGGCTGGTCGCCGAGTTCGCGACCGCGACGCGCCAGCGCGTCAAGCGCGCGCTGCTCGACCGCCTCGACGAGGCCCATCGCTTCGAGGCGCCGCCTTCGCTGGTGGACGAGGAGTTCAATTTGATGTGGAACTCGGTGAAGGCCGAGATGGACTCCGCCGGCAAGACCTTCGCCGACGAGGACACCACTGAAGACGCCGCCAAGGAAGAGTACCGCAAGATCGCCGACCGCCGCGTGCGGCTCGGCCTCGTGCTCTCCGAGATCGGTGAGAAGAACAAGATCTCCGTGACCGACGACGAGGTCGGCCGCGCCGTGATCGAGCGGGCGCGCTCGATGCCGGGTCGCGAGAAGGAGGTCTGGGACTATTACCGCAGCAACGCCCAAGCGTTGGCCCAGCTTCGTGCACCGATCTATGAGGATAAGGTGGTCGACTTCATCCTCGAACTCGCCAACGTGACCGAGAAGAAGGTTTCGCGCGACGATCTCTACAAGGACGACGAGGCGGAAAAGACCGCGGCCTGAGGGCTTCAGGAGAGCCTCTAGGCGAGCCCTTGGGATAGGCTTGCATTAAGGATGATCATCAAAGAGGTCGAGCTAGCCAAGTGGCCGGCTGGGCCTCTTTGTACGAATCAGCTTCAACTGCCCCACGGATTAAGCCTTAATTCGCTCCGCACTTGTCAGGCGCGAATTGGGCTATATCTGTCGCTACGCCTTCCGCTTCTACCAAGTTCGTCTACCAAGTTCCTGCATCACGGGACGTCCATCGGCCTTCCGGCAGATCCAGCCCCGACTGGCAGCCGGGCCTGGCGATGTCCGCCTCTTCAAAACCCTAGGTGACTCATGCGCGATCCGGTTGAAACCTACATGAACCTCGTGCCCATGGTGGTCGAGCAGACCAACCGTGGCGAGCGCGCCTACGACATTTTCTCGCGCCTTCTGAAAGAGCGCATCATTTTCCTGACCGGGCCGGTCGAGGACGGCATGTCGACGCTGATCGTGGCGCAGCTGTTGTTCCTTGAGGCGGAAAATCCGAAGAAGGAAATCTCGATGTACATCAACTCGCCGGGCGGCGTGGTGACGTCGGGCCTCGCGATCTACGACACCATGCAGTTCATTCGCCCGCCGGTCTCGACGCTGTGCACGGGCCAGGCCGCCTCGATGGGCTCGCTGCTGCTCTGCGCCGGCGAGAAGGACATGCGCTTCTCGCTGCCGAACGCGCGCATCATGGTGCATCAGCCCTCCGGCGGCTTCCAGGGCCAGGCCACCGACATCATGCTGCACGCTCAGGAAATCCTGAACCTGAAGAAGCGGCTCAACGAGATCTACGTGAAGCACACCGGCCAGACCTACAAGGCGATCGAGGACGCGTTGGAACGCGATAAGTTCCTGACCGCGAGCGACGCCAAGGAGTTCGGCCTGGTCGACAGGGTCATCGACAAGCGCGCCGAGGAAACCGCGTCGCCGAAGACCCCGTAGCACTACTGCGGCGGCGAACCCTCGGGCTCGCCGGCGCGCCATCAGGGAGCGTTCACGTTAAGGACACGTGCGCGCGTCGCAAAACGTAGTTTTGCGCCCTGCGGCAGGCAGAAAGTTCCGCTTTCGTGCTTGTTTTTCGTGGCAATCCAGCAACGCCGGGGTGATTTCGATCACTTCGCCCGTGCCAAGACCGGAAATCACGGTATTGTCACGGGTAGCCGGCGACCCCCGATTAGCGAATTCTTGATAGTCGGGTGACAGCATGGTTCGCTACGACTGATCGGCTATGATCGCGGGGAATCGAGTGACCGTGATTCGCACGGCATGTAACGCCAAGGGTCTTTTTTGGTACGGAATTTGCTCTATTTGAAGGACTGTACCGGCTGTCGTGCCGGAATAGGGCGATCGAGCGGACGGGATCGAACCGCGGACGGAGACATGAATGAGTAAGGTCGGCACGAGCGACTCCAAGAACACGCTGTATTGCTCGTTCTGCGGCAAGAGCCAGCACGAAGTTCGCAAACTGATCGCGGGTCCCACGGTCTTCATTTGCGACGAGTGCGTCGAGCTCTGCATGGACATCATTCGCGAGGAGAACAAATCCTCGCTGGTGAAGTCGCGCGACGGGATTCCGACGCCGAAGGAAATCTGCAAGGTGCTGGACGATTACGTGATCGGACAGAACCATGCGAAGAAGGTCCTCTCGGTCGCGGTGCATAATCACTACAAGCGCCTCAACCACCAGACCAAGCACAACGACGTCGAGCTTGCGAAGTCGAACATCCTGCTGATCGGTCCGACCGGCTCGGGCAAGACGCTGCTCGCGCAGACGCTCGCCCGCATCCTGGACGTGCCGTTCACGATGGCGGATGCGACGACGCTGACCGAAGCCGGCTATGTCGGCGAGGACGTCGAGAACATCATCCTGAAGCTGCTCCAGGCCGCCGACTACAATGTCGAGCGTGCCCAGCGCGGCATCGTCTACATCGACGAAATCGACAAGATCAGCCGCAAGTCCGACAATCCCTCGATCACGCGCGACGTGTCGGGTGAGGGCGTGCAGCAGGCGCTGCTCAAGATCATGGAAGGCACGGTGGCTTCGGTCCCGCCGCAGGGCGGCCGCAAGCATCCGCAGCAGGAATTCCTGCAGGTGGACACCACCAACATCCTGTTCATCTGCGGCGGTGCGTTCTCGGGTCTCGAAAAGATCATTTCGGCACGCGGACGGTCGACCTCGATCGGTTTCGCCGCCCAGGTGCTCGCGCCGGAAGACCGCCGCACCGGCGAAATCTTCCGTCACGTCGAACCGGAGGATCTCCTGAAGTACGGCCTGATCCCGGAATTCGTCGGCCGTCTGCCGGTCGTGGCGACGCTGGAGGATCTGGACGAGGCTTCGCTCAAGAAGATCCTGGTCGAGCCGAAGAACGCGCTGGTGAAGCAGTACCAGCGGCTGTTCGAGATGGAGAACATCGAGCTGACCTTCGCCGACGAGGCGCTTGGCGCGGTTGCCCGCAGGGCGATCGAGCGCAAGACCGGTGCGCGCGGATTGCGTTCGATCCTCGAGGCGATCCTGCTCGAGACCATGTTCGACCTGCCGGGCCTCGAAGGTGTGGAAGAAGTCGTGATTTCCCGCGAAGTCGTGGAAGGAACGGCGCGTCCGCTCTACATCTACGCCGATCGGTCCGATCGCGCCGTCGAGAACGCCAGCGCCTGATTTCGGCGCTGGAACGCTCCAATCGTCTCCTCAAGCAAGGGCTGCGGAAAGTATCTCCGCAGCCGGTGTTGCGTCGCTTATTTGCGTGCGTAAGCGCCTGATGGCGCGCGTCTTCAATGACTTGACACCCCCCGGGTCGATAGCCACCTAATGTCGGCGGCGAGCAAAAATTCTCTTCAAGATTCGCCTCAGTTCCGATCCGGCAGGCCGGTCCAATCTCAAAAGGACCGACCGGTTTTGTGGATCACCTCGGCACCTTGTGGCGGTTGCGCATGAGCATGGCGGGCTGCGTGCAAGGGGGCAAAGCAAAAGGAAAAGGCCATGACCAATCCAAAACCCAGGCCAACCATCGTCCATGGCGAAACGCACGCCTATCCCGTGCTGCCCCTGCGCGACATCGTCGTCTTCCCGCACATGATCGTTCCGCTGTTCGTCGGCCGCGAGAAGTCGATCCGCGCGCTCGAAGAGGTGATGAAGAACGACGCGCTGATCATGCTCGCGACCCAGAAGAACGCGTCCGACGATGATCCGGCACCCGATTCCATTTACGAGACCGGTACGCTTGCCAGCGTGCTCCAGCTCTTGAAGCTTCCCGACGGCACCGTGAAGGTGCTGGTCGAAGGGCTCGAGCGTGCGCGCGTGCAGAAGTACACCGATCGCGCCGACTATTACGAAGCGACCGCGATTGCGCTCGCCGACACCGATGCGAAGTCGGTCGAGGCCGAGGCCATGGCGCGCTCGGTCGTGTCCGACTTCGAGAGCTATGTGAAGCTCAACAAGAAGATCTCGGCCGAGGTCGTCGGCGTCGTGCAGGCGATCACCGATTTCGCCAAGCTCGCCGACACCGTCGCCTCGCATCTCGCCGTCAAGATCGCGGATCGCCAGGGCATCCTGGAGACGCTGTCGGTCACGCAGCGCCTTGAGAAGGTGCTGGGCCTGATGGAGAGCGAGATCTCGGTGCTCCAGGTCGAGAAGCGCATCCGTTCGCGCGTCAAGCGCCAGATGGAGAAGACCCAGCGCGAGTACTATCTCAACGAGCAGATGAAGGCGATCCAGAAGGAGCTCGGCGACGACGACGGTCGCGACGAACTCGCCGATCTCGAAGAGAAGATCTCCAAGACCAAGCTCTCCAAGGAAGCGCGCGAGAAGGCGCAGCATGAATTGAAGAAGCTGCGCCAGATGTCGCCGATGTCCGCGGAAGCGACCGTCGTGCGTAACTATCTGGATTGGCTGCTGTCGATCCCGTGGAACAAGAAGTCCAAGGTGAAGAAGGATCTGGCAGCCGCGCAGGCGGTTCTGGATGCCGATCACTACGGGCTGGAGAAGGTCAAGGACCGCATCGTCGAGTATCTCGCCGTGCAGTCGCGCGCCAACAAGCTGACGGGTCCGATCCTGTGCCTCGTCGGCCCTCCCGGTGTCGGCAAGACCTCGCTCGGCAAGTCGATCGCGAAGGCGACCGGGCGTGAGTTCGTGCGCGTGTCGCTCGGCGGCGTGCGCGACGAGGCCGAGATCCGCGGTCACCGCCGCACCTATATCGGTTCGATGCCCGGCAAGATCATCCAGTCCATGCGGAAGGCGAAGTCGTCCAATCCGCTGTTCCTGCTGGACGAGATCGACAAGATGGGCGCCGATTTCCGCGGCGATCCGTCCTCGGCTTTGCTCGAGGTTCTCGACCCCGAGCAGAACGCGACCTTCAACGACCACTATCTCGAGGTCGACTACGATCTCTCCAACGTGATGTTCATCACGACCGCGAATACGCTGAATATTCCCGGGCCGCTGATGGACCGCATGGAGATCATCCGGATCGCGGGCTACACCGAGAACGAGAAGGTCGAGATCGCGCGCAAGCACCTGATCCCGAACGCGGTGTCCAAGCACGGCCTGGACTCCAAGGAGTTCTCGATCGACGACGACGCGCTGCTGCTTCTGATCCGCCGCTACACCCGCGAAGCGGGCGTGCGCAATTTGGAGCGTGAGCTCTCCACACTCGCCCGCAAGGCGGTGAAGGAGCTGATGATCTCCAAGAAGAAGTCGGTCAAGGTCACCGAGAAGACTCTGGAAGAGCTGCTCGGCGTGCCGAAGTACCGCTACGGCGAGATCGAGAGTGAGCCGCAGGTCGGTATCGTCACCGGCCTTGCCTGGACCGACGTCGGCGGCGAGTTGCTGACGATCGAAGGCGTCATGATGCCCGGCAAGGGCAAGATGACGGTCACGGGCAATCTGCGTGACGTGATGAAGGAATCGATCTCGGCGGCGGCGTCCTATGTCCGCTCGCGCGCGATCGTCTACGGCATCGAGCCGCCGCTGTTCGACCGGCGCGACATCCACGTGCACGTGCCGGAAGGCGCGACGCCGAAGGACGGTCCGTCGGCGGGCGTGGCGATGGCCACCGCGATCATCTCGGTGATGACCGGCATCCCGGTCCGCCACGATGTCGCGATGACCGGCGAGATCACGCTGCGCGGCCGCGTGCTGCCGATCGGCGGCCTGAAGGAGAAGCTGCTCGCTGCTGCCCGCGGCGGCATCAAGACGGTGCTGATCCCCGAGGACAACGCCAAGGATCTCACGGAGATTTCCGATGCGATCAAGGGCGGCATGGAGATCATCCCGGTCTCGCGCCTCGACGACGTCGTCGCCAAGGCGCTGGTCAAGAAGCCGGTGCCGATCGTCTGGGAAGAGGACACCAAGGTGACGGTGAAGCCGGACGGCGACGAAGCCGCCGGTGGCCTGACCGCTCACTGAGATCGCAGCTCGAAAAGATGATAAAACGGCGCCTTCGGGCGCCGTTTTTGTTGTGGGGCATTTTGTTTTGGGCAGTGGATGACGACCATGCATATCGACGGGCAATGCCATTGCGGCCAGATCACCTTTGAAGCCGAGATCGACCCGGAGACGGTGTCAGTCTGCCACTGCCGGGACTGCCAGACCCTAACTGGATCGCCGTTCCGGGTGACGGCGATCTGCACCAAGGCCGACGTCAAGCTGACCGCCGGCACGCCCAGGATCTACGGCAAGCGCGGCGACAACGGTCGGATGCGCTTCCAGCACTTCTGCGCCGAGTGCGGTTCCCCGCTGTTCACGAGCGGCGAGGGCGACCAGGCGGACGATTGGGGCATCCGCTGGGGCAGCATCCGCCAGCGCGACAAATTGCGGCCCGTCAGGCAGATCTGGTGCCAGTCGGCGGCGGTGTGGATCGACGCGGTGCCACTGCTGCCGGGCCGGCCGGGGGATTGAGGCCCAGGAATTGGCGTTCCGCGCTTGCCCGTTCGGGGCAGGTGGGGATAAAGAAGCGGCGAGGGGCGGTTAGCTCAGCTGGTTAGAGCATCTCGTTTACACCGAGAGGGTCGGGAGTTCGAATCTCTCACCGCCCACCAGCCTTTGCTCGCTTCGCGAGCTTCGGCTCGGCGAGCCAGCCTCACACGTTATTAGCGCGAAGCGAACGAAGGCTGCCGCGCCGAAGCCGATAGGCGCAGGCGGGCGATACCGAGCCACAGAGGCCCTGATGCAACAACCAAGCGGACACGAGCAGAACGCCGACCAGATCGCTTACTGGAACGGCCCCAGCGGGCAGCGCTGGGCCGATCGCCATGCGGCGCAGGAGAGCCTGCTTGGACCCATCGCCGACGTGCTGATCGAGCGCGCCAGGCCGAAGCCGGGCGAGCGCGTTCTCGATGTCGGCTGCGGCTCCGGTGCGACGACGTTCGCGTTCGCGAAGGCTGTCGCGCCCGATGGTTTTGCGCTCGGCCTCGATGTGTCCGAACCCATGCTATCGCAAGCGCGCGCGTTCGCGCCGAAAGGGTTGCCGCTCGATTTCGTGCTCGCGGATGCGACAGTGCATCCATTCGAGCCGGCGAGTTTTGATCTGCTCGCCTCGCGGTTCGGCGTGATGTTCTTCGCCGATCCCATCGCGTCTTTCACCAACCTCCGTCGCGCGCTGAAGCCAACGGGGCGGCTGGCGTTTGCCTGCTGGCGCGAGCCGAAGGAAAATCCGTGGATGATGGCGCCGCTGATGGCGGTCTACAAACACGTGCCCAAAATGCCGCCGGTCGGGCCGGACGAGCCGGGTCCGTTCGCCTTCGCCTCCGAAGAGCGCGTGACGCGCATCCTGAAAGGCGCTGGCTTCGTCGACGTCGCGATGGAGCCGCACAATCTCGCGATGGATGTCGCGATCGGCGGCGGGCTCGATGCCGCGGTCGAGGGCTCGCTCCAGATCGGCCCCGCCAGCCGCGCGCTGCAGGGCCATCCTCCCGAGACGTATGCCGCGGCAAAAGCCTCGATCCGCGAGATGTTGACGCCGTTCCTGAAGGGGCAGTCGGTCGCGCTGCAGGGCGCCATCTGGATCGTGACGGCAAAGGCGGCGTAGGCGCCGCTGTTCAAAAGTCGCTGTAACGCAAGCTGTGTGCAACATACTCGGTGTCGTCCCGGCGAAGGCCGGGACCCATACGCCTAGGAGTGGTTGTGGCGCGAAGCTGACAACCACGAGTCTTCCCCAAACGACTTCCTGTGGTTATGGGTCCCGGCCTTCGCCGGGACGACATCTCAGGTTTAGCCGACACGGAAACTCTTCACACCACATCATCCGGCGCCAGGGCGCAGCCGTTGTCGGGATGGGTCTCGACCTGAAGGGTGGTGTGACCGATGCGGTGGGAGCGCTTCAGCATCTGCGCGGTCTCTATCAGGAACGCATCGCCGGCGCCGGTGGGCATGACGAGGTGGCACGTCAGCGCCGTTTCCGTTGTGCTGATCGGCCAGACGTGGAGATCGTGGATCGCGGACACACCGGGACGTGCCAGCAGGAACACCCTGATTGCGGCAATGTCGGTGCCCTTGGGCGCTGCCGCCATCGACATGTCGATGGAGCTGCGGAGCAGGCTGGTGGTGCTCCAGAGAATGGTGGCGCAGATGGCGAGGCTGGTGACGGGATCGAGCCAGAGCCAGCCGGTCCAGATGATCAACGCCGCCGAGATGACGACGCCGAGCGAGACCGCGGCGTCGGCTGCCATGTGCAGATAGGCGCCTTCGATGTTGATGTCGTCCTTGCGCCCGCGCGCGAACAGCATGGCGGTAAAACCGTTGATGAGGATGCCGATGCCGGCGACCACCATCACGGTGATGCCGGCGACCGGCTCCGGTTCGCGGAGGCGCAAAAACGCTTCCCAGCCGATCGCGCCGGTCGCGACCAGCAGGAACACCGCGTTCGCCAGCGCCGCCAGGATGGTGGAGGCGCGCAGACCATAGGTGAAGCGGCCGCTGGGCGCGCGCCGCGCCGCGATCGACGCGCACCAGGCCACGACCAGGCCGAGCACGTCGGAAAGATTATGGCCGGCGTCCGCAAGCAGGGCCGTGGAGTTGCCGATATAGCCGTAGACGGCCTCGGCCACGACCAGCGCGGTGTTGAGCGAGATGCCAATCGCAAACGCCTTGCCGAAACTGGCGGGCGCATGGACATGGGCGTGGCCACCATGATCGTGGCCGTGGCTATGATCATGGTGATGATGGCCGTGATGGTCGTGGCTGCCCACCTCTAGCGCTCCCCGGATTCTGCCAAATCAGGCGCCATTGTAGGCGTTTCGGCAGCCCCGTCACGGCGGAACAGCACGTAAAGCGCCGGCAGCACCAGCAGCGTCAGCACCGTCGAGGAGATGATGCCGCCGATCACGACCGTCGCAAGCGGCCGCTGCACCTCGGCACCGGCCCCGGTGGCAAGGGCCATCGGCACGAAGCCGAGGGACGCGACGAGGGCCGTCATCAGCACCGGACGCAGGCGTGTCAGCGCGCCCTCGCGCACGGCGTCGCCAACGGGGTGCCCCCCGCTGCGCAGCCGCTCGATGAAGGCGATGATGACGAGCCCGTTGAGGACGGCGACGCCCGAAAGCGCGATGAAACCGACGCCGGCGCTGATCGACAGCGGGATGCCGCGCAGCAGCAGCGCGATGACGCCGCCGGTCAGCGCCAGCGGCACGCCGGAGAACACGAGCGCCGCATCCGCAGCCGATCCCATGCCCATGAACAGCAGCAGGAACACCAGCAGCAACGCCACCGGCACCACGAGCGTCAGCCGCTTGGTCGCCGAGACCAATTGCTCGAACTGTCCGCCCCAGCCGATCCAGTAGCCCGGCGGCAGCTTGACCTTCTCCGCGACGGCCGCCTCGGCCTCGGTGACGAAGGAACCGAGATCGCGCGCGCGGACATTGGCGGTGACGACGATGCGCCGCTTGCCGTTCTCGCGGCTGATCTGGTTCGGGCCGGGCGTCGCATCGACGGTTGCGACCGACGACAGGGGCACATAGCGCATCTGGGCAAGGGGGTAGGCGGGCAATGCGGTCCGGATCGGCGCGCCGATTGTTGCTTCCTCACCCGGCGGCAGCGGGATCGGGATCGCCCGGATCGCCTCGAGATTGCCGCGCAGATGTTCCGGCAGGCGCACGACGATGTCGAAGCGGCGGTCGCCCTCGAACAGCTTGCCGGCCGACTTGCCGCCGACCGCGATCTCGACAATGCCCTGCACCTCGCTGATGCTGAGCCCGTACCGGGCGAGCGCCTGGCGGTCGAGGCGGACGGTGAGGATCGGCAGGCCCGAGACCTGCTCAATCTTGACGTCGCTGGCGCCGCGTATGCCGCGGATCGCGGCCTCCACCTGTTTCGCCGCGCCTTGCAGGATGTCGAGGTCGTCGCCGAAGATCTTGACGCCGACGTCGCTGCGCACGCCGGAGATCAGCTCGTTGACACGGAACTGGATCGGCTGGGAGATTTCATAGGCGCTGCCGGGGATGTCGTCGGCGGCACGGTCGATGGCCTCGATCACGTCAGACTTGGGCCTGCCCGGGTCGGGCCATTCGGCGCGCGGCTTCAGCATGATGTAGCCGTCGGTCTGTGCCGGCGACATCGGATCGGTTGCGATCTCCGCGGTGCCGATGCGGGTGAAGAACTCCTTCACCTCCGGAATCTGCTTGATGCGCTTTTCCAGCGCCTTTTGCAGGTCCAGCGACTGGGTCAGGCTGGTGCCGGGAATCCGGATCGAGGCCAGCGCGACGTCGCCTTCGTCCAGGCTCGGAATGAACTCACCGCCCATGCGCGCGGCGGCAACGCAGCTTGCGACCACGATGATGGCTGCCATGATTGCGACGCCGAGGCGATTGTCGATCGCCAGCCGGAGCAGGGGGAGGTAGGCGCGCTTCGCCAGCCGCATGAACAGGTTTTCGTGTTCGGACACCTTGCCGGTGACGAAGATGGCGACCGCGGCCGGCACGAAGGTGATCGAGAACAGCACCGCGGCGCCCAGCGCCATCAGCACCGTCAGCGCCATCGGCGTGAACATCTTGCCTTCGACGCCGGTCAGCGTCAGCACTGGCAAATAGACCACCGCGATGATCAGCGTTCCGAACAGGCTCGGCTTGATCACCTCGCTCGCCCCGCGCCGGATCGCGCGCAGCCGTTCGGACATCGTGAGCAACCCGCCTTTCTCGCGCTGGGCCTCGGCCAGCACGCGCAGGCAGTTCTCCACGATGATCACGGCGCCGTCGACGATGATGCCGAAATCGATCGCGCCCAGACTCATCAGGTTCGCACTGACCTTGGTCTCGACCATGCCGGTGACCGTCATGGCCATGGACAGCGGAATGACGCAGGCCACCACGAGCGCGGCGCGGATGTTGCCGAGGATCAGGAACAGCACGGCCACGACCAGGGCCGCGCCCTCCACCAGATTGTTCTCGACGGTGCGGATGGTGGCTTCGACCAGATCGGTGCGGTCATAGACGGTCCGCGTCACCACGCCGTCGGGCAGCGATTTGGCGATCTCCTCGAGCCGGGCCGCGACACGACGCGCCACGGTGCGGCTGTTCTCGCCAATCAACAGCATGGCGGTGCCGAGCACGGTTTCCTCGCCATCGCGCGTCGCGGCTCCGGTGCGCAGGTCGCGGCCTTCGGTGACGGTCGCGATATCCCTGATCCTGACGGGATTGCCGCCGCGCGAACCGATGACGATGTCCCTGAGTTCGCCGACATTGCCGACTTGGCCCGGCGAGCGAACCAGATATTGCTCGCCGTTGCGCTCGATATAACCGGCGCCGACATTGGCATTATTGGCGGCGAGCGCCGTCATGACGTCGCGAAAGCCGAGCCGGTAGGCCATCAGCTTGCCGGGATCGGGGAGCACGTGGAATTGCCGCTCGAAGCCGCCGATGGTGTTGACCTCGATCACCCCCGGCACGTTGCGAAGCTGCGGCTTGATGATCCAGTCCTGCACGGTGCGCAAATCGGTCAGCGAATAGTCGTGACCGCTTTGCGTCTTTGCGCCCGCCTTGGCCTCGACGGTGTACATGAAGATTTCGCCGAGGCCGGTTGAGACTGGTCCCATCGCGACCTCGACGCCGGCCGGAAGCTGGTCCTTCACTTGGCTGATCCGTTCGCCGACGAGCTGGCGGGCAAAATAGATGTCGGTGCCGTCCTTGAAGACGACGGTCACCTGGCTCAGGCCATAGCGCGACAGCGAGCGGGTGTAGTCGAGTTTCGGCAGGCCGCCCATGGCGGTCTCGACGGGGAAGGTGATGCGCTGCTCGGTTTCCAGCGGCGAATAGCCGGGAGCACGGGTGTTGATCTGGACCTGGACGTTGGTGATATCAGGCACGGCATCGATCGGCAGGCGCTCGAAATTCCAGGCGCCGAAGGCGACGGCGCCAAGCGCGAGCAGCAGGACCAGCCAGCGCTGCTGCAGCGAGACCGCGATGAGGCGCTCAATCATGCTCGGCCTCGCCCTTGCCCATCTCCGCCTTCACGACGAAGCTGTTTTCCGCGACGTAATGCTCACCGGCCGATAGACCGGCCCTGATCTCGACATGGCGGGGATCGGAATCGCCAAGCTCCACCGGGCGCGCCTCGATCTTGTCGCCATCCTCGCGGACGAACACGATGGTCCGGTTCTCCAGGGTCTGGATCGCGCTTCGGCGCACCGCGACCGCGACGTTGCGAGCGGCGAGGATCAGCCGTGCGGTGACGAACAGGCCGGGACGCAAGCGCCCGTCCGGATTTGGCAGTACCACGCGCGCCAGCGCGGTCTGGGTCTCGCTCGAGCCAATCGGGGCCATGTAGGAGATCGTGCCCTTGATCTCGCCGCGACCGTCGTCGGGATCGATCAGCACCTCGTCGTTGAGGCGAACGCGCCGCAGATCCTGGCGATAGATCGACAGATCGACCCAGATGGTGGTGAGGTCGGCGACCACGAAGGCCGGCTTCTGCTCGGAGGCGTATTCGCCGAGCGATATCTGCCGCTCGATGATGGTGCCGGCAAGCGGCGCCTTGAGCTCGTAGACGGTGAGGCTCTGGTTGCTTTCGATCGCGGCGAGCAGATCGTCCTTGCCGACCTTGTCGCCGATGCGCTTCTGGATCGATTTGGCGACGCCGGGAAAGCGCGGCGTCACCTGCACCACGGCTTCCTGGTTGGCGCGCAGGATGCCGTTGAAGGCGAGCGTGTCGGTCAGCGTGACGCTCCCGGCTTCCGCCAGCGTCACGCCCGCGGCGGCGAGTTTGACGTCGGAGATGCGGATCCGGTCGGCGCCGTGCTCGTCCTGCTCGACATGGTCGTTCGGCTTCTCCGGCCTCTTGTCCGCAGCATGGTCCGCATGCTCGACCCGGGGCGGGCCGAGCAGGGAATAGCCGTAAGCGCCGAGTATGGCTGCAACGAATGCGACGAGGATGGTGGAGGACGTCTTCATCGTGCGCTCTCCCGCGCCAGCGTGAAGGGGTTCCCGACGAGGCCTTCGATGGTCGCCACCCCCGCGTGGAAATTCTGCAGCGCCTCCTGCTCGCGCAGCCGCGCCTGGGTGACGCTGGCCTGGGCGTCGAGCACTTCGAGCAGGCTGAAGCGGCCCTGGCCGTAGCCTTGCGCGATGGCGTCCGAGGCTTCGGTAGCTTTGGGAATGGCGCTCTCGCGCAGCACCGCGAGCTCGCGCAGCGAGCCCTGCAGCGAGTCGTAGGCGCGGCCGGCGACCACGATCAGCGTGTTGCGGTTGGCCTCGCGCTCGGCCTTGGTCTTGGCAAGGCTTTCCTGTGCCGAGAGGATATTGCCCTGGTTCTGGTCGAACACGGGGATCGGCACCGAGACGGTGAGGCGCGCCGCGTCGTCATTGGTCTCGTTGAAATGGCGCCAGGCGGCGGCGATCCGCACGTCGGGATAGGGCCGCAGCCGCGCCAGCAACAGCTCGGCGTTGCGTTGGGCATAGATCGCGGTCCAGCGCACCAGCTGCGGATTGGCATCGATCGCGGCGACGACCGACTGGAATGTCGGCGGCCGTCCCATGGTGTCAAGCCGTCCGGAGACCTCGCCGAATTTCGGAGCCGCGTCGCCCATCAGGACTGCAAGCTCGCGCCGGGCGCTGGCCAGCGTCGCCTTGAAGCGCTCGCGATCGGCCTTCACCAGGGCGGATGCCACTTCCGCACGGCCGGTCTCGGCCGGCGAGGAGGCACCGGCCTCGACGCGGCGGCGCAAAAGCGGCGTCAGCCGGTCAATGGCGGTGATCTGCTCGTCGAGGATCTGGATGCGCCGCTGTGCGCCGAGCACGCTGAGGAAGGCGATCGCGGTCTCCGACAGCACCTCCAGCCTGACGGCCTTGCGCTGGATCGCGGCGACCTCGATGCCGGCGACACCCGCTGCAATCCGCGCGTCGCGCTCGCCGAACAGCTCGAAGGCCTGGCTGATCTGGAGCGTGGTCTCGGCCGATCGCGTGCCGCGATAGATGCCGGACCCGAACGAATTGTCCTGTTCGTAGGTCAGCTCCGGATTGAGAAGCGCACCCGCCTGGATGCGCTGGCCCGTAGCGATGCCGACATCGCGCTCCGCCGCGGTCAGCCGCGGGCTCGTGGCCAGCGCGCGCGAGAGCGCGCTGCGCATCGTCAGAGTCTGGGCGTGAGACGGCGCAAGCGCCAATCCGACAATCAGACACGCTGCCGCGCACGCCAGGCGCGCGGCCATTCCCCTGCAAAACATGAAACCGACCTGTGAAGGATGAACCTCATGGGCGCGGAGCGCCCGACCAATCCGTTCAGGCCATCTGTTTGGGAGGCGGGGAGTCGGTATCGGGAATAATGCCGGCGAGCCGGGGGGCGCGTTGCGGGCGCGATGCGGACATGATCCCGATCGATGCGACCGGTGGCGCCGGCTGCGCCACCGTCACCGAGAAGCAGCCATGGCAATGATGCCCGCCGATGGCCTTGTGGTCGTTGTGATCTGCGGAGCCGTCAAGGACGGCGCTGATCTCCGAGCCGCCACCGGGCGTGGTGACGTCGATGTCGTGCAGGCCATGCAGCGCTCCCGCGAGCAGGTAGACCACCGCGATCAGCACAGACAGCAGCCCGCGCCAGTTGCGCGGCCGGCATGATCCTGAGGGCTGGCGGTTCGCGAGCACGATTTCACTCTGGTTGCGGTCTGTGTCCGGCCTAGCATGGGGGCGGGAACAGTGTCGACCCGCAACATTGTTACGTCCCTGGAACAATTGCCGCAGCGGCCGCGAAGACGCCGGTGCTTCTCATTGGCGCGTGATCAAGCTCAGTCGAGCATCGGCTGCCGCACCACGTGCTGCGTCCGCTATGTCGCCAGCATCGCCGGCTTCGAGCGTGACGACGGCGCGACAGCCGGCTTCCATGGCCCGTTCCAGCCATTTGATGGCTTCATCGATCCACTGGTCGTGGTGCTCGGGATCGGCGATTGCCTTTTCCCGGAATGCATCTGCCTGATGAAGGCACGCGGTTCTGCGATCCACGCCGCTCTCCCGATCCGGAGGTTCCGCCCCGATCGCATCCTTGATGATCGGAGAGCCGACGTCGTTAACATAGGACAGGAACTGCCGCCCAAAAAGAAAGCCCCAGCCGGGACTGACCGGCTGGGGCTTTCGTGCTCACAAACTTCATCCTTGGGACTTGGACAGGTAATCCGCATCGCGCCGGTTCGTTCCCGCAGGCTCGGTCCAGTTTGGAACGTTCTTTCTTCGTTGTGATTAGCGACGAGGAGACATTGAGGAGGACGGACCATGGACGGATTGATTTATCTCATCGGCTTGATCGTGGTGGTCATGGCGATCTTGTCGTTCTTCGGCCTGCGCTGAGAGAGCGGCGATGACGATGGAAACTCTCATACGGGAAGAGATCATGGAAGGCGGCGGCGTCGCTGCCGACGACCGGCGCACCATCCAGTGGAGCTCGGTCATCGCAGGCGCTTTGGCTGCCGGCGCAATGTCGTTCATCCTGGTCGGCTTTGGCGTCGCCGTCGGCCTGGGCGTCAGTTCAGCCTCGCCGACATGGCGCGATGCATCGGCGGCGCTGGCTTTGCTGTCGGGGCTGTATCTGATCATCCAGGCGATTATCAGCTTCGGCTTCGGCGGCTATGTCGCCGGCCGGACAACGCGACCAGCCCCGGCGATCACAACGATCGAAGACGACGGCGAACGGCGGGACGGGCTGCATGGCCTGATGTCCTGGGCGCTTGCCGTGCTGCTTGGTGCCGCTCTGCTCGCGATACTCGGCGCAGCTGCGATTGATCGTTCGCCGATGCGCAGTTCGGCGAGCAATACCTCCGCCGCCGAGCCTCTGTTGAGCTACGAGCTGGACAAGCTGTTTCGCGCGCCGCGGCGGCCCCCCAATACGGACCTCAGGGAAGCCCGCGCCGAAGCAGGACGCATCTTGATGACGTCATCGAGCCACAGCGGCGTCAGCAGCGATGACCGGGCCTATCTGGTGCAGCAGGTGGCCGCGCTGACGGGACTCGCGGCACCCGACTCGGAACGACGGGTCGACGCGCTGATCGCGGATTCAAGGACGGCGATCAATCGGGCGCGGCGTAATTCCATCATCGTCGCCTTCTCCGTTGCCGCAGCAACCCTGATCGGCGCTGCGGTGGCCTGGGCTGCGGCGGTGGCCGGCGGGCGGCACCGCGACGGAGAGCCGCTACCGAACTGGATGGCAAGCTCGAACCGCTTCCATCGCAATCCGCGCGCGATGCCGGTGCCGTAACATGCAGGCGATGGCCGGGAGCGATCCCGGCCATATTGCCTTTAACGAGAGGCGCTAGGCCTTCTCCTCCCAGATCATGGCGAGGTGCACGATCGTTTGCACCGCCTTCTCCATGTCCTGCCGGCTGACCCATTCGAGCCGGGAGTGAAACGCGTGCTCGCCGGCGAAGATGTTGGGGCAGGGCAGGCCCATGAAGGACAGGCGCGAGCCGTCGGTGCCGCCGCGGATCGCGGTGCGCATCGGGCGCAGGCCGGCGCGGCGGATCGCTTCGATGGCGTATTCGAGGATGTGCGGGTGGCGATCGATCACCTGCTTCATGTTGCGGTACTGCTCCCGCACCTCGAATGTATAGGTCGAGCGCGGAAAATCCTTCATCACGTCCTTGACGATGTTCTCGAGCAGGATCTCCTTTTCCTTCAGCCCGTCCTCGGTGAAGTCGCGCACGATGAAGGAAAGCGTCGCCTGCTCCAGCGCGCCCTCGATGCCGATCGGATGCAGAAAGCCCTGCTTGCCTGATGTCGTCTCGGGCGAGCAGCCTTCGCGGGGCAGGCGCTCGACAATGGCGGCGGCAATCTTGATCGCGTGCTCCATCTTGCCCTTGGCGTAGCCGGGATGGGCGCTGACGCCATTGATGGTGATGGTGGCGCCGTCCGCCGAAAAGGTCTCGTCCTCGACGCAGCCCGCGCTCTCGCCGTCCATGGTGTAGCCGAACTCGGCGCCCAGCTTCTTGATGTCGACATTGTCGACGCCGCGGCCGATCTCCTCGTCGGGCGTGAACAGGATCTTGATGGTGCCGTGCTTCACGTCCGGGTTGTTGATGAAAAAATGCGCGGCATCCATGATCTCGGCCACGCCGGCCTTATTGTCGGCGCCGAGCAGGGTGGTGCCGTCGGTGGTGATGATGTCGTTGCCGATCTGGTTTTTCAGCGCCGGATGCTCGGCGAAGCGGATCACCTGGCTGGTGTCGCCGGGCAGCGTGATGTCGCCGCCACGATAGTTCTTCACCATCTGCGGCTTGACGTCCTTGCCGGTGACGTCGGGCGAAGTGTCCATGTGCGAGCAGAAGCAGATCACCGGCACCTTCTTAGGTGTGTTCGCCGGGATCGTTCCGTAGACGTAGCCGTAATCGTCGAGATGCGCGTCCTCGACACCCATGGCCTTCAGTTCGGCGGCGAGCACACGGCCGAGATCTTTCTGCTTCTCCGTCGAGGGCGAGCTCGGGGATTCCGGATCGGACTGGGTGTCGATGGTGACGTAGCGCAGGAAGCGCTCGGTCACGGTATACGAAAAGGTGAGGGAGGACATTTCTGGTCAAACCGCCGGGTCAGGGGAGAGGGGCGGTATACCAGAAAAGCAGGGCGCGGTGAGGCCGGCGGACGCTGATCAGGCTTAACGAAACGTGAGGGGTCAGATCGCCTCTTTCAGCTCCTTCACCGGGCGGAAAGCGACCTTCTTGCTGGCCTTGATGTGGATGGGCTCGCCGGTGGCGGGATTGCGGCCGGTGCGGGCGGCGCGCTTGCGAACCTGGAGGATTCCAAGCCCGACGATCCGGACACGGTCGCCCTTCTTCAGGTGCTTGGTGATCAGGTCGACCATGTCGGTCAGAACGGCCTCGGCGCGCTTCTTCGACAGGTCCTGGCTCTCCGCAATGTCGGCAGCGAGGTGCTTGAGCGTGATGGTGGCGGGAGCGGCAGCCTTCTTCGCCGAATCCTTCTTGGCCGAGTCTTTCTTAGCCATGTCTGGCCTCCTCAATCACAGGGGCCCCGGAAAAAACCGCTAAAAGCGTGGGGATCCCTCCAAGTCCTGGAAGGCCTAGACGATTCGGGCTTGGGCTGACTATGGCGCGAATTCTCGACGGATGCCGGCAATCGCCGTCACAGCCGCGAAAGGCGTGTAGAAGTTTGTTCTAAGGCTATGAAGGAATTGCCAAAATGGCGCGAGAGACGGGGCTCGAACCCGCGACCTCCGGCGTGACAGGCCGGCGCTCTAACCAACTGAGCTACTCCCGCGTGGTTCGCTGAAAGCGCGCGGAACGAGGGGGGACTTAAAGGCGGGGCTGGGTGAAGTCAAGGATGTTGCACTTTGCCAGGCCTCGCCGGCTAAGTATTGTTTGGAAAACGAAAAGGCCGCCCGCAGGCGGCCATTGGTCATCCCGGAACAGGGTTGTCAGCGGATCTCCGACGTCCCGGCGCTGGTGACCACGACCGGCTTGCCGGCCTTGATCACGTGGGCGGACTGGGCGGTCTGGCTGTAATCGGCATTGGTGCGGGCTGCGATCCCGAAGCCGGCCACCGTGATGCCGGCTACCAGCGCCACCACCACGATCTTCAGGTGGGTCGCACGATCAGCAGAGTGGATGGAGTGGTTCATCTGAGCCTCCCGACGGGCTTTGCCGCCGTCTATGGCTCTTTTTTAAGGACCGTCTGTTTCCGGATTGTTTCGCGGGTTCCGCAAAATGGTTTCATGAATACGCCCGGTTGGTTTCGCCGGGCTTGCAGCCTGCACCGGCCTCAGGCGGCCGCCCGGCCGATATCGTCCCGGATCGAGCGGGCCGCCCAGACGAACAGGAGCGCCCCCAGCGTGGTCGTGACCGCCGCCGAGAGCAGCGAATAGCGCACGGCGTCGGCGCCATACGCGCCCTTCAGGGCGTCATTGACCATGCCCACGGCGAGCGGGCCGACGCCCTGGCCAAAGCAGGTGGCGGTGAGCGCGATGAGGGCGGAGGCCAGCGCCCGCATACTCGGCTTGGCGACCGTCTGCGCGATCGCGAAGATCGGCCCGAGATGGAAGCCGACCAGGAACGAGGTCAGCGCCAGCATGGCGACCATCATCTTGAAGTCCTGCGTCAGCATGCACAGCGCGAACACCGGCCCGGCAAGGCCCGAGGTGATCGCGGGGGCCCACAGCTTCCAGCGGTCGTCGCGGCGGCTGATCTGCGCCACCACGAAGCCGCCGAGCAGGGTGCCGGCCATGCCGGCGAGCCCCTTGAAGGTGCCGGCATAGGTGCCGATCTCGGCGCTCGACAGATGGTGCACCCGGGCCAGGAACGGCGGGATCCAGGCTGCGGTCGCGTAGTTCGTGTACGTGGTCAGACAGAAGCCGATCAACACGATGATGAAGCTCTGCTGCGAACCCAGGAAGCGCAGTGTCGGCCCGAGCGGTTCGGGCACGAAATTCTCCTGCATGGCGCCGCGCTTCGGCTCGGAGATCGTCAGCCACAGGACAATAGCGAGCAGGATGCCGGGCAGGCCCGCGACGTAGAACGCCATCCGCCAGCCATAGTGCTGGTTGACGTAGCCGCCGACGAAATAACCAAGGAAGACGCCGAGATAGGTGCCGACGGCGTAGATGCCGAGCGCGCGCGGACGCTCGTTCTTGGCGAAAAGATCAGCGACGATCGATTGCGAGGCGGGCGAGCCTGCGGACTCGCCGATGCCGACGCCGATCCTCGCCAGCGCCAGCGACGTGACGCTCGAAGCAGCGCCGCACAACGCCGTCATCGCGCTCCAGAACGCAAAGGCGACGGCGACGATGTTGCGCCGGTTGAGCCGGTCGGCGACGCGCGCGATGGGAATGCCGAGCAGGGAATAGAACAGGGCGAAGCCGAAGCCCGCGAGCAGGCCCATCATGGTGTCGCTGAGCTGGAACTCCTTCTTGATCGGCTCGATCAGGACGTTGAAGATCGTGCGGTCGAGGAAATTCAGCGCGTAGATGATCGTGAGCAGGCCCAGCACGTAATAGCGCCGCGCCAGGGGTTTTGCCGTCGCGGCCGTTTGCACCGACATTTGTGACGTCACATCGACCATCGCTTCCCCCAATTAGTCTTTGTTATCGTTGTCGGTCCAGCTTTGATTGGAGCTGGTCGCTTCACGCGTCGCGGATGTAGTTCCCCGCTTCGAATTCGACCGGAGGCGCGCTTGCATCGAACGAGATTCCGATCGGATCGCGGCCTGCTTCCATCGCCTCGAGCTGCTCGCTCAGCATGCGTCGGATCATGAGGATGCCGCGGTCGCTCTGGCCGAAATGCTCCTCGGAATGGATGGTCTGCGGTCCCTGGCCGACCTGGGCTTCGTAATCGCCCGGAAATTGCTGGTGCTCTTCCTCGGTCATGTCCCACCAGAATTTGCCGTTGAATTTCGAGCGCATGCGGCCGATGTCGCCGGGGTTCCTGACGCGGCCGGCGACGTAGATGCGGAACGAGGTGTCGTCGATCGGCAGCGTCCAGCCGATCGACTCAACGCGGGCGAATTGCGCCACGCGCGGGTTTGGCACGACGCGCAAGGTGGGGAGCGCCGCCTCGGTGACGCGGTAAAACACGCGGCCGTCATCCTGCTTGCGGATCGAGCGCACGGCGATCCCGCGCGGCGTCTTGTTGAACGTCACCTCCGGCATCGATGCCATGATGTTGGTGAATTGCGGACCCGAGAACGAGCCGTGCAGCACCGGCACGTGGTAGGGGTCGACCACGTTCTCGAAATGCTGCAGCCAGTTACAGGGGATGATTGCCGGCCCCCCGCCGCCGATCGAGGAATCGTCGGCTTCGACGAACTCGCCGTCGTCCATGGTCTCCAGGCATTGATAGGCCGGCAGCACCGGACGTTTTTCGGCCGGGCCCATATAGGCGAAGATCAGCCCGTAGCGTTCCTCGACCGGATACCAGGGCTGCCGCACCTTGTCCTTGAACTGGCCGCCCTCGGGCTCGCAGGGCTGCTCCAGACAGTGACCTTCGGCGTCGAACTTCCAGCCGTGATAGCAGCAGCGGATGCCGTCCTCCTCGACCTTGCCGTAATAGAGCGTGGTGCCGCGGTGGCAGCAGCGGGCGTGCAGCAGGCCGGCGCGGCCGTGCTTGTCGCGGAACAGCACCAGATCCTCGCCGAGCGCGCGAACCTTGTTCGGGATGTCGGTGGCGTCGCCGATGAGCCCGACCGGATGCCAGTAACGTCGCAGCAGTTCGCCCATCGGCGTGCCGCGCACGACCGAGGTGAGCTCGGTGCGCGTGTGCCCCGGCGTCATCGCATAGGCCGTGCCGAGATCGCGATCCCGCTGGGTGATGCTCATGCTGGTCCTCCCGCAGTCGGCCGTACCGGCCGGGCCTTTTTTGATGCCTTGTGCTAAGTGAAGATTAGATCGATGACAATGTCAACGATTTCCAAATGCCTCTTAGTCGCATTTGGATCAGGCTGGGGAGGTTGCGCTACCAAGACTTGGCACGCCGCGGCTTTCTTGGCAGAGGTGGATCATGAGCCAGACATCAAGCAGGGCCGGGCGCGCATCGTCCGATGCGGACGAAAGTCAGTCGCCGGCGCCGATCACTGTCATGCTGTCGTCGCGGCTGATGGTGCTGGCCAATTTGCTCAAGCGCGGCGCCATCCTGCGCTACAAGCGTCTCGCCGGATTGTCCTCGGTCGAGTTTGGCCTGGTCGCCTCGCTCGGCCGGCGGCCGCCGATGAGCGTGGCGCGGCTTGCGGAAGCTGTCGGCCAAGACAAGGGGCAGATCAGCCGCGCGCTTGCGGAACTCGTCTCGCGCAAGCTGATCGCGAAATCAGCGAACCCGAAGGACAGCCGCGAGGTTCTGGTCTCGCTGACCGCAACCGGTCTAGCGGCGCATGATGCGATCGTCGCCGGTGCGCAGGAGCGCAATCGGCGCTTGCGCGAACATCTGAGCGAAGCCGAGTTCGAGGCGCTGCTGCAGCAGGTCGACCAATTGACGGCGATCGCCGCCGAGCTGCTCGAGAGCGAGAAGATTTCGCGCTGACGTTCCGGCAATCCCGGAACATGTTGGATCGCTTTCAAGACTCTTTCTAAGACTCTTTCTAAGAGGCTTTCAATTAGGAAATTCGCGCGCGCTCCCCTAAGCGTCACCGCAAGCGCATGCCGTCATGGGACTGACGGCATGTGCAAATCAAAACACGCAGTTTTGGGGTTGCGCGTTGAACAGTCTTGGAATGCTGCGGTCGGCCGTACTGGCGACCGCATCCGCTTGGGTTTTGGTGCCGCAGGCATCGCTTGCACAATCTCCTGCGCAGAGTGGCGCGCAGAACATTCCGTCGGTGACCGTCACCGCGCCGGAAGCGCGCCGCCGGGCGGCGCCCTCCGTCCAGCGCCGCGCGCCGCGATCATCCCAGCAGACCGCTAACCGAAGCAAGCCGCAGCCGCAGCGCAATGTCGGTTTCGTGGAGACCCCGCTCGGCCCGGTGCACGGCTACGTCGCCGGCCGCAGCTCTTCCGGCACCAAGACCAACACGCCGATTATGGAGACGCCGCAGGCGGTGTCGGTGATTGGCGCGGAGCAGATCCGCGACCAGAAGCCGAACAAGCTCGACGAGGTCCTGCGCTATACCGCTGGCGTCCGCGCCGGGACCTTCGGCGCGGACACGCGCAACGACTGGTGGCTGATCCGCGGTTTCAAGTCCGACGAAGTCGGACTGTTCCTCGACGGCATGCAGCTGTTCTCCACGTCCTATGCGACCTGGAAGCTCCAGACGCCCAACATGGAGCGCGTCGAGGTGCTGCGCGGTCCGTCGGCTGTGCTCTATGGCGGATCGAGCCCGAGCGGCATCGTCAACGTCATCAGCAAGATGCCGCCCGCGGAGCCCGTCCGTTTCATCGAGACCGGCGTCAACAATTTCGGCAACGCCTATGTCGGCTTCGATGTCGGCGGTCCGGTCGCAACCCAGCCCGAAAACGGCAAGCTGTTCTACCGCGTCGTCGGCCAGGTCCAGAACGGCCCGACACAGGTCAATTTCACCCCGGACAACAATTACTTCATCGCGCCGTCGGTGACCTGGAAGCCGGACGCCGATACGACGTTCACGGTACTGGCTTCAGCTTCCCGGCAGGAAACCCGCGGCATCAACTTCCTGCCCTATGAGGGCACGGTGACCAACGCTCGGTTCGGCAAGATCCCGACCAGCTTTTTCGCCGGTGATCGCAGCGTCGACAAGTTCACGCGCGAGCAGGAGATGCTGGGCTATCAGTTCGAGCGCAATCTCACCGAGGATTTGATGTTCCGGCAGAATGCGCGCTTTGCCCATGTCGACGTGACCTATCGCGGTTACGTCGGCAACAACTGGGCCGACATCAACACGGCCAGTCTCGGTCGCTATAATTGGTATGCGAAGAACACCGCCAACCAAGCCAATCTCGACAATCAGCTGGAGTATCGCTTCAACACCGGCGCGGTGCGGCATACGATACTGTTCGGGGTCGATTTGAAGGGTTATCAGATCGACGACTATCAGGCTTTCAACTTCGGCACCGTTCCTTCGATCAACGTCTTCAATCCCGCCTATGGATTTGACATTCCGTTGACGGGCGCGCCGTTCCGCAACTTCCAGATCACGCAGAAGCAGGCCGGCACCTATCTTCAGGACCAGATGAAGCTCGGCAACTTCACGCTGGTGCTGAGCGGCCGCAACGATTGGGTCGAGACGACGCAGGCTGGCCGCGATACCGGCGCCACGCTTGCCAGTCGCGACGACAGCAGGTTCAGCGGGCGCGCCGGGCTGATCTACAATTTCGACAACGGCATCGCGCCCTATGTGTCTTACGCCACGAGCTACAACCCGATCATCGGCCTCAACGCGCAAAACCAGCTGTTCCTGCCGGAGACCGGCCAGCAGGCGGAAATCGGCGTGAAGGTCGCGCCGCGGGGATTTGACGGCTATTTCACCGCCTCGGTGTTCGACCTGAAGCGCCAGAACGTGGCAACCACCGATCCTGTCGTCACGACCTTGCAGAACCAGACCGGCGAGGTGACCTCGCGCGGCATCGAGCTCGAAGCGGTGGCGAACGCTACGCGTGAGCTGAAGCTGATCGGCTCGTTCACGGCCTACCATTTGTTCAACAGCAGGGATCTGGACCCGGCGCTGGTCGGCAAGACTCCGACCAACACGCCTGAGCTCCTGGTGTCCGGCTGGGCGGACTACACCTTCAAGGACGGGCCGCTCGCGGGGTTCGGCTTCGGCGGCGGTGTCCGCTATGTCGGTTCGTCGTGGGCGGATGCCGCCAATACCCTTGAGGTTCCCGCGGTCGTGCTCGGCGATCTCGCGCTCCACTACGAATGGCAGAACTGGCGCACCGCGCTGAACGTGGTCAATCTGACCGACAAGATCTACGTCGCGAGCTGCGCGGCGGCGTCCTCCTGCTTCTACGGCGACCGCCGGCGCGTCACCGCCAGCGTTTCCTACAAATGGTGAGGCAAATGACGAGAACAGGCGAGGGAAGGCCATTGTGAGAGCCTGACCGGCTCGTCACCCGGCTTCCACCACGAGATCGATGAGCTCGCGGGTCATGCCCCCCGGCCCGAAGCTCATGCGAGCGCGGCGCGCGACGACCCAGCCACGTTGCCGCCGCGCTCGCCACTGATTTTCCACTGCGGGGGAAGCGGGCGCCGCCCACCCGACGCATTCGCCAGACGGGCCCGGGTCCGACCGTGATGCATGGCTCCCGGATCGCTCGCCCGATAATGGGCGCGCCTGTCCTTGTTGTCATCTGGACTTTGCTGCGCCGCGGCCTAGATAAAGCGAGCCTTCCCAACAACGGACGTCACGGCCCAGCGGGTGTGGACTGATCGAGGCGCCCTTGCTGGGGCTGTCGATCTGCTCCATACCAGCCGCGGGGTGATTCCGGGATTTCCACCGTTCTGAGGGCGACAAAGGGCCTAAAAAGAGCGTGTCTTGCGCCCATTGGTGCACTGCGCTAAGGCTCAGAACAATTCCAAACTGGACGAATCCGTGGCTGTCCCGAGGCTGCGGGAAAAAGGGCTCGTCAATGAGCGGCATTCTGCAGAACTATCTTCCACTCGTCGTCTTCATAGGGGTAGCGGGCCTCATTGGCCTGGTACTGCTGATCGCGCCGTTCATCGTGGCGTTCCAGCAGCCGGACCCGGAAAAGCTGTCGGCGTATGAGTGCGGTTTCAACGCCTTCGACGACGCCCGCATGAAGTTCGACGTTCGCTTCTATCTGGTCGCCATCCTCTTCATCATCTTCGACCTCGAGGTGGCGTTCCTGTTTCCCTGGGCGGTGGCGTTCGGCAAGCTTGGCGCGACCGGTTTCTGGTCCATGGTGGTGTTCCTTGGCGTGCTGACGGTCGGGTTCGCCTATGAATGGAAGAAAGGCGCACTGGAATGGGATTGAACCCTACGTCGTCCGCCGGTCCGGTTCTCGCGCCGGCCCCCAAGGGCATCCTGGACCCGTCGACCGGCAAGCCGGTCGGGGCCAATGATCCGTTCTTCCTCGAGGTCAATTCGGAACTGTCCGACAAGGGCTTCTTCGTAGCCGCGACCGACGACCTCATCACCTGGGCGCGCACCGGCTCGCTGATGTGGATGACCTTCGGTCTCGCCTGCTGCGCGGTCGAGATGATGCAGGTCTCGATGCCGCGCTACGACGTCGAGCGCTTCGGCTTCGCGCCGCGCGCTTCGCCGCGTCAGTCGGACGTGATGATCGTCGCGGGGACCCTGACCAACAAGATGGCGCCTGCGCTGCGCAAGGTCTACGACCAGATGCCCGAGCCGCGTTACGTCATCTCGATGGGCTCCTGCGCCAATGGCGGCGGCTATTATCACTATTCCTACTCGGTCGTGCGCGGTTGCGACCGCATCGTGCCGATCGACATCTACGTGCCGGGCTGCCCGCCCACGGCTGAAGCGCTGCTCTACGGCGTGCTGCTGCTGCAGAAGAAGATCCGCCGCACCGGCACCATCGAACGCTAAGGTTTTACGTCATGGACGACGCCAAGCTCGACGCCCTGGGGCAGACGATCGTTAGCGCGCTTCCGGGCGCCGCCATCGGTCATTCGGTGGCCTTCAACCAGCTCACGGTGGATGTCGAGGTCAGCAAGATCGTCGAGGTGGTCAAGTACCTCCGCGACGACCCGAGCTGCCGCTTCATCAACTTCACCGACATCACGGCCGCGGATTATCCGTCGCGCGAAAAACGCTTCGACGTGATCTATCACTTCCTGTCACCGACCTTGAACGCGCGGGTCCGGCTCAAGGCCCGGGCCGACGAGACCACGCAGGTGCCGTCGCTGATCGAGGTGTTTCCCGGCGCCGACTGGTTCGAGCGCGAGGCCTACGACCTCTACGGCGTGATCTTCGTCGGTCATCCCGACATGCGTCGCCTCCTGACCGATTACGGCTTCGAGGGTCATCCGCTGCGTAAGGATTTCCCGACCACCGGCTTCCTCGAGGTCCGCTACGACGACCAGGAGAAGCGGGTGGTGTACGAGCCGGTCAGGCTCAACCAGGAATTCCGCAAGTTCGACTTTTTGTCCCCGTGGGAGGGCGCCGACTATCCGGTCCTTCCGGGAGATGAAAAAGCGGGGCCGAAGGTCTGATCATGAACGAGCAACCCGAACAGCTTCGCAACTTCACCATCAACTTCGGACCGCAGCATCCGGCTGCGCACGGTGTTCTTCGTCTTGTGCTTGAATTGGATGGTGAGGTCGTCGCCCGCGTCGACCCGCATATCGGCCTGCTCCACCGCGGCACCGAAAAGCTGATCGAGCACAAGACCTATCTGCAGGCGATCCCTTATTTCGACCGTCTCGACTACGTCGCGCCGATGAACCAGGAGCACGCCTTCTGCATGGCTGCGGAAAAGCTGCTGGGCATCGAGGTGCCGCGCCGCGCGCAGCTGATCCGCGTGCTCTATTGCGAGATCGGCCGCATCCTGTCGCATTTGCTCAACGTCACCACGCAGGCGATGGACGTCGGCGCGCTGACCCCGCCACTGTGGGGTTTCGAAGAGCGCGAAAAGCTGATGGTGTTCTACGAGCGCGCCTCCGGCAGCCGCATGCACGCAGCCTACTTCCGCGTCGGCGGCGTGCATCAGGACCTGCCGCAGAAGCTGGTCGACGACATCGACGCCTGGTGCGATCCGTTCCTGAAAGTGGTCGAAGATCTCGACCGGCTGCTGACCGCCAACCGCATCTTCAAGCAGCGCAACGTCGACATCGGCGTGGTGTCGCTGAAGGAAGCCTGGGAGTGGGGCTTCTCCGGCGTGATGGTGCGCGGCTCGGGCGCGGCCTGGGACCTGCGCAAATCACAGCCCTATGAATGCTACGCCGAGATGGATTTCGACATCCCGATCGGCAAGAACGGCGACTGCTACGACCGCTATCTGATCCGCATGGAAGAGATGCGCCAGTCCGTGCGCATCATGAAGCAGTGCATCCAGAAGCTGAACGCTCCAGACGGGAAGGGCCCCGTCGTCGTCGAGGACAACAAGGTCGCGCCGCCGCGCCGTGGCGAGATGAAGCGCTCGATGGAAGCGCTGATCCATCATTTCAAGCTCTACACCGAAGGCGTCCACGTGCCGGCCGGCGAGGTCTACGCCGCGGTCGAGGCGCCGAAGGGCGAGTTCGGCGTCTTTCTGATCTCGGACGGCACCAACAAGCCCTACAAGTGCAAGATCCGTGCGCCGGGCTTTGCGCATCTGCAGGCCATGGACCACATCTGCCGCGGTCATCTGCTCGCCGACGTCTCGGCGATCCTCGGCTCGCTGGACATCGTGTTCGGAGAGGTCGATCGGTGATGGCGCAGGCGCCGATCCAGTTTGACCGTGCCTCGGGGGCCCTTGAAGGGGCCAACCTGTGGGAGCGGACGGCTGCCTTGGCGCTGGTGACGGGATCGAAGATCTCCTCGCATTTCTCGCATATGGGCTACATCGCCTGCGCCAATCTGCTGCGGAAGACGCTGCCCGAGCGCAACATCGCGATCAAGCTCAACCCGGACGCCGTGTTCGAATTTCCCTACGGCGACGGCTATTGGAGCAAGCTGCTCAACCGCTCGTACAATTACGAGGACGAGCTGGAGCTGCTGTTCGCCGACTCCATCGACGTCGACTACACGCTGCTCGATTGCGGCGCGAATTACGGCTATTGGTCGGTGCTGGTGTCGAGCAAGCCGTTCGGCTCGCACAAGGCGATCGCGATCGAGCCGTCGGGTCAGAACCATCCGAAGCTCGCCAACAACGCCCGCATCAACGGCAGCCGCTTCGAGACCATGAAATGCGCGATCGGCGCGGCCCGTGGCACCGCGCGTCTGTCAGGCACCAAGCACGAGGCCTTCAGCATCGCCGGCGATGCGTCGATGGGCGGCGAGGACGTGCCGGTCATCGCGCTCGATAATCTCATCGACGACGGCAAGATCGCTAGCACCGGCAAGTACCTGATCAAGCTCGACGTCGAGGGCGTCGAGATCGAGGCGATCAAGGGCGGCGCCCGGCTGCTCCAGGCCGACAGCGTCATCATGTGCGAGGAGCACGGCAGCGACCGCTCGCATGCGGTCTCGCGCTACATCCTCGAACACACCCCGCTGAAGCTGATCGTCTACGATCCCAGCACAAGGCGTATGGAGACGGTGACCGAGCTGTCGATCCTCGACCGCATCAAGGTCTCGACCCACGTCGGCTACAATGTTTTCGGCACCGCAAGCGCATTCTGGCAGGACAGGATCAATGCCCTGAATGCGAAAACCGCGCGCCGCGTGCAGTGAGAGATTGAAGAGATGTCCGTTCGCCGATTAGCACCGAAGGAAGTCCAGCCCGCGAGCTTTGCGTTCACGGAGGAGAACCTCGCGTTCGCCAAGCAGCAGATCGCGAAATATCCGGCCGGCCGACAAGCCTCCGCGGTCATCGCCATTCTCTGGCGCGTACAGGAACAGCACGACGGCTGGGTCTCGGAGGCCGCGATCCGCGCTGTCGCCGACATGCTCGACATGCCCTATATCCGCGTGCTCGAGGTCGCGACCTTCTACACGATGTTCCAGCTGGCCCCGGTCGGCAAGAAGGCCCACGTCCAGGTCTGCGGCACCACGCCGTGCCGCCTGCGCGGCGCCGAGGATCTGATCCACGTCTGCGAGCACCGCATCCATCACGAGCCCTTCCATCTCTCCAAGGACGGCAATTTCAGCTGGGAAGAGGTGGAGTGCCTCGGTGCCTGCGTGAACGCGCCGATGGTGCTGATCGGCAAGGACACCTATGAAGATCTGACCAAGGAAAGCTTCGGCAAGGTGCTCGACGGCTTTGCTTCGGGCAATCCGCCCAAGCCCGGTCCGCAGAACGGCCGCCAGTTCTCGGCGCCGACCGGTGGGCCGACCACGCTGAAGGAGATCACCTGATGCGTGATCTCTCGCCGCCAGCTGAAGGGAGCAGTGTTGTGAAGAAGTGGGGCTTCGTCGCAATGCATTCCGCCGTGGCGGCTACATTCATTTTCCTGCTTCAGCGCTTCGCCCTGAACGCGTCGCTGGAATCCAGTCTGCTCTGGGCGCTGACCTTCGCCGTCTGCGCCGCCGGGCTTGCCTACAAGCAAGCCAACCGTTGATCGGAAAGCACTGACATGCTCGAGGACAAGGACCGCATCTTCAAGAACCTCTACGGCCTCCACGATTGGGGGCTCGAGGGCGCGCGGCGCCGCGGCGCCTGGGATGGTACGAAGAACATCATCGACAAGGGCCGTGACTGGATCATCAACGAGATGAAGGCGTCGGGGCTGCGCGGCCGCGGTGGCGCCGGCTTCCCGACCGGCCTGAAATGGTCGTTCATGCCGAAGGAATCGACCGACGGCCGGCCGAGCTATCTCGTCGTCAACGCCGACGAATCCGAGCCCGGGACCTGCAAGGATCGCGAGATCATGCGGCACGATCCGCATCTGCTGATCGAGGGCTGCCTGATCGCGAGCTGCGCGATGAACGCGCATGCCTGCTACATCTATGTCCGCGGCGAGTTCATCCGCGAGCGCGAGCATCTCCAGGCGGCGATCGACCAGGCCTATGAGGCCAAGCTGGTCGGCAAGGACAATGTCAACGGCTGGCCGTTCGACATCTACGTCGCCCACGGCGCCGGCGCCTATATCTGCGGCGAGGAAACCGCGCTGCTCGAGAGCCTCGAAGGCAAGAAGGGCCAGCCGCGCCTGAAGCCGCCGTTCCCGGCCAATGTCGGCCTGTACGGCTGCCCGACCACCGTCAACAATGTCGAGTCGATCGCGGTTGCGCCGGACATTCTGCGCCGTGGCGCGGCGTGGTTCGCCGGCATCGGCCGTCCGAACAATGTCGGCACCAAGCTGTTCTGCATCTCCGGCCATGTCGAGCGGCCCTGCAACGTCGAAGAAGCCATGGGCATTCCGTTCCGTGAGCTGATCGAGAAGCATTGCGGCGGCGTCCGCGGCGGCTGGGACAACCTCAAGGCCGTGATCCCCGGCGGCTCCTCCGTGCGCATGGTGCCGGCCGAGCAGATCATCGACACGCCGATGGATTTCGACAGCTTGAGCAAGCTGCGCTCGGGTCTCGGCACCGCGGCCGTGATCGTGATGGACAAGTCGACCGACTTGATCCGCGCCATCGCCCGCATCTCCTATTTCTACAAGCACGAGAGCTGCGGCCAGTGCACGCCGTGCCGCGAGGGCACCGGCTGGATGTGGCGCGTCTTGACCCGCATGGCCGACGGTCGCGCCCACAAGCGCGAAATCGACATGCTGCTGGAAGTCACCAAACAGGTCGAAGGCCACACCATCTGCGCGCTTGGCGACGCCGCCGCGTGGCCGATCCAGGGCCTGATCGCGCATTTCCGTCATGAGATCGAAGCGCGCATCGACGAATATTCGCACAAGGCCGACATTGACGATGCCGGCGTCCGCGATCCCGTGAACATGGTCGCGGCGGAGTAGAGACAATGACCAAGCTCATCATCGACGGTAAAGAGATCGATGTCCCCGCCGAATACACGCTGCTTCAGGCGTGCGAGGCGGCCGGCGCCGAGATTCCGCGCTTCTGCTATCACGAGCGGCTGTCGATCGCCGGCAATTGCCGGATGTGCCTCGTCGAGGTGAAGGGCGGCCCGAAGCCGGTCGCGAGCTGCGCCTGGGGCGTGCGCGATTGCCGTCCGGGTCCCAAGGGCGAACCGCCGGAAATCTCCACCCGTTCGCCGATGGTGAAGAAGGCGCGCGAAGGCGTGATGGAATTCCTTCTCATCAACCATCCGCTGGATTGCCCGATCTGCGACCAGGGCGGCGAGTGCGACCTGCAGGACCAGGCGATGGGCTACGGTGTCGACACCAGCCGCTTCGCCGAGAACAAGCGCGCGGTCGAGGACAAATATCTCGGCGCGCTGGTCAAGACCTCGATGAACCGCTGCATCCAGTGCACCCGCTGCGTCCGCTTCTCGGCGGAAGTGGCCGGCGCCCCCGAAATGGGCGCGACCGGCCGCGGCGAGGACATGGAGATCACGACCTATCTCGAGCACGCGCTGACGTCTGAGCTTCAGGGCAATCTCGTCGATATCTGCCCGGTCGGCGCGCTGACCTCGAAGCCTTATGCCTTCGCCGCGCGCCCGTGGGAGCTCGGCAAGACCCAGTCGATCGACGTGATGGACGGCGTGGGCTCTGCGATCCGCGTCGACACCCGCGGCCGCGAAGTGATGCGTATCCTGCCGCGCATCAACGAGGCCGTGAACGAGGAGTGGATCT
Source organism: Bradyrhizobium sp. Kon37 (assembly GCF_055807535.1). Taxonomy (NCBI): domain Bacteria; kingdom Pseudomonadati; phylum Pseudomonadota; class Alphaproteobacteria; order Hyphomicrobiales; family Nitrobacteraceae; genus Bradyrhizobium; species Bradyrhizobium sp. Kon37. The sequence continues at coordinate 115,371 of NZ_JBVVOY010000015.1, forward strand.
CCGACAAGACCCGTCACGTCGTCGACGGCCTGCGCACCCAGCGCCTCGACCGGCCCTATATCCGCGAAGCCGGCAAGCTGCGCGCGGCGAGCTGGCCCGAGGCCTTTGCCGCGATCGCCTCCAAGGCGGCGCGCACCGACGGCAAGCGGATCGGCGCGATCGCGGGCGACCTCGCCGGCGTCGAAGAGATGTTCGCACTGAAGGATCTGCTGGCCAAATATGGCTCGGCCAATCTGGCGGTGCAGGGCGGCGACGCCTTCGATCCCGCGCTCGGCCGCGGCTCCTACATCTTCAATCCGACGCTCGCCGGCGTCGAGCAGGCCGATGCGCTGCTCATCATCGGCGCCAATCCGCGGAAAGAGGCGGCCGTGTTCAACGCCCGCATCCGCAAGCGCTGGCGCGCCGGCGGCTTCAAGGTTGGCGTGATAGGGGCCAAGCCCGACCTCACGTACGACTATGATCACCTCGGCGCGGGCACCGACACGCTCGGTGAGCTCGCGGCCGGCAAGCACTCCTTCATGGACGTGCTGAAGAACGCCAAGAACCCCATCATCCTGGTCGGTGCGGGCGCCGCCTCGCGCCACGACGGCGCCGCCATTCTCGCAGCCGCGGCCAAGCTCGCGCTCGACGTCGGCGCGCTCAAGGACGGCTGGAACGGCTTTGGGGTGCTGCACGAGAGCGCCTCGCGCGTCGGCGCGCTCGATATCGGCTTTGTCGCCGGTCAGGGCGGGCTGAATGCGGCGCAGATGACGACGTTCGGGACGCTCGATCTGCTGTTCCTGCTCGGCGCGGACGAGATCAAGCCATCGGACGGCACCTTCGTCGTCTATATCGGCACCCACGGCGACCGCGGCGCCCATCGCGCCGACGTCATCCTGCCGGCAGCCGCCTATACCGAGAAGTCCGCGATCTACGTCAACACCGAAGGCCGCGTGCAGATGACCGGACGGGCCGCATTCCCGCCGGGTGAGGCCCGCGAGGACTGGGCGATCGTCCGCGCGCTGTCGGAGGCGCTCGGCAAGAAGCTTGGCTATGACTCGCTTTCGGCCCTGCGCCAGGCGATCTTCAAGGCCGTGCCGCATCTGATCCGTCTGGACCAGATCGAGGCCGGCGCGGCCGACCAGATCAAGAAGCTCGCGGGGAAGGGCGGCACGACGGAGAAGGCTCCGTTCAAGCCGCTCGTCGAGGACTTCTATTTGACCAACCCAATCGCGCGTGCGTCCGCCGTGATGGCGGAGTGTTCGCGGCTTGCCTCCGGGCAGATGCTGACCGCAGCGGAGTGAGCCGATGGAATTCTTCGAAAGCGCATTCTGGACCGGGTTCCTCTGGCCGCTGATCATCATGATCGCGGAGAGCGTCCTGGTGCTGGTCGTCCTGCTGGTGGCGATCGCCTACATCCTGCTGGCCGACCGCAAGATCTGGGCGGCGGTGCAGATCCGCCGCGGCCCGAACGTGGTAGGGCCCTGGGGTCTGCTGCAATCATTCGCCGACCTCCTAAAGTTCGTGCTGAAGGAGCCGATCATCCCATCCGGCGCCAACAAGGGCGTGTTTCTCTTGGCTCCCTTGGTCTCATGCGTGCTTGCGCTCGCCGCCTGGGCGGTGATCCCGACCAATCTCGGCTGGGTGATCTCCGACATCAATGTCGGCGTTCTCTTCATCTTCGCGATCTCGTCGCTGTCGATCTACGGCATCATCATGGCCGGCTGGTCGTCGAACTCGAAATATCCGTTCCTGGCGGCGCTGCGCTCGGCGGCGCAGATGGTCTCCTACGAGGTCTCGATCGGCTTCGTCATCATCACGGTGCTGCTCTGCGCCGGCACGCTGAACCTCTCGGCCGTTGTCGAGGCGCAGCATGTCCGCGGCCTCGCCAGCCTGATCGGGTTGCCGCAGCTCACCATCCTGAACTGGTACGTCTGGCCGCTGTTCCCGATGTTCGTGATCTTCTACGTCTCGGCGCTGGCTGAAACCAACCGCCCGCCGTTCGACCTCGTCGAAGCGGAATCCGAGCTCGTCGCCGGCTTCATGGTCGAGTACGGCTCGACGCCGTATCTTCTGTTCATGCTCGGCGAGTATGTCGCGATTGCCACGATGTGCGCGATGGCGACGATCCTGTTCCTGGGAGGCTGGCTGCCGCCGGTGGATCTGCCGCCCTTCAACTGGGTGCCGGGGATCATCTGGTTCTCGCTAAAGCTGTTCTTCATGTTCTTCCTGTTCGCGATGGCCAAGGCGATCGTGCCGCGCTACCGCTACGATCAACTGATGCGCCTCGGCTGGAAGGTGTTCCTGCCGTTGTCGCTGGCGATGGTGATCGTGGTGGCAGGTGTGCTGCACTTTGCCGGCATCGCACCGAAGTGAGGGCCGTCATGGGTATCAACATCAACGCCACTGCACGCTCGCTCCTGTTGTCGGAATTCGTCTCGGCGTTCTTCCTCGCCATGCGCTATTTTTTCCAGCCGAAGCCGACGCTGAACTATCCCTTCGAGAAGGGCCCGATCTCGCCGCGCTTCCGCGGCGAGCATGCGCTGCGCCGCTATCCGAACGGCGAAGAGCGCTGCATCGCCTGCAAGCTGTGCGAAGCGGTCTGCCCGGCCCAGGCCATCACCATCGAGGCCGGCCCGCGCCGCAACGACGGCACCCGCCGCACAGTGCGCTACGACATCGACATGGTGAAGTGCATCTATTGCGGCCTCTGCCAGGAAGCCTGTCCGGTCGACGCCATCGTCGAAGGTCCGAACTTCGAGTTCGCGACCGAGACCCGCGAGGAACTGTTCTATGACAAGGCCAAGCTGCTCGCCAATGGCGATCGCTGGGAACGCGAGATCGCGAAAGCGATCGAGCTCGACGCGCCGTACCGGTGAGATGAGAGCATGATCCTTCCCGCGCTGTTCTTCTATCTGTTCGCCGGCGTCTGTGTCGCCTCGGCGGTGATGGTGATTGTCTCGCGCAATCCCGTGCACTCCGTGCTGTACCTGATCCTGGCCTTCGTCAACGCCTCCGGCCTGTTCGTGCTGATGGGCGCCGAATTCCTGGCGATGATCCTGATCGTGGTCTATGTCGGCGCGGTCGCGGTGCTGTTCCTGTTCGTGATCATGATGCTCGACGTCGATTTCCTCGAGCTGCGCGAGGGCTTCATCGAGTACCTGCCGGTCGGCCTCGTGATCGGCGGCATCTTCCTGTTCGAGCTGCTGCTCACCGTCGGCTTCTGGGTCATCAACCCCGGCGTCGCCAAGACGATCACGGCGGCGATCCCGACCAACGTCTCCAATACCGAGGCGTTGGGCCTGGTGCTCTATACCAAGTACATCCACTACTTCCAGCTCTCGGGCATGGTGCTGCTGGTCGCGATGATCGGCGCCATCGTGCTGACGCTGCGGCACAAGGCGAGCGTCAAGCGGCAGGACATCAACGTTCAGAACGCGCGCACGCCCGAAATAGCGATGGCGATCCGCAAGGTGGCGCCGGGGCAGGGACTCCAGGACTCTGACGCGGCGGAGTGGGTGAAATGACGATCGGGCTCGGACATTATCTGGCGGTCGGCGCGATCCTGTTCACGCTCGGCATCCTCGGCATCTTCCTGAACCGCAAGAACATCATCGTCATCCTGATGTCGATCGAGCTGATCCTGCTCGCGGTCAACGTCAACCTCGTGGCGTTCTCGACCTTCCTCGGCGACATCGTCGGGCAGGTCTTCGCGCTCCTGGTGCTCACCGTCGCGGCCGCTGAAGCCGCGATCGGTCTCGCCATCCTGGTGGTCTATTTCCGCAACCGCGGCTCGATCGCGGTTGAGGACGTCAATCTGATGAAGGGCTGATCGCATGATCCGGAAAAGTGGATACCGGTTTTCCGACCAGATCATGCGGAAAGATTAAATCATGGTCCAGGCAATCGTCTTTCTGCCTCTGCTGGGCGCTATTCTGGCCGGCTTGATCGCGCTTTTCGGCGCGCATGCCCGCAACCCCTCGGGCGACACGGTCGAGCATCACGATGATCACGGCCATGGCGCGCACGCCCATGCGTCGGACGCCATCAACGAGGATGCGTCGGTCATCCACGAGACCCATCACGAACCCGGCGACGGCCACGACGACCACCACGTCTCCGAGCCGCCGGCGGCGGGCTCGCGCGGCGCCGAGCTGATCACCACGGCGTTGCTGTTCGTGTCGGCGGCGCTGTCCTGGATGACGCTGGTCGATGTCGGCTTCATGCGCCATGACATGCGCATTCCGCTGCTGCCGTGGATCCTCTCCGGCGATCTCCAGGTCTACTGGACGCTGCGGGTCGACACGCTCACCGCCGTGATGCTGGTGGTGGTGACCACCGTGTCATCGCTCGTGCACCTCTATTCCATCGGCTACATGGACGAGGACCCGAACCGGCCGCGCTTTTTCGGCTATCTCTCGCTGTTCACCTTCGCCATGCTGATGCTGGTGACCGCGGACAACCTCGTGCAGCTGTTCTTCGGCTGGGAAGGCGTGGGTCTGGCGAGCTACCTCCTGATCGGCTTCTGGTACCAGAAGCCCTCGGCGAACGCCGCCGCCATCAAGGCCTTCGTGGTCAACCGCGTCGGCGACTTTGGTTTTGCGCTCGGCATTTTCGCGATCTTCCTGCTGACGAACTCGACCGATTTCGAGACCATCTTCCATGCCGCACCCAGCCTGACCGGCAAGACCATCGACTTCCTCGGCTGGCACGCCGACGCGCTGACCCTGACCTGTCTATTGCTGTTCATGGGCGCGATGGGCAAATCGGCGCAGTTCCTGCTGCACACCTGGTTGCCGGACGCGATGGAAGGCCCGACCCCGGTGTCGGCGCTGATCCACGCCGCGACCATGGTCACCGCCGGCGTGTTCATGGTGGCGCGTCTGTCGCCGCTGTTCGAGCTCGCGCCGAACGCGCAGGCCGTCGTGATGTTCTTCGGCGCCACCACGGCGTTCTTCGCGGCGACCATTGGCCTCGTCCAGAACGACATCAAGCGCATCGTCGCTTACTCGACCTGTTCGCAGCTCGGCTACATGTTCGTGGCGATGGGGGCAGGGGCCTATTCGGTCGGCATGTTCCATTTGTTCACGCACGCCTTCTTCAAGGCGCTATTGTTCCTGGGCTCCGGCTCGGTGATCTACGCGATGCACCACGAGCAGGACATCCGCAACATGGGCGGCCTGTGGCGCAAGATCCCCTACACCTACGCGGTGATGGTGGTCGGCACGCTCGCGCTCACCGGCTTCCCGCTCACCGCCGGCTATTTCTCCAAGGACGCGATCATCGAGTCCGCCTACGCCTCGCACAATCCGTTCGCGATGTACGGCTTCCTGATGACGGTCGTCGCGGCCGGCCTGACCTCGTTCTACTCGTGGCGCCTGATCTTCAAGACCTTCCACGGCGAGCCGCATGACGATCACCACTACGAGGCCGCGCATGAAGCGCCGATCTGGATGCTGATCCCGATCGGTGTGCTCGCGGTCGGCTCCATCCTGGCCGGCTTCCCCTTCAAGGAGCTATTCGCCGGTCACGGCATCGAAGAGTTCTTCCGCGAATCCGTGAAGATGAACCCGCACATCATCGAGGAGATGCACCACATCCCCGAGACCATCGCCTTCCTGCCGACGGTGATGATGGTGCTGGGCTTCCTGGTGTCATACCTGTTCTACATCCGCCGGCCTTATCTGCCGGTCGAACTCGCGAACACGCAGCCGATGCTGTACAAATTCCTGCTCAACAAATGGTACTTCGACGAGCTCTACGACATCATCTTCGTCCGACCGGCGAAGTGGATCGGCTACCAGCTCTGGAAGAAGGGCGACGGCTTCATCATCGACGGGCTCGGTCCCGACGGCGTCTCGGCCCGGGTGCTGGACGTCACCCGCAACGTCGTGAAGATCCAGACCGGCTATCTCTACCATTACGCGTTCGCCATGCTGATCGGTGCCGCCGGCCTGATCACCTGGTTCATGTTCGGCTTTGGGGGCCAGTAAAATGACGACCTGGCCAATTCTATCCGTCACGACGTTCCTGCCGCTGGTCGGCGCGCTGATCGTCTATCTCAGCCGCGGCGATGACGAGGCAGCCCGGCGCAACTCGCGCTGGATCGCGCTGTGGACCACGCTGATCACCTTCGCGGTGTCGGTGATTCTGGTCATGCGGTTCGATGCGTCCAACGCCGACTTCCAGTTCGTCGAGAAGGCGAACTGGCTCGCCACCGGCATCACCTACCACATGGGCGTGGACGGCATCTCGTTGCCGCTGGTGATCCTGACCACCGCCATCATGCCGTTCTGCATCATCGCGAGCTGGAAGGCGATCACGAACCGCGTCCGCGAATACATGATGGCGTTCCTGATCCTGGAAACGCTGATGATCGGCACCTTCTCGGCGCTCGATCTCGTGCTGTTCTACCTGTTCTTCGAAGGCGGCCTGATCCCGATGTTCCTGATCATCGGCGTCTGGGGCGGTCCGCGCCGGGTCTATGCGTCCTTCAAGTTCTTCCTCTACACGCTGCTCGGCTCGGTCCTGATGCTGCTCGCCATCATGGCGCTGTACTGGAACGGCGGCACCACCGACATCCCGACCCTGATGCACACCGCCGTGCCGCGCTCGCTGCAGACCTGGGCGTGGCTCGCCTTCTTCGCCTCGTTCGCGGTGAAGATGCCGATGTGGCCGGTGCACACCTGGCTCCCCGACGCCCACGTCGAGGCGCCGACGGCGGGCTCGGTGGTCCTGGCTGCGATCATGCTGAAGATGGGCGGCTACGGCTTCCTGCGTTTCTCGCTGCCGATGTTCCCGCTCGCCTCGCACGACTTCGCGCCGCTGATGTTCACGCTCTCGGCCATCGCCATCATCTACACCTCGCTGGTGGCGCTGATGCAGGAGGACATGAAGAAGCTGATTGCGTACTCCTCGGTGGCGCATATGGGCTTCGTCACCATGGGCATCTTCGCGGGCACCATGCAGGGCGTCGCTGGCGGCGTGTTCCAGATGATCTCGCACGGCATCGTCTCCGGCGCGCTGTTCCTCTGCGTCGGCATCGTCTACGACCGCATGCACACTCGCGAGATCGCGGCCTATGGCGGCCTCGTCAACCGGATGCCGCTCTACGCGCTGACCTTCATGGTCTTCACCATGGCCAATGTCGGCCTGCCCGGCACCTCCGGCTTCGTCGGCGAGTTCATGACGCTGCTCGGCACCTTCAAGGTCTCGATCCCGACCGCGTTCTTCGCCACCTTCGGCGTGATCTTGTCGGCCTGCTACGCGCTGTGGCTCTACCGCAAGGTGGTGTTCGGGGCGCTGGTCAAGCCGTCGCTGGCGAGCATGAAGGATCTCACCTTCCGGGAGGGCCTGACGCTGTTCCCGCTGATCGCGCTGACGATCCTGTTCGGCATCTATCCGAAGCCGGTGCTCGACATGTCGGCGGCCTCGGTCCAGCAACTCGTCAACAATTACAACACCGCTGTGACGGCCGTGAAGGCCGCCGCACTGCTCCAGTGAGCGGGCAGGTCAGGATATCGCCATGAGCTTTGAGACTGCAGGTTATCAACTGGCGCCGGTGCTGCCCGAGCTCGTGCTCGCGGTTGGGGCCATGGCACTCCTGATGCTCGGCGCCTATCGCGGGCAGGAGACCACCAAGACGGTCACGACGCTTGCGGTGCTGCTCCTGATCGTGGTCGGCGTGCTCGAATACATGTTGCCCGCGGGCAAGCACGTAACCTTCGGCGGCAGCTTCATCGTCGATGATTTTGCCCGCTTCATGAAAATCCTGGCCCTGATCGGCTCGGCCGTGACGCTGGTGCTGTCGACCGAGTTCCTGTCGGATCCATCGCGCCGCATCTTCGAATACGCGATCCTGGTGCTGCTCTCGACGCTCGGCATGATGGTGCTGATCTCGGCCGGCGACCTGATCTCGCTCTATCTCGGCCTCGAATTGATGTCGCTGGCGCTTTACGTCGTCGCGGCCTCCAACCGCGACAACGCCAAGTCGACCGAAGCCGGCCTGAAGTACTTCGTGCTCGGCGCGCTGTCCTCGGGCATGCTGCTCTACGGCTCCTCGCTGATCTATGGCTTCACCGGCACCGTCGCCTTCACCGGCATCGCGGCGGCCGCGACGATCTCGAATGTCGGCCTGGTGTTCGGCCTCGTGTTCCTGCTTGCCGGCCTCTGCTTCAAGGTCTCGGCGGTGCCGTTCCACATGTGGACGCCCGACGTCTACGAGGGCGCGCCGACGCCCGTGACGGCCTTCTTCGCCTCGGCGCCGAAGGTGGCCGCGCTCGCGGTCTTCACCCGCGTTACGCTGACCGCATTCCCGGGCATCGTCTCGCAATGGCAGCAGATCCTGGTGTTCGTGGCGATCGCTTCGATGGCGCTGGGCTCGTTCGCCGCGATCGGGCAGAGCAACATCAAGCGCCTGATGGCCTATTCCTCGATCGGCCATATGGGCTTTGCCCTGGTCGGCCTCGCGGCGGGCACGGTGGAGGGCGCGCAGGGCGTACTGATGTACATCGTGATCTATGTCGCGATGACGCTGGGCTCCTTCGCCATCATCCTGGCCATGAAGCGCAACGGCCAGCCGGTCGAGCAGATCAGCGATTTCGCTGGTCTCTCGCGAACCAATCCGCTGCTCGCCTTCATGTTCGCGATGCTGCTGTTCTCGCTCGCCGGCATTCCGCCGCTCGCCGGCTTCTTTGCCAAATGGTACGTCTTCGTCGCCGCCATCAAGGCGAATTTGTTCACGCTCGCCGTGATCGGCGTGCTGACCAGCGTGGTCGGCGCCTACTACTATCTCAGCATCGTCAAGACGATGTATTTCGACGAGCCGGCCGGACAGGTCGATCCGGTGCGCGTCGAAGTCAAGACGGTGCTGGCGGTCGCTGGCCTGTTCAACATTCTCTTCGCGTTGTTCGCGGGCCCGGTGGTGAGCGTCGCTTCCGCCGCGGCAAAGTCGCTGTTCTAGGATGGCATTCGCGCTCGGTCCTCGTGCGGCATCGGCGGGCTACAAGCTCGCAGCTTTCGAACGAACCGGCTCGACCAATACCGAGGCGATCGAGCACGCAAGGGGCGGCGAACGCGGCCCGATGTGGTTCGTGACGTCGGAGCAGACCGCCGGCCGTGGCCGCCGCCAACGCGCCTGGATCGCACCGAAGGGTAACCTTGCGGCCAGCGTCCTCGAAGTCCTCGACGTCGCCCCTTCCGTCGCCGCGACGATCGGCTTTGCGGCCGGGCTGGCCGAGGAGGCCGCCTTGGAGAAGGTCAGCCTGGAGGCGGCACTGCGCCTCGGCGAGGGCCGTCCCCGCTACGCCCTGAAATGGCCGAACGACGTGCTGGCCGGCGGCAAGAAGCTGGTCGGCATCGGCCTGGAGGCCGAAGCCATCGGCGAGCGCCTTGCCATCGTCGTCGGCATCGGCACCAATGTCGTCGCCGCGCCCGAGGGCACGCCCACGCCTGCGGTGTCACTGGCCGCGCTCGGCGTCCAGATCAGCGCGGAGGAGTTGTTCTCGGCGCTCTCGGACGCCTGGGTGGAATTCCGCGGTATCTGGGACAATGGCCGCGGCTTTGCCGAAATTCGCAAATTGTGGCTGGAGCGCGCCGCCGGCCTCGGCGAGCGGGTCGCGATCCACACGGGAGTGATGACGCTGGAAGGCATTTTTGACACGATCGACGACACCGGCTGCCTGATCGTCCGCACCGCGGAGGGCCGGCGCGTGCCGGTGGCCGCCGGCGAGGTGTTCTTCGGCACGGCCGCCTCCGTGGGAGCTGCGTGATGGCGAAGCCTGAAGAACTGGTATTTGCACCGCTCGGCGGCGTCGGCGAGATCGGCATGAATTTGTCGATCTACGGTCTCGGCAACCGCCAGCAGCGCGCCTGGCTCGCGATCGATCTCGGCGTCTCCTTCGGGGACGAGGAGCATCTGCCGGGCATCGACCTGATCATGCCGGACGTCAGCTTCCTGGAGAAGGAACGCAAGAACCTGATGGGGCTGGTGCTGACCCACGCCCATGAGGACCATTTCGGCGCCATTATCGACCTGTGGCCGAAGCTGAAATGCCCGATCTACGCGACGCAGTTCAGCGCCGCGCTGTTCGAGGCCAAATGCGCCGCCGAGCGCAATGCGCCGAAGATCCCGGTGACGGTAGTGCCGTCGGGCGGGCGCGTCGATATCGGGCCGTTCAACGTCGAGTTCATCCCGGTCGCGCATTCGATTCCGGAGTCGCATGCGCTGGCGATTCACACCGACGTCGGCACGGTGCTGCACACCGGCGACTGGAAGATCGATCCGACCCCGATCATCGGCCGCCCGACCGACGAAAAGCGGCTGCGGGAGCTCGGCGATGCGGGCCTGCTCGCCCTGATCGGCGATTCCACCAACGCCGTGCGCGACGGCCGCTCACCCTCGGAAGCCGAGGTTGCGAGATCCATCACCGAGCTCGTCAAGGCCGCCAAGGGCCGCGTCGCGGTCACGACCTTTGCCTCCAACGTCGCGCGCCTCAAGGCGGTCGCCATCGCTGCGAAGGCCGCCGACCGTGAGGTCGTCGTGGTCGGCCGCGCCATGGAGCGCGTGGTGCAGGTCGCGCGCGAGACCGGCTATCTCGACGGCGTGCAGAGCTTCCGCTCGCCCGACGTCTACGGTCATCTGCCGCAGGACAAGGTGCTGGCGCTCTGCACCGGGAGCCAGGGCGAGCCCCGCGCCGCGCTGGCGCGCATCGCCAATGACGACCATCCCGAAATCACGCTCAACCGCGGCGACAGCGTGATCTTCTCCTCGCGCACCATTCCCGGCAACGAGAAGGCGGTCGGCGCCATCATCAATGGCCTGGTCTTGCAGGGCGTGGAGGTCATCACCGACCGCGACCAGCTGGTCCATGTCTCCGGTCATCCCCGCCGGGACGAATTGCGCGACATGATCGCCTGGACCAGGCCGCAGCTCCTGATCCCGGTCCATGGCGAGGCTCTGCACCTGAACGAGCACGCCAAGCTCGCGCGTGCCGCCGGCGTGCCGCGCGTGCTGGTTTGCCGCAACGGCGATCTCGTCAAGCTCGGCCCCGGCGATCCCGGCATCATTGGGCAAGTGCCCGCGGGCCGTCTCTACAAGGACGGCACGATTCTGGAGGACTCCAAGTCCCGCGCGGTGGTCGAGCGGCGCCGCATGGCGTTCTCCGGCTGCGCCTTTGTCGCCATCGTCATGACGGAGCAGGGCGAGCTTGCCGACGATCCCGCGGTCGAACTGGTCGGCATCCCCGAGAAGAACAAAGCGGGCGAGCCCTTCGACGACATCGTCTTCGACGCCGTGGTCTCCACCGTCGAAGGTCTTCCGAAGGCGCGCCGTCGCGACGCGGACGCGCTGGCGGAGTCGGTGCGACGCGCTGTCCGCTCCGTGATCAACGAACATTGGGGCAAAAAGCCCCCCTGTCTGGTACACGTCCTGACAGTGTAACGGGAGAAGAACAATGCTGGGCCGGCTCAACCATGTCGCGATCGCGACCAAGGACGCCGTCAAGGCCGCCAGGATCTATGGCGCCGCGTTCGGGGCCCAGATATCGGAGGCCGTCGCGCTGCCCGAGCATGGCGTCACCACCGTGTTCGCGACGCTGCCCAACACCAAGATCGAGTTCATCGAGCCGCTCGGCGAGGCCTCGCCGATCGCTAAGTTCCTCGATCGCAACGCCGACGGCGGCATCCACCACGTCTGCTACGAGGTGGTCGACATCATCGCCTCGCGCGACACGCTGGTGAAGGAGGGCGCAAGGGTGCTCGGCGACGGCGTGCCGAAGATCGGCGCCCACGGCAAGCCGGTGCTGTTCCTGCACCCGAAGGATTTTTCCGGCGCGCTGGTCGAAATCGAGCAGGCATAGGCCGAAGCCATGGCCATCCAGATCTCAACCGCAATCGCGATCTACTTCGTCATCTGGTGGGTCGCGCTGTTCCTGACGCTGCCGTTCGGCGTGCGCAGCCAGCACGAGGACGGCGTCGGAGTGCCGGGCAGCGACCCCGGCGCGCCGATCCTGACGCGGATGAGGAGCAAGCTGATCTGGACCACGATCATCTCGGCGATCATCTACGGGGTCGCCATGGTCGCCTATCACGCCGGCTATCTCTCGATCGAACGCCTGTCGAAATTGATGGGCATGCCGTTCTAAGAATTTTTGGTTGGCTTTGTTGGGGGACCAATGACTTTTCAGCGGATCGTCGTCGCGCTTCTGGTGCTGATCGTCGCGGGCCTCGGTGCCATCGGCTATTTCGAGTGGAAGATGGCCGTGCAGGTGCGCACCCTGAAGGCGTTCGTCGAGGGCTACGTCTTCAACGAGGCCGTGATCGCCTGCGAGCAGGCCAAGAGCTCGACGCCGTTCAAGTGGAACGGCGGCAAAAGCACCGCGGTGATCGGCCTGAACTCGGTCAAAACAGACAAATACACCGTCAGCGCCAGCTACACGCTGGTGGCGGACAGCGTCTATTGTGATTACGATCCGATCAAAAGAAAGGCCGAGATCGGCTCGAGCTTCCTGGAGCGGGAGTAACGATCCGGCCCCTATATGGGATGGGATCGTCATGGCGCAGGGGCAGGGGGACTACCGGATTCTGCATGAGGCTGACTTGCGGGATTATCTCGCAGGCGTTGCGGATATCGCTGCGACCCTCGGTGGCGAGCCGGCCTCCTGGTCGATCACGGAGGTCGGCGACGGCAATCTCAATCTCGTTTTCATCGTCAAGGGCGGCCGCGGCGGCGTCGCCGTGAAGCAGGCGCTGCCCTATGTCCGCTTGGTCGGCGAGAGCTGGCCGCTGCCGCTGTCCCGCGCTCATTACGAATATCTCGCTTTGTCGCGGCAGGCCGAGCTCGCGCCCGGCCTCGTGCCGGCGCTGCTGCATCACAACGAGGCCCTGGCGCTGACGGTGATGGAGCTGCTCGAGCCCCACATCATCATGCGCAAGGGGATGGTTGCCGGTTCGCAATATCCGCGCTTTGTCGATGACATCACCACCTTCATGGCGCGGATCTTGTTCTTCACCTCCGACCTCGCGCTGTCGGCGGCCGAGAAGAAGCAAGGCATCGCCGCCTTCGCCGGCAACCATGCGCTGTGCAAGATCACCGAGGATCTGATCTTCACCGATCCCTACCGCATCGCCGAGCAGAACCGCTGGACCGCGCCGTATCTCGATGCGCTCGCCGCAGAGCTGCGCGAGGACATGGATCTGCATGTCGCGATCTCCCGGCTGAAGCTGAAGTTCATGGCGAGCCCCGAGGCGCTGCTCCACGGCGACCTGCACACCGGCTCGATCATGGTGACGGACAGCGAGACGCGGGTGATCGACCCCGAATTCGCATTCTACGGCCCAATGGGTTTCGATGTCGGCGCCGTGCTGGCCAACCTGCTGATGGCCTATTTTGCCTCCGCCGGCCATGAGCGCGTGCCGGGCGAACGGCGTGCGTTCGAAGTCTGGGTGCTGGAGACGGTCGAGCAGGTCTGGAACGCGTTCGCCCGCAAGTTCCTCGAGCTCTGGCGCGCTGGCGCCGCAGGCGATGCCTATCCCGCCTCGCTCTTCGCCGGCGAGACAGGCGCGGCACGCCTGGAAGCCGAGCGGCAGGCCTACATGCAGCGGCTGTTCGCGGACACGGTCGGCTTCGCCGCGGCAAAAACCATCCGCCGTATCTTCGGTCTCGCCCACAACATCGACTTCGAGCTGATCGAGGATCCGCGCCGGCGCGCGACCAGCGAAGCACGCGCGGTGCGGCTGGCAAGGACGATGATGCTGGAGGCAGCGGCGTTTCCGACCATTGCGGACGTTACTTCTGCAGCGCGAAAATTGTGCGACTGGCAGCCGGAGTTCTAGCGGGCGTCCTTGCAAATCGGCGGGACCCGCGCGCGACGCTCGCACACGTCAACCCCTTCAAGGTGCTTGCGCTCGACCCGCCGTGGATGGTCAACTCTCGGACCGGAGCACGGCTTGCGTTGTCGGAGGGACCATGATGTTCAGGATAGTGGCGATTGTCGCGGGTCTGGGGCTGGCACTGGCCGCCACGGCGGAGGCCCAGACACCGCGCAAGGGCGGAACCATCCGCATGACCGCGCCTTATGGCTCGAGTTTCACAAGCCTGGACATTCTTACCACGCAGCGCGCCCAGGACGAGATCTACGCCAAGGCCCTGCACCGGTCGCTCTACATCTGGAATTCCACGGAAGGCAAGCCGGTTCTGGAGCTTGCCAAGGAGGACGTCGTCTCGGGCGGAGGTCTCGTTCACACCTTCAAGCTGCGCGACGACGCCTATTTCCACAACGGCCGCAAGATGACGGCCGACGACATCATCTGGACCTACAACCGCATCATGGATGGCACCAAGGCATATCCCGGCGCGCGCTATGTCCGCGTGATCGAGGGCGCGGCGGCGGTCGAGAAGGGCCAGGCCAAGGAGATCTCCGGCCTGAAGAAGATCGACGACTTCACCATCGAGATGAAGCTGACCGAGAAAGTCGATCCAGGTTTCTACTTCTGGAACGCGATCACGTCGATCTACCCCGCCGACGAAGCCGCCAAGGAGAGCTTTCTCCAGAAGCCGATCGGTCTTGGGCCTTTCAAATTCGTCGAGCACGTGCCGGGATCGCGCATCGTCCTGGAGCGGTGGGACCGGTTCTACAAGCCCGGCAAGCCCTACGCCGACAAGATCATCGTGTCGGTCATGGGGGAGGCCGCGGCACGCGATGTCGCCTTCCGCAACAAGGAGATCGACACCTCGGTGCTCGGACCGGCGCAATATGTCGCCTATCAGAACGACGCCGACCTCAAGGGCACTGTGGTCGAAGTCGCCGAGGTCTTCACCCGCTACATGGGGATGAATCCCGCGTTCAAGCCGTTCGCCGACAAGCGGGTCCGGCAGGCGATCAACTACGCGATCGACACCGACCTGATCATCAACAAGCTGGTCAAGGGCAAGGCCTACCGGGCCACCAGCTGGCTGCCGCTGACCTCTACCGCCTACGACAAGGCCATGAAGCCCTACGCCTTCGATCCCGCCAAGGCCAAGCAGCTGCTCGCTGACGCCGGCTATCCCTCGGGCTTCGAATTCGAATGGACCACCAGCCAGAACGAGAGCTGGGGTCTGCCGATCGTCTCGGCCGTGATCCCGATGCTGGACAGGGTGGGCATCAAGGCGAAGGTCAAGCAGGTCGAGACCGCGGTGCTGGCGGAGGTAGTCCGCAGCGGCGACTACCAGGCGTTTGTCTATTCCCAGGCGACCGGACCCGATCCCCAGGCCGCCCTCAAATGCTTCCACTCGGCGACGCCGCAATCGGCCTGCAACTACATGAACTTCAAGAATGCCGAGTTCGACAAGCTGATCGACGAGGCCGGGCAGTCCGATGACGCTGCAAAGCGTACCCAGCTGCTGCAGAAGGCCAATGCGCTGCTCTACGAAGAGGCGCCGGTCTGGTTCTTCAACTACAACAAGGCGGTCATGGCGGTGCAGCCGTGGCTCAAGGGGGTTCAGCTGAACGCGACCGAACTGACCCATCAGAACGTCGAAGACCTCTGGGTCGATGAGACCTCGCCCGCGAAGTGACACGCGCTCTCGCGCTCCCTCCGTCGCCATGAACGACGGAGGGAGAGAGGAAAAGTGCCGATGCTCTCCTTCCTGTTCCGCCGCCTCCTGCAGACCATCCCGACCGTGCTCGCCGTGGTGGCTCTGGTGTTCGTGCTGTTCAGCGTCGTTCCAGGCAGCATCGTCTCGTCCATGAGCGACGATGCCGATCCGCAGGTCGAGCTGCGCATGAAGAAGCAGCTCGGCCTCGACGATCCCATCTATGTCCGCTTCGGCGCCTACATCGCCAAGCTTGCGACCGGTGATTTCGGCACGTCGTTCCGGACGCGCGAGCCTGTGACGTTCATGATCGCCAAACGGATATGGCCGACGCTCCAGCTCATCTTCACCGCCATGGCGTTTTCCGTCGTGATCGGCGTTCCCCTGGGTTTCATCGCCGCGCTCAAGCCGGGAGGCATCGTCGACACGCTGGCCATGGTGGTGGCGGTGTCAGGACTTTCGATCGCCAAATTCTGGCTCGGACTGGTGCTGATGTATCTGTTTGCGTTGAAGCTCGGTTGGCTGCCGAGTTTCGGCTATGGCGATGGCGGACTGAAATACCTGATCCTGCCTGCCGTGACGCTCGGCGTCTCCCCGATGGCGCTGTTCGCCCGGACCACACGCGCCGCTGTCCTCGAGATCATGACCGCGGATTTCGTCCGCACCGCGCGCTCCAAGGGCATGAGCGAGACGCGGGTCGTGAAGTGGCATGTGATGCGCAACGCGCTTGTCATCATCCTCACCACCGTCGGCCTGCAGTTCGGCGCGCTGATGGGGCAGGCGGTCGTGGTCGAAAAGCTGTATTCCTGGCCGGGCATCGGCTCGCTGCTGGTGGACAGTGTCCTGCAGCGCGACATTCCGGCCGTCCAGGGCTCCATTCTCGTCGTGGTGCTGTCCTTCCTCGCCATCAATCTGCTGATCGACGTGCTCTACGGTGTGATCGATCCCAGGATCAGATACGCATGAAGCTCCGCGCCAATCTCGTCATCGGTGGCGCGCTGTTCGCGCTTGCGATCCTGGTCGGCCTGCTCGCGCCATGGCTGGCGCATACCGATCCTGTGCTGGACGCCAATCTGCTCAACGCGGAAGAGCCTCCGAGCTGGACCTGGTGGTTCGGCACCGACGACCAGGGCCGCGACATCTATTCCCGCGTCGTCTACGGCGCGCGCGTTTCGCTGACGGTCGGCATCGTCTCGCAGCTCATCAACAGCGTCATCGGCGTCGCGCTGGGCCTGAGCGCCGGCTATTGGGGCGGCTGGTGGGACGATGTCGTCAACGGCCTGACCAATCTCATGCTCGCGATCCCATCGCTGATCTTCGCGCTGGCCATCATGGCGGTGCTTGGTCCCGGCCTGACCAGCCTGCTGATCGCACTCGGCTTGACCAACTGGTCCTTCACGTGCCGGATCGCGCGGGCCTCGGCGCTGTCGCTGAGGAGCCAGGGCTATGTGCAGGCCGCAACCGTGCTCGGCTACGGCGATCTGCGCATCATGATCACCCAGCTGCTGCCGAACATGCTGGGGCCGATCGTCGTCATCGGCACGCTCGGCATGGGCAGCGCGGTGCTGTCGGAAGCCGCATTGTCGTTTCTCGGCCTCGGCGTCCGCCCGCCGTTTCCGAGCTGGGGCAGCATGTTGTCGGATGCCCGCGACCAGATCACGACGGCGCCGTGGCTCTCGGTGTTTCCCGGCCTTGCCATCTTCCTGACGGTGCTCGGCCTCAATCTGCTCGGCGACGGCCTGCGCGACATTCTCGACCCGCAATCGCGGAGCCGGCGCACATGACCGGCGCGCCGCTGATCGAAGTCGAGGATTTGCGCATCGATCTCGACGACGGATCGCGGCGCGTTGCGGCGGCCGAGGGCATTTCATTCCGCATCGATCGCGGCGAGACCTTCGGCCTCGTCGGCGAATCCGGCTGCGGCAAGAGCATCACGGCGCTCGCCTTGATCGGCCTGTTGCGCCAGCCGTTGTCGATCGGCGGCGGCGTCATCCGGTTCGAGGGGCGGGAGATCCAGCACCTTTCAGCCGCCCGGCAACGGGAGCTGCGCGGCAATCGCATCGCCATGATCTTCCAGGAGCCGATGACGGCGCTGAACCCGGTCTCGCCGGTGGGCCGGCAGATCGCCGAGATGTTCGTGCTGCACAAGGGCAAAAGCTGGCGGGAGGCTGACCAGTTGGCGGTCGAGGCGCTGGCGAGCGTCCGCGTTCCCGCGCCGGAGCGGCGCGTGAAGGACTACCCGCACCAGCTGTCCGGCGGCATGCGTCAGCGCGTGATGATCGCCATCGCATTGGCCTGCGGTCCGGATCTCCTGATCGCCGACGAGCCGACCACGGCACTCGACGTGACCGTGCAAGCCGAAATCATCGAGCTGATGCGGAATTTGTGCGCCGAGCGGGGAACTGCCATCCTGATGATCAGCCACGATCTGGGGCTGGTCGCCAATGTCTGTCGCCGCGTGGCCGTGATGTATGCCGGCCGCATCGTCGAGGAGCGCGGCTCGGCCGACATCTTCCGGGCACCTTCGCACCCCTATACGCGAGGCCTGGTCGCCTCGCTGCCGCGGCTCGGCAGTCGCGCAGCCCTTGGCCGCAGCCGGCTGACGGAGATCGCGGGCGTGGTCCCGGCCATCACGAATTTTCCCGACGGCTGCCGGTTCAATCCGCGTTGCGCGCAGGCGACCGATATTTGCCGGACCACCGCGCCGGGAGCGGATTTGCTGGAGGCCGGCGGTCTGGTCAGGTGTCATCACCATGCATGAGGCGCAGGACAGGTTGGGTGAGACACGGCCGGACGACGACGTCATTCTCAGCGTCAGGGATCTCGCGGTCCATTTTCCGCTCGGCGGCGGCTTGCTCGGGCGCAGCCGTCGGCTGCTCCGTGCCGTCGACGGCGTCGATCTCACCCTGAAGCGGGGCGAATGCCTCGGCCTTGTCGGCGAGTCCGGCTCCGGCAAATCGACCGTCGCATTGTCGATCCTTGGCCTCGTGACGCCGACGCGCGGCCACATCGTGCTGGACGGACAGGACGTGACCAACCGGCCATCCGGCGATCGAAAGGCGCTGGCCCGCATCGTGCAGATCGTGTTTCAGGATCCCTACGCCTCGCTCAATCCGCGCCAGACCGTTCGCCGCACGCTGGAAGATCCCCTGCGTGTGCATGGCGTCACGGCCAAGAGCGAGATCGAGGACCGCGTCGCGAAGATGCTGCGGCATGTGGGCCTGCGGCCTGAGCAGGCCGACCGCTACCCGCATGAATTCTCCGGCGGCCAGCGCCAGCGCATCGGCATTGCGCGTGCGCTGATCCTCAACCCGAAGATCGTCATCTGCGACGAACCGGTCTCGGCGCTCGATGTCTCGATCCGCGCCCAGATCATCAATCTGCTGCTGGAATTGAAGGAGACGCTCGGTCTCTCCTACATCATGATCAGCCACGATCTCGGCGTGGTCGAGCACATGAGCGACAAGGTCGCCGTCATGTATCTCGGCCGCATCGTCGAGAACGGCCACTGGCGCGAGATTTTCGAACGGCCGGCGCACCCCTACACCCAAGCCCTGATCGCCGCCATCCCCGATCCCTTGCGCCACGCACCGTTGGCAACGACAGGCGGCGATCTTCCCAATCCGCTCAATCCGCCGAACGGATGCGCGTTCAGCCCGCGGTGTCGCTATGCGGAAGCGGTGTGCCGCCGCGAACCCGGGCCGGCGCTGGAGACGCGTGCTGACGGACATGCGGTGCGATGCTGGCGAGCGGATGAGATTGCGGGGCAGGCGGCGTTGGTGTCGACCGAGGGCGAACATTTTTAGGAAGGCGTGCGGCGACCGAAGCGGAAAAGTTGGTGAGCCATCCGCTGCGTGGCCAGAAGCGGCAGTTGAGCCGCCCTCGAACACGAGCGACTGAACGCTATAGAAGGCATAGAAAGCGTCTCACGAATGTCAGCGCGGTCTGCGCCACCTCCCGCCAGCCGCTGTTTATGGGCCGCGAGCGGTCGTGTCGCGGAAGTTGGACGAACTCGGTAACAGGGTGCTTGTTGCGCTTCTGCCGTTCGTGGGCGGCGCGGGTGACCGATGGCGGCACGGTGTGGTCGCGTTCGCCGGAGATCGTCAGCAGCGGTCCACGCCCGGCGGCCTCGACGTCGACGGGAGCCTCGGTCCAGACGGGCAGCTCCAGCACCCCGCGAAACGGAGCCGGTTCGATCGCCACCGTCGCAGCCGAAAGCCCGCGCCCGGCCAGGGTCTGCGCGATCAGCCCGCCAAACGAATGGCCGATCAGCGCCGGGCGGCGGTCCAGCGCCCCGGCGATGCGGGCGAAATGCGCCGCGACCTCGCCGATGGTTTCCGGTGCCGCGGCGCCGCCCAGCTCCGCCGGCCATCCGGGCGCCAACGGAGCATAGCCGGCGGCCTCGAACATTTCGGCCCATCGGTCCCACGAGCTCGGCTTCGACCACAGGCCATGGATGAAGATGACCGGCGGCTTCTGCGATGCGTTAGTCCGCTCGATCATCGCAGCGTCGACGGTCTCCATGATCAGTGGCCTTCGACCGCGAACAGGATCTCCGAAAAGCCGGTCACTGTTGCCGCGCGGTTCCAGTCCCGCTGCAGTTCGCAGATCAGCTGCACCCAGCTGGTGGGCTGGGCACCGGCTTGGACCAGGCGCAGCAGGCCGGCGTCGTGCGCCTCGCGGGAGGTGCCACCCACCGCGTCGACCACCGGATAGACTTCGAAACCCTCCTGTAGCGCGTCCAGCGCCGGGTGCACGAGGCACACCTCGGTCCAGAGCGCCGTTATGATCAGCTTCTTGCGGCCGGTGTTGCGGACTGCGGCGACGAAGTCCGCGTCCTCCCACGCGTTGATCGAGGTCCGGTCGATTGGCGCGACATCCGGAAAAACATCCGATATCTGGTGGATGGTGGGTTGGTTGCGACCGGTGGCGACATTCACGGTAGCGATCACCGTCGGCAGGGCGAATAGCTTCGCGGTCCTGGCCACCGCGGTGATGTTGGCGACGAGGGTCCGCTTGGGCATCGATTGGATCGAGCTGACCTGAACCGGTTGGTAGTCGATGATCACCAAAGCCGCATTATGCGGGGTCAAAAGCTGGTCGGTCTTGGGATCGCGGATGGTGGGCAACGACGTCATCGGAATTTCCTTTGGATTTGAAGTGCTCTGGAGCAGGTCAGTGGGATGCGGGCGGAGGGACGAAAGCCGTGTCGCTGGGGCCGATCCCGGTCAGACGGACGACCGCACCCTCGGCCCGTGTGAAGGCGAAGTGCGCAACGCCGCCGGGCTCGGTGTAGAGGCCGCCTGCCGTCAATGGCTTGACCGGCGCGTCGGAAACCTTGCTGCCGTAACCGAAGTACCAGGTGCCGGAGATCACCGTGGCGAAGCGGTCGTCGCGGTGGGTGTGCGGTGCGATCGCGGTGTTCGGCGGCACGTGAATTTCGAGCACATACGGGCCGGCCTTGGCGGGGTCGCCCGAGAGCAGCACGGTACGGATAGCAGCAACTCCGGAGGTGCCGGCGCCTGCGCCGGACTGCGGCATTGCCTGCGTCTGCTCCAGCGTCAGAGCGGTCTGACCCAGGTGTCCGTTCTCCGCGGCGACGGGCCGTTCGTTGAGGAAGGCCTCGATCGCGGCCGACGTAGCCGCGGGTTGCTCCTCCATCAGCCAGTGCCCGGAACCTCCGATGACCCGCTCCTGCACGTCGACCGCGCCGGCCTGCATCACCGCCGCCATTGCGGGGCCGAAGGATGCACCGCCCCCGATCGCGAGAACCGGCATGAGCAGCTTGCCGTGCGCCGAGAGCCAGGCGCGGTTGTCGATCGCGTCCTGATCGAAGGCGGCGAACTGGCGGAAGCCGGCGTGCATGCGCCCCGGCGCGGCGTAAAGCTGCGCGTAGTGGGCTCGGGACGCCTCCGGGAAATTGGCCGGATTGGCCGAGAACTCGTTCCAGAACCGGTCGAGATAGATCCGCTCGCGGCCGGCGACAAGGCGCTCCATATCCGGCCCGCCGAACCGGAAGTGCCACAGCAACGGGTTCTTCAGGATGTCTTCCCACGGCCCGACGCCCGGCACCGGCGCATCCATCAGCACCAGCTTCGTCACCCGCCCGGCGTGCCGCGAGGCCAGAGCGAACGCGACCATGTTGCCGATGTCGTGCGCCACGATGTCAGCGCGCGGCGCTTGCAGCGTGTTCATCACGCCGACGATGTCTTCCGCCTGATTGACCTTCTCGAAACCGGCCTCGGCGCGGGCGGAAAGGCCCATGCCCCGCAGATCGGGCACGATCACCGTGTGATTGCGAGCAAGGTTCGTCGCGAGCGGCGCCCACATGTCTCCGGTCTCGCCATAGCCATGCAGCAGCACGACCGTCGGTCCAGACCCGCCGACCCGGACGTGGAGGGTCGTGCCATTGGTCGCGACCTCTTCGGTGTGGAAGGTATTCGGGAAATCCGTGGGCCCGTCGGCCGCCGACGCGGCGGCGGTGCCGGCCAGGATGGCGAGCGCGGCTCCGGTGAGGGCAAACCGGCGAAGCTGGTCGGGGACGTTCATGGGCGATCTCCTGTGTTGGCCTTTTTCGTAGACGCAAAGCTAGACGAGGAAGATCGTTGGGATTAGCTAGTACCCAGGCCAAGCATTTTTGACTGGAGCGCAAAGGTGGCAGCAGATACCGCGGACCGTGCCCGGGAACTGGAAGTGTTCTGCGCGGTCATCGACGGCGGCAGCTTCTCGGCTGCGGGCCGCGCGTTTGGACTGACGCCGTCGGCCGTGAGCCGCACTCTGGACCGGGTCGAGCAGCGGCTCGGCGTACGCTTGCTGTTGCGGACGACGCGCGCGTTGACGCCGACCGCGGAAGGCCGCGCCTATCTCAGCGCGGCCCGCCGCATTCTCGCCGATCTCGACGAAGCCGAGCAGGCGATCTCCGACCAGGGTTCGCCGCGCGGCCGCATCCGGGTCAGCGCTGCGGTCTCCCACGGGCGTCTTTGCATCGTGCCTCTGCTTGGCGAGTTCGTGCGCCGCTATCCGAACATCGTGGTCGACATCAATCTTGGCGATGGGATCGTTGACGTCGCTGCGGGGCAGGCGGATGTGGCGGTTCGCGGCGGTCCGCTGACTGACAGCGCGCTCACGGCGCGGCGCCTCAGCGAGAACGGCCGAACCATCGTCGCCTCGCCGGGCTACCTGGCGCGCTGGGGCGTGCCCGAAACGCCGGAAGACCTCTACAACCACAATTGCCTGAATTTCAGTTTTCGCCGGGCCGAGCCGGTTTGGCCGTTCCGCCGGGACGGAGTCGACTTCGCCCTGAAGGTGCGAGGCGCCATCGAGGCGAACAGTGGCGAGACACTGGGCCAGCTGGCGCTCGACGGCGTCGGCATCGCCCGTGTCGGCAATTTCAGTCTCGGTGACGCGATCGCGGAGGGGCGCCTGGTCCCGCTTCTCGAACCGTTCAATCCTGGTGACAAGGAGATCTTCCACGCCGTCTTCGTCGGCGGGCCGAACATGCCTGCTCGCGTCCGAGTGTTCGTGGACTATCTTGTGGAGTGCATGGGCGGCAGTCGTGTTGAGGGAAAATCTGGTTGGCACGCGAGGCGTGGAACGGAATCGGTTTCGACCTGACGCGACGGAGGCGGTCGACGGTTTCGGCTCTCCAGAACCTATGATGTCTGGTGCTATCGATATCCGCCAACGACATATGAAATGGCGTCGCGGCGAGGCTATCGATTGTCGGTCGAGCCTATCGTCTGACGCCGACCAGACGAGGGCGGGGATTTGCGAGCGCCTTCCCGACGGGCAGGGCACGCAGCCATTCGCGGAAGCTGACGATCTCGGGGCAATCCGCCGTACCCTCAGGCGCAATCAGCCAATCACCCAACCCAGATCCCTGATCGATCCGGTCGCAGCGATAGCCGGGATGGTGGCCGAGGCCGCGGGCGATCAGCAGATCGACCTTGCCTTCGACCAATTCGTGCAGGCCGGCCGGATGCAGCACCCGCAAGCCGATCTCTGCATGCGTGCTGCGAAACGCTGCTAGATCGAGGCGGCGGAGGTCGAAGCTGCCATGGACGCCCAATTGCAGCAGCACTGCACCAGCCGGTTTCAACTGTGAGGTCGCCTCCGCGATGTGGCGAAAGCCTTCGGAGACGCCGGGCAGATAGGCCTGACCGGCCGCGGTGAGGATGAGCTGCTTATGCAGCCGCTCGAACAGCTGCACGCCGAGGCGCGCCTCCAGCGCTTTCACCTGCTGCCCCACGGCGGCGGGCGTCACGTGCAGCTCGTGCGCGGCGAGCTTGAAGCTGAGATGCCGGGCGGCGGCTTCGAACGCGCGGAGCGCGTTGAGTGGTGGAAGGATGTAGGTCATCGGGCTCCATTTTGACACTGATGGGCTGCGGCCTTGCAATAGATTTTCTTGCGCTGAGCCGCAGCAATGATGCTTTGCGAAGCGGCGATGGCGCCGGCTACGGTCGAACCCGCAATCCGGAGAAACCCTATGTCCCCAGCTCACATCGTCAGCCACAATCCCGCAACCGTGCACGCTCCCGCCGGCGGCTACTGCATGGGACTTGAACTGACGCAGCATCGACGACTGTTGTTCATCAGCGGCCAGGTGCCCCAGAGATCCGACGGCACCGTGCCTGACGGTTTTGAGGCGCAGTGCGAGCAGGCCTGGCGCAATTTGATCGAGGTGCTCGCTGCCGCCGGCCTTGGCGTCGCGCATCTGGTCAAGGTCAACACGTTCCTGACCGACCGCAATCAACTCGTGGCCAACCGCTCCATTCGTCGCGCAGTGCTGGGCGACCACCAGCCCGCGCTGACGGTGGTGATCGTCGAGACCGTCGACAGCAAATGGCTGCTGGAGATCGAGGCGATCGCCGCGGAATGAAACCAGCCGACATTGCAATGAGCCAATCATATCAGGTGTCCCATGGCTGAGATCATCCATCCGTTTTACGAAGCGCATCGCGGTGCCATGGAGGCCGCCATGCGCGAGCGGCTCGACCTGGCCGAAGCGATGCTGCGTGAGCGCGCGCAGCTTTCCGAGATCGACGGCATCAGGCGGGAGGTGATGAACGAATTCGAAATCGTGCTCACCCAGATGCCCTATGTCGGCGGCGCGGCGAGCCGCATGAGCGATTTCTTCATGCGCCTGATGGGCTTCATGGCGATCAGCCGGGTGCTGCGGCGCCACGGCGTGCCGGTGCCTGTGATCGGCGAGATCGAGCGGGAAACCTACAAGGCGCAATTGCTCACCATATCGGAAGCAGAACGTCTCGCCGCGGGTCGTCAATTCATGTCGCCAGAGAACCAGGCCCTGCTACGCGGGCAGGCGGCGAGAAGCGCGACCGAAAGCCATCAGACCGAGTTTCCGGAAGACTTCGTCTACGATTTCGTCGAGCCTGATACGGGTGACAGTTTTGAATTCGGCATCAACTACAAGGCTTGCGGCTTCTGCAAACTCGCGGCGCGCCACGGCGACAAGGACATCCTGCCGAACATCTGCGGGCTCGATTTCGTCGCCTACGCAGCGCGCGGCATCCGCCTGGAGAGGACACAGACGCTAGCGGGCGGTGCGAGCCACTGTAACTTCCGGTTCTCGCGGCTTGCGTTGGATGAGAAGGCGGAGAGTTAGGCCGCCCTCTCATGCTCTGCGATTGAGGGTGAGGCTGGATTGCCCCTGCTGTCACCTCGTCATTGCGAGCGCAGCGAAGCAATCCAGAATCGTTCCGCGGCGGCAGTCTGGATTGCTTCGCTGCGCTCGCAATGACGGAGGTTGGGGCGCTGTCCGGAGCCGACCCGCGCACATCGCCATGATGACATCCTGCTCCTGTTTTGCCCGACGAGTCAAACGCCGCTGCAGTCGCACTCGCGCAATTTCGGGTTTTTGTAACCCGTTGAATTCCCTCACACTGTCTACTGTGCATGGGGTTGTTTTCGCGTTTTTTGTTTTGAGGGCTGTCTATTCCACTGCTTTCTCCCTCAGCCGCTGCGCATAGACGTTGATGACCAGCGCCGCCAGCAGGATCAGGCCGCGGATCAGGATCTTCAGGAAGCTATCGATGTTGACGTGGTCGAGGCCGTTGTTGAGAACGCCGAGAACGAAGAGACCGACGATGGTGTTGCCGATGCCGCCGCGGCCGCCGAACAGGCTGGTGCCGCCGACCACGACGGCAGCGATGGAGTCGAGCAGATAGGTGTCGAACTCGTTCTGCTGCGCGCTGCCGAAATGAGCGACACCGAGCATGCCGCCGATTCCGGAGCACACCGCCGAGATGACCATAACCGCGCCGAGGATGAGCTTGACGTTGAGGCCGGAATATTCGGCCGCCTCGCGGTTGCCGCCGACCATGTAGACGTAGCGGCCGAAGCGCGTGTAGGTCAGCACCAGATGTCCCAAGAGCAGCATGATTGCGGCGACGATGACGATCCATGGGATGCCGCCGATCGATCCGGAGCCGAGCGTGGTGATCACGCCGGGCACCTTGTAGGCGATCTGGCCGCGCACCAGCAGCGCCGAGATGCCGGCCGCGATCTGCATCATCGCCAAGGTCATGATGAAGGAGGGGATGCCGATCACGGTCAGCCCCAGCGCATTGACGAGGCCGAGAAACGCGCACAGCAAAATGGCCAGCAGGATCGCCGCGGCGCCGGGCAGGGGAATATTGGGAATGTTGACGTAGGATTCCTGGAGCGTGAAGTAGGCGACCGCGATGCCGGTGACGTTGGCGATGCTGGCAATCGAGAGGTCGATCTCCGCGCAGAGGATCACGAAGGTGAGGCCGACGGCGATGATGCCT
Source organism: Bradyrhizobium sp. Kon37 (assembly GCF_055807535.1). Classification (NCBI taxonomy): domain Bacteria; kingdom Pseudomonadati; phylum Pseudomonadota; class Alphaproteobacteria; order Hyphomicrobiales; family Nitrobacteraceae; genus Bradyrhizobium; species Bradyrhizobium sp. Kon37. Next base: position 141,714 of record NZ_JBVVOY010000015.1, read on the forward strand.
GTGACCGACACCTGCGTCAGGATGTTGCCGAGATTGTCCAGCGTCGCGAACGAGGGGCTGGCCAGCGCAAAGAAGCCGGAGAGAAAGATCAGCGTCAGGAACGGGGCGATGTTGCGCATCTGCGAGCGCAGGAAAGGCGCAAGCCCTCGCGCCCGCTGCCCCGCCGCCAAAGCCGTGTCACTGCTCGCCATGGTGTGCTTCTCCGTCACGCCGCTTCCAGCAGGCGGTCCTTGCTGACCGGCTCGTTCGTGAATTCGCGCACCAATGCGCCGCGCTTGAGCACGAGGATGCGGTCGGCCAGCGACAGCACCGTTTCCGGCTCGGTCGACAGCACGATGATCGCGAGCCCCTTGGCGCGGAGATCGCGGACGATGTTGATGACGTCGTTCTTGGCTCCGACATCCATGCCGCGGGTGGGCTCGCACAGCACCAGGAGTTTGGGCGGATAGGTCAGCCATTTCGCCAGCGCGACTTTCTGCTGATTGCCGCCGGAGAGCATGCCGAGATCGAGCCCGACCACCGGCGGTCTGATCTGGAGCTGCTCGACCTGGCGCTGGGCAATGTCGCGCTCCTGCGCCGGCTTGAGCAGCAGCGCCGAGATGCGATCGAGAATGCTGATCGAGATGTTCTTGTAGACCGGCTCCTGGTGAAACAGCATCGCGCGCCGGCTCTCCGGCACCAGCGCCACGCCGGCGCGCCGCGCCGCCGCCGTGCTGGCGAAGGTCTTGGGCTTGCCCTCGACCGCGAGCGTGCCGCCGTCCGGCTTCAGCTTGCCAAACAGGATGCGCGACAGTTCCTGCTGGCCGCAGCCCATGAAGCCGTAGATGCCGAGCACTTCACCGGCGCGTGCCTCGAAGGAGATGTCCTTCAGGCTGCGCGCCAGCGACAGCTGGTCAACCCTCAGCACCACCGAGCTGTCGCTCGGCCGCGGCAGCATCAGATCGTCGCTATAGCTGTGCTCGAGCGCTTCGCCGCCGCGGCCGATCATGGCCTCGATCAGCGCGCCCTTGCTGGTGGCAGCACTTGCGGTCTCCGCGACCTTCCGCCCGTTGCGGAACACGGTCACCGTGTCGGACACCCGCAAGATGTCCTCGATGAAATGCGAGATGAAGACAATCGCCGTGCCTTCCTCGCGCAGCCGCCGCAGCGTCGCGAACAGTCGCTCGACCTCGGGTGGTGAGAGGGCGGAGGTCGGCTCGTCCAGGATGACGATGCGCGCGCCGGAGAACAGCACGCGCGCGATCTCGATCAGCTGCTGGAGTCCGATCGGGAGATCGCCCAGCCTGCTCATCGGATCGACGTCGATGCCGAAGCGGGCGAGCTGCTCGCCGGCCTCGCGCGCCATCCGCCGCCATTGCACGAGGCCAAGCCGGTTGGTCGGCTGGTTGCCCAGAAACACGTTCTCCGCGACCGTGAGGTCGGGCGCGACGGACAGCTCCTGGTGCACCATGGCGATGCCGGCGCTGTGAGCGTCGCGGGCCGAGCGGAAATGCGTCTCCTGTCCGTCGACCAGGAAGCGACCGGAGAATTCGGTGTGCACGCCGGCGATGATCTTCATCAGCGTGCTTTTTCCCGCGCCGTTCTCGCCGACGAGACCATGGATCTCGCCGGGTGAGAGCGCGAAGTCGACACCACGAAGCGCCTCGACGCCGCCGAAGCTCTTCGTGATGCCCTGCAGTTCCAGGATGGGCGAACGATCCTCTCGCATGAAGGCTCAGATCAGGAAGTGATCCTGCATCCACTGCATGCCGGCGGCGTTGGCCTTGGTCACGACCGGACCGTCGGTGACGACGTTCTTGGGAATGCCCTGTCCGCTCTTTTCGCCGCCGACCACGGCGGAAACGCCCGCGATGACGGCGCCGCCATGAATCCGGCAGGACGGATTGCGAACGGTGGCGAACATGCGGCCTTCGCTGACGGCCTGGATCGCCGGCGGCATCGCATCGACACCGCCGATCAGGATGTTGGTGCGGCCCCGCGCCTTCATGATGTTGGCGGCGGCGAGCGCCATGTCGTCATTGTGGAAGAACGCCGCGTCGATCTGCGGATACTTCGTCAGGTAGGTTTCCCAGAGACGTGCAGTCTTGGAGACGTCCCAGTCGGCCGGCTGGGTGTCGAGCACCTCGATCCCGGGGAATTGCTTCACGACATTGTTGAAGCCCTTGGCGCGACCTTGCGCGCCGGTGTGGCCGAGCGCGCCTTGCGTCATGATGATCTTGCCCTTGCCGCCCATGGCGTTGCACAGCGCCTGCGTCACGGAGGCGCCCATGAACTCGTTGTCGGGGGCGAGGAAGGAGTGGACGTTGATCTGGTCCAGCGGCGCGATCAGCGTGTCCATGTCGATCACGGGCGTGCCGGCGTCGATCATTTTCTGCACCGGCTGGGTGAGGGTGCCGATGCCGAAAGCCTGGATCGCGACGAAGTCCCATTTCTGCGACGCCATGTTGTCGATCGCCGCGCGTTGCTTCACGGCGTCGAGCTGGCCGTCGAACCAGGTGACCTCGACATTGAACAGCTTGCCCCAGAATTCCGCGGCCTGCTTGCCCTGGGCGCACCAGGTCGCCTGGAGGCCCGCGTTGGAGAACGCCGCCTTCAGCGGCTTCTCGCTGCGTCCGACTTCGGCTGCAAGGGCGGGGTTTATGCCCATGCTGCCGAGGATGGCAGTCGCGGCGCCGGCGGTTGCTGCCGCCTGAAGAAGATCGCGCCTCGTCGTCGAGAAATCTTTCGTCCCGGACATCGCTCGCTCCCATACAATTTTATCTTCGGCGCGTCATTGATTGCGCGACCGATGTCCGAAAGTGTCTCACAAGAGTTGGTGCCACTCAATCCGCAATCAACGGCGGGATCGCCGCGAGCCCGTGTTGGTGCAGCGCAAAGCGTCAGGCCGGGATACCCGCGAACGCGTCGATCTCGATGAGCAGTCGGTCCCAGGCCTGCGCGATGTTCGGCGACCATTCATCGCGCAGAAGATCGCGCAGCGTATCCCTGATGACGGCGAAGAAGGCGATGAACAGCTCGCGCGGCGTGCCGTAGCCATCGTGCGAGGCGACCTCGCACGCGATCAACCGGAAATGCCCCCGGCGATCACCGGCGAAGTCGAGAATCGCCTCGATCGTGAGTGCGAGCATCGATCCCATCACGAGTTCGCTGCCTTGCGTGCGGAACATCGCCCGCGTTTCGGGATGCTGTTCGAACAGCCGCTGATAGACGTGTGGCGTGAGATCGGTGCAACGCGAGGCTGCAAGTTCAAAGCTCTGTTCGATCGGATTGGGAGAAGCATTCATCGGTGCTTTAGCCCCGCAGACAAAAAAAGAGCGGGGCCCTAGCCCCGCTCGAAAATTGTGTCGACCCTATTATCCCCGATTCTAAGATTTGATCTTGATTGGCGGGGCGACGCTGCATTTTGCGCGTCAGGGGCTCCTCCCGAGACTTGGACCACCAGACTTCGACCTCGCGGCCAGCCTGAGCAAGGGGATGCTAGATCAACTTTTCTCACTTGTCATCATTTTCGGCAACGAATGTTCAAAATTCGAGCATTTGACGAAACGATCGGGCTTTCGGCACTGTAAGCATATGACAAATATAAGAAATCTGTGCATGGGGCCGGGTGCTCGACTGCCTCAAATGCCGGAGGTTCCCTCCCGCGGGCGGCCGGACCACAGTTTTCCGGGAAGTTTGCGCTGGATTAAGGAGGCGGCGGAACCGGGCTCGACTCGGCCATCCGCCGGTGTTTAGTTAGTAGACGAACGAATGGTTCGGCGGATGCGCGCACGGCTGCAAAAATTCCTCCCCCTGGTCCTGCTCGCTTTGGTGATGCAGGTGCTGGCGCCGATTGCCGCCTGTCTGGCGGCCGGCCAGGCCGTGGCCGATCCGCTGTCTGCCGCCGTCATCTGCCACAGCGTGAACGAGCAGGGCGGCCTGAACGATCCGGCTGGTACGCCGGTCGCACATGCCGGTGCCTGCGCCCTCTGTTGCCTGGCGCAGATGGGCGCGTCGCTCGATTCGCCGCCGCACGCCGCGCTTTCCGTTCCCTTCCGCCACGCGGAGCGCGTGGTGTGGCACGCGGCGGAGGCATCCGCCGGCGCCGTCCATAAGGGCTCGAGTGCCCAGGCGCGCGCGCCGCCTCAATTTTCCTGACGACTCTCGTGATCGCAGCGGTCCGCCGCAGGCGATTGATGCTGTCGAATGGCCGGAGAGAAAGCCCGGCGTCAGGAATGCCCCATGTTACGTTGTCATGCCCGCCGTGGTGTGAGCGTCGTTGCCATTCAGGCCGCGCTGCTTGCGTCGTCGAGCGGAGCCTTTGCCCAAGGCAGCAGCGCAGTGCTGCCGCCAATCACCGTAGAGGCGCCTCAGCAGAAGCGTGCGTCGGCGATCCGACCGCCACGCAATTCTGCGCGATCGGCCCGCGTCACGCGAAGCCTGCGAACGACCCCATCACCGCAGCAAACCGCGAGCGAACAGAGTGCAGGGGCTCCGGGTGCCCTGACGGTTCTGACTGCGCAACAAGCGCTGGCGGAGATTAACCAGACTCCGGGCGGCGTGGCGCTCGTCTCGGCCGAGGCGTACAGGAACTCGACGCCGTCCAACACGATCAAGGATGTTCTGGATTACGTGCCCGGCGTGTACGCCCAGCCCAAATGGGGCGACGACACCCGCCTTTCGATCCGCGGGTCCGGCCTGTCGCGCAATTTTCATCTGCGCGGTGTGCAGCTCTATATGGACGGCATTCCGATCAACACTGCGGACGGCTATGGCGATTTCCAGGAGATCGATCCGAGTGCCTACAAATATGTCGAAGTCTTCAAGGGCGGCAACGCGCTTCAATTCGGCGCCAATTCGCTGGGAGGCGCGATCAACTTCGTGACCCCGACCGGCCGCGACTCGTTTTCGAATGGTGTGTCCTTCGATGTCGGAGGATTCGGCTACAAACGACTTCAGGCGAACGCAGGAGGCGTCAACGGGCCGTGGGATGGTTTCGTGACCGCTTCCACGCAGGCCGCAGACGGATTTCGCGATCACAGTTTTGGCTCGAGCAACCGTTTGAGCGGTAATGTGGGCTACCAGTTCTCCCCGGATGTCGAGACCCGGTTCTACCTCAATGCCAACGAAGTGCGGCAGCGAATCCCGGGTACCGTGACCAAGACATCCGCTTTGACCGATCCGGAAGCTGCTGCACCCGCGAATGTTGCGATGGATCAGCAGCGCAATATCGATACCGTTAGGCTCGCCAACAAAACCTCCGTTCGATTCGATGACACCAAAGTTGAATTCGGCGCCTTTGGCGTCGATCGGCATTTGATGCATCCGATTTTCCAGTGGCTGGACTACCGTTACAAAGACTACGGCGGATTCGCGAAGATCACGGATGACCGCACCATTGGCGGCTTCCGCAACAGATTGGTCGCGGGCGTAAATGTGCTGAACGGCAGCATCGACAACCAGCAGTTCGCCAACATTGGCGGGCAGAAGGGTGCACTGCTTTCTTCCTCGATCGATCGGTCGGAGAATACCTCCGCCTATGTCGAAGACAGCTTCTACGTCATTCCAAATCTTGCAGTGATCGGCGGCACGCAATTTCTGTACGCGACCCGCAATCGGCAAGACCGTTTCCTCAGCGACGGGGATCAATCGGGGGCAACGCGCTTTAATCTCTGGTCGCCGAAAGGCGGTGTGTTGTGGCAAATCGATCCGAGCTGGCAGGCCTTCGCCAATGTCTCGCGGAGTGCCGAGGTGCCGAGCTTTGGCGAAAGCGCGATTGGTCCCGGCATTCCGACGATCCCGTTCACCAGCATCCGCCCGCAGATTGCGACCACGTACGAAATCGGGACTCGCATGAAGCGACCTGATTACGCCTGGGAACTGACGGCCTACCGGGCCAACATTCGCGACGAATTGCAATGCCTCTATAGTGCTTTCGGCAATTGCAATGTGACCAATGCCGATCGCACCATCCATCAAGGCATCGAGGCCGGCGCGGGCGCAGCGATCTTTCGTGACATCTTCGTCAACGGCCCGGCTCCGGACAAGATCTGGCTGAATGTCGCTTATTCCTTCAACGACTTCCGCTTCGACAAAGATCCGACCTTCGGAAACAATCGATTGCCGGGAGCTCCAAATCACTACCTGCGCGCGGAGCTTCTCTACAAGCACCCTACCGGGTTCTATGTTGGACCCAACGTCGAATGGGTGCCGCAGGCCTACTTCGTCGACAGCATGAACACGCTGACGACAGAGCCCTACGCGCTGTTGGGATTGAAGGCCGGCTTCGATAATGGCGGCCCGATGTCTGCCTACATCGAGGGGCGCAATCTCACCAACAAGACCTACATAGCCAGCGCGAGCATCATCGATCGAGCGACGGCGACGTCAGCATTGTTTGAGCCGGGCACGGGACGGGCAGTGTACGCTGGAATGAGGTATCGATGGTGACGTGCAAATGGGCGCTTGGGTCTATATTCGGCTCCGCGGCAGGCCGGCATTCCGAATGCCGATGCTGACGGTGGCGGAAGGTCGTCGTGGAAGAAGGCAGGGCCATTCTCGGCCCGATCAATCGCGAAAGAGGCAATCAACATGAAGACTATCGGACGAACTCTCCTCGCAATTTCACTGTTGCTGACCGCCTGTGCCGTCGCGCAGGCCGAGGACGTCAAGGCCGGCGATCTCGTCATCTCGCAGGCGTGGAGCCGGGCGACACCAGGCGGAGCCAAGGTGGCCGGCGGCTATCTGACCATTGAGAACAAGGGCACAGTGGCAGACAAGCTGGTCAGCGTTTCCGCCGATATCGCGGGGAAGGCTGAGGTCCACGAGATGGCGATGGACAATGGCGTGATGAAGATGCGCTTGCTCGACAAGGGCCTTGTGATCGAACCGGGCAAGACGGTGAAGTTCGCCCCTGGCGGCTATCACTTGATGCTCCAGGAGCTGAAGGGCCCCTTCAAGCAGGGCGACAAGGTGCCGGTGACGCTTCAGTTCGAGAAGGCCGGCAAGGTCGCCGTCTCCCTCGACGTCCAGGGCGTCGGCGCGCAGGCGCCCGGCGACAGTGGGCACATGATGAAGAAAATGCCTGATCATTCGGGAATGAAGATGTGATGAAACAGATCAAGCCTTCCATGACAATGCATCGAATCCTTGCGAGTCTGATCGCGGCGCTCGCAGCGTCGCCCGCGGCGGCGCATATCACGCTAGAGACCAAACAGGCGGCGGTCGGCGCCTACTACAAGGCCGTCTTCGCCGTGCCGCACGGCTGCAAGGGCTCGCCCACGGTGAAGATCCGGGTGCAGATTCCGGAAGGCGTGATCGCGGTGAAGCCGATGCCGAAGGCGGGCTGGACCGTCGATATCGTCGAGGGCAAATACGCCAATGAGTACGACTACCACGGCAACAAGCTTTCCTCCGGCGTCAAGGAGGTGGCCTGGTCCGGCGGCAAGCTGCCGGACCACAATTACGATGAGTTCGTCATCAGCAGCTTCCTCACCACGAGCCTGAAGCCGAATACGACGCTGTATTTCCCCGTCGTCCAGGAATGCGAGACGGGCGTCAGCCGCTGGATCGAGATTCCCGCGGATGGAACCGGGCATTCGCACGAGGACAAGTCACCGGCGCCTGGCCTGAAACTCCTGCCGAAACCCTGATGCGCCTGCTCGCCGCGCTCGCGACGCTGCTCCTCTTTGTCGGCTTCGCGACCGGCGCCTCGGCGCACGCGGCGCTGGTCGCGGTCGAGCCGGCGAGCGGCAGCATGCTCGCGAGCGCGCCGAAGACGGTGGAGTTGCGCTTCAACGAGACGGTGACGCCGGGCGCGATCCAATTGATCGACGGCGCGGGCAGGGCGCGGGATGATTTGCGCGTCAACGCATCGGGCGAGATCATCTCGGTTGCGATGCCGGCGGACATGCCGCAGGGCACGGCGGTCGTCAGCTACCGCGTGATCTCGCAGGATGGCCATCCCGTCGCGGGATCGGTGATCTTCTCGATCGGCATGCCGACGGGGACGCAACCTCCCGCAACCGCCGATGCCGGATTGAACGTGCTGATCTGGCTGGCGCGGGTCGGTCTCTATCTTGGCCTGTTCGTCGGCGTCGGCGGCGTGTTCTTTGCGCGCTGGGTTGCGTGGTCGATGACCGGCATAACCGTGCCGTGCGTGGCGCTCGCCATCGGTGTCCCGAGCGCGGTGGTCTCCCTTGGTGTGTTGGGGGTGGATCTCCTCGGGCTACCGCTATCCGCTCTCGCGACGATGGCTCCCTGGAAAGTCGCATTCGGGACCAGCGCGGGCCCGGCCTCGCTCGTGGCCGTCGCTGCAATGCTGTTCGCATTGCTGGCGCTAGGCAGCGCGTGGTGCGCGCGCGCTCTGGCGATCATTGCCTTCGTCGGCGTCGGCTTGTCGCTGGCCATGACCGGGCACGCCGCTACGGCATCGCCTGAACTATTGACCCGGCCGTCAATCTTTCTCCATGGTCTCGGTGTCGCCTTGTGGATTGGGGCCCTCGCGCCGCTGGGCGCCCTGTTGTCAAAGCGACCCGCCGCGGCATTGCCCGTCGTGAACCGCTTTGCTCGCATCGCCGCGCCGGCCGTTGGCGTTCTCGCATTGACCGGCCTCACGCTCGCCATCGTCGAGCTTGAGAAGCCGTCTGCATTGGTCGAGACCCGCTATGGACTGATCCTCTCGATCAAGCTGGCGTTGGTGCTCGTGCTGCTGGCGCTTGCCGCGCTCAACCGCTTCCGCCTGACCCCGGCTCTGGCGGGGGATCACAAGGCCGCGCCGGCACTGAGGCGCTCGATTGTACTCGAATGCGCCATCGCGCTAGGCATCTTCGCCGTCGTGGCCGGTTGGCGCTTCACGCCGCCGCCGCGAACGATCGCTCCGGAGACGCCGCTGGCGATCCACATCCACACCGACAGGGCGATGTTTCAGGTCCTGGTCTCGCCGGGCAAGGCGGGTATCGACGATTTCGTCCTGCAGCTCATGACCGGCGAGGGGGCGGTGCTCGGGGCCAAGGAGGTGACGCTGACGCTAAGCCTGCCCGAACGCGGCATTGAGCCGATGGAGCGGAACGCCTCGCTCGGGCCGGACCGCTACTGGCACGTGCGCAAGGTCGAGCTGCCCTTTGCCGGCCGTTGGCATGTGCGGATCGACGCGCTGGTGACCGATTTCGAGAAGATCACGCTGGAGGACGAGTTCGAGGTGGCGGCGCCCTGAACCCGGCTCTTCGGCACCTCGCGTCGAATCTGAAGTCGACGGAAAAATGACAGGAATTCCGCTGTGTTAGCGGGTTTTCCTCATTCCCGGTCTTGTGTTTTGGCTCCCAATCCGGTTTCACTGCAAGCCATCACTGATTCCTCGAGTATTGCCATGCGGTTGTCGCGGTTCTTTCTGCCCATCCTGAAGGAAAATCCGAAAGAGGCGGAGATCGTCTCGCATCGGCTGATGCTGCGTGCCGGCATGATCCGGCAGGAGGCCGCCGGCATCTATGCCTGGCTGCCGCTCGGCTTCCGCGTGCTCAAGAAGATCGAGCAGATCGTGCGCGAGGAGCAGGACCGGTCCGGCGCGCTGGAACTGTTGATGCCGACGCTTCAGCTTGCCGATCTCTGGCGCGAGAGTGGCCGCTACGATGCCTATGGCCCCGAGATGCTGCGCATCGCCGACCGGCACAAGCGTGAGCTGCTGTACGGGCCGACCAACGAGGAAATGATCACCGAGATCTTCCGCGCCTATGTGAAGTCCTACAAGAGCCTGCCGCTCAATCTCTATCATATTCAATGGAAATTCCGCGACGAGCAGCGCCCGCGCTTCGGCGTGATGCGCGGCCGCGAGTTCCTGATGAAGGACGCCTATTCGTTCGACCTCAACGAGGCCGCGGCGCGCGTCGCCTACAACAAGATGTTCGTCGCGTATTTGCGCACCTTCGCGCGGATGGGGCTGAAGGCGATCCCGATGCGTGCCGAGACCGGCCCGATCGGCGGCGACCTCAGCCACGAGTTCATCGTGCTCGCCGAGACCGGCGAATCCGGCGTGTTCATCAATCGCGACGTGCTCGACCTGCCGGTGCCGGGCGAGGACGTCGATTATGAGAGCGATTTGACGCCGATCATCAAGCAATGGACCTCGGTCTATGCGGCGACGGAAGACGTTCACGACGCCGCGCGCTTCGAGCAGGAAGTGCCCGCGGACAAGCGGGTGAACACCCGCGGTATCGAGGTCGGGCAGATCTTCTATTTCGGCACGAAATATTCCGACGCGATGAAGGCGCTGGTGGCGGGCCCCGACGGTGTCGACGTGCCGATCCATGGCGGCTCCTACGGCGTCGGCGTCTCCCGCCTGCTCGGCGCCATCATCGAGGCCTGCCATGACGATGCCGGCATCAAATGGCCGGAGGCCGTTGCCCCGTTCCGGGTGTCGATTCTCAACCTCAAGCAGGGCGATGCCGCGGTCGATGCGGCCTGCGAGAAGCTCTATGCGGAGCTGTCCGCCAAGGGCGTCGACGTGCTCTACGACGATACCGACCAGCGCGCCGGAGCCAAATTCGCCGCCGCCGACCTGATCGGCATCCCCTGGCAGATCATGATCGGGCCGAAAGGGCTCGCCGACGGCAAGGTCGAGCTCAAGCGGCGAAGTGACGGCGCCCGCGAGACCATGTCGCCTGCGGACGCGGTCGCAAGACTTGTGGGCTGATAAGGCTGGTCGGCTGAATATTGTTCATCGCCCGAGATCGCGGCCGCCAATCCGGCCACATTTGACCCCGAATCATGGGACTATCGAGCGATGGATGAGACCATGACCGAAACCGTTCAAACCGCGCCTTTTGCGCCATTCGAGTGGATGCTGTCGGCGCGTTACTTGCGGGCGCGCCGAAAGGAGGGATTCATCTCGGTCATCGCCGGGTTCTCCTTCCTCGGCATCATGCTGGGCGTGGCGACGCTGATCATCGTCATGGCCGTCATGAACGGCTTCCGCAAGGAGCTGCTCGACAAGATCCTCGGGCTCAACGGCCACATCCTGGTCCAGCCGCTGGAATCGCCGCTGACCGACTGGAAGGACGTCGCCGACCGCCTCAGCCAGGTCCAGGGTATCCGGCTCGCAGCGCCCGTGGTGGACGGCCAGGCGCTGGCGTCATCGCCCTGGAACGCCTCCGGCGTCCTGGTGCGCGGCATCCGCTCCGACGACCTCAACAACCTCACCTCGATCGCCAAGAACATCAAGCAGGGCTCGCTCGAGGGCTTTGACGACGGGCAGGGGGTCGCGATCGGCCGGCGCCTCGCTGACCAGCTGTCGCTGCACGCCGGCGACAGCATCACGCTGGTGGCGCCGAAGGGCGCGGTCACCCCGATGGGCACGACACCGCGCATCAAGCCGTACAAGATCGCTGCGGTGTTCGAGATCGGCATGTCCGAGTATGATCTCGGCTTTGTGTTCATGCCGCTCGCGGAGGCGCAGGCCTATTTCAACCGCAGCAACGACGTCACCTCGATCGAGGTCTTCACCACCAATCCGGACCAGATCGTCGCGTTCCGCCAGGCGGTGACGGAGGCGGCGGGCCGGCCGGTGTTCCTGGTTGATTGGCGCCAGCGCAACTCGACCTTCTTCAACGCGCTCCAGGTCGAGCGCAACGTGATGTTCCTGATCCTCACAATGATCGTGCTGGTCGCGGCGCTCAACATCGTGTCCGGCCTGATCATGCTGGTGAAGGACAAGGGCAGCGACATCGCAATCCTGCGCACGATGGGAGCCTCGCAAGGCTCGATCATGCGCATCTTCCTGATCACGGGCGCTTCGATCGGCGTCGTCGGTACGATGGTCGGCTTCATCGTCGGGCTGGTGATCTGCCTCAACATCGAGTCGATCCGGCAATTCCTGTCCTGGCTGACCAGCACCGAACTGTTTTCGCCAGAACTCTATTTCCTGTCGAAGCTGCCCGCCGAGATCGACATCGGCGAGACCTCGGCCGTCGTCATCATGGCGCTGACGCTGTCGTTCCTGGCGACGCTGTATCCGTCCTGGCGCGCTGCGCGCCTCGATCCCGTCGAAGCGCTGCGGTACGAGTGAGGGGCTGATGGAGAGCCAGGGGGCGGAAGATGTACCGGTCATTTATCTCCACGAGATAAAGCGCCAGTACTTGCAGGGCGAGGTGCCGCTGACGATCCTCGACGGCGCCAAGCTCGCGCTGTGGGCGGGCCAGTCCGTCGCGCTGGTGGCGCCGTCCGGCTCGGGCAAGTCGACGCTGCTGCACATTGCGGGGCTGTTGGAAGCGCCCGATTCCGGCGAGGTCTACGTCAACGGCGCGCCGACCTCGCAACTGCCCGACATCGAGCGCACCCAGCTTCGCCGCACCGACATCGGCTTCGTCTACCAATCGCACCGGCTGCTGCCGGAGTTCTCGGCGCTGGAGAACGTGATGATGCCGCAGATGATCCGCGGCCTCAAGAAATCCGAGAGCGTCAAGCGCGCCAAGGAGATCCTCGGCTATCTCGGCCTCGGCGAGCGCATCACGCACCGTCCGTCCGAGCTGTCGGGCGGCGAGCAGCAGCGCGTTGCGATCGCGCGCGCGGTGGCCAATGCTCCGCGGGTGCTGTTTGCGGACGAGCCGACCGGCAATCTCGATCCGCACACCGCCGACCACGTTTTCCAGGCCCTGATGCAGCTCGTCAAGGCGACCAAGGTCTCCATGCTGATCGCGACCCACAACATGGAGCTCGCCGGTCGCATGGACCGCCGCGTGTCGTTGTCGAACGGCCAGGTGGTCGAGCTCGAGTAAAAAACCCTCGAAAACAACCCCATGCACAGTAGCCAAGTGCTTGGCCGGACTAACAAAAAAATGGTGCTTCCCGGAGCGCTCAAGGCCGGATCACCGTCAATTTGAACGGCCCACCATTGGCGGCGGCATGGTCCACCGCCTCGTTGGCGTGGTCGAGATCGAAGGCGGTGGCCTCGTACTCCTCCAGTCTGAGCAGTCCCGCGCGCACCAGAGCGATCAGGCGGCCTGCCGCATCCGGCGGGTACATCCAGACGCCGTGGATGCTGATGCAGTTGCGCATGATCCAGGGATAGGCCAGTTCGAGCCCCGCGCCGCCCGCCATGCCGACGCCACCCATCAGCACGACGCGGCCGTAAGCGCGCACCGTCATGATCGCCGCGCGCACCACATTCGTGCTCACCGAGGGCGGCATGATGTCGAGCACGCAGTCGATCGGCCCTCGCGCCGCGCGCTTCATGCTCTCGCGGTCGTCGTCCTCGTTGCCGGAGAGCCTGACCGGCTTGACGCGATCGCCGAAGCGGCGGACGAGGTCGGCCAAGATCTTGTCGTTGCGGCCGGGCGCGACCACGCAGGCCGCGCCCATCGCGAGCGCGACCGAGACGGCTGCGCTGCCGAAATTGCCGGTGGCCCCGCTCACCAGCACGGTCTCGCCGGGCTGGAGGTTGGCGGCGAGGAAACCGCCATAGGGCACCAGCAGAGTCCCCAGCGCGCACCATCGCGTGGCTTCGTCGGACGTGATTTGGCCTAGGGGCTTTACGTTCTCAGTCGGCACTCGCATCTGCTCGGCGAACGAGCCGTGGCGAAAATGCTGTTGCAGGCGCATCGCGCCGGCACCGGGGGCGGTGAGTCCTTGCAGGGCAATGTCGGGCGCCGCGGCGTTGTCGCGCGAGCGCACCGTCGGGTCGCAGAACACCCAATCGCCGATTGCGAGTTTGGTTGCGTCCGGGCCGATGGCGCGGACCCGGCCGATGCCGCCAGGCCCGGGGATGATCGGCAGCTCGAGCGCATAGTTGCGCTCACCGCTGAAGACCTCGTTCATGTAGGACAGCACCCGCGTTGCGATGACGTCCACGATGACCTCGCCGGTCCCGAGTACCGGCTCGGGTGCATTCTCGATGACGAGCGGAGATCCCAGGGATTTGAGTACGGCGGCTTTCATGGTGGTCACCTCATGTTCGGGTGATGCCCATATGCACCGCCTTCCCAGGGTCAGGAAGGCCTGGTATTATCCTAGTATTCTCCAGGCCCTCCATCGAGGCACGTCACCATGGCCGATCCACGCCGCGTCGAATTCGGCGACTTTCTCAGGTCTCGCCGCGAAAAGCTGTCGCCGAAGACGGTCGGGCTTCCTGCCGGCCGGCGGCGCCGCACTGCGGGCCTGCGCCGCGAAGAGGTGGCGCAGCTCGCCGGCATCGGAGTCGATTGGTACATCCGCCTCGAGCAGGGCCGCACCGTCAGCCCCTCGGTCACCACCATCGACGCGCTGGCGCGTGCGCTACGCCTCAGCAAGACCGAGCACGCCCATCTCAAGGCACTGGCCCGCGACGGCGACAGGCGCGCGTTCACGCGCGAGATCGTACCGCCGCCAATTCGGCGGATGATCGAAAGCCTGAAGCAGCCGGCCTACATCACGGGGCGGCGCTGGGACGTGTTGGCCTGGAACGCGGCGGCCGAGGAGATCTTCGGGTTCGGACAATTGCCCGAACAGGACCGCAACACGCTGCTGCTGGTGCTGACGAACAAGCAGACGCGAAAGTTCTACGGTGCCGGCTGGAGCGACGTCGCGAAGAGCATGGTCGCGATGTTTCGCGCCACTCACGACGTCTGGGCCGGCGATCCTGCCTTCACGGAATTGCTGACGCAGCTGCGCCAGGGCAGTCCGGAATTCGTCAAATGGTGGGAAGCGCACGAGATCCGCAGCACCGCCGCGGGCCTCAAGATCATGAACCATCCGACCAAGGGCGTGCTCCGGTTCGAGCACACGAGCTTTCAGGCCAACGACGATCCGGCGCTGAAGCTCGTGATCTACACGCCGGTTTAGTTGCGGAAGCATAGGGCCCAAGCTCGTCACGTATGACGGTCGATGATCTGAAGAAGCCGGTCGCAGGATGCCTCGATCCTTTTGTGGGGAGATGTGGCGACGCCCAGCAACAGGCCGGATCGCGCCGAGGCCGCAGATGCATGCCATAGCGACAGGGGCGTGGGCGCCAATCCAAACGATGCCGCTTCCCGCGCGATCGCGACGTCGGAGGTTCCGTCCGGCAGTCTCAGGACCGCGGCCAATCCGGCGATCGCAACGTCCTTGGCGCGCGCCTTGAGGCATTTCAGCAGCGCATCGCCTTGCGCGGCATAGGCCCGCTTCGTGCGTCGAAGATGCCGTAGATAGTGGCCGTCGCGGATGAATTCGGCGGTTGCGATCTGTACGGAAGCCCCGGGCGCCGGAGCGAGGCATGCCGCAACCTCGGCAAAACGGGAAGCCAGCGAGGCGGGTGCAACGACGAAGCCCAGCCGCAAGGCAGGAGTCAGGGTCTTGCTGAAAGACCCGATGTGAATAACGCGCCCGAAACGATCGAGAGAAGCGAGCGCCGGTGTGGCCCGCCCCCTCAGCTGAAGCTCGCTCAGATAGTCGTCCTCGATCACCCACACCCGTTCCCGGGCTGCCCAGTCGAGAAGACGCGAACGTCGTGGCAGCGACAAGGTGGAGCCAAGCGGTGCCTGCTGTCCCGGGGTCACGACGACCAATGCAGCATCAGGAGCGTGTTTCAGGCCGTATCCCACGTCAATGCCGTCCGCGTCGACCGGGATCGGCGTGATCGACAACCTTGCAAGCTCAAGGCCGTGTCTCGTGAAGGGGAAGCCCGGGTCCTCCATCCAGACCTTCTTCTGCTCAAGGCCGAGAACCCGGAGTGCCAGTCCGAGCCCGCTGCTGAAGCCGCCGGTGATAATGATCTGCGACGGTGCACATTCGACCCCCCGTGCCAGCGCGAGATACGCCGCAATGTCGCGCCTCAATTCCAGCTCGCCGCGCGGATCCCGATAGATGGCCGGTGCGCTGGTTTCCGCGCGCACCGCCCGTGTGCGCATCCTCGCAAACAGCTTGGCAGGAAAGGTCTCGTGAGCGGGCACACCCATCTGGAAAACGGCCGGTCCCGCAGTGAGCTCCTGGTACATCTCCATGAACGAGCCGGGGTGGGGAGCTGCTTCCTGCCGAGGGGAAAAGGCGGGTCGATCCGCGACGTGGGTTCCGGTCGCGCGCGACGCGACGATCAGTTGCGCGGATGAGAGTTTTTCGTAAGCCGAACGCACGGTGCCGCGGGCGACACCCAGCTGAGCCGCCAAATCCTGCCAGGACGGCAGACGAGCTCCCGGCGCGAGCACGCCGCTCTCGATGGCAGCCCCGATACCTCTGCGGATCTGTTCCGCCAATGGCGTCTTCGCAGATCGATCGAGCTCCAGCCGCAGCGGTTTGACCATGCCTTCGTGGTACACGGTTTTTGTCCATTCTTGGTGCTTTTTTGTAGACCAGCGCAGAGACATTTATCGGACAAGGAAAGTATCCGGCGACAGCCGCCGAACAGAACCGATCATGGAGTATGAAAATGGCTAAGCGTCTCGATTACGACCGCGTCGCACCCGCAGGCATGAAAGCGCTCGGCGGCGTTTACGGCTATGTCATGCAGAGCAATCTTCCTGCAACGCTCGTCACTCTGGTCTATCTGCGCATTTCGCAGATCAACAACTGCGCCTACTGCCTCGACATGCACACGCGCGATCTGCTGAAGAGCGGACAGAAGATCGAAAAGATCGCGCTGGTGCAGGCCTGGGCGGAAGGCGGGCATCTGTTCGACGAGCGGGAGCGTGCCGCCCTCGCATGGGCCGAAACGGTGACCCGCGTGGCCGAAACCGGCATCCCGGATCAAGCTTACGAGGCTGCCCGCGCCGTCTTCGAGGAGCGCGAGCTCGTCGATCTCACCATCGCGATCGGCCTGATGAACGCCTACAATCGCATGGCAATCAGCTTCCGAAACACGCCGCAGCCCGCGAAGGAGGAGATGGCAGCCTGACCGCGGTGCCGGACGGCAAGAGGGTGGACACATGCCTTCGACTGCGACGGCATGTCCTGAGATCTCAGCGATGCAAGGCAGGAGCTTGATATGACCATCGCAATTTCCGGCGTGAAGATTCCCGACAGCAAGATCGCACGGGAGGCCGCCGAGCTGGTGCGCCAGTACGAAAACGACATGTTGTTCAACCACTCGGTCCGCGTTTTTGTATTCGGCGCGATCAAGGGACATCGGCAAAATCTAAAATTCGATTCCGAGCTGCTCTACATCGCGGCGCTGTTCCACGATCTCGGACTCGTCGACCATTACCACACGCAGACCAAGCGGTTTGAAGTTGATGGCGCCGATGCCGCCCGCGAATTTCTGAGGGGGCACGGCATTGACGAGCCAAAAACCGATCTGGTTTGGGAGGCGATCGCGTTACATACGACGCCTGGAATTCCACAATACATGCGGCCGGAAATCGCTCTCACGAATGCGGGTGTGTTGGTCGACGTCGTGGGGATTGGCTATGATGAATACACGCCGGAGCAGCGCGACCAGGTGACCACCGCATTTCCGCGCGGTGATTTCAAGAACGAGTTCCTTCAGATTCAAACCTGCTCGGCCTTGAAGAAGCCGCAGACCACATTCGGCACGGTCAATTTCGATTACATCGAAGATCACGATCCCACATTTCACAAGCCGAACGCGTGCACGCGCATTCGCAACACGCCCTGGCAGAGCTGAGCCCCTTCGGCGCGGTGTTCGAGTTTTGCCTCGTTGAACTTACGGCGACGGGGCGGCCGGGAGCGTTACGCCGGCGTTCGGCCGCGGAAGGGCCGGCCACGGGCTTTTCGGAGCCGGCGTCGCCGCCGCGCATGAAGCCGCAAGCTGCGGCCACACTGACGTCAGGCCCGTCAAGTCGATGTCGAAATTCGTGATGTCCGCCTTGTCGTCGGGTAACAGCGTGGTCTCGCGGACATGCAGGGAGCGGGACGCCAGTATCGCCTTGACCATGTCGGGATCGATGCTGCCGCGCCAGACTTCGTATTTTCCGGCGCGCAACGCGGACCCTCCGGCCGCCCTGTCCCTGTCGGCATCCGCCGTCACCAGGATGGTGCTTTTGCCGACGGCTGGCTCGTCGATCTCGCCCGCGAATGTCAGCGGCACGCGTTTCCCGCTTTCGCAGGACAGACGCCATTCCATGGGCCGGAACGACGCGCCGTTCTCCTTCTTCAGCATCGCGAGCTTGCGGACGAAGGGACGCGCTTCCTCTTCCAGCTTCCACGCCGTTTCGGCAAGCGAACGCGTGTCGATGCCGAAACGATAAAGCTCGGCGCGCGTCAGCATGTGCAGGTTTTCGAACTTCACCGTCCGGATCAGATCATCAAGCTCGTGGCTGATCCCCATCGCCGCGATGAATGCAGCGCGATCGCGATCGGCCCTCGCCATCCGCCGCTGTCTGTATTCCGCGACGGCCGCCGGGGGCGGATGCCCGTGAAAGGCAAGGACCAGCCTGGAATTATGGACCGCCAGCGCGGCGTCGGGGGCAATCTCACGCGACGTCGCCCCGAGCAACAGGTAACCGCAGGCAGAGTTGCACATCGCATGGTAGGTGGTGAGTTCAGCTTCCACCTCACCGCCCGCGTTCTTGATCTTCAGGCACGCGGCGTCCACCTGCGTGCCCGCGGCGCACGCCGTCGCGATGCTCCGGCCAACCCG
Organism: Bradyrhizobium sp. Kon37; assembly: GCF_055807535.1. Taxonomy (NCBI): domain Bacteria; kingdom Pseudomonadati; phylum Pseudomonadota; class Alphaproteobacteria; order Hyphomicrobiales; family Nitrobacteraceae; genus Bradyrhizobium; species Bradyrhizobium sp. Kon37. The sequence continues at coordinate 160,228 of NZ_JBVVOY010000015.1, forward strand.
GGCGATCGCCTTGCGGCTGCGCAACAACCGCCCGATGACATAGGACTGCTCCACGTTTCCGCCCGGTGAATAGAGGTAGATCGGACGCTGCGTGTCCTTGACGCCGGTGAGGAAGCGGCGAATGCGCGGCGCAGCGTCCTGGTCGATATCGCCCTCGATGGCGATCCAGCGGTCGCAGCCCGGTCCGCATGCGTCGGGTGGTCCCTTGGCAAGATAGATCGTCAGCCTGGACGCAAATCCAGTCTTCTCGGCCGGCGTCCCTTCGGCATGCAATGCGCCGGGAAGCAACAGCAAGGCCAGGACAAGCAGACGACGGGCGAGCATGAAACGATCGGGACCACGCGCGGTGAAAGGCGGAGATCGATGCTACACGACGATCCGCGCTGCCACAACTTGCGGTGGCGCATCCGCGTGCCTGTCCGCGACGTCTGGATTGGCAATCGGACCGCCAGGTGGGAGCAGGCAGAACGGCCTCTCCCAGGGGGCGGTGATGACGGGAACCTAAATGCCATCATGCGGTTATCGCGCATACAATTTGCGCGACCGTCTGCATCACTCGAAGTTCAGGCGGGCTACCTGTGGTCGAAGCGAAGCAGCGGGACGATCAAACAGCTGGCTCATCGTGGAGCCAGGAAAGTGGCAGGGGAAGACCAATGACGACAGCGACCGGGGTCCGCTCGGCCGATCGCAATTCCGTCTTAGCCACACTCGGCGACTACATCCGGGAGATCAGCAATCCCGACGATCTCGCCTATGCTGCGGCAGAGCTGCTTGGCCGCAGCCTGAACGTCAGCCGGGCGGGCTATGGCACGGTCGACACCTCAGCCGAGACCATCACCATTGTCCGCGACTGGAACGCACCGGGCATCGTGAGCCTCGCAGGCGTACTGCGCTTCCGCGACTATGGCAGCTACATCGAAGATCTCAAGCGGGGCGAGACCGTCATCTGTGCCGATGCGGAAAAAGACCCTCGTGTCGGCGATCGTGCCGAGGCGCTGGAGGCGATCTCTGCGCGTGCGCTCGTCAACATGCCGATCTCGGAGCCCGACGGGGTCGTGGCGCTGCTGTATTTGAACAATGCCGGGCCGCGCGAATGGAGCCCCGAAGAGCTGGAGCTCATCCGCGATGTTGCCGAGCGGACGCGCACGGCCGTCGAGCGTCGTCGTGCGGAAACGGCCGTGCGGGAGAACGAAGCCCGCCTGCTTTTCCTGGACGCACTCAACAAGGAGACCGCCAGGACTCGCGATGCGGACGGCGTGATGGCGGTGACGACCAGGATGCTTGGCGAGCATCTCGACGTCTCGAACTGCGCCTATGCCGACATGGACCCGGACCAGGACGGCTTCACGATACGCGGCGATTGGGCCGCGCCCGGCGCAATGCATATCATCGGGCACTACAGTCTGGCCGACTTCGGCAAGAAGGCGGTGCGAGAGTTGGGCGCCGGCAGGCCGCTCATCATCAATGACAATTTAAGGGAGATTGCGCCGGACGAAGCCGCCACTTTCCAGAACATCGGGATCGGCTCGACGATCTGCATGCCCTTGGTGAAAGAAGGGCGACTTACCGCCTTGATGGCGATTCATCACCGCGGCCCGCACCAGTGGACGCCGCGCGAACTCGCCTTGCTCGCCGAAGTGACCGAGCGATCATGGGCCCACATCGAGCGCGTCCGATCGGAACAGGCAGCGCGGGAGGCTGCCGAACGACTGACGCTTGCGAACAAGGCGGCTGGTATCGGCACCTGGGACTACGACCCGGTCAACAACGTTCTTCGATGGGATAACCGCTGCAGGGAGGTGTTCGGTTTACCGGCCGATGCCGAAGTCAGCTATGAAGGGTCGTTCCTGAAGGGCCTTCATCCCGAGGACAGGCAGCGCGCCCACGAGGCCGTGTCCGCAGCCCTGACGCCGCACGCGCCGACAAGCTACAATATGGAATACCGAACCATCGGCATCGAGGATGGGGTCGAGCGCTGGATCGCCGCGACCGGTCAAGCCATCTTCGTCAACGGCCAGGCTGTTCGGTTCATCGGAACGGTTCTGGACATCACCGCGCAAAAGAAAACCGAGCGTCATCTCAGACTACTGAATGATACCGGGGCCTCGGTGTCTCGCGAGCGCGATCTCGAGAAGATCGTCCAGATCGTCACGGATGCCGGCGTCGAGCTGACTGGCGCTCAGTTCGGGGCCTTCTTCTACAATGTCGTTGCGCCGGATGGCGGCAGCTACATGCTGTATTCGCTGTCGGGTGTGCCGCGGTCCGCTTTCGAGAACTTCCCGATGCCACGCAACACCGCCGTGTTCGAGCCGACGTTCAAGGGCACGGGTGCGATGAGGTCCGACGACATCCTGCAGGACCCGCGCTACGGCAAAAACGCGCCACGGAAAGGCATGCCGGAGGGTCATCTTCCGGTCCGATCCTACCTGGCGGTCCCCGTGACCTCGCGAACCGGCGAAGTCCTCGGCGGACTTTTCTTCGGTCACGCCGAGACGGGTAAATTCCAGGCAGAGCATGAGGCCGCCTTGCTTGGTATTGCGGGCCATGCCGCCACCGCTATCGACAACGCCCAGCTCTTGACCCGGCTCGAGGCGCTCAATGCCGGATTGGAGCAACGTGTTGCCGACGAAATTGCCGAGCGCATGAAAGCCGAAGAGCAATTGCGGCAATCCCAGAAGATGGAAGCCGTCGGGCAATTGACCGGCGGTATTGCCCACGACTTCAACAATATGCTGGCCGTGATTCTCGGCAGCCTGAATCTTGCCAAGCGGCGGCTCGGCAGGGGAGAGGTCAGCATAGACCGCTTCATCGAGGGCGCCATCGACGGTGCAAATCGCGCCGCTACGTTGACGCAGCGACTGCTCGCATTCTCGCGCCAACAGCCGCTCGCGCCTGAGGTCGTGGACATCAACAAGATGGTCGGCGGGATGAGCGAGCTGCTCGAGCGGTCACTTGGCGAGCTGATCCGCCTCGAAACGGTGCTGGCGGATGGCCTTTGGCGGGTCAAGGCAGACCCGGCCCAGCTTGAAAGCGCCATGATCAATCTCGCGGTCAATGCGCGCGATGCCATGCCAAAGGGCGGCAGGCTGACGATAGAAACCAGCAACGCCTCGATCGATCGAAAATATGCTCGCGAGTACGCACTCGCTCCGGGGCAGTACGTTCTCGTGGCGGTGACGGACAACGGCACGGGAATTCCGGCCGATGTGCTCGGCAAGGTGTTCGATCCGTTTTTCACGACCAAGGTCGTGGGCAAGGGCACCGGCCTCGGCCTTAGCCAAGTCTATGGTTTCGTGCGGCAGTCGGGCGGCCATGTCAAAATTGACTCGGAAGTCGACGTTGGCACGACCGTGAAGGTCTACCTTCCACGGTTTGCCGGCGAGGAGACGGGCTCAGATCTGTCGCAGGAAGAGATATCCGCCGGTGCAAACCATCAGAACGAAACCATTCTCGTCGTGGAAGACGACGAGCGCGTCCGCAGCATGTCCTCCGAAAGCCTGCGCGAACTTGGCTACACCGTCATCGAGGCAGCCAGCGCCAAAGAGGCGATCAGGACGATCGAAAATGGTTTCGTTCCGGATCTGCTGTTCACGGATGTCGTCATGCCCGACATGACCGGCGCCGAGCTTGCGGCCGAGCTGTCGAGACGATACCCGGGGCTGAAAGTGCTGTTCACCACCGGCTACACGCGTAACGCAATCGTTCACAATGGCGTGCTCGATGCCGGTAGGCATCTGCTTCCGAAACCCTTCGCGATCGAAGACCTCGCTGCCAAGGTCCGCAGCTTGCTCGATGAGATCTGAGCGCGGCTTCGAAACGATCTCTTCCGTTTGCAAGGCGCCTTCACAAGGGCTATGTCCCGGCTTTCGGAAGAGCCTGACATGACAATCTCGGATGACAACGACCTCGCGCGCCTGAAAGAGATCGGGCGCATCGTCGCCAATATCCTGGAGGCAATGGGCAAGGCGCTCGAGCCGGGCATGACCACCTCCGAACTCGACCGGATCGGGCGAACCTTGCTGGAGGCTGCCGGCGCACGTTCGGCTCCGGAGCTGGCCTACGACTTTCCGGGCGCGACCTGCATCAGCGTGAACGAGGAGATCGCTCATGGCATCCCCGGCGATCGGCGGATCGCGCGCGGGGATCTCGTGAACATCGACGTGTCAGCCGAGAAGAACGGCTTGTTTGCGGATACGGGAGCGTCGTTCGCCGTTCCACCCGCAACCCGAGCGGTCGAACGTCTTTGCAGAGATGGCCGGCGCGCGATGTGGACCGGCCTGCAGCAGGTTGGAGCCGGCAAACCGATTGCCGGTATCGGTCAAGCCATCGGGACTTTTGCGCGGAAGAACGGTTACAGCCTGGTCAGGAACCTTGCCAGTCACGGCGTCGGCCTGTCGCTCCACGAGGAGCCGACGGAGATCGCAACATGGCCCGACCGCTCCGAACGCCGCGTCATGAGCGAAGGCCTGGTGTTCACCGTCGAGCCGTTCCTGTCTCTTGGCGCCGAATGGGCACAGGATGGCGATGATCCGTGGACGCTCTACAGCAGCCCCGAGGCGCCGACCGTTCAATACGAGCACACCGTGATCGCAACCCGAAGCGGACCGTTGATCGTCACGATGGCTGGTTAAGGAGGCGTCCTCAAGCCACCGGATCTCGGGCAGCATCCGAACGGCTTCGATCATCCGGCGCCAGCGGCGGTGCACGTCTCGCCGGAGGATTCTCCGATGGGGCGGTCTTGCTTCCTGAGCTGATATCGACCGGAACAGATCTGGCGTCGCGATAGGCGACGATCCAGATCAGGAAACCCAGAACCGCCAGCGCGGCGCCAACGGGGCCCGTGGAGGTCCAGCCCAGCCCCTCGCGAATGGCGATGCCGCCGAGGAACGGGCCGAGCGCATTGGCGGTGTTGAACGCCGAATGGTTGAGTGCGGCGGCGAGCGCCTGCGCGTCGCCGGCGACGTCCATCAGCCGCGTCTGGAGGATGGCTCCGAGCGAGACGCCGGCGCCGATGGCGAAGACGTCTGCCGCCAGCGCCCAGGGATTGCCGGCGGCGAGCGGAAACACTGAGAGGGCGACCGCTGAGAACAGCAGGATGCCTCCCGCCGTCGGCATCAGCGCGCGGTCAGCAAAGCGCGGCACGAACAGATTGCCGAGCGTCGCGCCGATGCCAAACACGGCCAGAAAAACTGGTATGAGCGCGGGGCTGACCTTGGTCACCTCGATCAGCGTCGTCGCGAGATAAGTGTAGACGGCGAACATGCCGCCGAAGCCGATGGCGCCGATTGCCAGCGTGATCCAGACGCGGCCGCTTCGCAGCGCGCCGAGCTCTCGCAGCGGATCGGACCGGCCAGCCTTGTCGCGCGGCGCGAACAAGGCGCACAGCAGCACCGTGAGCAACGCCAGCACCGACACGAGGCCGAAGCTCGCGCGCCAGCCGATCGCCTGCCCAATCAGATTGGCCAGGGGCACACCGACGATGGTGGCGCCGGTCAGGCCCAGCATCACCTGGCCGATCGCCTGCGAGCGACGATGTTGAGGGACCAGCGAGGCTGCGACCAGCGCGGCGATGCCGAAATAGGCGCCATGCGGCAATCCCGAGAGAAAACGCGCCGCGATCATCGAGCCAAAGCCCGGCGCCAGCGCAGTGAGGGCATTGCCGAGCGCGAACACGGCCATCAAGATCAATAGCTGCGCGCGCCGCGCCAACCGTGCGCCGAGCACGGCGATCAGCGGCGCGCCCAGCACGACGCCGAGCGCGTAGACGCTGATCGCGTGTCCCGCGGTCGGCTCGTCGACCCCGAGGTCGGCGGCGAAAAACGGCAACAGGCTCATCGATGCGAATTCGGTGGTTCCGATCGCAAAGCCACCCATCGCGAGCGAGAACAGGACGATGGCGAGATGAGGGGGCGTGGATGCCGCGGTCGCGCGGGGCGAGGTCGCTTGCTGCGATGTCGCTTGCTTCGATGTCGTCATATGTCCTGCAATGGTGGCGTTAACGGGAACCAGCCCAGCGAACGTCGCCACCCCTGCAAGATTTGTCTGTCGTAGTTAAACCCGGATCGGTCGGCGTCAACGCTGCAATCTCAACGCAGGGCAGGCCGCATATCAGCGTCCCAAATTTGTGAGCCACGACGCGAACACCGTGCTTCTTGATTGCTCGTCCGCTACAATCGGGCGAGCGCGGCCCATCTCAGCGCGGCACGTAGTAACCGGGTGAATAACCCGGCACCTGGGCGCGCGGCCTGTTCTGATATGCATAGGGATCGTCGCTCTGGCCTGCGAAATACGGGTTCGCGATGCAGGTGAGGGCGCGGCCCGATGAACTCGCCTGGCACTGCGCGTAAGTATCGAACGTGCAATTGCTCAGCCCCGGCCATTCATCGCCGGTCAGGCAGAAGGCATGGTGGGTCCCGAACGCGTGTGCAGGTGTGCTTGCGCCGAGCGTGAGCGCAAATGTGGCGAGTACGAGCGAAAATGTGGCGACAATGGGGAGAGGAATTCGTCTGCGCATTCAATTCTCCAATCACGCGAACGTGCGCGCGACGTTGTCACGCGCACGTGCTGCAGATGTCGTGTAGCCGACGGTGGAACTCATGAAAACACTTGTTTCAAAGGGTTTCCCGCACGCGCCGGTAAATCTTCATTAATGAAGCGCGATCCTTTGGCGCGGACTGTGGCGTCGAGGTTACAGCAATTCCGTCGAGCGCTGTTATGACGACGCCACGGCCCGGGGGCCTAACGACGAAACTGGAACGGGAATCAAATGAACAAGAATCTGTTGCTTGCTGCTGTGAGCCTTGTCGCGCTCGGCGCGGCTGCACCGGCGGTGGCTGCTGACCTCGCTGCGCGGCCCTACACCAAGGCGCCGGCGATGGTTGCCGCGATCTACGACTGGAGCGGCTTCTACATCGGCGTCAACGGCGGCGGCGGTTCCGCCCACTCGACCTGGGATCTCGTCGGCGGTGGCCGCGAGGGTTCGCACGATGCGACCGGCGGCACGGTCGGCGGTCAGATCGGCTACCGCATGCAGTCGGGCCAGTGGGTGTTCGGCATCGAAGGTCAGGGCAACTGGGCTGACTTCTCGGGCGACAACGTCAGCGCGCTGTTCGCGACGCGCAACCGCTCGAAGATCGACTCGTTCGGTCTGATCACCGGTCAGATCGGCTACGCCTGGAACAACGTCCTCCTTTACGCCAAGGGCGGTGCGGCTGTCGTCGGCAGCAAGTATGAAGTCTCGACCATTGGCGGCGCGCTGCTCTCGTCGGCAGACCAGACCCGCTGGGGTGGTACGATCGGTGCAGGCCTCGAGTACGGCTTCGCGCCGAACTGGTCGGTTGGCGTCGAGTACAACCACATCTTCCTGCAGGACAAGAACGTCACCTTCGCGCTGGTGCCCTCGACCGACCGCATCCGTCAGGACGTCGACATGGGCCTCGTCCGCCTGAACTACAAGTTCGGCGGCCCGAGCCTCGGCCGTTACTGAGTAAAAGCCTGATACCGATCGCTCGACTTCGAGCGGTCGGCGAAAGCCCCGGCCATCGGCCGGGGCTTTTTTGTTGTTCAATTTCAGCGGGTTAACCATTCGGTTTCGAGATGGCGAAGATGGCTTGACTCCCAAGAACGAAATGAGAACAATGTTCTTCATACGTTCTCGCCATGGAGCAAGCCATGTTCAGGATTTTCGTCGAAGAAGCCGCCGCGCTGGCCTCGATCGCGCTGTTTGTCGGGATGATCGCGATCTGGGCCCAGGTGCTCCCGCAGCTCTAGGCGCGGGCCAGGTTGGGGAAAAGCAGGACGACGCGACTGATCGGCCGCTCCGGCGTGGACTCTGGCAGCGTGACGCCCCACCATTGTGAGGCGAGTCGGCCAGGCGAGTGCAGGATGCCTCCGGTGCCGGCGACCGCTCCATCTCATCTGCAAGAGGCCGTCACGCGACCATGCCGAGCGCCGGATTTGTCCACCTTCACGTTCACTCGGCCTATTCGCTGCTCAAGGGCTCGATCAAGATCGCCAAGCTCGCCGAGCTGGCCAAGAAGGACCATCAGCCGGCGTTGGCGCTGACTGACACCGACAACATGTTCGGTGCGCTGGAGTTCTCCGACAAGATGGCGGGCTCCGGTATCCAGCCGATCGTGGGCTGCGAGATCGCGATCGAGTTCGGCGACCAGGATCCCACTGCGCGCAACGTGCTGCTGCCCTCGCGCGTGGTGCTGCTGGCCGCGCAGGAGCGCGGCTATCGCAGCCTGATGCGGCTGAACTCGCGCGCGTTCATGGAGACGCCCGACACTCATGCTCCCCACATCAAGTTCGACTGGCTCGAAGGCGAGACCGAAGGCCTGATCGCGCTGACGGGCGGTCCGGACGGGCCGATCTCGCTGGCGCTTGCCGGTGGTTATACCGAGCTCGCGGCGGCGCGCTGCGAGCGTCTCGCCAGCCTGTTCGGAGACCGCCTCTACATCGAATTGCAGCGCCACAACATCGAGAAGGAGCGGCGGGTCGAAAGCAGCCTGATCGACATCGCTTACACCAAGGGCCTGCCGCTGGTCGCGACCAACGAGCCGTATTTCGCTGCGAGCGACGATTACGAAGCCCATGACGCGCTGCTCTGCATCGCCGGCGGGCGGCTGATCGCGGAGACCGAGCGCGAGCAGCTTACGCCCGATCACCGCTTCAAGACCCGCGCCGAGATGGCAGTGCTGTTCGCCGACATTCCGGAGGCGCTGGCCTCGACGGTGGAGATCGCCGAGCGCTGCTCGTTCCGGCCGATGACGCGCAAGCCGATCCTGCCGTTCTTCACGGTCGGCGCTGCCGCAAGCTCCGATGCCGCCTCGGTCGAGGCGGCCGAATTGAAGCGGCAGGCAGAGGAGGGGCTCGCCAACCGCCTGCGCGTGCACGGGCTGTCGCAAGGCACGACGGAAGAAGATTACAACGCGCGGCTTGCGTTCGAGCTCGACGTCATCATGCGCATGAAATACGCGGGCTACTTCCTGATCGTCTCCGACTTCATCAAATGGGCAAAGGGCCAGGGCATTCCGGTCGGGCCGGGCCGCGGCTCCGGCGCAGGCTCGCTGGTTGCGTGGGCGCTGACCATCACCGACCTCGACCCGATCAAGTTCGGCCTGCTGTTCGAGCGCTTCCTCAATCCGGAACGCGTCTCGATGCCGGACTTCGACATCGACTTCTGCCAGGACCGCCGCGGCGAGGTGATCAGGTACGTCCAGGAGCGCTACGGTCGCGACCAGGTCGCGCAGATCATCACCTTCGGTACGCTGCAGGCGCGCGGCGTGCTCCGCGACGTCGGCCGCGTGCTGCAGATGCCCTATGGCCAGGTCGACAAGCTCACAAAACTCGTGCCGCAAAATCCGGCCGCGCCGGTGACGCTTGCGGCCGCGATCGAGAGCGAGCCGAAGCTGCAGGCATTCCGCGACGAGGACCCGGTGGTGGCGCGCGCCTTCGACATCGCGCAGCGCCTCGAAGGCCTGACGCGCCACGCCTCGACGCATGCGGCCGGCATCGTGATCGGCGATCGGCCGCTGAGCGAACTCGTGCCGATGTATCGCGATCCCAAATCCGACATGCCGGTGACCCAGTTCAACATGAAATGGGTCGAGCCGGCCGGCCTCGTGAAATTCGACTTCCTCGGCCTGAAGACGCTGACCGTGCTCGACGTCGCGTGCAAACTGCTCAAGCCGCGCGACATCCATGTCGATCTCGCGACGCTGCCGATCGACGATGCCGAAAGCTACCAGATGCTGGCGCGCGGCGAGGTGGTCGGCGTGTTCCAGGTTGAAAGCCAGGGCATGCGGCGCGCGCTGGTCGACATGCGCCCCGACCGTTTCGAGGACATCATTGCGCTGGTCGCACTCTATCGACCGGGTCCGATGGCGAACATCCCGACCTATTGCGCGCGCAAGCACGGCGACGAGGAGCCGGAATATCTCCACCCCGTGCTGGAGCCGATTCTCAAGGAGACCTTCGGCGTCATCATCTACCAGGAACAGGTGATGCAGATCGCGCAGGTGATGTCGGGCTATTCGCTCGGTGACGCCGACCTGTTGCGCCGCGCCATGGGCAAGAAGATCCGCGCCGAGATGGAGAAGCAGCGCGAGATCTTCGTCGCCGGTGCGGTGAAGAACGGCGTGCCAAAGGGGCAGGCCGACACCATCTTCGAGCTGCTGGCGAAATTCGCCGACTACGGCTTCAACAAGAGCCACGCGGCGGCCTATGCGCTGGTGTCCTACCACACCGCCTACATGAAAGCGCATTACCCGGTGGAGTTCATCGCGGCGTCGATGACGCTCGATCTCAACAATACCGACAAGCTCTCCGAATTCCGCGCCGAGGCGCAGCGCCTCGGCATCAAGGTCGAGCCGCCCAACGTCAACCGTTCCGGCGCGACTTTCGAGGTCGGCGACAAGACCATCTACTACGCGCTCGCGGCGCTGAAGGGCGTCGGCATCGCGGCCGTCGAGCAGATCATCGCGGAGCGGACCAAAAACGGGTTGTTCACCTCGCTCGCCGACTTTGCCGCGCGGGTGTCGCCGCGCGCGATCAACAAGCGCATCATCGAAAGCCTGGCCGCCGCGGGCGCCTTCGACACGCTGGAGCCGAACCGGGCGCGGGTCTTCGCCGGCGCCGATTCGATTCTCGCGGCGTGCCAGCGGGCGAACGAAGCTGCAACCATCGGCCAGAACGACATGTTCGGCAGCTCGGCCGACGCGCCGACCATCATGCTGCCGCAGATCGAGCCCTGGTTGCCGGCCGAGCGATTGCGCCGCGAATATGATGCGATCGGCTTCTTCCTGTCGGGACATCCGCTCGACGATTACGCCACCGTGCTGAAGCGGCTGCGCGTACAGTCCTGGGCCGAGTTCTCGCGCGCGGTGAAGACCGGCGCCACGGCAGGCAAGGTCGCGGCCACCGTGGTGTCGCGCATGGAGCGGCGCACCAAGACCGGCAACAAGATGGGCATCATGGGGCTCTCTGATCCCACGGGTCACTTCGAGGCGGTGCTGTTCTCCGAAGGCCTTGCGCAATATCGAGACGTGCTGGAACCGGGCGCCGCGGTGCTGCTCCAGCTCGGCGCCGAGCTCCAGGGCGAGGACGTCCGCGCGCGCGTGCTCCACGCCGAGCCGCTGGACGAGGCCGCGGCCAAGACCCAGAAGGGCCTGCGCATCTTCGTGCGCGACACCAAGCCGCTGGAATCGATCGCCAAGCGTCTCGCCGGTCCCGACATGGCCGCTTCGAACGGCGCCGCGCCGAAGGTCGGCAGTCCGGGCATCGCGCCCCGCTCCAACGGCGACGGCGAGGTCTCGCTGGTCATGATGCTCGACCTCGAGACCGAGGTCGAGATGAAGCTGCCCGGCCGCTTCAAGGTCTCGCCGCAGATCGCCGGCGCCATCAAGGCGGTCGCCGGCGTGGTGGACGTGCAGCAGCTCTAGCAACACGCACCGTGTTGCAGGCGGCTGCATGTTTTGCGCGGGGGATGCTGCGGCCCTGTTGCAACCTGTCGCTGTTTTCCGTTAGCATGCGCTCGGGGAAAATCTGGGGGCGTGATGCTATTGCGTGGGCTGGTATTGCTCGTGGCTGCGGCACTGCTGTGCGGCTGTGAGACGGCGAGGAGCGGGCTCGGATATTCGGAGACGGTACGAAAGCTGGGTCCGCCGAAAGCCGGGCAGGCCCGCGTCGTCGTGTTTCGCGAGAAAGGCTTCGGCGGCATCGGCGATCCGGACTGGGAATTTTCCCTCGACGGTACGCCGATCAAGGGCCTGAAGACCGGGACATATGTCTATGTCGATCGCCCGGCAGGCCAGCACCAGTTCGTAGCAGAGGAGGCGGCGCTCGGTGTCACGCGCGTGGACTTCTCGGCTCAGTCGGGCCAGACCGTGTTCTTCGTAGCGCGCTTCAGTCAGCGCAAGAGCGCCATGATCGCGAATGCGAGCACTGGGGTGCTGGGCTGGGGTCTCACGCTTGCGATGACGTCCGGCTATAAAAACCAGGGGCCGCTGGATTTCCTGCCTTTGGATGAACCGGCCGCCCGGACGACGATCGCAGAGCTTCGGTTGGCGGAATAGCCCCGCGCGAATTCGGTCCCGCGCGCACCGTCATTTGTGGTGTCGTCACAGCGTTGCGGCTATGATCGCCGTGAGGCCGTTCGTCCATCGCGCCGGGAGGGAACGTGACATGTGCGACAAGTGCAATGAATTCCCACATGAGAGGATCGCGCCGTCGCGACGCTCCGCGATGTTGTTGGGTGCCTCGGCGCTCGGCCTCGCCCTGTCCGGCAGGGCCTTCGCCAAGGAGACGAAAACGCCGCCCAAGCCGCAGAACGTGCTGTCGCCCGACGCATCATTGAAGCGCCTGACGGAAGGGAATGCGCGCTATGTCGACGGCGTGTCGCGGCGGCACGATTTCAAGCACGAGCGCGAGGTGTTGGTCGGCGGACAGAATCCGTTCGCGGCCGTGCTGAGCTGTGCCGATTCGCGCATCTCGCCGGAATATGCCTTCGATACCGGCCGCGGCGATCTGTTCGTTTGCCGCGTCGCAGGAAATTTCGCCGGCACCGAAACTGTCGCCAGCATGGAATACGCGGTGGCCGTGCTGAATACGCCGCTGATCCTCGTGCTCGGCCATGACGCTTGCGGCGCGGTCGACGCGACGCTGAAGGCGATCAAGGACAACAAGCCGCCGCCGGGCCATATTCCCTCGCTGGTCGATGCGATCGCGCCCGCCGCCAAGGCTGCGATGCAGCAGGGTGGGGACGTCCTCGACAAGGCGATCCGGCAGAACGTCATCGACAACGTCTCGAAGCTGAAATCGGCAACGCCGATCCTCAATGCGGCGGTGGAGCAGGGCAAGCTGAAGGTCGTCGGCGGCATCTATCGGCTCACGACGGGAACGGTCGACCTGATTGCGCAGGGCTGAACCGGCTGACTTCGCCTGGCGCCGGTGCGTCGCCGCGTCACTTACGCGGAGCTGACACCGGAGCGGGGTGGCCATGCCGCCGCCTCAATCCAAGCCTTCGTTATTTGGAAGCCTTTCGTTCAAGTGCCATTCAGCCGGCCGCGCGTCTGATGCGTGGCGGCACCTCAACAACAAAAACGGGCAAGCAAGCCATGCGTGGGACGCTCAGAGCCTTCATTTGCCTTCTCCTGCCGATCGCGGTCCTTGCCGCGGGCGCGCCGGATCCGGCGCGTGCGCAGCAGCAGGAAAAGCGTATCGCGCTCGTGGTCGGCAACGGCGCCTATGCCAAGTCGCCGCTGGCGACGACGGCAAACGATGCCGGCCTGATCGCGCAGACGCTGCAGGCGGCGGGCTTCGACGTCGTCGGCGCCCGCGACCTCGACGGCGACACGCTGCGCAAGAGCTTTCGCGATTTCATCCAGAAGGCGCAGGCCTCAGGCCCGGGCACCGTCGCGATGGTCTATCTCGCCGGCTATGGCGTGCAGCTTGCGGGTGAGAACTATTTCATCCCGGTGGACTCCAACATCACCCGCGACACCGACATTCCGACCGAAGGCCTGCGTATCGGCGACTATCTCCGCCAGCTGGCTTCCGTTCCGCTCAAGGCCAACATCATCGTGCTCGACGCTGCGCGGGCGCAGCCCTTCGTGGAGGGCGGCCAGCAGATCGCGAGCGGACTTGCGCTGGTCGAGCCCGACGCCAACATGCTGATCGCGTTCAATGCCGCGCCCGGCACGGTGGCGCCCGAGGAGCCCGGACCTTACGGCATCTATGCGCAGTCGCTGGCGGAGATGATCCGCACCGGCGGCCTGCCGCTGCCCGAGGTGTTCGACCGCGTTCGCCTGCGCGTCAACGAGGCCAGCAAGGGCGCGCAAGTGCCCTGGAACGAGCAGAAGATTTCCGCCCAATTCTCGTTCTTCGAGCGCGGGCCCGACGCGCCGCCGCCGGAGGCCGGACCCGACCAGGTCGCCGCGAGACGCAACAAGCCGATCCGCGATCTCGGCGTGCAGGATGCCTATGCCGCCGCGCTCACGCGCGACACGCTGCCGGCCTATGAAGAGTTTCTCACCGCCTATCCCGGCGACCCGCTGTCGAAGCGCGTGATGGCGATCGTCGCGGCGCGCCGTGAGGCCATCACCTGGCGGCGAACCTATCGCACCGACACGCCGGAAGCCTATTGGTCGTATCTGCGTCGCTATTCGCGCGGTCCGCATGCGGCAGATGCGCGCCGGCGCCTGGCGATTCTCACCGCGCCGGCCGAGCCGCCGCCGAGCTTCGCGATGATCGACTACGACGTGCCGCCACCGCCGCCGGAGGAGGTGGTCTATGTCGACCGTCCGGTGCTGTATTTCAGCGATCCGGATTTTGGCTTCGCGCCGCCACCGCCGCCGCCGGTCTACTATCTGCCGCCGCCGCCGCCGGATTTCGTCGTGCTGTCACCGCCGATGCCGGTGATCGGCCTGTTCGTGCTGCCGCAGCCGATGTTCGTGCCGATTCCTGTGTTCGTCAGGCCGCCAATCTATGTTGCACCGCCGCCGAACAACATCATCTATCAGAACATCCATAATAGGACGGTCATCAACACGGTGATCAACCAGCCGCCGGCACCGCCGGCGGCGGCGGGTGCGGGTACCGGAGCGGGACCGGGCAATCTCACGCCGACCATTGCCGGGCGCACCAATCCGGCTAGTCCAGCCATGCCGCAGGCGGTCGTGCAGCGCGCCGCCCTGATTCAGCAGGGCAAGGCGCCGATGCCGCCGAGCGCGACGATGCGGCCGACGGCGAGGCCAGGAACGCTTCCGACGACGCCCGCCAATGTCGCGCCGACCGGTACGCCATCTCCCACTCCATCTGCCATTCCATCTGCCACGCCACCGGCCAAGCTGCCCCAAGCTAACACGCTGCCGGTTCCCGGCACCCATGGCGGTCCACCTGTCCCGCCAGCGGGAGCCGGGCCACTGCCGGGCGGTAAACCCGGGTTGCCCACGGCCACTGCACCCGGTGCGCCGCTGCCGAACCATTCGGGAGCGCCTGCGGGGGCGCCGACCACTGCTGCTCCCGGCACCACGCCGCCAGCCCATCCCGGTGCGCCGACCGGCGCGTCGGCGACTGCGCCCACGGCGACAAACCCGGCCGCTGTCCCCGGCCAACTGCCGAAGCCGCCGGTGGCCCAGACCCCGCCCGGGACCGGGCCTGGGGACCATGGCAAGTCCGCGACCCGCGAGCGAGCTGGTTCGCCGCCGGCTGCCCGCACGCCTCCGCCTCCTGGCCCAGTTGGACGACCGGTCATGCCGCCGCCCTCGGCGGCGCGGGAGCCAATCCGGCCGCAGCATCAGCCGACCGCTGCTCCCGCCCAGGCTGCCCGGCCGGCGGCACCACCACCGCGGCCTCAGGCCGTGGCCCGGCCGGCGCCGCCGCCTCCGCCGCGTATTGCGCCGCCGCCACCGCCACGGGCGGCTCCGCCCGTGGCGGTCGCTCGGCCGGCGCCGCCGCCAATGGCGCGACCCGCGCCGCCGCCGCCGGTCGCCCGGCCGGCGCCACCTCCGCCGCCCCGAATGGCCGTCGCGCCACCACCGCCGCCGCGCCCGGCAGCACCCCCACCGCGTCCTCCGGCTCCGCCGCCGGCGGCAAAGAAGTGCCCGCCGAACCAGCCCAGATGCTAGGCAGGGGCTAGGCCGCAGCGTGGTCTTTACGGAAGGGGGCCTCTCGCGGGCGAAAGCCGCCCCGAAAGGCCCTTATTTCCTTGCTTCTGGTCGAAATCGCGCTATACACCGCGCCATCTCACACGGAAGCATGGCTCACAAGGCCGTCCGGTGGCAGCCGGGGCGACAACGCTCTGTCCTGCTCACACGCTTCCGGAGGAACCAACCGGAGAATTAGAACGATGGCACTACCCGATTTCACTATGCGTCAGCTCCTCGAAGCCGGCGTGCACTTTGGTCACCAGTCTCACCGCTGGAATCCGAAAATGGCGCCGTTCATTTTCGGCGCTCGCAACAACATCCACATCGTCGACCTCGCGCAGACCGTGCCGTTGCTGCACAACGCCCTGCAGGCGGTCAGCGACACCGTCGCCAAGGGCGGCCGCATCCTGTTCGTCGGCACCAAGCGCCAGGCGCAGGACGGCGTTGCCGACGCAGCCAAGCGCTGCGCTCAGTACTTCGTCAATTCGCGCTGGCTCGGCGGCACGCTGACCAACTGGAAGACGATCTCGGGCTCGATCAAGCGCCTGCGTCATCTCGACGACGTGCTCGCCGGCGGCGATGCCTCCTCCTACACCAAGAAGGAGCGCCTGACGCTTCAGCGCGAGCGTGACAAGCTCGACCGCTCGCTCGGCGGCATCAAGGACATGGGCGGTCTGCCCGACCTGATCTTCGTGATCGACACCAACAAGGAAGACATCGCGATCCAGGAAGCCCAGCGGCTCAACATCCCGGTCGCGGCGATCGTCGACACCAATTCGGATCCGAAGGGCATCACCTATGTGGTGCCGGGAAATGACGACGCCGGCCGCGCGATTGCGCTCTATTGCGATCTGATCGCGCGTGCAGCGATTGACGGTATTTCGCGCGCCCAGGGCGATTCCGGCATCGACGTCGGCGCTTCGGTTCGGCCGGTCGCAGAAGAGCTGCCGGCCGCCACGAGCGGCTTCCAGGGCCTCGCCGGTCCGCGCGGCACCTCCGACGACCTCAAGAAGCTCCCGGGCGTGTCGGGCGCGATCGAGAAGAAGTTCAACGACCTCGGCATCTTCCACTTCTGGCAGCTGGCCGAGCTCGATCACGACACCGCGCACAAGATCGGCGAAGAAGTCGGCCTGCCGAGCCGCGCGGACGCCTGGGTGGCCAAGGCCAAGGCGCTGACCGCGGAAGCGGAATAGTCAAAAAGAGCGATGGGTTGGCCGGACAAGCTCCGGCCACCATTTCAGTTGACGCGAATTCCTGAGATGGACCGCGGCGAGGCGATCTGGCCGCGCCGCGGCAAACCGGCAGGCAAAAAGGATTTTGAACGATGGCAACGATCACAGCTGCGATGGTCAAGGACCTGCGCGAGTCGACCGGCGCAGGCATGATGGACTGCAAGGCCGCGCTGACCGAAAACGACGGCAACATGGAAGCGGCGCAGGATTGGCTGCGCAAGAAGGGCCTGTCGAAGGCCGCCAAGAAGTCGGGCCGCGTCGCCGCCGAGGGTCTGATCGGAGCCCTCATCAAGGGCAACAAGGGCGTCGTGGTCGAGGTCAATTCCGAGACCGATTTCGTCGCGCGCAACGGCCAGTTTCAGGGCCTCGTCAAGATGATCGCCCAGGTCGCATTCAACGTCGGCGCCGATGTCGAGAAGATCAAGGCCGCCAAGGTCGGCGACGTCACGATCGAAACTGCGATCAATGACGCGATCGCCACCATCGGCGAGAACATGACGCTGCGCCGCGCAGCTTCGCTCGAAGTCAGCCAGGGCGTGGTGTCGAGCTACGTCCACGGCGCCGTCGTCGAGGGCGCCGGCAAGATGGGCGTGATCGTGGCGCTGGAATCGCCGGGCAAAGCGGACGAGCTCGCAACGCTTGGCCGCCAGATCGCGATGCATGTCGCGGCCGCCAACCCGTTGGCGCTCGATCCGTCCGGTCTCGATCCGGCGGTCGTCAAGCGCGAGAAGGACGTGCTCGCCGATAAATATCGCCAGCAGGGCAAGCCCGAGAACGTGATCGAGAAGATCGTCGAGTCGGGCCTGAAGACCTATTACAAGGAAGTCTGCCTGCTCGAGCAGGCCTTCATCCACGACACCGGCAAGTCGGTGGCGCAGGCGGTGAAGGAAGCCGAAGGCAAGGTCGGCGGCGCGGTGAAGATCGCGGGCTTTGTGCGCTATGCTCTCGGTGAGGGAATCGAGAAGCAGGAAAGCGACTTCGCGGCCGAGGTCGCGGCCGCCAGCGGCAAGAAGTAAGCGCCGGAACGTTCCTTCCGGCGTGCCGCCGGAAGCGGCGCCCGGACAAGGAAAGTGCTCATGACTGATCCGGTCTATCGTCGCGTCGTGATCAAGCTGTCCGGCGAATATCTCGCGGGACCGCAGGGTTTTGGCATTGATCAGCCGACCATCGACCGGGTCGCCGACGATCTGATCGCAGCCCGCCATCTCGGCACCGAAGTCGCCGTCGTGATCGGCGGCGGCAACCTCTTTCGCGGCGTCGAGGTCTCCTCGCGCGGGGTGTCGCGCCCGACCGGCGACACCATGGGCATGCTCGCCACGATGATGAACTGTCTCGCGCTCGAAGCCACGATCGAGCGCAAGGGCACGCCTGCGCGCACGCTGTCGGCCTTCGTCATGCCCGAAATTTCCGAGCTGTTCACCCGCACCGCGGCACACAAATACCTCGCCGAGGGTCGGATCGTGCTGCTCGGCGGCGGAACCGGTAATCCGTTCTTCACCACCGACACGACCGCGGTGCTGCGCGCAGCCGAGATCGGCGCCCAGGCGGTGCTGAAGGCGACCAATGTCGACGGTGTCTACTCGGCCGACCCGAAGAAAGACCCGACGGCGACGCGATTCGACCGTCTGACCCATTCGCAGGCGATCGAGGGCGGCTACAAGGTGATGGATGCGACCGCCTTCGCGCTTGCCCGCGAGACGTCGCTGCCTATCATTGTGTTCTCGATCGCGGAGCCGGGTTCGATCGGCGCTGTACTGCGTGGCGGCGGCCACGGAACCATTGTCGCCGGCTGACGGCTTGTCGTGGCGCCCTCGAGGGAAGGGCGCGGAGAGGTCGCCGGGATTTTTAAGGAGAAACGTGATGGCCACGGATAATTTCGATCTCAACGAAGTCAAACGCCGCATGCAGGGCGCGATCCAGTCGCTCAAGCACGAGCTTGGCGGCCTGCGCACCGGTCGCGCCTCAGCCTCGATGCTCGATCCGGTGCAGGTCGACGCCTATGGCAGCCACATGCCGCTGAACCAGCTCGCCACCGTCAGCGTGCCGGAGCCGCGCCTGATCTCGGTGCAGGTCTGGGACAAGTCGATGGTCAAGGCGGTGGAGAAGGCGATCGTCGATTCCAATCTCGGCCTGTCGCCGGCGACCGAAGGCCAGGTGCTGCGGCTGCGCATCCCCGAGCTCAATGAGGAGCGTCGCAAGGAGCTCGTCAAGGTCGCGCACAAATACGCGGAAGCCGCCAAGGTCGCCGCGCGCCATGTCCGCCGCGACGGTCTCGACGTCCTCAAGAAGCTCGAGAAGAATCACGAGATGTCCGAGGACGATCAGAAGCGCCACGCCGACGACGTGCAGAAGGCGACCGACGGCACGATCTCCGAGATCGACCAGTTGCTGGCCGCCAAGGAAAAAGAAATCCTCACCGTTTAAAGCGCGCTGGATCGCGCTTTAGGTTATTGTTCGCGCATGATCTTTTCGGAAAGCCGCTTCGCACTCCTCCGGATCATGCTTTAAGGCAGCCTCATGTCCAACGCCGCCGCGCCCGCAACGGAAGGACCCGATCGGTCCGATGCGCCTGCGCATGTCGCCATCATCATGGATGGCAACGGACGTTGGGCGGCCGCGCGCGGCTTGCCACGGGCGGAAGGCCATCGTCGCGGCGTGGAGGCCCTGCGCCGCGTGGTTCGCGCGTCGCATGAGCTTGGCATCCGCTATCTCACCATCTTCTCCTTCAGCTCGGAAAACTGGTCGCGCCCGGCGAGCGAGATCGGCGATCTGTTCGGCCTGTTGCGCCGCTTCATCCGCAACGATCTGGCAAGCCTGCATCGCGACGGCGTCAAGGTACGCATCATCGGCGAGCGGGACGGGCTGGAGGGCGACATCTGCGCACTTCTCAATGAGGCGGAGGAACTGACGCGCGAGAACACCCGCCTCACGCTCGTCGTCGCCTTCAATTACGGCTCCCGCCAGGAGATCGCGAAGGCGGCGCAGAAGCTCGCGCGCGAGGTCGCCGAGGGCCGGCGCAATCCTGAGACGATCGATGCCGAGACCCTGGGAGCGCATCTCGACGCACCCGACATTCCCGATCCCGATCTCATCATCCGCACCAGTGGCGAGCAGCGGCTGTCCAACTTCCTGATGTGGCAGGCCGCCTATAGCGAGCTTGTCTTCGTGCCGATCCACTGGCCCGATTTCGACAAGGCGGCGCTGGAAGGCGCAATCGCCGAATTTGCCAGGCGCGAGCGCCGTTTCGGCGGCCTGGTCGCGAAAACCGCCTCGTGAGCGACCCCGACTCCGCACCGGCCGGCTCTCAGCCTGCCCCGAGCAATCTCGTGATGCGAATCCTCGCAGCGCTGGTGCTGGCGCCGCTCGCCATTGCGCTCGCTTATGCCGGCGGCTGGCTGTGGGCGCTGCTCGTCACCCTGGTGTCGATCGGACTGTTCGCGGAATGGCTGATGGTGGTGGGCGCAGGCTCGACCGCGCTGACCGGGGCGGGGACGATCGTCATCGCCACGATGGGCTTGTGCGTTGCCTTCGGCGCGCTCAAAACCGCAATCATCACCGGCCTGATTGGCGGCGCGGTCGTGACGGTGATCGCGCGGGGCAAGTTCGTGTGGGCTGGCTCCGGATTCGCCTATGCGTCGGCGGCGCTACTCGCCTCGATCCTGCTGCGGAAGGATCTCGTGAACGGCTTCGCCGCGCTGATGTTCGTGCTGCTCGTGGTGTGGGCGACCGATATCGGCGGCTATTTCGCCGGCCGCGGCATCGGCGGACCGAAGCTGTGGCCGCGCGTCAGCCCGAAGAAGACCTGGTCGGGCGCGCTCGGCGGCTTTGCCGCGAGCCTTTTGGTCGCGGTCGGCTTTGCCGCTTGCGGGCTTGGAAAGATAGTTCCATTGCTGCTCGTCAGCGCGGTCCTGTCGGTCGTGTCGGCCTGCGGCGATCTGTTCGAATCCGCGGTCAAGCGGCGCTTCGATGTCAAGGATTCCAGTCACTTAATTCCCGGCCACGGCGGGCTATTGGACCGTCTGGACGGTTTTGTCGCTGCCATCCTGGTGGCATGGATTATCGGCTTCCTCCGCCATGGTGTGCATAGCGCCGGAAGCGGTCTTATGGTTTGGTGAAGATATGAGCGCGGTTCCATTGCGTAACAACAAGGCTGCGGCATCGACCGTCCGCAGCGTCACGGTTCTCGGCGCCACCGGCTCGATCGGCGACAGCACGATGGATCTGCTGCGCGCCTCTCCCGAGCGCTACCGTGTCGAGGCGCTGACGGCGAACAGCAATGTCGACGCGCTGGCAAAGCTCGCGAAAGAGTTTTCCGCGCGCTACGTCGCGATCGCCGACACTTCCAAATTTGCCGAGCTCAAGGCTGCGCTCGCGGGCACCGGCACCGAATGCGGCGCCGGCGAAAGCGCGGTGATCGAGGCCGGCGCGCGTCCGGCCGATTGGGTGATGGCCGCCGTGAGTGGCGCCGCCGGACTGAAGCCGGCACTGGCGGCGGTCGATCGCGGCGCGCATGTCGCGCTCGCCAACAAGGAATGTCTCGTCTGCGCCGGTGATTTCTTCATGCAGCGCGCGGCGAAAGCGGGCGCCTGTATCCTGCCCGCGGATTCCGAGCATAACGCGCTGTTCCAGGCGCTCGCCTCGGGCAATCGCGACGAGCTCGTCCGTGTCATCATCACGGCCTCCGGCGGCCCGTTCCGGACCTGGAAGCCTGCCGACATCGAGCAGGCGACACTCGCGCAAGCGCTGAAGCATCCGAACTGGAGCATGGGCCAGAAGATCACGATCGATTCCGCCTCGATGATGAACAAGGGGCTCGAGGTGATCGAGGCCTCCTATCTGTTTGCGCTCTCGCCCGACGAGATCGACGTCCTCGTTCATCCGCAGTCGATCATCCACGGCATGGTCGAGTTCTCCGATCGCTCAGTCGTGGCACAGCTCGGCGCACCCGACATGCGCACGCCGATCGCGCATTGCCTCGGCTGGCCCGACCGCATCAAGGGTCCGGCCGCCAAGCTCGATCTGGCCAAGATCGGCCAATTGACCTTCGAGGCGCCGGATTTCGAGCGCTTCCCCGGGCTGCGGCTGGCCTTCGATTCGCTCCGGACCGGGAAGGGGGCGACCACCGTCTACAACGCCGCCAACGAGGTCGCGGTCGCTGCCTTCATCGCGGGCAAGATCCGGTTTGGCGCGATTGCCCGGCTGGTGGAGGCGACGCTGGACGACTGGATCCGGAGCGGGAACCAGGCCCCGCTGACGTCAGCGGACGATGCAATCGCTGTTGACCATGTTGCGCGAAATAGGGCTGCCGCCCTATTGCCTCAAATTGCCTTAAAGGCATCCTAGATGGTTCGGGGCCAGGGCCTTGCGGCGCTGGATGAGGGAATTCGATGATCGACTTTTTCGTCCATAGTTTCAATACGTTGAGCCATGGGCTCCTCGGCTACGCGGTTCCCTTCTTGTTCGTCCTGACCATCGTCGTGTTCTTCCATGAGCTCGGCCATTTCCTGGTCGCGCGCTGGGCGGGCGTTCGCGTGTTAACTTTTTCGCTCGGTTTCGGACCTGAGCTGGTCGGCTTCAACGATCGCCATGGCACCCGCTGGAAGATCTCGGCGATCCCGCTCGGCGGCTACGTCAAGTTCTTCGGCGACGAGAGCGAGGCTTCGACCCCGTCATCCGAGAAGCTTGCGGCCATGACGGCCGAGGAGCGCGCCGGCAGCTTCCATCACAAGAAGGTCGGCCCGCGCGCCGCCATCGTTGCCGCTGGACCGATCGCCAATTTCATCCTGGGAGCGCTGATCTTCGCCGGCATGGCGCTGTATTACGGCAAGCCGAGCACGATCGCGCGCGTCGACGGTGTCGTCGCCGACGGCGCTGCGGCGGCAGCCGGCTTCAAGATCGGCGACGTCGTCGTCCAGATCGACGGCAAGCCGATCGAGAGCTTTGCCGACATGCAGCGCATGGTTGCGATGAATGCCGGTTCGCCGCTTGCCTTCGAGGTCAAGCGCGACGGCGCCATCGTGTCGCTGACCGCGACGCCGGCGCTGCTCGAGCGCAAGGATCCGTTCGGCAACAGCCACCGTCTCGGCGTGCTCGGCGTCGAGCACAAGTCCCAGGCCGGTGAAGCCTCGACGTCGCCGGTCGGTGTCGGCGAAGCGCTCAAGATCGGGGTTGAGCAGGTCTGGTTCATCATCACCAGCACCTTCAAGTTCCTGGGCTCGTTGTTCGTCGGGAACGGCAATCCGAACGAGGTCAGCGGCGTGCTCGGCATTGCCAAGATGTCGGGGCAGGCGGCCAGCGCCGGGTTCCAGTTCGTGATCAACCTCTGCGCGGTGCTATCGGTGTCGATCGGCCTGCTGAATCTGTTCCCGATCCCGCTGCTCGATGGCGGTCACCTTATGTTCTATGCGGCGGAGGTTGCCCGTGGCCGGCCCCTGTCCGAGCGGACTCAGGAGATGGGGTTCCGAATCGGGCTGGGCTTGGTGCTGATGTTGATGGTGTTTGCGACCTATAACGACATCCTGCGGATGGCCGCATCCTGATAGGGGCTTTTTTGTGGCGTTGCCCGGGCGTTGCTCTTGGGCAACGTCTTGGAATGAAAATGAAATTACGGCGCGCTCGACCGTTTGCGGCGTCGGTGAAATTGTCTACAAGCGGCTTGAACTTGGGGAATCTCCAGACCGGCGTTGGGGTTGGGTCTGGTACGGAATGATAAGGGCGCGTTGCGCAATGAAGTTTGGACTGCGACTCCGGGGGGGCTTGCTCGCAACCCTGATCATGTTCGGCGCGCCGGTGCTTGCCCCGGTTGGGGCTGCCTTTGTGTCTTCGTCTGCGCTTGCTCAGACCGTGCAGTCGATTTCCGTCGAAGGAAATCGCCGGGTCGAGGTGGAGACGATCCGCTCCTACTTCAAGCCCGGTCCCGGCGGTCGCCTCGATCAGGGTGCCATCGACGACGGCCTCAAGGCGTTGATCGAGACCGGCCTGTTCCAGGACGTCAGGATCAACCGGGGCGCCGGTGGCCAGATCGTCGTCTCCGTGGTGGAAAACCCGGTGATCGGCCGCATTGCCTTCGAGGGCAACAAGAAGATCAAGGACGAGCAGCTCACCGGTGAAGTCCAGTCCAAGGCGCGCGGCACCTTCTCCCGCGCCATGGTGCAGTCCGACACGCTGCGAATCGCCGAAATCTATCGCCGTTCCGGCCGCTACGACGTCCGCGTCACGCCTGAAGTCATCGAGCAGCCGAACAACCGCGTCGATCTCATCTTCACGGTCGAGGAGGGCGCCAAGACCGGCGTCAAGTCGATCGAGTTCGTCGGCAACAACGCGTACTCGTCGTACCGCCTGCGCGACGTCATCAAGACGCACGAATCGAACCTGCTGAGCTTCCTCGCCAGCAGCGACATCTACGATCCCGATCGGGTCGAGGCCGACCGCGACCTGATCCGCCGCTTCTATCTCAAGAACGGTTTCGCCGACGTCCAGGTCGTCGCCGCGCTCACCGAATACGATCCGGAGAAGAAGGGCTTCAACGTCACCTTCAAGATCGAGGAAGGCTCGCAATACCGGGTCGGCTCGATCGACTTCCGCTCCAGCATTCCGAACTTCGATGCCACCTCGATGCGCAACTATTCGCGCGTCAATGTCGGTTCGCTCTACAACGTCGAATCGGTCGAGAAATCGGTCGAGGAGATGCAGATCGAAGCCTCGCGGCGCGGTTATGCCTTCGCCGTGGTCCGTCCCGGCGGCGACCGCAACTTCGAGGCGCACACCGTGTCGGTCGTGTTCAACATCGACGAGGGTCCGCGCACCTATATCGAGCGCATCAACCTGCGCGGCAACACCCGCACGCGCGACTACGTGATCCGTCGCGAGTTCGACGTCTCCGAGGGCGATGCCTACAACCGCGCGCTGGTCGACCGTGCCGAGCGCCGCTTGAAGAACCTCGACTATTTCAAGAGCGTGAAGATCACGACGGAGCCCGGCTCGTCGAGCGACCGCGTGATCCTGCTCGTGGACATGGAAGAGAAATCGACCGGCGACTTCTCGGTCTCGGGTGGTTATTCCACCACCGACGGCGCGCTGGCCGAAGTCTCGGTCTCCGAACGCAATTTGCTCGGCCGCGGCCTGTTCGCCAAGGCGGCGGTGACCTACGGCCAGTATGCCCGCGGCTACTCGCTGTCATTCGTCGAGCCCTATCTGCTCGACTACCGGGTCGCGCTGGGTCTCGACCTCTATCAGCGCGAGCAGAGGTCCAACAGCTACATCTCCTACGGCACCAAGACGCTCGGCTTCTCGCCGCGCCTCGGCTTCTCCCTGCGTGAAGATCTGTCGCTGCAGGTGCGCTACTCGATCTACAGGCAGGAAATCACGCTGCCGTCGTACCTGGCGAACTGTAACAACGTAGTTGGGTCGGCGGCCTTCAATCCAAGCCCGGCTTTCTCGGCGGCGAGCGGTATTCCTCTGGATGCCTCGACCAACGGCCTCGGCTGCTACAGCGACGGCGAGGCCTCGTTGCCGGTCCGCAAGGAGCTTGCGAACGGCAAGACGTTGACCTCGGCGCTCGGCTACACGCTGACCTACAACACGCTCGACAACAACAAGAACCCCACCGACGGTCTCCTGGTCGATTTCCGGCAGGACTTCGCCGGTGTCGGCGGCGACGTCTCCTACCTGAAGTCGGTTGTCGATGCGAAGTACTACACTCCGCTCGTCTCGGACATCGTCGGCCTGGTCCGGTTGCAGGGCGGCATGCTGAACAAGATGGGCAGCGATCTGCGCATGCTCGACCACTTCCAGATGGGCCCGAACCTCGTCCGCGGCTTTGCCCCGAACGGCATCGGACCGCGCGATTTGAATCCCTTCGGTACGCAGGACGCGCTTGGCGGCACCAAATATTGGGGTGCTTCGCTCGAATTGCAGATGCCGTTCTGGTTCCTGCCGAAGGAAGTGGGTCTGAAGGGCGCCGTCTATGCCGACGCCGGCGGACTGTTCGACTATCAGGGCCCGACGACGTGGTCAGTGACCAACGAAATGACCACGACCAAGAATTCGAGCTGCACGCCGTCGACCGTCAATCCAGCCTCGGCTGGAACCTGCACCGGCCTGGTGTATGACAACGGCAATGCCGTCCGGTCGTCGGTCGGTGTCGGCTTGATCTGGGCCTCGCCGTTCGGTCCGCTGCGCTTCGACTACGCCGTGCCGCTGACCAAGGGCAAGAACGACCGTACGCAGGAGTTCCGGTTCGGCGGCGGCACCTCGTTCTAATTCGAACAGCACGGCACGATCCGGACTACGGAGCCGGTTTCCGAAAGGGATCGTGCCAATCCAGGAGATCAGGCATGATGCGGCTTGGCCGCTTCATGCCGAAGCCGGACCGCGACGGGGTGGAATGGCGCAGCCGACCTTCTTCACACAGCCGCCCGCCTCAGCGCTGGCTGATATAGCCACGCTGACCAAGGCGGAGCTGGTCGATCCCGCCAGGGGCGGCCAAATCATCAGGGGTCTTGCTTCGCTCGACGAAGCCGGCCCGATGCACCTGACGTTCTTCGACAATCTCAAATATGCCGATGAGCTCAAGGCGACCAAGGCCGGTGCTTGCCTGGTGAGCCCGCGCTTCGAGGCCCGGGTGCCCGCGCATGTCACCGTGCTGCGGGCGCCACAGCCGTTTCGCGCCTTCGTCAGGATCGCGCGGGAGTGGCATGGCGACGCGCTCCGGCCGCAATCCTGGACCGGCAACGACGGCATCGCACCGTCGGCGATCATCGACCCCACGGCCAGGCTCGAGGACGGCGTGGTCGTCGATGCCCTGGCCGTGATCGGCCCTGACGTGGAGATCGGCAGCGGCACGGTGGTCGGCGTGGGGGCCGTGATCGGCCCGGGCGTCAAGATCGGCCGGGACTGCAATGTCGGCGCACGCACCGCCATCCAGTGCGCGCTGATCGGCAACGACGTGCTGATCCACCCAGGCTGCTCGATCGGCCAGGACGGCTACGGCTTCATCTTCTTCGGCCCCGAGGGCCACCTGAAGGTGCCTCAGACCGGCCGCGTGCTGATCCAGAACAACGTGGAGGTCGGCGCCGGCACCACCATTGATCGTGGGTCCTTGCGCGACACCGTGATCGGCGAGGGGACCAAAATCGACAATCAGGTCCAGATCGGCCACAATGTGACCATTGGCCGGCACTGCCTGCTGGCAGCCCAGATCGGTCTTGCCGGCAGCCTCACCCTCGGCGACAACGTGGCGCTGGGAGCGAAGGTGGGCATCAACAATCACGTCAAGATCGGGGATGGAGCTCAGGTGACTGCCATGAGCGGCGTCAAGGACGACGTCCCTCCCAACGGACGTTGGGGTGGTTTTTTCGCCAAGCCGACCAGGCAATGGTTCAAGGAAATCTTGGCCGTCGAGCGCCTGGCGCGCGACAGCAAGGCCGATCCGAAGCAGGAGGAACGGGAGTGACGGACGAAGCACCGGTCAGGTTCGAGCTTGTGGAC
>NZ_JBVVOY010000016.1:0-175609 GCF_055807535.1 Bradyrhizobium sp. Kon37
GCACGAGGCTGTCACCTATGTCTTAGGTACGTTCCGTTACCCATGTCTTCGGGCCGGACAACAATGAGGTGGCGGAAGGGGTGGGATTCGAACCCACGGTACCCTTGCGGGCACGCCGGTTTTCAAGACCGGTGCCTTAAACCACTCGGCCACCCTTCCAAACCCGGAATGGTTGTCGCTTAACGCAGTAGACGGCCCAAGGCAACGCGAAGTTGGCGCCGGACCCGAACCCCCTCCGCTGCACACGATCTGTCAGGCGAGCGTCAACCTGTTCCCTTAGCCTGTACGCCTCAGGCATCCGGACACTGGCGACATCTCCCAGGGCGTCGCGTCGCCGGTTGCGAGGCCCGGCCTGGAGTCGCTTCCGCTTCCGGGCCTCGTTTGCTGCCCTCAAAAGCAAAGCGGCGCCCCCGAGGGAGCGCCGCTTGAATTCTGCGTTGTTGCTCTAGCTCAGTAGCCGCCGCAGGACGCGCAGCCCATCTGCACCGGGGCGTAATAGGAATAGCCCGGCTGGACCATCTCGACGCGCTGGCGCGTGGCGTATTGCGGCGGGATGCGCTCGTACTGGACGCTCGGCGGCGCCACCATCACGGTCTGCGGCACCATCACGGTGCGGTACTGCGCCGGCGCGCGGTGCGCCACGACGGCGCCGGGCGAAACCATCACGGTCTCGTCGACGGTGCGGTATTGCGGCTGCACATATTGCTGCTGGTAGCAGGTCGTGCACGGCGGAGGCGTGTAGCAATTGTAGCAGCCGGCGGAAGCCGCGCTCGTCATGGAAATCGCAGCGACGACGGTCGAGAAAACGACAGCGAGAGTGCGAGACATTATTGTGGTGCCCCAATTGCCCGAAATGGATTTGCGAAGGTCGCATCAGTATACGCGGCAAAATCTTGCTTTGCCGAAGTTCGTCGGGGCATCCTTAATGCAAACGGCCGGCTTGCGCCGGCCGTTCAGAACTTGTTGACCATGCGCGGTGCGTGATGCTTGCGATCACGCCGGCACGTGATGCTGTTACTTCACGCGACGCTTGACCTCGCGCACCGCGCCGCGCGCGGCGCTGGTGGTGAGCGCCGCGTAAGCCTGCAGCGCGGTCGAGACGTTGCGCTTGCGGCCGATCGCCTGCCAGGCGGCATCGCCCTTCGCGTCTTCGGCGGCGCGACGCTTCGCCAGCTCCTCGTCGGAGACCTCGAGGGTGATGCTGCGGTTCGGGATGTCGATGGCGATGCGATCGCCGGTCCTGACGAGACCGATGTTGCCGCCTTCGGCGGCTTCCGGCGACAGATGGCCGATCGACAGGCCCGACGAGCCGCCCGAGAAGCGTCCGTCGGTGACGAGCGCGCAGGCTTTGCCGAGGCCCATCGATTTCAGATAGCTGGTCGGATATAGCATCTCCTGCATGCCGGGGCCGCCGCGCGGGCCTTCATAGATGATGACCACGACCTCGCCGGCAACGACCTTGCCGCCCAGAATGCCTTCCACGGCCGCGTCCTGGCTCTCGAACACGCGGGCGGGGCCTGCGAATTTCAGGATCGAGGCGTCGACGCCGGCGGTCTTCACGATGCAGCCGTCCTGCGCGAGATTGCCGTAGAGCACGGCGAGACCGCCGTCCTTGCTGAAGGCGTGTTCGAGGTTACGGACGACGCCCTTCTCGCGGTCGGTGTCGAGCTCGTCGTAGCGACGCTCCTGGCTGAAGGCGATTTGGGTCGGGATGCCGCCGGGCGAGGCCCGGAAGAAGGTGCGGACGGACTCGCTCCTGGAGCGCTTGATGTCCCAGCGCTCCAGCGCGTCGTTCATGGTCGGCGCGTGCACGGTCGAGACCGACGTGTCGATCAGGCCGGCGCGGTCGAGCTCGCCCAGGATGCCCATGATGCCGCCGGCGCGATGCACGTCCTCGACATGCACGTCGGCGACCGATGGTGCGACCTTGCAAAGGACAGGCACGCGGCGCGACAGGCGATCGATGTCCTGCATGGTGAACTTCACCTCGCCTTCATGGGCGGCGGCGAGCAGATGCAGCACGGTGTTGGTCGAACCGCCCATCGCGATGTCCAGCGTCATCGCGTTCTCGAACGCCTTGAAGTTCGCTACATTGCGCGGCAGCACGCTAGCGTCGTCCTGCTCGTAGTGGCGGCGCACGATATCGACGATGGTGTGGCCGGCCTCGACGAACAGGCGCTTGCGATCGGCGTGGGTCGCGAC
Source organism: Bradyrhizobium sp. Kon37 (assembly GCF_055807535.1). NCBI lineage: Bacteria > Pseudomonadati > Pseudomonadota > Alphaproteobacteria > Hyphomicrobiales > Nitrobacteraceae > Bradyrhizobium > Bradyrhizobium sp. Kon37. Next base: position 2,203 of record NZ_JBVVOY010000016.1, read on the forward strand.
CACCGTGCCGTTGCCGGGGAGCGCAAGGCCAAGGGCTTCCGTGAGGCAGTTCATCGAATTGGCCGTGAACATGCCCGAGCACGAGCCGCAGGTCGGGCACGCCGAGCGCTCGATCACCTTGACGTCCTCGTCGCTGACCTTGGAGTCGGCGGCTGCGACCATGGCATCGATCAGATCGACCGCCTTGGTCTTGCCCTGCAGCGTGACCTTGCCGGCCTCCATCGGTCCGCCCGAGACGAACACGGCGGGGATGTTGAGCCGCAGCGCGGCCATCAGCATGCCGGGGGTGATCTTGTCGCAATTGGAGATGCAGACCATGCCGTCGGCGCAATGCGCATTGACCATGTACTCGACGCTGTCGGCGATCAGCTCGCGCGACGGCAGGCTGTAGAGCATGCCGTCATGGCCCATGGCGATGCCGTCGTCGACCGCGATGGTGTTGAACTCTTTCGCCACGCCGCCGGCCTGCTCGATCTCGCGGGCGACGAGCTGGCCGAGGTCCTTCAGATGGACGTGACCGGGCACGAACTGGGTGAAGGAATTGACCACCGCGATGATCGGCTTGCCGAAATCGCCATCTTTCATGCCGGTCGCGCGCCAGAGGCCGCGGGCGCCCGCCATGTTGCGGCCGTGGGTGGTGGTGCGGGAGCGATAGGCTGGCATGGCGGTTTCCGTCCTCGGGTTTGGCTAGCCGGGCGCGGCAAAATTTCGAAGCCGCCTCAGGCCTTTCCGGCCGGATAGCGCACGGGGGGAACGCGCGCAACGGGAACTTGAGCCCGACCGGGCCTGATCGGCCTTGCGCAGGCCTCCCCTGCTCCCGGCGCGGGAGCACAGGCGATCTCAGCCGTCATGCCCGGGCTTGTCCCGGGCATCCACGTTCTTGATGCCGCGGAAAAGGTCGTGGATGGCCGGGACAAGCCCGGCCATGACGAAGCATTATTGCAGCTCGGGATCGAGCCGGTCGCGCAGCCAGTCGCCGATGACGGAGACCGCCAGCGTGGTCACCACGATGGTGGTGGCCGGCGCCAGCATGATCCAGGGTGCCCGGGTCAGGTACTCGCGGCCGTAGCCGACCATGTTGCCGAGGCTGGTCATCGGCGGCTGCACGCCGAGGCCGAGGAACGAGAGGCCCGACTCCATCAGGATCACCTCGGGAAACACCAGCGTGGTCGACACGATCAGGGTCGAGGCGATGTTGGGCAGGATATGCCGGAGGTAAATCCGCGCCGGCGTCGCGCCGAGCTGCCGGACCGCCGCCGCATAGCCTTGCGCATTGGCGGAAATGGCAAGGCCCCGCGCGATCCGGGCGTAACGCTCCCAGCCGAAAAATCCCATCAGGCCGATCAGGAGCGGCAGCGAGTTGCCGAAGAAGGCGAGCACTGCGAGCGCCATGATCAGGAAGGGCATGCTGGCCTGGAAGTCGGACAGCATCAGCACGAGCTGCTCGACGGGTCCGCGGAAATGCGCGGCGAGGAAACCGAGCGTGGTGCCGACGATGGCGGAGATAGCCGTTGCGCCGAAGGCAATCAGGAGCGAGATGCGGATCGAAACGAGCAGCCGCGACAGCACGTCGCGGCCGAGTTCGTCGGTGCCGAGCCAGTGCGCGACATTGCCGGGCGCAGCGAGACGATTGCGCAGGTCGAGCTGGGTATAGCCGTAGGGGGCGATCTTCTCGGCGAAGGCCGCGATCACCAGCATCGCGACGATCCAGCCGATCGCGATGGCGACCGAGACCGGGATCGCCGGGAGGCTCATGCGGCGGCGGACAGACGCGTCCTTCAGCGTTGCGTCCGTCATGCGTGCGCTCCTTTGGCGCGCAGCCGCGGGTCGAGGAAGCCGTAGAGGAAGTCGACGATCAGGTTGGAGGTGACCATGGTCATCGCCACCAGCAACAGGATGCACTGCACGACGGCGAGGTCGCGGTTCGCGACGGCGACGACGAGCAAGCGCCCTACTCCCGGCCACGAAAACACGCTCTCGACCACGACCGCGCCCGCGATCAGCGTGCCCACCATGAAGCCCAGAATGGTGACGGTCGGAATAGCCGCGTTCGGCAGCGCATGCGACGTCACGACTTTTCGCCACGGCACGCCCTTCGCCGAGGCGGTGCGGATATAGGGCTGGCCCAGCACCTCCAGCATGGCGCTCCGAGTGAAGCGCGCCAGCACCGCGGCGCCGCCAAGGCTGAGTGTCACGATCGGCAGGATGGCGTGACGCCAGCTGTCCTGCCCGCCCGAGGGCAGCCATCCGAGTTGCACGGCAAAGACCAGCACGAGCAGCAGCGCCAGCACGAAGCTCGGCACGGTGAAGCCGGCGACCGCCGTCATCATCACCGCGCGGTCGATTCCCGAGCCACGGTGCAGCGCCGCGTAGATGCCGGCGGGAATGCCGAGCGCGACCTTGAATGCGAAGGCCGGCAGCGTCAGCGCCAGGGTTGCCGGAATCCGCTCCAGCACAAGCTCGATCGCAGGCCGCCCGTCACGCATGGAACGGCCGAGCTCGCCCTTGGCGATCGCGCCAAAATAATCGAGATACTGAAACCAGATGGGATCATCGAGGCCCCACGCCCTGCGGAAGGCGGCGAGGACTTCCGGCGGCGCTTCCGGTCCCAAAATCATCAGCGCGGGATCGCCCGAGAGACGCAGCACCACGAAGGCGAAGGTGACGACGAGCACGATCGTCAACGCCGCGCGTCCGATGCGAATGGCGAAATAGCGTCCCATCAGGCCGCATCCCGCGTCTCGACGTGCGGCCCCGCCACAAGGTGGCAGGCGACCTGCCTGTCGCCACCGACGTTGGACAGCGCTGGCATCTCGCTTGCACAACGCGCGATCGCGCGCGGGCAGCGCGGATGGAAGGCGCAGCCTTGAGGACGGGCCGCCGGGTTCGGCGGATCGCCTGCCAGCACAATGCGGCCCGCGCTACGACGACCCGGCGCGGGCGATGCCGAGACCAGTGCTTGCGTGTACGGGTGCTCCGGCCGCGCGAACAGATCATCGGCGCTGCCGATCTCGACGATGCGGCCGAGATACATCACGGCCACAACATTGCTGATCTGCCGGACAACCCGCAAATCGTGGCTGATGAAGAGCAAGGTCAGCGCAAGCTGCGCCTGGAGATCGGCGAGCAGATTCACCACCTGCGCCTGGATCGAGACGTCGAGCGCGCTGACCGGCTCGTCACAGACCAGGAAATCCGGCTTGGTCGCCAGCGCCCGCGCCAGCACGATGCGCTGGCGCTGTCCGCCGGAGAGCGCGCCCGGGTAGCGCGCACCATGTGCGGGTGTCAGTTCGACCGCGCGCAGCAATTCGCGGACCCGCTCCTCGCGCTCGAGGGGCGTCCCGAGACCGTGAATGTCCAGGGGCTCACGGATTTGGGTAGCGACCGGTAACCGCCGGTCCAGCGCCCCCAGCGGATCCTGAAAGATCATCTGGATGTGCGCGCGTTGCGCACGCCATGCGGTTGTTCCGGGCGCGGCCATCGGCTTGCCGTCGAACCGCACCTCGCCATGGTCCGGCGGCTCGAGGCCGAGCACGATGCGGCCGGTGGTCGATTTTCCCGAGCCGGACTCGCCGACGAGGCCCAGCGTCTCGCCCTTGGGAATCGTGAGCGAAACGCGATCGACGGCATGCACGGCGGCACTTCGGCCGAACATCCCGGAGCGCATGCTATAGCTGCGCGAAATCGAGGATATTTCGACGAGCGGACTGCTCATTCGGCAGCAATCCCGAGCAGCGCGCGACGCGAAGCCTCGGCGCGAACGCAGGCAACGGCGCGATCCGCCGCGATCGGCGCGAGGCTTGGAGCCACAATGCCGCACGCCTCTTCTGCCAGCGCACAACGCGGCGCGAATGCGCAGCCATCAGGCATCCTCGCGGGATCGGGGACCGTTCCGGGGATGGCGGTCAGGCGGCGCCTCGGCCCGTCGAGCGGCGGCAGCGCGCCGATCAGGCCCTGCGCATAGGGATGGACGGGATCGGCGAAGAGCTGGTTCGCCGGCGCCTGCTCGACAATGCGGCCGGCATACATCACGGCGACGCGGTCGCAGTTTTCCGCGACCACGCCGAGATCGTGGCTGATCAGGACCATCGCCATGCCCATCTCGCGGCGGATAGTCGAGAGCAGTTCTAAAATCTGCGCCTGAATCGTGGCGTCGAGCGCCGTCGTCGGTTCGTCCGCGATCAGCAGGTCGGGATTTCCGGCGAGCGCCATCGCGATCATGATGCGCTGGACCTGGCCGCCGGAGAACTCATGCGGATAGGCTTCGAGCCTGCGCGCCGCGTCGGGAATGCCGACGAGATCGAGCAGCCGCCGCGCTTCCGCTTTCACCGTGTTGCCCGACAGATCGCGATGCAGCGCCAAGGACTCGCAGAGCTGCCGGCGGATGGTCAGCACGGGATTGAGTGCGCTCGCGGGATCCTGGAAGATCATGGCGACGCGCCCGCCCCTGATGCGGTCGAGCTCGGCGGCGGGCGCACTAAGGATCTCGCGACCATCGAGACGAACGGAGCCCGAGACGCGGGCATTTCGCGGCAATAGGCCGAGTGCCGCAAGCCACGTCACCGACTTGCCCGATCCGGACTCGCCGACGAGGCCGAGGGCCTCGCCCTTATGCAAGGCGAGATCGACACCGCGCAGGACCGGCACGCCCGGGAAGGCGACGCTGAGGTCCTTGATGCTGATCAGCGGCGCCACCGATCAGGCCTCGAAATTGCCGGCGCGGAAATCCATCGCGAAGGCCGGCGATGCCTTCCACTTGATCGACTTCGGCTTGGCCGTGAAGGTCGCGTTCTGGTGCAGCACCGTATAGGCCGGGTCTTCGCGCTCGGCGATCTCCAGCATGCGGCGGAACGCCTTCTTGCGGGCGGCCCGATCGATCGAGGTTTCCAGGAACTCCGAGAGCGTGTTCAGCTCGGCATTGGTCCACTCGCCGATCTGCTGCTGCTGGCCGTTGGGACCGTGCTGGGCAACCAGCGAAGACACGGGATCGTTGAAGGCGGCCGAGTTCGACCAGTCGCGCACCGCGCGGGTCGGCGCACGTTCCATGATCTGCGACCAGTTTTCCTTGGTCTCGATCTGCACGTTGAGACCGACCGATTTCCACATCTCGACCAGCACCTGTGCGGTCGCGACTTGGTTGGTGTAGTAATTGTTGAGCAGGCGATAGGGAATGGGATCGCCCTTGTAGTTGGCCTGCTTCAGCAGGTCCTGCGCCAGCTTGGGATCGTAGGCCGGCACGTTCCAGTCGGCATTGAACATGTCGCCGTAGAACTCCCACTGCAGGCCCTTCGGGACGCGGGTGCGGCCGGCCCACAGACTGTCGACGATGGCCTGGCGGTCGATCGCATGGGTGAAGGCGCGCCTTACAAGCGGATTGGCGAGCTGGGCGTGGTTCTTGTCGAATACGGTCAGGCGATGATTGAGGATGGTACCGCCCTGCACTTCAAAGGCTGAATTCTTCTCGATGCCGGCGATCTGGTCTGGCGGGATGTCGCAGGCGAACTGGTACTCGCCCGACAACAGGCCGTTGATGCGGCTCGCGACCTCCGGGACCTCGAGGAAGCGAATGCGCTTGAGCGGTGGACGGCCGCTCCAATATTCGTCGTGCGCTTCGAGCGTCAGCGACACGTCGGGCTTGAGTTCGACGACCTTGTAGGGCCCGGTGGTAACAGGCTTGCGCGCCCAGTCGAGATAGCTCGCGGATTCAGCCCAGGCGCGACGGTTCGCGATGTCGGAGCCGTAGCGCGACAGCCGGCCCTCGATCGTGACGTCGGGCGTCGCGTTGTAGAAGCGCACCGTGTACTTGTCGACGGCATCGACGCGGACGAGATCCGGCCAGATCCGGCGTGCAACCGCCGGAACGTCCGGCGGCAGCTCCTTGCCCGGCCGCGGCGTCGGGATTTTCTCGAAAGCCTGGATGGTGCTGCGGCTCTTGGCCTCGGTCTCGCCGAACATGCGCTCGCGGCTGAACGTGAAGACGACGTCATCGGCCGTCAGCTCGTCGCCATTGTGGAATTTGACGCCCTGGCGCAGCTTCACCTCGACGGTCTGGTCGTCGATACGGCGCCACTCGGTGGCAAGCCCCGGCACGGCCTCAAGGCTGCCGCGCCAGTTCTTGGAGATCAGGCCTTCCCAGATCGAGGAGAAAAAGACGCGCTCGCCGACATTGGACTGCTCGCGCAGCACGTCGAGCACGTTCGAATTGGTCACCTTCTGAACGGCAATCGTCACCGAAGGACGGTTGTCGGCCTGCGCGATGGCAAAACGCGGCAGAAGCAATGTGCCAGCGGCAACGCCGCCGGATTTCAGGATGGTGCGACGGGTAAGCTTGCTCATGACGGGAACCCCTGCCCTGGATGATGCGGTTATTCGGCGAGACCAAATGCGGCGAGATGGGCTGCGCCGGCGCGGACGTCGTCGTGATTGCGAAGTTCGAGGATCAGCCGGGGGTTGGAATTCAGCCGGCCCAGCGCGCGGAACACTGCGACCCACGGGATATTGCCTTCGCCCGGGGCCCAGTGCCGGTCGGCAAAACCGTCGGTGTCCTGCAGGTGGACGTGCGTCAGCATGTCGCCGGCGGTTTCGACGTAGTAGTCGACCGGCGGCGCGCCGGTGGAGATGTGCGCGTAGTTGGCGTGGCCGGTGTCGAGGGAGACCCGCACCTTGCTGCTTTCGAGCGCCTTGGCGAGACGCACGCGATCGCGCGGATCCTTGTCCTCGATGTTCTCGATGACGATCTCGCAGCCGATGGTTTCTGCGCGCACGATCACCTCGGCGAGTGTCGCCTTGACGCGTTCGACGAGATTGCCGCGATTATCCGGATAGAGGTCGAGGTTGTTGTGGTCCCAGGTCGTGAACGGCGAATGGATCACCATCTGCGTCGCGCCGAGAAACTCGGCGGCTTCGAGGCCCTGAAGCAGGCGTTTCGTTACGACTTGGCGGATCATCGGGTCGTGGCTACCGATGGCGAAGCCCCAGAACGGTCCGTGGATGCCGAGCCGGCCGGTGTGACCTGAGAGCATCTGCTTGATTTCGCTAGCAGCACTTCGCCAGTCGCCGTCGAGCAAGTCCGCGCGAAAGAAATCCTGAATTTCGAGATCGCGCTGCCGTTCGAGAAGCCAGTCGCGATGCGCAGGGATCGATCTAATGGACAATGCGGCGCCCAGTACCGGCTTCGACATGGCTTGCTCCTCGGCCGTCAACAATGACAGGGGCAGCGCTAGACCAGTTCAATGACAGGCCGGTGAAATGCAGGTTCCGAAGCGCTGAGGAGATGTGGACATCCCCCGATCGCGTGCATCGAATTCAGGCAGCGGCGAGTGCAGTGCGTGCAGACGCATGCATCCGCGCTCGGATCAAGCGCGATTAAATCCGTAGTGATCCGGAATGGAATCCTATTCCGATGTCGCGTACATCGCGGGACATCGATCGGCGGCCTTCCAAGGGCATCACCCTCTGATCGCGCAACATGGGGTTGGGGGACCACATGGGGCGGGGGGATCAAAGGCTGGGGCAAGGTTACGAGGTCCGGACTCCTAGGCACTCCGGACCTCGGGACTTTCTAGATTGAACGTGATTTCGCGCCGCCGGCTTGATCAGCCGTGCGGCGCGAAGTCGTTTCAGCCCGTTTTTCTTTCGGCGCTAGCGCGTCTGCGGCTCGATCGTCACCGTGCAGTCGCCCTGCCCTTGCGTCGCGACCACGATGTTGCCCGCGGGAGCGCCGAGGGCGATCGGTGCGGACGAGCCGCCGCCGGGCAACTGGACAGTCACGCTCAGAGAATCGGTTCGCGCGGTCGAGCCTACGGTGGAGGGTTCTGCCTGGGCCACATTGCCCGAGGCGTCACGCCGCATGATCTGGCAGTTTACGTTGCTGCCCCCGGCCGCCGTCATGCTCGATGAGGTGCCGCCGCTCATCTGGGCACGGGCTCGCGATGGATCGCGAGGCACCTGGCTGACGATGCGATGCGTCCGCGGCTCCACAATGACGACGTCGTCACCGGTCGCGAAATATTCGTAGTCTCGATATTCGGGCTCGATCGAGACGATCTCGGGCGGGAGCCTGTGAAGGCGCACGCGCGAGGGAATGGTCTCGCCGACCCGGATCGAGATGTTCAGATTACGCTCCGGCTCCGCCAGGCGTGCACGGCTCACCGTTTCGGAGATCCGCACCTGCTTCTCGGACGTCACCTGGGTCTGCTGATTGGTCTGCGTGTTGGTCTGGGTGGTCTGATTGGCTTGGTTGGTCTGCGTGCCCGGGGTGGCAGGCGCGGTCTGCGCATTGTTGGTCGGGGCCGTCCGGTTCGTGTCGGTCGCGGTGGCCGGTCGGTTGTTCTGTTGCGCCGGCTGCTGCTCAGCCGCGTTGCGCGGCGGCTGGGTCTGGTTGCGCTCGTTCTGGTTGGCCGCGGTGCCAGCGCGCTCGTTCTGCTGGCTAGACGTGCCGGACTTGGACTTCTCGGACTCCGCCGTTGATTTCTGCGGCGCGGACTTGTCCTGCTTCGTCTCGGCGCTGCTCTTGCTGTCGCGTCCCGGTTTCGGGCTCTCGGCGTCACGGTTGCGATCGCGGGAGGGCTCGCGGGATTCTTGCGCCTGATCCTTCGACTTCGGCTGGTTGTGCTCGGCAGAACTGGCCGGCTGGCGCTTGTCGTCACTCGCGTCCTGCCTGGCAGCGCCGCCCTTTTCCTCGCGGCCAGCGCCCTGCAATCGCTCCTGGGCGCCTTGCGCGCGCTCTTGAACTCGCTCCTGGGCGCCGCCGCGCTGCGGCGCAGCGCCTTTCGCCGGCTCCTCGCTCCGTCTCGGCTCGTCTCTACGCTCACCGGGCGCCTGGGCGTAGGCGAAGCCGGAAGCAAGCATCAGTCCGATAGCTGCGGTCGATAACATCAAGTGCTTGCGCATGGTCCCTCTCCTCGGAAATTCGCAACAACAGACGCGAACGTTCTTTGGGTGCGAAGGTTCCTGATCAGGAACGAGGGCCGATCACGCCGGTCTCACATCTCAGGCGGGTCTCACATGGCGTCCTTAAGCGTGAGCCGCGCCGTGAATGTCACGCTGGTCTTGCCAACCAGCGCCATGCCTTCGACCTCGGCGCCGTCGGCGGAGTAATCGCCGGAAAAGCCGCAGGTTACTTCCCTGCCGCCGAACGCGAGCGGCTTGCCGACGGCCTCGGTGTGCTGATTGACGGTCATGTCGCCGCGCCATTTCCCGTTCCGGAAGGTGTAGCTGCCGGTGTAGTAGAAATAGCTGTCGCCGCCCATGATGCGGCCATCGCAGAGCACGACGACGCCTTTGGCCTGGCCGCGCTTGCCGTCGCGCATCTCGATCTCAAAGATGTAGAGGCCGTTGAGGACCTTCTGTAGGTTGCCGCCCTGCTCGGGCCCATCGCCGGCCGACATCGCTCATCTCCCGTTCAAACCGGCACATTCCGTTCGAGATCTTCAAGCCACGCCGCCGCGCTCGAATCCGACGGCGCGCGCCAGTCACCGCGCGGCGACAATGAGCCGCCGGCCGAAACCTTGGGTCCGTTCGGCATCGCCGAGCGCTTGAACTGGCTGAAAGCGAAGAAGCGGCGCAGGAACACCTCGAGCCAGCGGCGGATCTCCTTGAGATCATAGGCCTTGCGCTTGTCGGTCGGAAATGCCGGCGGCCATTCGCCCTCGGCGACGTCCTTCCACGCCTGCAGCGCCATGAAGGCGATCTTGGATGGGCGCATGCCAAACCGCAGCGTGTAGAACAGGTTGAAATCCTGGAGCTCGTAGGGACCGACCGAGGCTTCGGTGCTCTGTGGCTTCTCGCCCGGCTCGGCCGGAACCAGCTCCGGCGAGATTTCGGCCGACAGGATCGATCCAAGCGTCCGATTGACGTCGTCGCTGAACTGCTTGGAAGCAATCACCCAGCGGATCAGATGCTGGATCAGCGTCTTCGGCACCCCGGCATTGACGTTATAGTGCGCCATCTGGTCGCCGACGCCGTAGGTGCACCAGCCCAGCGCGAGTTCGGAGAGATCGCCGGTGCCGATGACGATGCCGCCGTTGTGGTTGGCGAGCCGGAACAGATAGTCGGTGCGCAGGCCCGCCTGCACGTTCTCGAAAGTGACGTCGTAGACCTTCTCACCCTTGCCGAAGGGATGGCCGATGTCCTTCAGCATCTGCGTCGCCGTGGTGCGAATGTCGAGCTCCTGCCAACTCGTCTGCAACGCCTTCATCAGCGCCAGCGCATTGGTCTTGCTCTCGCTGCCGGTGGCAAAGCCTGGCATGGTGTAGGCGAGAATGTTTTCGCGCGGCAGGCCAAGAAGGTCGACGGCCTTGGCGGCGACGATCAAGGCGTGGGTGGAATCGAGCCCGCCTGAGACGCCGATGACGACGCGCTTGGTGCCTGTCGCACGCATGCGCTGGACAAGGCCCGCGACCTGAATGTTGTAGGCCTCATAGCAGTCCTGCTCGAGCAGGCTCTCGTCGCTCGGCACGAACGGAAAGCGCTCGACCTCGCGCAGGAAGCCGATATCGGCCGCCGGCGCCTTCAAGGCGAAGCTGACTTTCCGGAAGAAGGCCTCGCGCTGCCGGCGGTTGTCGTCGAAGGTTCCCATCAGCGCGCGTTCCTGCCTGAGCAGGTCGAGATCGACGTCAGCCAGCGTGATCTGGCCGCCCTGGCGGAACCGCTCGCCCTCGGCCAGCAGCACGCCGTTCTCGTAGATCGAGGTCTGGCCGTCCCAGGCCAAATCCGTGGTCGATTCCCCTGCCCCTGCGGCGGAATAGACGTAGGCCGCGAGGCAGCGCGCCGACGTCGATTTGCACAAGAGCGCACGCGAGCGGGCGCGGCCGATGGTGATCGGGCTGCCCGAGAGATTGATCAGCACGCTCGCGCCCGCGAGCGCGAGCTCGGAGGCCGGCGTCACCGGGATCCACATGTCCTCGCAGATCTCGACGCCGATGGTCAGGCCCGGTACGTCCTCGGCCGCGAACAGGAGGTCGACGCCGAACGGGGCATGCAGCCCGCCGAAGGCGACCATCTCTCCGACGATGCCGGCGCCGGAGGCGAAATGCCGTCCCTCGTAGAATTCGCGATAGGTCGGCAGATAGCTCTTGGGCACGACGCCGAGGACTTTGCCGCGATGGATGACGACCGCGCAATTGTAGATGCGATTGCCAAAGCGCAGCGGCGCGCCGACGATCAGGACGGTCATCAGGGCCGAGGATGCCTCGACGATGGCCACGAGCCCGCGCTCGACCGCATCGAGCAGCGGGTCCTGCTTCACGAGATCTTCGATCGCATAGCCGGACAGGCAGAGCTCGGGAAACACGGCAACCGCCACCGACTGCGCGTGGCAGTCCTTCGCCGCCGCCAGAACCGCCCTCGCGTTGGCCGTGGGATCGGCCACATGAGAGGTGGTGACGCAGGCCGCCACGCGCGCAAATCCGTGGGCATAGATCGAGTGGAAACTCATCGAGCACAGTCCCTTTGTCTCGTCGCGACCGGCCTCCGCCAGCTCTGAACTCCATTTAACCCATCGACATCGCCCCGTGCAGGCCATTCAACGGCATGCATAACGGATTTGCAGCTTCGCTGCCCGGCGCCGGGCCCCTCTGGGGGCAGTGTCAGGCTCTGCGCACCAGCATGCCGGGCAGATCGTCGCGCAGCCACTCGGCGATCCGGGGCCAGGCATGGGCATGGGTCCGCGCGCCCATGAACAGGCCGAGATGGTTGCTGGGCTCCGAGGTGGCCGCAATGAAAGCCGGTGGCGTGCCGAGCAAGCCGGCGGTGGCGAGCGCCTGCTCTGCCGGCACGACGTCGTCATCGAGTCCGGCCAGCAGGAAGACCGGCGCCTTGACGTCCTTCAGATCAACCACGCGGCCGAGTGCCGTGAATTGGCCGCGCGCGATCCGGTTCTCCCGGAAAATCCAATTGACGATCTCGAGATAATAGGCACCGGGCAGATTGAGAGGCTCGGCATTCCAGCGCTCGAAGCGTGCCAGCAGCGCCGCACCTTCCTCGCCGGAGAGGTCGCTCTGCAGCGCCGTCACGATGTCGTCGCGGCTCGGCGCCTTCGACCAGACACGAAGCATCTCCTCGCCGCTGACATTGCCGCCGCCGCGGGCGACGAGCTGGTCATAGACCATCGCCGGCGCGTTGCGGGCGAGCTGCGACAGCCTGGAGTCGATCGAGAGGTCGACGGGCGCGCCTGCCAGCACCAGCCGCCGCACCTTGGCGGGAAAGCGCGCCGCATAGAGCAGCGACAGCCAGCCACCCTGGCACAGGCCGACCAGATCGACCGGCGCGCCGATCTCGTCGATGGCGACGTTGAGATCGCCGAGATAGCTGTCGATCGAGAGATAGCGCATGTCGGGTGCGGCCGAGCGCCAGTCGGTGAGGTAGACCCGGTCGATGCCGCCATTTTGCAGGGACTGCACCACGCTATGGCCGGGGGCGAAGTCGGCGATCAGGGCCCGGTGCAGCGCATAGGGCGCGCAGACCAGTGCCGGCTGGCCGGACTCGGTCCGCGTGCAATTGCGCAGGCGCATGGTCGCAAGCTCCAGCGCGACGGAGTTGGGCGTGGTCCACGGCAGGCTGCTGTCGGCTTGCTCCGGCGGACCGCGCTCGAGCCATCCGAAGCAGGCATCCATCGCAAGCCGAGCCGCAGCGAACGGCCACAGCAGCGGGTCATCCGGGACCGGGCCCGGTGCGCGCTGCTGTTTGCCGGTCTTCTCTGCCATTGGCTATCTCACGGTCCTCACAGGAAGGCCTCGAAGCTGACGAGCGAAATGCCGCGCTCCCGAAAACTCTGATGGGTCGCGGCCACCGAGCCGTCGAGATCGATGCCGCGGCAGGCGTCCTCGATGACGGCGACCTCGAACCCCGCCTTGCGGGCATCCTCCGCCGAGAAGCGGACGCAGAAGTCGAACGCGAGGCCAACGACGAAGATCGTCTTCAACTCGCGCTCGCGCAAATATCCGAGCAGGCCGGTCGGCGTCTTCCTGTCGTTCTCGAACAGCGCCGAATAGGAATCGATGCCGCGCCGAAACCCCTTCCGCACCACGAGATTTGCGCGAGTGGCGTCGAGATCGCGATGAAATTCAGCGCCGGCCGTGCCCTGCACGCAATGGCTCGGCCAGAGCACCTGGACGCCGTAGTCAAGCGCAATGGTCTCGAACGGCTGTTTGCCCGCATGGTTCGGCGCAAAGGAGACATGATCGCGGGGATGCCAGTCCTGGGTCAGCACCACATTGGCGAAGTTTTGGGCGATCCGATTGATGGCGGGGACGACCTTCTCGCCGCCCGGCACGGCGAGCGCCCCGCCGGTGCAAAAATCGTTCTGCACGTCGATGATCAGCAGCACGTCGCGGTCGGAAAGCTTCATCGCATGGTCCATTCCAGGCCATCCCGCGCGACCGGCGCCGAAGGCACGTCTCCAGTGTCGATCTTCCCGCGCTGCTTCGCAACCACCGAAGCGGTGCGGCGGTCTGCGCGAATGCACCCCGTCGGCCCCGGGATGCAACGGTTTGGGCTGATGCGTGTTGACTAGATCCATCCGGGGGCGGATTCTGAAAGCCGTTCGCATTTTGCGATCGGATAGAGCGGAGGTAGCGGTTCCCGCAGCCCGAAGGGCCGCGGCAGCCACACGCACATGACCATCGGCAAGACAGGACAGATTCTTCTCGCCGATATCGGCGGCACCAATGCGCGCTTCGCGCTCAGTCAGGGCGATGAGACCGGACCGATCGATTACGTCAAAGTGGCAGACTTTCCGACCGTCCGGGAAGCCATTGCCGATGTTCTCGCGCGTCGCTCAGACGGCAAAACGCCCCCAAGGGCCGTGCTGGCCGTCGCGGGGCCGGTGACCAACAACCGCTGCGTCATGACCAACAGCCCGTGGGTCATCGACGGCAACGAGCTTCAGCCCGCCCTCGGCTTCGACAGCGTCCATGTTCTCAACGATTTCGAGGTGGTGGCCTGGTCCCTGCCCGCCCTGCAGCCCGCCGACCTGATCCCGCTCGGCGGAGGGGATGGCCTTCCCGGAGAGCCGCTGCTGGTGGTCGGACCCGGAACCGGCTTTGGTGTTTCCTGCCTGGTCGAGCGCCACGGCTCACGGCTGGCCGTCGTCACCGAGGCGGGCCACGCGACCCTGCCGGCGGAGGACGAGCGCGAGGAACGCGTGATCGCGTGCATGCGCCGACGCCTCGGCCATGTCTCCATCGAGCGTGGCGCGTTGTCCGGCTCCGGCCTGCAAAGCCTCTACGAAGCGCTGGCCGAAGTGGAAGGCGCGCAGGTGCCGCATCGCGATGCTGCCGCCATTACGAAGGCCGCCCTGGAAGGCAGTTGCGAGCTCAGTCGCAAGACGCTGGAGATGTTTTGCGCCATTCTCGGCTCGGTCGCTGGCAATCTCGCGGTGACCTTCGGCGCACGCGGCGGCGTCTATATCGCCGGCGGAATCGTGCCGCGCTTTCCCGAGTTCCTTGCAGCCTCCGCATTCCGGGCGCGCTTCGAAGCCAAAGGACGCTTCCAGGAATATCTGCGCAACATCCCGACCAGACTGGTCACGAAACCTGATGCGAGTTTCCTCGGCCTCACGATGTTCGCCGAGCACAACCAGCCTTAGCGGCGCGCGCAGCCGTCCGCGGGTTCCAGTCATGCACAGCTGATTGCACGGCACGCCCGCTCGACGCGGGATCGTGCTTGCGCGCACGTCCCGGATGAGAAACAATCCTGGCTTGTGTGTGTGGCGTAGTTGCGGGGGCGTGACATGCGTAAGCAGGATCTAGGTTTCGACTATCACCGCTATCACCGCCTGCTGCTCGAGGCGGACGACGATGGCAAGCGGCTGGCCTTGATCGAGCTCTTGATCGAGGAAAAGGCGCGTGACCGCCTCGCCGCCCAGCGCGCTTCGGACCGCGCCGCCATGACGGCCCACACTATCGCTACCGTGCTGAAGAACGGGCGCCAGTAAACCAAGTGATTGCGCTACGGTGCCCGAAAGCGCGGCATCAATTGCCATTTCGTTAACGATCTCTCGAAAGCTCGCGTCAAACTTTTTGCTCTAGAAGTTCCCTCACCTGATGCAATTCAGGAGCAACAAAGGGGGGAATGAACATGAGCATAATTTCGATCGCCGCGATGCCGGCCACCATCGAAACGCGTTTGGCCGAATCTTCGTTTTCTTCGTTCAAGACCATCTTGCTGTTTTGCTGCACGGGCCTGGTCGCCTCGTTCGGCCTGATGGCGCGCGGCATCGATCTCGGCGCCGCCCTGATGTGAGACCGCGACGCATTCCGTCGCGAAATGGCCGCCCCTGACGGGCGGCCATTTTTATTTTGGTCTCAGTGCGGCGTCTTCGCTAGCGCTTCCGGAAACATCGAATCGATCATCGCCTTGAGCTGATCGATCGAAATCGGCTTGCGCAGGATCGGCCGGCGCCGGAGCAAGGACGGCAGCAGCTCCGGCCCGTAGCCCGTCGCGAACAGAAACGGCTTGCCGCGGCGCTCGATCAGATCGGCAACCGGATCGACGTAGAGGCCCTTGAGATTGATATCGAGGATCGCAAGATCGTACTGCGCCGTCATGGCGAACGCGCTGGCGTCCCGAACATTATCCGCTTCCGCGATGACGTGGTGGCCGAGTTCCTCCACCATGTCCGTCATCATCATCCGGATCAACGTCTCGTCTTCGACCAGGAAAACGGAGAGTCCGTCCGCCATATCAACCCCGCCATCAGCTTCCGAAGCTAATCATAACCGAATCGCGAAGAGGATTCACGAATTCGTGGCGGGCGCCGTTAATTCAGACGCGCCCGATCCGATTCAACTTGATCAATCCAGTCCTCGTTCGTGGCTGAGCCGCACCATCTCCTGTACGAACACCTGCTTCTGCTTGTCATCGAGGCTCGAATAGAGGGGCTCGGCGGCGTCGGCGACATTGCGCTGGTCGGCAGCGCGGTCGATGAGGAATTGGGCCTCGTTGCGCATCTGCTCGACGATGTCGTCGGGCGGATCCCGCTTGGCGCGCGCGACCCGCAGGTTGAGCCGCTCGGCACCGTTATGCCCGAGGTAGTGCATGGCGCTCGAGAAGCCGTACCAGTGCTTCTCCTGCTCGGGCGTGAGGTTCAGTTCGGTCTTGATCCGCTCGATATAGGAGTCGCTGTTGGTGACGATCTGGTCGGCGGTCAATTGCGGCGCGCCGGTCTGGCTGAGGACCGTGACATCCTTGTCCTGCGGCGCGTTCTTCGCCTCCTTGCTCGCCTTGGCGCCCTTGCCAGCCTTGGCGCTCTTGGCATCCTTGTCCTTGCCGGCGCCCTGCTTGGCGTCTTTGGCAGCGTCCTTGCTCGAATCCTTGCTTGAATCCTTGGCGGCGGGCGCCTGATTGCCATTATTGCCAACACCGAGCACGCCGGTGAAGACGCCGACCACACCGCCGATCGCGCCGCCGAGCACGCCGCCGACCGGACCTGCCGCCTTGTTCCCGGCCGCCGCTCCTTCCTGAACCCCTTTGACCAGGCCTTGAGCGTTCGCCACCGCGGCTGCGCCGAGCAGCAACACGAAAACGGATCCCAGCGCGAACCATCGTCGCAGGTTAAGCCGCGCGAGCGGCGCCGGGTTGATCATTCTGGTCTCCATCTCGATCTGATTAGGCCGTTGGGGGTGAGAACCACCCGCCAGTTGCAACTCTATCGTTTTCACCGCTTCGAGGTCTAGCCACCGACAATTGCTATCCACGCCCGAAAAGTGTTTGGCGCGAGGCGCTTATGCAGGCTTATTCGAAACTGCGGCGTAATTGCGCATGCATCGACCGGGCGGGTCGGCGCAAAGTGTGCGTCGCAAAATGACCGATCGTGGTTCATGGTCCGCGCATGACGTCGAGGGCACGGCCGCCTTCCCGGACACAACGTTAGTTCTAGGCGCGAGCCGTTCGGTTTTCTCGACAGACGCAATCAATCATGATCTGATCGCGCTACCAATTTGCCTTCGAAGCCGACGGCATCAATAAGAAACGTCGAACAAGAAACTTTCAAAAAGAAAATCAAAAGTAGAACTCGGAAGAGTTCAGAGGAAACGCCAGAACAATAAAACACCCAAGCGAGGAAACGAGATGTCACGCAAGACACTGACGCGACGTCAATTTGTGGCTGCCACTGCAATGTCCTCCGCGGCGCTGATCACGGCGCCCTACGTCCGAGGCGCTTACGCCGCCGGCAAGCTCTCGATCGGCTTCTGGGACCATTGGGTGCCCGGCGCCAACGATGCCTCCAAAGCTCTCGTCAACGAATGGGCGGCGAAGGAGAAAGTCGAAGTCTCGATCGACTACATCACCAGCAACAACAACAAGATCCAGCTCACCGTTGCGGCGGAAGCCCAGGCCAAATCCGGTCACGACATCTTGCAGATGCCGACCTGGTGGCCGCACGCCTATTCTGAAAACCTCGAGCCGCTCAATGATGTCATGGAGCCGCTCCTCAAGCAGAACGGCGACGTCAACGGCACGGTCAAATATCTCGGCCAGGCCGGCGGCAAATGGCTCGGGATCCCCGCGACCCCGGGAAGCCAGATCAAGGGGCCCTGCTCCCGCATCGACCTCATGAAGAAGCATGCAGGCATCGACGTGCAGGAGATGTATCCGGCCGGCGGCCCGCCAAAAGCCGACAACTGGACACTGGACACGTTCCTGAAGGCGGCCGAAGCCTGCCAGAAGGGCGGCGTCCCCTTCGGTATCGGGCTTGGCGAAACCACCGACAGCGTCGACACGGCCGGTGCAATCTTCCAGTCGTTCGGGGCAGAGCTCGTCAACGCCAAGGGCGACGTCACGGTCAAGACCGACGCCGTTCGGCAGGCGCTCGAATACTACAAGAAGCTGATTGCGTTCCTGCCGCCCGACGCGCCGTCCTGGGATGACGCCTCGAACAACAAATGGCTGATCTCCGGTCGCGGCGCCATGATCCTGAATCCGCCGAGCGCCTGGGCCGTCGCCAAACGCGACGCTCCTCAGGTCGCCGAGCAGTGTTGGACTCACGGCTTCCCGGCGGGGCCAAAAGGCCGTTTCGCACCCTACCTTCCGTACTTCTGGGGACTCTGGAGCTTCAGCAAGAACAAGGAAGCGGGCAAGAGCCTACTCACCCATCTGTCGCAGCCGTCATCGATCGAGAAGTTCGTCGCGGCAAGCGGCGGCTACGATCTGCCCGCCTATGCCAACCTGACGACCTTGAAAACCTGGGCGGAGGAAGGACCGCCGAAGGGCACGCTCTTCCATTATCCGAACCCCTACAATCATCAGACACTGTCGATCGCCGCGTCTCCGGCGCCGCCTAAGATCGCCCAGCAGATTTACTTCCAGGCGACGCTGACCAAGATGGCGCTGCGTTTCGCGCAGGGCGAGAAGATGGAGACCACACTCGCCTGGGCAGAAGGCGAGTGCGAGGGCTTCATGCGGAGTTAGCCCGAGGATGTGCCACGGCGGTTCACGCGCGAGGCGTGAGCCGCCGGCGCAACTCCTGGTTCTGCCTCCCGCCACGGGGAAGCCGACCGACAGGGCCGGCATCCCGTTCGACACCTTGAAGGAATATCTGTCATGGCCGACGTCGTCGTTGAGCAAGGTCGCGTGGTCCCTGCGCGGAGCGCCCGCAAGCGAACGAGTCTCCGCAAAGCTATGGGGCGCAAATCGACGGCGGCGTTCCTGCTGACGCTGCCGCTGATCCTCCTGATTGCGTTGCTCGTGCTCTACCCTGCGATCTACTCGATCCACCTCGCCTCCCTGAACAAGTCGATGCAGAAGTTCGTCGGCTTCGGCAATTTCACCTTCCTGTTCAAGCGCGACACGTTCTGGATGGTGGTGCAGCAATCCTGCATTTTCGCCCTCACAGCGGTGTTCTTCAAGGCGCTGATGGGATTCATCGTCGCGCATTTCGTGCATAACATTCCCGCCAAAGGCCAACGCAAATGGCGCGGCATGCTGCTGGTGCCGTGGGTAATCCCGCCGGCGATGAGCACGCTGGCTTGGCTGTGGCTGTTCGACCCCTCCTACAGCGCCTTCAACTACACGCTGTCGTTCTTCGGCATCGGTCCGATCAACTGGCTCGGCGACACGTCATGGGCGCGCTTTTCCGTCATCCTGGTCAATGTCTGGTACGGCGCACCGTTCTTTATGATCATGTATCTGGCGGCGCTCAAATCGGTTCCGGATCAGCTCTATGAGGCCGCAGCGATCGACGGGGCAAATTGGTGGCAGAAGATCTGGTTCGTCACCCTGCCGATGATGCGCAATATCATCGCCATCACCACGTTGTTCTCGCTGATCGTGACTTTCGCCAACTTCGACATTGTCCGGATCCTGACGTCGGGCGGCCCGCTGGATCGAACCCACATTTTTGCGACATGGGCTTTCAAGGTCGGCATCGAGGGCAGCGATATTCCGCTTGGCGCCAGCGTCTCGCTGTTCATGGTGCCTATCCTCGCCGTCGCAGCGATCTTCATCCTGCGCGATGTCAACAAACGCGGGAACGAAGCCTGATGAGCACGCTCGCAATCGACAAGACCGGTCCGACACGCAAGGTCAAGCTTGGCAGCATGAGCCGGGACCGCACCTGGGCGCTGCGCTGGTCGTACTTCTTTCTGGTGTTGTTTGCGATCTTCTCGCTGACACCGCCGCTCTACATGTTGATCACTTCGCTCAAGAGCAGTGCTGAAATCTCGGCCGCGACAAATCCGTGGTGGGTGTTCCACCCCACACTGTCGAACTATGTCGAGCTTCTGACCTCGAACCAGTTCCTCCGTTTCTTCTGGAATTCGGCGATCGTTTCGATCGTGGTCGTCATCATCACCATGCTGATCAGCATCCCCTCGGCCTTCGCGCTCGCGCGCATGAAGTTCTGGGGCTCGACGACGCTCGCCACGGGAGTGTTTCTGACCTACCTGGTTCCGGACAGTCTCTTGTTCATTCCGCTATTCAAAATGCTCGCTGCGGTCCAGGACATCACGGGCATTACGTTGCTCAATCGCTGGTATGTGCTGCTGTTCGTCTATCCGACGCTGACAGTGCCGTTCTGCACGTGGATCATGATCGGCTATTTTGCCTCGATCCCGAAGGAGCTCGATGAGGCCGCCATCATCGACGGCGCTTCCTGGCTCCAGACCCTGACGCGGATTTTCATCCCCGTTGCCCTGCCCGGCCTGATCGCAGCGACCATCTTCGCCTTCACCGTATCCTGGGCGCAGTTCCTCTATCCCCTGGTGTTCACGACGTCCATCGACCAGCTCGTGCTGCCGGTCGGCATCACTACCACGCTGATCAAGGGCGACGTCTTCAACTGGGGTCAGATCATGACCGGCGCGCTGCTTGGCGCAGCCCCGCCGCTGGTCATCTACGCCTTCCTGATGGACTATTACATTGCCGGCCTGACCGCCGGCGCGACAAAGGGTTGATGTCTTATGGCTGAGGTTGCGTTGCGGAAGGTGGTCAAGCGTTACGACGACGTCGAGGCGGTGCGCGGCATCGATCTCGACATCTCAGACCATGAGTTCATCGTGCTCGTCGGCCCCTCCGGCTGCGGCAAGTCGACGACGTTGCGGATGATCGCGGGACTCGAGGACATCACCGATGGCGACATCATGATCGGCGGGGACGTCGTCAACGACGTGCCGCCGAAGGACCGCGACATCGCAATGGTGTTTCAGAACTACGCGCTCTACCCGCATATGACGGTCGCGGAGAACATGTCGTTCGGGTTGCGGCTCAAGCACTACCCCAAGGCCGAGATCAAGGCGCGGGTGACGGAGGCCGCCCGCCTCCTCGACATCACCGACCTGATCGACCGCAAGCCGAAGCAGCTCTCCGGCGGCCAGCGCCAGCGCGTCGCCATGGGGCGGGCCATCGTGCGCAATCCGAAAGTCTTCCTGTTCGACGAGCCGCTGTCCAATCTCGACGCCAAGCTGCGCGTGCAGATGCGGATCGAGATCAAGAAGGTGCACCAGAAGGTGCGCACCACGACGGTCTACGTCACCCACGATCAGGTGGAGGCGATGACATTGGCCGATCGCGTCGTGGTGATGAACAAGGGGCGGATCGAGCAGATCGGCACGCCGAACGAGCTCTACCACAAGCCGGCGACGCGCTTCGTCGCGGGCTTCATCGGCTCGCCGGCGATGAACTTCATCCCGTGCCGGCTCGAGGACGTCGGCGGCAAGCTCAACGTCCGCCTGACGGACCGCATCTCATTCCCGTTGCCGCCGGCCCGCGCCGCCCGTTACAGCGCGCTGCCCCGAGCTGAAAACCTGTTGCTCGGCATCCGCCCCGAACATCTCACGGAGTCGCATGCGCATCTGGATCCGGGCGTCGAGACCTTCGATACCGTGCTTGATGTCACCGAGCCGATGGGAATGGAGACGCTGGTCTATTTCGGACTGGAAGGCACGCCCGTCTGCGGCCGTGTCGATCCCAATGCGGGCGCCAAGGACGGGGGCCCCATGCGTTTGGCGATGGACCTCAACAATATGCACCTGCTAAACGAGGCGACCGGCGCCGTCTTGTGACGGCCGGCCAAGAAACTCGCGCAGGTAGGGACGATGTCGACCAACAAGAAGAAAATCTTTGTCACGCAAACTTTGTCGAAAGGGGCACGCGCCCTCCTCACCCAGCGAGATGACATCGAGCTCATCGAGTTTCCGAACCTGATCTCCGCTGGGGATTTCGAGGCTTTGCTGAAGAGCCACGCGCCGGTCCATGGCGTGGCGCTCGGCGCCACCGCTTTCGGCGAGACCGAACTCGAAGCCTCGAAGGACATGAAGGTGGTGACCCGGATCGGCGTCGGCTACGACGCCGTCGACGTCCCCGCCCTCTCCCGCCGCAAGGTGCCGCTGATGGTCGCGGGCAGCGCGAATTCGCCCTCGGTCGCCGAGCAGGCGCTGTTCATGATGCTGACACTGGCTAAACGCGCGCAGGAGATGCATTCCTGCGTCAAGGACGGCAAATGGGCCGACCGGCTCGGCATGCTGCCGTTCGACCTCTACGGCAAGACCGTCCTCATCATCGGCTTCGGCCGCATCGGCACCCGCACCGCCAAGCGCTGCCTGGCGATGGACATGAATGTGCAGGTCTATGATCCCTACAAGGCAGCCGCAGAGATCAAGGCGGCAGGCTGCGAGCCGGTCGCCGATCTCGATGCCGCGCTGCCGCACGCCGATTTCGTCACCATCCACTGCCCGAAGACGCCGGAGACCGTCGGTCTGTTCGATGCTGACAGGATCGGCCGGATGAAGCCGAAATCCTACCTCATCAACACCGCACGCGGCGGCATCGTGAAGGAAGCGGCGCTGTACGACGCGCTGGTCTTGGGCAAGCTCGCCGGTGCCGGCATCGACGTGTTCGAGGTCGAGCCGCCGCCGGTCAGCAACGCGCTGTTCGCGCTGCCCAACGTCATCATGGCCCCCCATGTCGCCGGCGTCACGGTCGAGGCGGTGAGCCGGATGAGCGAGCAGACCGCGCGCAACATCCTGAGTGTGCTGGACGGCGATCCCATCCGGCAGAACATCATCAATCAGGATGTCCTGGGCTGAGCTGGTCTCCTGGGCCGGCAGTTCTCACGGGCGGGCGATCAGCCCGCCCGCCTTCGGAACGCCAGAATGAGTCCCATTTTGGTGCAGATCGAGCCCTCACTCAGCCTTAATCAAACCCGCGTAATAGGTCCGGCCGCGGCGGCAGTGGGACAGACTTGCCGGCCGCGTCGAGCTGGAGGATGGACCCTTGTCAGAGATCGACCCGACCGACCACGCGTTGGCGACCATCGCCAGCATCCTGGAGCACCCTGAACCCGTCCTCGTCGTGCGCGAGACCGAGACCGTGCGCGAGACCGAGACGGTCACCGTGACCGAAATGGTGGTTGCCGGTGAGCATGGGGTCGCCGACGAGCACCCTGTGGTCGACGAGCATCCGGTGGTCGAGGAGCAGCCGCTGGTGCCGGAGCACACCGATGCCGACGGCTACAGCAAGGTCGGCCCCGGGCCGATGGTGGCGATCCGTCTGAAATGGACGGTCCATCGCAGCGACGACGGCCAGTTCTACGTCCACGAGACCATCGGCGAGCAGTCGGTGCCCGTGGTCAGCGGCCCGATGACCGGCGAAGCCGCTGTGCATTTCGTCGACACGCATGAGGACGAGGCCCATCGGCGCTTCGAAGAGCTGCGCAGCGAGATCGCCGGCCGCAGCTCGCTCGCCGATTACGAGCGCAAGGGCGAAGCCTAGCGCGTTTTCGCGCGAAGTGGATGCCGGTTCGGCTTATCGTCGGCCGAGATAATCCTTCTTGACGAGCTCGACGCCTGCGTGCCGCAACAGGTCGTAGGCGGTCGTGACGTGAAAGAAGAACTGCGGCATGCTGAAGGTGAGCAGCAGCGTCCGCCCGGTGAAGGGCAACTCGGTCCCGTTCTTCAGCCTGAAGAAGACATTCCGTTCCGCCGCAGCATCGATCTCCGCGCGCGGCAGGCTTTCGATGAACTCGATTGACGTCGCAATGCGGGCCTGCAGTCCGGCCATGTCGTGCTCCAGCACCGGCAGCGTCACCGGCTCGCGGTCGGCCAGCAAGGCCGCGGCGACCGTGGCATGGCGGCAGGCCTCGCCGATCTGTTGCGCCAGATCGTACATGTCGGGCGCGATGCGCATGCCGAGCAGGACGGCCGGATTGAACTTCCGGGCTTCGGAATAGGCAACGCCCTTGTCGAGCAGTGCGGAAAGGTTGCGCAAGTAAGGCACGAAGACGCCGACCGAGGCGTCATGCATCGAGATCGTCACTTCAAAATTCCCTTCAATTCCGCCTCGCCAGCGACGGGCATCTGGTCTAAATCCAGGCCTCAAGACAAGCATCGAGAGCTGCACAATGACAGCTTGGGCATGGGTGGAAAAGAGATGATCGTTCGAATGACCAGTCGAATTTTGGTGACCTTGGCCGTGGTCCTGCTGGCAAACCTTTCGGCGCAGGCACAGCAGGCGACGCCGTCCCGCCTCGACGAGATCGTCAAGCGCGGCACTTTGCGCGTCGGCATGACCGGCGACTACCAGCCCTTCACCTATCTCGACAAGACGACGCAGCAGTTCAACGGCTTCGATGTCGACATGGCGGAGGCACTCGGCAAGGCGCTCGGGGTCAAGGTCGAATTCGTGCCGACGGCCTGGCCGAAGCTGATGAAGGATTTCGAGGCCGATCAGTTCGACATCGCCATGGGCGGCGTCTCGGTCACGCTGGACCGGCAGAAGAAGGGCTTCTTCTCCACGCCGATCATGCGCGAGGGCAAGACGCCGATCGCGCGCTGTGCCGATGTCGGCAAATACCAGAGCATCACCGACATCGACAAGAAAGGCACCCGCGTGATCGTCAATCCCGGCGGCACCAACGAGCGCTTCGCGCGCGCCAACATCAAGGACGCCGACATCACCGTCTTCCCGGACAATATCGTGATCTTCGACGAGATCGCCAAGGGCAATGCCGATTTGATGATGACCGACGCCTCCGAGACGCGCTACCAGCAGAAGCAGCATCAAGGCGTGCTCTGCGCGGTGCATCCCGACAAGCCGTTCGACTTCTCCGAGAAGGCCTATTGGCTCCAGCGCGACATGGCGCTGAAGGCGTTCGTCGACCAATGGCTGCACATTTCCATGCAGGACGGCAGCTACAAGAAGATCTACGCCGCCTGGTTCGATTAGGCGACGCCCGCGCTGCGTGCGTCTTCCGTCACTCCAGGCGCGCGCGGAAAAAGGCCACGACCGCGCCGTTGAACTCGTCGTGAAACGCTTTTCGATTGAACCCTGGCGGATCGGTGCAAAGAATCGGCGCTGTTTCGGCCAGTTGGGGCGAGCATGGCGCGATAAAGGAAAAATGCGCGGAGTTGGGCACGATCCGATAATCGGGCCGTGCGGGAAGAAGGACTTCCAGCGCATCGACAGCATCGGGCGTGACGCCGTCGCCACCGAGCGCTGAACGCCACAACATCATTGGGATCGTTAGATCGGCGAGGCGCTCTCGGCTGAAGAGACCATCAAGAAGTGGCGGATCCGCCAAGATGGCCGCTCTGACACGGGGATCGTGGACTGCCGGCTCGGTTGGCATCCGGCCCTCGCGAATGTCCCGACATTTCGGCGTCGTGGCTCCCTCTCTCTCGCAGAGCCGGGCCAGCGCACCGAAATCAGGGTTGCCGCCGATCACGACGAGACCGGTATAGGCGCCGCGCGAGAACCCGAACAGGCCAATCCGCCGCGGGTCCAGGACCGCCGCTTCCTTCCATGCGCCGAGCATGAAACTGGTGAGCCGTTTCATGTCGGTGGGACGCTGAATTAGGACGGAGAACTCGTCCGTCCGGCTGCTGTCCCTGGCATTGTCGCCGGGATGGCTGATGGCAGCGACCACGAATCCGGCATCAGCAAGTGCGGCCGCGGTATCGTTGTGCGTGAGAAACGAGCCGCGGCGCCCGTGCGAGACAACGATCAGTGGCAATCGATTGCCCGCGACCGGACAGTCTTTTACGCCCGGCACAATGACTCCGCGGCCCAAGGCGACCTCGGAGGGCGCCGCTGTGCAAGGTGTCCACGCCATGCCCTTGAGAGCGAGCCCGTCGGCATCCGCGGGCACCTCGATAAATTGAAGTCCGGCCGCTTGCGCCAGGGTCGCAACCAGACAGCAGGCCGCGATCAGAATGATTGTGGCAAGTGGCCGTGGCATGAGCGTGTACTTTCAAACTATTCAACCAGGGCGGTTGTACTTGCCCGTCCCGTATCCGTCCAGATGCGGGCCACGCCGCTGTCCAACTTTGGACCCGCTCCGGTGTTATTGAACCCGCAACCGCCGGAGCACGACTCATACGGTGACAGTGATCTAGGTCACTTTTTGCGATCGAACCGGGGCGTAAGCGTCGGTGCGGGGACCACCTGTTTCAGGAGATGCGAAATGAGGAAGCTGTTGGCCACGGCCGCATTCCTTTTGGCGAGCACCGCTGCGCAGGCGCAGTACACCTTCGACTATGGCGGGCGTACCATCCGCATCGATCCCGACCGCGGCACGGTGCAAATCCCCGGCGTCTACGACAACACCGGCCAGGGCAAGGCCAAGAGAACCAAGAACGATGCCAAGGGGGCTCCAAAATCGGAGCCGCAGGCACCGCAACAAGCCAAGGCTGACCCGCAGGCGCCCGCCAATCCAGCGCCGGCCCCCGCACCTGTCGCGGCGCCTCCGGCGGCCGAGCAGACCCCTGTCCAAGCCCCCGTCCAAGCTCCCGTGGCCGTCGCGCCTCCCGCCCCGCCGACACCTCCGGCCACCACGGCGAACAATGCCCCGGCCGAAGAGGCGCTTGTGCCGCCGCCCCAGCCGGCCCCGAGTGCGGCCCCGACGGTGGCCGCCGTACCGCCCGCACCGCCGCCGCCGCCCGCCCCGATCGTCGCAGCCGCGCCCCCGGCGCCATCTCCGCCTCCCGTCCCGGCGCCTGCGCCTGCCCCCGTTCAGTCGGCCGCCGTCGCGCCGCCGGCTCCCGCAACCGCGCCCACGCGCGACCTCAATTCACCGCTCGGGGTCTGGCTCACCGAGGAGAAGGAAGGCAAGGTCCGGATCGAGCAATGCGGCAGCAATCTCTGCGGCTATTCGGTCGATTCGAAATCGAACCAGAATGGCGAGCAGGTTCTGATCAACATGAAGCCCGGCAAGGATCAGAACAAGGACCAGAAATGGTCCGGCCGCATCCTCGATCCGAACTCCGGCTCGACCTACGATTCAACCATCGCGCTGAAGGGCACCGATCGCCTGCGCGTGCAGGGCTGCGCCTTCGGCGGCATGTTCTGCGGCGGCCAGACCTGGACGCGTGTGAACTGAGGGTCCTGTCACGCGCGCGTGACACGGTGGGATTGAGCGTTACCCTGCGCCAGCGGGCAACGAGGATTGCCGCTGCGCCTGTGCTTGCCCGGCAAAGACACAGCGTCGGACCCGATCGCTGAGCACGTCATCACCGTCTCGATCGACGAATCCGTGGAAATTCAGGCCGTTTCTGTGAACTAGTTAATACTAGGACGGCCGCGATCGCCTCTAGCTTAGGTTGAACGACGAATTTCCGCGGTCAAAAGTCGCCTTGGCACCTCTGATCCCGCCGATGCGCTCAGACCGACAGCACTCGAATTTTTGTGCCGGCTCAAGCACCTTATCGTTTCGCTTCACAGTTGCGTTAGCGAGGTTGTTATGGAGGAACTCCGTGCAGCGCCATCGCTCATCTCAGGTGACTGGGACCAGGATTTCTTGAAAACTGAGCAAGGTATCCGGCGCCATGTGATCGGCGCGCTCAGGAGCAGGCAGAACGGCCTGAAGACCGCGCTCAAGCCCCTCGTCGACGAGCTGGCCCGAATGCTCGTTTCGGAGTTTGGTCTGGCTGCCGAAGCCGTCGACAAGATCCTTCAATCGCAAACCACGCTCCTGAGTGTGCTTTCCGATCGGTACGACGCGCTCGACGAGGCCGCGCATCACAGCGACATCCCGTTCGTCGAACTGGCAGGCGATGGCCGCATCGTCTATGCGAATGCGGCGTTCGACAAGCTCGTTCCCGACGGCCGCAACGCTCCGTTTCCCGGGCTATTCGGGTCCCGTGCGGCCGACGTGGGCGCAGCCCTCAAGGCAAACCACAACACAAGCCTGCGCGTAGACATCCGGACCAATAAGTTGATCCACCAGGTCAGGGTCGAGATCGGCCCGCTGCGCGACGAAGACGGGCAGCAAGGCAACTACGCCCTCCTCCTGGATCAGAGCGCCGAACGGAGCCGCCTTGACGCCTTGCAGGACGGCGTGCTCAGGACCGATCGGGCGGGCAAGATCCGGTTCGCAAACGAGCGAGCCGTGCAGATTCTCGGGTTCGCCGAGGCGACCCTCAAGGAGATGTCGCTGTCCGATGTCTTCGCGCCCGACGACGAGGGCACGACGAGCCGGTTTGACGAATGGATCGGCACACAAACGGGATTTACGGATTTCGTGCGGCTTCGTCCGATGGATGGCCGTTCCGTCCTGGCGAGAGTCAGTGCAGCGCCGTACATGGAGGAACAGAATAGCTCGACCGGGCTGTTGTTGTTGTTCGCTCCCCTCAACGAGGATTTGGCGCGCCAGCAGCTGAAGACCGTTCTTGCCGAGCACGCAGACCCGCAAGAGATCATCGAGGCTATGCTGCGGGTCGTCGAAAAGGTCATTCCGTTCGAGATGTCTGCTTTCGGGGTCTACAACGACCTCAGCGACCATTGGCGAGCGCTCACCGTCTTTCCTAAACCTCGCTGGGAGTGGAGTACACGCTGGTTCAAGGTAACGGCCGATGTGATTCAATGGCTCGAACAGGGCAAGACGTGGAATAACGACCTGAGCAAATTCGTCGAGCAGCTCAACCCGGAGGAAAAGGACAACCCGGTCAGCAAGGCGATCCTCTCCGACGATTTCAAATCGATGGTTGTGTTGCCGATTCGGAAGGCGGGCGGCCGGTTCGGAAGCTCGCTGGCTCTCATGTCCCGTAACCACAAATATACGGCAGCCGACCTCCGGACCCTGCAGAATCTCGGAGTCGAGGAAATCCTGCAGGCTGCGGACGCGGCCATCGAGCACGCTCAGGCGCGCGCCTTGCGCGAGCTCAAGGACAATTTGAACAAGGCGCCCAGCGCCCGCACCATTGCCACACTGCTGGCGACCGGCACGACACAATGCTTCGGCTGGGAGTACGTCGGTGTGTTCCGGGTGGACCGCGCCCGCGGCAAGTTCGTGCTGGTCGCCGAGCACGTCAAGAACGACCGAAACCTGCTCGTGAAGTCCGCCGCCCAAAAGTCCGAATACACCCAGGACCTATCCAGCGGAATGCTCGGCAGCTGTCTCGTCCAGCGGTCCATTCTTGTCGTTCCAGACATCAGCGATTCCAAGCGGAACTACGGCTTCATTCAGACCGCGCCGGATCAGCGATCCGCGATGACCGTCCCCCTCTTCGTGAATGGCAAGATCGAGATGATCCTCGATATGGAATCTTCGGAATCCAACGCCTTTCTCGGACCCGATCGCGAAGCGGCCCGCGGACTCGCCGCCGACTGCGAGCAGATTTTTGCGGCGCGCTGGCACGAAGCGATCGAGCTGGCGCTTATGAACAGGATTGAGCAGGCGGCGGTCATCGTCGACGCGGTCGGCAAGATCTGTCACATGAATGGCGCGGCCGAGAGCATTTTTGGTCAGGCACGAGACCGCGAACTCGTGTCGTTCGGGGCACGAGACGAAGATATCGAGGAACTGTCGCAATCTGGTATCCAGCACCGACTTCACATCCACCTGACGATCGGTGACGCACCGCGCACCGAGGTGACCACCCTTGCAAACCGCGAGCCGTTGAATGACGACTATGGCCACCACCTGTGGCTGTTCACGAGCCTCGCCGATCAAAGCCGAGAGAGCGACTGGGGATATCTGGAGGAGACGGTCACGGCTGTTGCGCGCGAGACCCGGGCTCCCCTGCTCATGGCCGATGGTTTGTTGCGCAGCGCCCAGTCCCTTCTAAGCAAACCCGAACTGATGAGAAACTGCGCCAACATGCTGGAGCAGGCGGCCAATCATCTCCTGAAGGCTGATCTCACCTTCGAACGTCTGTCCGAACGTTTGACCGTGCAGCAGACGCCGCAGGAGGCACCGACCTCGTTCAACGTATTGGAAGCGCTCTATCACGAGATCGAGGGCCTTCCCGTCGACGATCGTGACGCGATCGATATAGAGGGCGACATCACGGACGAAGCTCGTCTGATCGTCAGCGGCTGGCTGGAGCGATTGAGCTTCGCATTTCGTTCGGCGCTCAGCTCGCTTCTTTCGCTCCGCGTCGCCCCGACCGATCGGCTCACCGTGACCATCGCGGAACGACCACCGCATCGTCTGTTCGTATCCATGCGCATCCCTGCGGTCACCGCGCAGCCGCTGGATCAGTCGGCCGCCGATCTGATCGAGCGGAGTCAGTCCCGGGCCCGGCAAATGGCCAGCGTCGCCGTAGAGGCGATACAGAAAGCCGTCGAGCAGCATGACGGGAGCTTGACCGAACTGGACGGCATGGGATTCGAATTCGACTTGCCATTATGTGCGCAGGAGGCATCAGCATGACCGCAAGGATAGCGATAGCCACGGCCGAACCGGGCATGTTCGAAACACTGCGCACGCATCTGCTCGCGGCAGGCGTCGATCCCGAGAACCTGCACGACAAGCAGTTGATGACTACGGACCAGACCAACGAGTGGCTCATTGCGAACGACACCGAGTTGCTCGTCCTCGATGCCGGATTGCCGATGGACCCGCGCGTCCATCGCGACACGCGAACGACAGTCGCCGCGCAGGATTTGCTCAGCACCGTCGTGCAGGCCCGAGACCCTCACACGTCCGTCCTCGTCATCGCTCCGTCGTTCGGGGCCTGCCCTGATCTCGAGCAGGAGTGCAGCAGAGCCGACAACGCTCTGATCCTGCCAATGGACGCCCTGCAGCTCCACCGGCATCGAATCCTCAGGCCGTTCATTGCGATGCTGACCGGGCATCCCGATGAGAAGGGCGCCATTCCTGGCGCGTTCCGGGTGATCGAAACGGAAATCCATAGCGCCAAGGTAGAATGCCGTCTCGGAACCGGCGACGACGGCTCTCCAATGCTGCGCTGGAACACAGTCAGCGATCTGGATGATCTGAAGTCTGCCGCCCGGGATTATGGGCGGGACGAGATACCCCAAGACCGCGCGGATGCGGATCACTGGATCGGCACCAGCCTGCCCAAGAACTGGCTCGCCCAGACGCGGGGTGTCGGAACACGGCTGTTCAAGAGCTTCGTCGTCAAGGCGATCGGCGAGCACCTGTTTTCGCAGATCGAGAGGGCGGCCGGTGGGCTGGCAGGACTGTCGTTCCGCTTCGTGATCAACGATGCCGGATATTATCCTGTCCCCTTCGAGGCGAGCGTGCGGTATCTCGCTGAAGAGAACGGGCCATTCGTGCTTCTTCATGCCCCGATCGTCCGACGCGTGCCGTCGGTTATTCGGCTGCAGAGAGGGGCGAGAGCCGAGCGCGGGCGCATCGAGCCAGGCTCGAGGCTCATGTTTGTTCGCTCGCAGGTCGGCGAGCACCCAGACCGCAAGCTCGAACGGGTGATCTGCGACGGCAAGACGTTCGACAAGCTCGGCAATATCGACGTTGAACTCCAGTACCTGAAGGAATTGGCCGCCACAGGGTGCTTCGAGCTGGAGGTTGTCGACCTCTCCGGCACTCCCGGCAATGAGGCCGTGCCCCATTTGCTGCAGCGGCTTGCTCATTTTCGGCCGTCGATCCTCCACTACGCCGGCCATGCCTGGAGTGACGGCCAGAAAACCGTGTCTCTCGTCCTTCCCGGCACAAGGCCGGAAGAAGCGATCGGGCTGAAGCTCGACAGAATGGTCGCATCCGAAGGTCTTTCGTCGACCACGCTGGTCTATCTCTCCGCTTGCCGCGGCATCTCCAGGGGCAGCGTGCAACAGCTGGTGATGAACGGAATCCCCTATGCCTTGGGATTCCGCTGGAACGTGGAGGATGACCGCGCGCCTCATTTCGCCAAGGCGTTCTACAGCGAACTGCATGAAACGCGGTCCGTTTGCCTTGCGTTCCGGAAGGCATGCCGAGCTTCTTGGGAGCGCCTCGCCGACGACGAGGACAGCCCGATCTGGCTTTCGCCCATCTTGCTCGCGCAGTCGACGGATTGGGCAACACGCTGCAATTGAGCCGAGATCGGATCCTGTCATGACTGTCTGGACCACATTCAAGAACACTGTCGAACATTGGGCGAGCCGCGAATTGAAGCGTCCCTATGTCGGCTATGTGCCCGCTTCTGGCGACAACGCGATTTCGACGGGAGCAGCCTTCGTTCCCGAAGCAAGCTACTTCGGACTCCGCATGGTCGAGATGGGGCTGAGCGAAGGCGGCAAATTCTTCAGTTCGTTCCTGCCGCTTGGCGTCGTCCTGACGGAGTTCAGCTTCGGCGACGGCCGGCAGCGCAGGCCGACGATCTTGAGCAATGACGAGATCGCCGCGCAACTCAAGTCCGCGGGGGCGGCTGCTCCGGGCTATATCGAGTTCAGGAATATCTACGCCGTCAGGCGCGCGCCCATGAAGGAAGACAATCTGTCCCTGTTCGTGGGCCTGTTCCGCCTGCCCTACCATGACGTCGCCCAGCAAATCCTGCAACTTGCAGCCGACCTGACGACGCAGACCGGGCTGGTGCCCGGCGTGTCGGAGGGCGTGCGTGTCGCAGAAAAAGTCTACGACCGCGTCGCTGGCTTGTTCGGACTCAACATCGTCACGCCACTGTTGTCCTATGCGGACGGAAACGCGCTCGGCCGCAGCGGCTATTTCCTGGTCGCAGGCCCCGAACTCGACGAGGCCGCGGCAAAGCGATTGGTCGTCACCGACGACCAGCTGTTGTCGGACGGCAAGCGTGTCGCCGGATTGAACTACTGTCTGCTCGCCGTCGAGTTTACGGGCACTCTTTTCGCCGACGGACCGGACACGATCAATCCGCTGACGCAGCTGGGCTTCCATCGGCGCTGGCAAGACGTCGCACGCGTCGTCATGACGCGAGATTTCGACCGTGCGGAGGAGCAGATGCTGGCGCTGCGCTCCGAGGTCATCACGTCGCCGGAACTGGCTGAAAACGATCGCCTCATCGCCATCGGCGCCTACCAGACGAGCTTCGACAAGCTCGTCGAACGAATGACGCCGAAAAACGCCCACCGCGGCTCACGGGGACCTCTCTTGAACGGAGCCCTCGGCAAAAGCGCAACGCCGGCCGTGGCGCAGGTTCTGGGAGGGATGCAGCTCAGCCTCCTCTCCGGCGTCACCGGAGCCCCGGACGATCCGGACAGACTTTTCGCATCCGAGGCGTCCGAATTGAGGAAAACGATCGCCAAGGTGGCGCGGGTCGATGCCAACTCCGCCGTTGCGCTGGCGCGCGTGCTCGATCGCACTTCGACGTCAAAATGACCGTTTCTGGCAGGCCCGTCCGGGCTTGAAG
The DNA here is from genome assembly GCF_055807535.1 of Bradyrhizobium sp. Kon37. Classification (NCBI taxonomy): domain Bacteria; kingdom Pseudomonadati; phylum Pseudomonadota; class Alphaproteobacteria; order Hyphomicrobiales; family Nitrobacteraceae; genus Bradyrhizobium; species Bradyrhizobium sp. Kon37. The sequence continues at coordinate 35,202 of NZ_JBVVOY010000016.1, forward strand.
CCGAGCAAACCCATTCGGACACCCCGGAACACTGCTCCGGTGAGGTGCGTGACGCCCCTCACATCGTCCGCCCGCCGCGTCTGTCATGGTGCCCCCGGATCAACCCAAGGGGCGTGTCATGAACGGATTTCGCAAGGGTCTCTTCGTCACCATTGTCGCCATCGCCTTCCCGCTGACGCAGGCAGGCGCGGCCACCTCCACCTTTGACGGCGCATGGAATGTCCGTATCTCGTCGTCGAGCGAGACCTGCGGTAACGGCTCGACCGTCGCGATCGGCATCAACAACGGTCAGATCGCCTCGAGCAGCGCCATGGTGACGGCGTCAGGCCGCGTCGCGGACGCGGGCAGCATCAACGTCACCTTGAGCACCGGCATCAAGCGCGCCGTCGGCTTCGGCCGGCTCAGCGGCACTTCGGGCTCCGGCACCTGGCGCGGCAGCATGTGCACTGGCACCTGGACGGCGGAGCGGATGTAAGCGCTCTTGTCCCGGACGAGCAGCGACGCAAAGCGTCGCTGCGCAAAGCCGGGTCACGCAAACTAGCCGACCGCCGCGCCGTATTCCGCGTCGGTCACCGGCTCCAGCCAGGTCGAGAACACACCGTCGAGCGCTTCCTGCATGGCGATGTGGGTCATGCCGTTGGTCGGCGACCCACCATGCCAGTGCAACTCGCCCGGTGGAATCCAGACGGTGTCGCCGGGACGGATTTCGATGACAGGGCCGCCCTTGGTCTGGACCCGGCCAACCCCCGAAATCACATAGAGCGTCTGCCCGAGCGGATGATGATGCCAGTTGGTGCGCGCGCCCGGCTCGAACGAGACGCGCGAGCAGTTCAGCCGCGCCGGCGCGGGCGCCATGATGACGGGGTCCTGCCAGACCGTGCCGGTGAAGTGTTCCCCGGGCGCACGGCGTGTCGGCCTCGTCCCTGCAACAGTGATGTCCATTGGATTTTCCTCGCTTCTTTCCCGATTACTTCTTGCTTGCGGCGTAGCGCGCCTTGGTCTCGGCGTTCATGGGATAGAGGCCCGGGAGTACCGCGCCGTTGTTCACCTCGTTGACGATCCAGGCTTCCATCCGCTCCTGCTCGACACCCTCATTGAGCACGTGTTCGAGCATCGCCTGCGGGATCAGCACGCAGCCGTCCTGGTCGGCGACCACGATGTCGTTCGGGAACACTGCAACGCCGCCGCAGCCGATCGGCTCGCCCCAGCCGACGAAGGTCAGACCGGCAACCGACGGCGGCGCGGCATAGCCGTCGCACCAGACCGGCAGGTTGGTGCCGAGCACGCCCTCGACGTCGCGCACGACACCGTCGGTGACGAGTGCGGCGACGCCGCGCTTCATCATGCGCGCGCACAGGATGTCGCCGAAGATGCCGGCGTCGGTGATGCCCATGGCGTCGACCACGGCGATGCAGCCCTCCGGCATCGCCTCGATGGCGGTGCGGGTCGAGATCGGCGACGACCAGGATTCCGGCGTCGCCAGATCTTCCCGCGCCGGCACGAAGCGCAGCGTGAAGGCCGGTCCCACCAGGCGCGGCAGACCCGGACGCAGCGGACGCGCGCCGCGCATCCAGATGTTGCGCAGGCCCTTCTTCAGCAGGACCGTGGTGATGGTGGCAGTGGTGATGCCGGCGAGGGTCTTGCGGGCTTCGGGGGACAGCGACATGGAAACAGACGAGCTCCGGATGGGCGGGAAAGAACGCGCGCATCTTGCGGGGTGCGGGCCTTGCGTCAAGGGCCAAGAGGATACCAATCATGCAGGGCCGCAGCGCAGTTATGCGTCGCGATAACAAGGCTTTATCGCCTCCCCCTGCATTAATTTATTGGACTTGCGGGCGCATTTACGCGAAGCAGGAACGAGCGGAGCTCAAGGCCGAGCCCGCGTATCTCCAGAAGCCCGATTTCGACAGCCCATGTCCGCGACGCTTCCCCCGCCCCGCCTTCTGCCCAGTGGCGACAGCGCCGTCACGGTCGAGTTCAGCCGTACCATCGACGACGACGCCAACCAGCGCGTGCTGGCGCTCGACAAGGCGCTCGCAGCAAGCTCGATCGACGCCATCACCGAGTCCGTGCCGACCTATCGCTCGCTGCTGGTGCATTACGATCCCGGCAAGATCGGCTTCGACGCCCTTGGCGAAAAGCTGCTCGCGCTCGCCAGTCAGCCGCTGCCGCCGGCCACTAAGGCGCGCCGCTGGCGCATTCCCGTCGCCTATGGCGGTGAGCACGGCATCGACCTCGAGGACGTCGCGAAGGCGCTGAACACCACACCCGACGACATCGTCGCGCGCCACGTCGCCGGCGACTATAAGGTTGCCATGATCGGCTTTACGCCGGGCTGGTCCTATCTCAGCGGCCTCGACAAATCCCTGCAGATGTCGCGGCGGCAGAATCCGCGGCTGCTGACGCCTGCCGGCACGGTCTCGATCGGCGGCATCCAGGCCGGAATCCAGTGCCTGGCAGCGCCGAGCGGCTGGCACCTGCTCGGCCGCACGCCGGTGCGGACCTATCAGCTCCACCGCAATCCGACCTTCCTCACCGAACCCGGCGATTGCGTGACGTTTTTCGCCATCGACCACAAGACGTTCGAGGAACAGGACCGCGCCGCCGAGGCCGGCGAGATCATTGCCGAGCAGGTGGTCGCATGAGCCGGCTCGTGATCGCCAGCATCGGGCCCGCAAGCTCGGTCCAGGACGGCGGACGCCATGGCGCGCAACGCTATGGCCTGACGGTCAGCGGAGCGATGGACCGCCTGTCGCTCGCGGCGGCGAACACGCTCGTCGGCAACGAACCATTCGCAGCCGTTGTCGAGATCGGCCCGTTCGGCGCCTCGTTCACCGCACGCGACGGTGCCGTGCGCGTCGCGATGTCAGGCGCGCCGCGCAATGCGGATATCGCCGGCAGTCCGATCGCCATGGACACATCGGTGACGCTGAAGGAGGGCGAGACGCTGACGCTGGGTTTTGCCCGCGGTGGTGCGTTCACCTATCTGGCGATCGAAGGCGGGATCAAGGGCGAGCCGGTGTTCGGCAGTCTCGCGGTCAACGCCCGTGCCGGGCTCGGCAGCCCCTACCCGCGCCCGCTACAGGCCGGCGACGAATTCAGCGGCGATGCCGCAAGCGGTGCACCGGAATTGCGCATCGAACTGCCGAAGCCATCGAACGGTCCGATCCGCGTCCTGCTCGGACCGCAGGACGACGAATTCGACGACGTCAACAAGGCGCTGTTCCTCGACAGCGAGTGGAAGATCTCGGCGACCTCCGATCGCATGGGCTACCGGCTCGAGGGCCCCGCGATCAAGCATCTGCACGGCCACAACATCGTCTCCGACGGCACGGTCAACGGCAGCATCCAGGTGCCTGGCAACGGCGCGCCGATCGCGCTGATGATGGACCGCGGCACCTCCGGCGGCTACCCGAAGATCGCGACCGTGATCACGGCCGATGTCGGCCGTCTCGCGCAGACCTCAGCAGGAACGGCGTTTCGCTTCAAGGCGGTCAGCATGGCCGAGGCACAGGACGAGGCGAGGAAATTTGCGCAACTGATCCGCAACCTGCCCGATCGCCTGCGCTCCGCCGACACCGTCGCGCTCAACATGGAAGCGCTCAGCGATGCCAATGTCGCGGGCTATGCTGTCAGTGCCGTCGACGCCGGGACCTGGCAGGTCGCGGCCGAGCCGTAAACGACAAGACGACCAGAGATGGAGAGCACCCCATGAAGACGATCGATCTCAATTGCGATCTCGGCGAAGGTTTTGGCGCGTGGGAGATGGGCAACGATGCCGCCATGATCGAACTGGCGAGCTCAGTCAACGTCGCCTGCGGCTTCCACGCCGGCGACCCGGATATCATGCGCCGGACGGTCGAGCTGGCGAAGGCGCGCGGCGTCTCGGTCGGCGCGCATCCTGGCTATCGCGACCTGCACGGCTTCGGCCGCCATCCGATCGCGGGCCTGAAGGCCTCCGAGATCGAGAATCTCGTCGCCTACCAGATCGGCGCGTTGCAGGCGATCGCGACGGCGGCCGGCCACAAGGTGACGCATGTGAAGGCGCATGGCGCGCTCTCCAACGTCGCCTGCGAGGACGACATGACGGCGAAGGCGATCGCGGCCGGCATCAAGGCGGTCGATCCCGGCCTGATCTTCGTCGTGCTCGCCAATTCGAAGCTGGTGAAGGCCGGCGAAGCCGCCAATCTGCCGATGGTGCATGAGGTGTTCGCCGACCGTGCCTATGAAGACGACGGCAATCTCGTCTCGCGCAAGAAGCCCGGTGCGGTGCTGCATGACGCAAAGGCCATCGCCGAGCGCGTGGTGCGCATGGTGCAGGACGGCGCGGTGGTCTCGGTTACGGGCAAGGTCATCAAGATGCGCACCGACACGGTCTGCATCCACGGCGATACGCCGGGCGCAGTCGACATCGCCCGCGGCCTGCGGCAGGCATTGAAGGATGCAGGGATCGAGGTCGCGCCGTTCAAGCGCGGGGCGTGATCAGAACGGGTGCACCGACAGCGTCCCAAACACGATGGCGGCGATGACCGCGAAGGCGCTGTACATCGCGGCATGATGCACGCTCGCACCGGTCCGCCGCGAGAGCGAGCGCGCGTAGAAGTGCAGCCTGGCTTCCGCCGATAGTTCGCGCATGGTCGATCTCCAACGCCCCATTCGCGGGATTATGAGGGATCAACCGGGGTGGCGGGCAAGAGACCCGCGGAAATAGCGATGCCGGTTCTCTGAAGACCCCGCATTGAAGGAGCAAATTCTCCTCGCTTACCAGTTCCGAGAATCTTATTCGTTCAAATCCGAGCCAGTTGGAACCGGCTCGGATGACGGCAGGATGACAGCTAGTAGACGTCAGCCTGGAATCGGCCCGTCTTCTTGAGCTCGGCGACAAAACTGACGGCTTCGTCGGTCGAGCGCGCCCCGAACTGGGCGACGATATCGACCAGTGCGCGCTCGACGTCCTTGGCCATGCGCTTGGCATCGCCGCAGATGTAGAGATGCGCCCCCTCGGCAAGCCACGTCCACAGCTCGCGGCCGACCTCGCGCATGCGATCCTGCACGTAGAACTTCTTCTCGCCGTCGCGCGACCAGGCCAGCGACATGCGCGTGAGCAGGCCCGAGGTCTTCATCGCGTTGAGCTCCTCCTGGTAGAAGAAGTCGCAATCACTGCGTTGATGGCCGAAGAATAGCCAGTTCTTGCCGGGCGCACCGGTCGCCTTGCGGTCGAACAGGAAGGCGCGGAACGGCGCAATGCCGGTGCCGGGACCGATCATGATGATCGGCGTCTTCGGATCCTGCGGCAGGCCGAAATTGTGCGCCTTCTGCACATAGACCTTGAGCTTCTCGCCCTCGGCGATGCGCTCGCCGAGGAAGGTCGAGGCGACGCCGATGCGCTTGCGCTTGCCGATCACGTAACGCACGGAATCGACCGTCAGCGACAGCCTTCCAGGCGTCGCATTGTGCGAGGACGAGATCGAATAGAGCCGCGGCTGCAGCGGCTCCAGCGCCTCGACGAAGGCTTCCGGATGCGGCCGTGTGCCCGAGAACTTCTGCAGCGCCGCCATGACGTCGAGTGTGGCGGCGTCGCCATCGGGATCCTCGCCCTGCGCCAGCGCCCGCGCCCTCTCGCGCTGCGCGCCGCCGGTGATGAAGGAGAGCAGTTCGAACAGCGTGTCGGGCGCCGGCGACAGCGAGACGTCGTCGATCAGCACCTCGCGCAACGTCTTGCCATTGACCTTGGTGGTGTGGGAGGCACCGAGCAACGCGATGACCTGGTCGACGAGGCCGAGCTCGTTGCGGGCGAACACGCCAAAACTGTCACCGACGACATAGTCGAGCTTACTCTCGGAAAGATCGAATTCGACGTGATAGGTTTCCTTCTCCGACTTTCCCTTGTTGAGAAGCCGGCGCGACAGGAAGGTCGCCGCAACAGGGTTGTCGCGGGAGCGGCCGGGCTCGGCGATCGTCACGGTCACGGCGGGGGCCGCCACCGTGTCTTGCTTATCAGCCGGCTTGGCCGCCGGCGCCTTGTCCAGCTCTTCATGCAGCGACTTCAGCATCCGCGCGGTTTCCTTGCCGCCGGGGACGCAGAGGTTGAGCCGCGCTTCACTGCGGCTCGCGATCGCCTCCGAATAGTCGTGGCAATTGTAGCCGCACTGGCCGCAATCCTGCTGCGCCATCGCCGCCATCATCTTGCGCCGCACGGGACGGCCTTCGGCAAGCTTCATCCGATCGGCGATCGGCATGGTCTGGTCGTGCCAGGGCGCTTCACCGTCGTCACCATCACCGGCTTGCATGACGGCGGCGCCCTGCTCGGCCGAGAGCGGCGTGGCCGCCTCAGGCGACAGCAGCCCGGCAAAGAAGCCGTTCAGCCAGGAGCGTTGCGCGTCGGAGAACGGAGCGCTCGTGGGAATGATGTCGAGTTTGGGCGGAGGGCTGATCTGGTTCATGAAGACACCTCGGCATCGGCAAGCTTGCGCAGCGTTTCGCCGTCGTGGCGGCGCGCAAAAGACAGGAAGGTTTCGTCGGGAGACGAGCGATGGGCGATATAGGCCTTGAGCAGCCCTTCGACCGTTTTCGGCGCGTCCTCGGCCTTGAGGTCGTGATAGACCTCCTGCCCGACGTCGGCGTCAGGACCGAACCCGCCGCCGGTGAAGAGATGATAGCCCTCCACCGTGTCCTCCTCGTTGACAGGCACGCGCGCCCCGATCAGGCCGATGTCGCTGATGTAGTGCTGGGCACAGGAATGGTGGCAGCCGGTGACATGGATGTTGACCGGCTTGTCCATCTCGACGCGCGGCTCGCACCAGTCGCCGATCTCGGCGGCGTGACGCTTGGTGTTGGAGGCGGCGAAGCGGCAACCGGCATTGCCGGTGCAGGCGATCAGGCCGGCGCGGATGTGCGAGGCCTCGACCGCAAGTCCGATCTGCTTGATCGCCGCGATGGCAAGCTCGACATTCTCGTCGCGCACCCCTGATATCAGCAGGTTCTGCCAGACGGTCAGACGGATCTCGCCGTCGCCGAGGTCCCGCGCCACTTTGGCGAGGCCCCGCATCTGGTCGCTGCTGATCTTGCCGAGCGTCAGCGACACCCCGATCCAGTTCAAGCCGTCCTGCTTCTGCTTGTGCACGCCGATATGCGCCATGCGGTCCGCGGCCGGCCGTGGCGCAAACGCCTCTTCCGGCACGCGCGTAAATGGCGTCTTCAGCCGCTCTTCGACGAGCTTGAGGAAACCGTCATGGCCCATGGCATCGAGCACGTATTTCAACCGCGCCTTGTTGCGGTTGGTGCGGTCGCCGTGCTCGATGAAGACGCGCACGATGGCGTCGGCAACGGCGGTAGCGTCTTCAGCCTTGACGACGATGCCGGAATACTTCGCAAAATCCTTGTGACCGGTGATGCCGCCGAGGCCGAGGCGGAACCAGATCCCGGGCTCGACGCCGAAACCGTCCTTCACCTCGACCGCCGTGAAAGCGATGTCGTTGGTCTCTTCGAGCACGGCGATCCTGCCGGCACCGTCGAAGGCGACGTTGAACTTGCGCGGCAAGCCATACAACGAGCGATCGTTCAGGATGTGGTAGTGCCACTCGCGCGCATAAGGCCGCGTGTCGATCAGCTCCTGCGGATCGATGCCTGCCGTCGGCGTTCCCGTCACGTTGCGGATGTTGTCCGCGCCCGAGCCACGCGAGCACAGGCCGAGATCCTGAATGCCCTCGATCAGCTTCACGGCGTTCTTCGGCGGGATCTCGCGAAGCTGGAGATTGGCGCGCGTCGTGACATGGCTGTAAGGCCCGCACGTTTCATCGGCGAGATCGGCAAGGCCGGACAGCTGCCAGTGCTTCATGATGCCGTTCGGAATGCGCAGACGGCACATGTAGGAGTCCTGCGTCGGCGCGACGTAGAAGATGCCGTAATAGCGCCAGCGAAAATTGTCCGCCGGGCTCGGCGGCGTATTGTCGAGCGCCTGCTGACGGAGACGCGGATACGCATCGAAGGGATGCTCGTCGCGCTTGACCTTCTCCTGGTCGGCGAGCTTCTTGCCCGCGGCGATGACCTTGTCCTGCGCCTTGATGTGCACGGCATCGGGACCGGTCGGCTCGGCATTCGCCTTGCCGGCGCCGCCGCCGAGACCAACCCGGCTGATCTGCAGACCGGTCGTGAAGCCTTCGAGATAGCGTTTCTGGTCGTCGGTAAAGTCGACTGAGACGGTGTCGAGTTTCATGGTCAGTAACGAAGCTCCTGCGGCCACCTGGGTGGTATCGACGGAAAGTGCACGACCCGCGAGGAGCTCGGCTGGCTCGAGAGCCGGCTGTGCACCCAACGGTCCGATCAGCTTCGTTGCTGGGGACTGGCGCAGCAGGCGTCTGTGACAGGCTGGCCGCACTGCAACATTCAAGTTGCGTGCCAGCTTCGATGAAATAAAAATGTGTGTGGTATCAGGTAATTAAAAGCGCCTTGGGGAACTCTGGGCTCTTGAACTCTTATGAAATTCGAGCAGTCGGCCTAAAATTTAGACTCGGATCTCCAGCGCTCAAAAACGATGCAGACCCGAATCACACCCTCCAGCGGCCAACCTCGAAGGCTTCGAGATGCCCCCGAATATTGGCGGGATCAAAAGCCGGCCCGGCGAATGCGCCGAATGCCGCGGGGGCCTGGGCGGGCGGCCGCCGGCCGAGGGCGCCGTCGTAGAGATCGGGCCTGAACACGGCCATGGCCGTCTTGACGCCGTCGGGCGTCAGCGTCGTCTGCCCCCAGCGCACCATCTGCGCATAGAGCCAGGCGGCCTGGACCGGATCGGGGCGCCCTGCTTCCTCGCGTCCCACCAGAAGGTAGCTGCCGCTCTCGCGAAAGGTGCCGTCCGGCGAAATCTTGAGGCGTCCCGTGAGGGTGCGCTGGATGACTTCGGCATCGACGCCGATCCGCTCGGGCTGCGCCAGGATCCGGGCCGCTTCGGTCCGGTTTTCCGGATGCTCGATGAACTCCGCGGCTTTCACCGCCGCGCGCACCAGACTGGCCACCACGTCCGGATTCTTGTCGGCCCAGACTTGGCGGAGCGCCAGGACTTTCTCCGCCGCATGGGCCAGGATGTCGGAAACGAAATGCAGGATGTGGCCGATCCCGAGATCGACCGCGATCGAATTCCAGGGCGCGCCGACGCAGAACGCATCGACATGCCCATTGGCGAGACTGTCGACCATATAGGGCGGCGGCAGCACCACCAGCCGCACGTCCTCGTCGGGATCGACACCGGCCGCCGCCATCCAGAACCGCAATTGGTAATTGTGGGTCGAGAACGGGAAGGTCATGCCGAAGGTCAACGGGTCGGCTCCCGCCTTGCGCCGCTTGGCAACTACGCGCGCCAATGCTTTTGCCGTGGCGAGCGGATCGAAGCGGTCGCCGTCGATCTCCTCCATCAGCGCGGCATGAAGCGCAGGCGAGACCGTGATCGCATTGCCATTGATACCGAGATTGAAGGGCGCCGCGATCGGCACCTTGACGTGGCCGAGACCAAGCGAGGACGCAATCGCGACGGGCGCAAGCAGATGCGCGGCGTCGAACAAGCCGATATTGAGCTTGTCGCGGACGTTGGACCAGGAGACCTCGCGGACCAGTTCGACCTCGAGCCCTTCGGCCGCGGCAAATCCCTTGTCGACGGCAACGATCAGCGCTGCGGCGTCGACCAGCGGAATGAATCCGATGCGGAGGTGAGCGGTCATTTCAACATCTCCGACGCGGTGATGATCGACTGGGCGATCTCGCCGATTTTCTTCTTCTCGCGCATCGCGGTGGAGCGCAGCAGCACATAGGCCTCGTCCTCGGTCAGGCCCTTCACCTTCATCAGGATGCCCTTGGCCTTCTCGATGACCTTGCGATCCTCAAGCTGCGACTTGGTGCGCTCCAGTTCCTCCTGGAGTTTTGCGAAGGCATTGAAGCGCGACACGCAGAGGTCGAGGATCGGCTTGATGCGCTCCTTCCTCAGCCCGTCGACGATATAGGCGGAGACCCCCGCCTCGACCGAAGCCTGGATCGAGGATGAATCGCTCTGGTCGACGAACATCGCGATCGGCCGCTTCACGGCGCGGCTGACCTGGAACATCGCTTCCAGCACGTCGCGGCTGGGGTTTTCCAGATCGATCAGGATGATATCGGGGTCGACCGCATAAATACGGGCGAGCAGGCTCTGCATCTCGCTGATATGGACGATCTGCGTGAATCCGGCCTCCCGCAACCCTTCCTCGAGGATCGCAGCCCGGATCGGGCTTTCGTCGACGATCACGATTTTGGGCGACTGTTCGGCGCTCATTGCTCACTCACCACCAGTGATTCATCCATAGCATGCCCGCGAGCCATGCAAAGGGTTGTAATTATGGGCAATTGGGACTAGCTCAACCCTGTCAATCAGGCAGATTTGGATATGGATCAGACGGCCGCGCCGAAGGTCAGCTTCGTGTCGCTCGGGTGCCCCAAGGCTTTGGTGGATTCCGAGCGCATCATCACGCGCCTGCGCGCCGAGGGCTACGAGCTCGCCCGCAAGCATGACGGCGCCGACATCGTCATCGTCAACACCTGCGGCTTCCTCGACAGCGCCAAGCAGGAATCGCTCTCGGCGATCGGCGAAGCGATGGCCGAGAATGGCAAGGTGATCGTGACCGGTTGCATGGGCGCGGAACCCGAGCAGATCGAGCAGGCCTATCCCGGCGTGCTCTCCATCACCGGCCCGCAGCAATATGAGAGCGTGCTGGACGCCGTGCATCGCGCGCTGCCGCCCGCCCACAATCCGCATCTCGATCTGGTGCCGCCGCAGGGCATCAAGCTGACGCCGCGGCACTACGCATATTTGAAAATCTCCGAGGGCTGCAACAACCGCTGCACCTTCTGCATCATTCCGAAGCTGCGCGGCGACCTGGTCTCGCGTCCGGCCAACGACGTGCTGCGCGAGGCCGAGCGCCTGGTCGGTGCCGGCGTCAAGGAGCTGCTGGTGATCTCGCAGGACACCTCGGCCTACGGCGTCGACCTGAAATACGCCGAGAGCCCGTGGAAGGATCGCCAGGTCCGCGCCAAATTCATCGACCTCGCGCGCGAGCTCGGCGAATTAGGGGCCTGGGTCCGCTTGCAATACGTCTACCCCTATCCGCATGTCGACGAGGTCATCGCGCTGATGAACGAGGGCAAGGTGCTGCCCTATCTCGACATTCCGTTCCAGCATGCGAGCCCCGAGGTGCTGAAGGCGATGAAGCGCCCGGCGGCGCAGGACAAGACGCTGGCGCGCATCAAGCGCTGGCGCGAGCAATGTCCCGAACTCGCCTTGCGCTCGACCTTCATCGTCGGCTTCCCCGGCGAGACCGATGCCGACTTCGCCTATCTGCTCGACTGGCTGGACGAAGCCGAGATCGATCGGCTCGGCTGCTTCAAATACGAGCCGGTCGCCGGCGCGACCGCGAACGCGATCGAGAACCCCGTGCCGGAAGAGATCAAGCAGGAGCGCTACAACGCGCTGATGGCGCGCCAGCAGAAGATTTCCGCGCGCAGGCTGAAACGTAAGGTCGGCACGCGCCAGCAGATCGTCATCGACGAGGTCGGCCCGACCGTCTCGAAAGGCCGCTCCAAGGCCGATGCGCCCGAGATCGACGGCGCCGTCTACCTGTCGAGCCGCCGCCCCTTGCGCGTCGGCGAGATCGTCACCGCGAAAATCGAACGCGCCGACCAGTACGACCTGCACGGCAGCGTCGCGGGATTCTGAGAGCCTTCCTGCACGCTGACGCGGCCACAGCGTCATGGCCGGGCTTGTCCCGGCCATCCACGTCTTGATGCGCGGCATAAGGAACGTGGATGCCCGGGACAAGCCCGGGCATGACGACCTCTTGCAAATGTTCAATGCGATAGTGCAGCCGCTAACGTCGCTGGAACAACCGCTCAGTCACGCCAGCGACACCTGCTGTTCGTCACGTGCGGCGAACACTTCCTTGGCTGCGAACAGCCCGTTCAGCGCCGCCGGGAAGCCCGCATAGACGGCCATCTGCATGATGATCTCCACGATCTCGTCGCGAGACAGCCCGACGTTCAGACCCGCCTCGAGATGTACTTTGAGCTGAGGCGCGGCATTTCCGAGCGCCGTCAGCGCCGCGATCGTGGCGATCTCTCGATCGCGCAGGCCGAGGTCCGGGCGGCAGTAAATGTCGCCGAACGGAAACTCGATCACATATCGCGCGAAATCCGGAGCGATGTCGGCGAGTGAGGCAACGACCGCTTCACCAGCTCTGCCGTCAATGCGTGACAGGGCCCGCTGGCCGCGATCGAATCGGCTTTCGTCTTGTGTTGAGGCGTGCGTCATTTTCCTTCGTCCTCTGTTCGTCGCTGGCATAGCCGGCGATCTTGGTATCAAGGACGAGCAGGCATTCCTGGAGTTCGGCAATCTGCGTGCGCACCTGTTCCCGGTGGACTTCCAGGATCTGCCGCCGGCTTGTGCCGGTAGCGTCGCCTTCGTCACGAAGCGCCGCGTAACGCAACATGTCCCGGATCGGCATTCCCGTGGTCTTGAGCCGACCAAGGAATGCGATCCATGTGAGGATCGATGCGTCAAAGTCGCGCTGGCCGGAGCGATCCCGGTCGGCGTATGGCAGCAGCCCGATGCGCTCGTAGTAGCGCAGCGTGTGCGTCGACAGGCCGGTTCGTTTTGCGAGGTCACCGATCTTCATGTGTGCCCGTTCTCGTACTGACGCACATACAGATACCCCTTCGAGCGCGCTCTAAGTCAAGGGGGATCGAAGGTGCAAAGATTTCGGCGCGCCGGCTGGGCGGCAGCGTCGCGGCACTCCGAGCTTCAAGATCACACCAGCCATTTCGGCACCCAGCGCTCCGGTCGTGGCGCGCGGGCAAGATCGGCCTGCGCCTCCGCCAGCTTCGCAGGCTCGCCGTCGATGCTCGGGCGCACATCGTATTCGAAATTGGGCATGACGCGGCCGTCGGCATAGAGGCCGAATTTCATCGCGTACCACAGCCCGAGCTCGGGCTGCGCCTTCCGCATCTCCTCGCGCAGATCGCGCAGCAGGGATTCGATCGCGGCGGCTTCCTCGAACGGTTGCGGTCCGCGCGACAGGACGCGCGCCTGGTATTGCCTGCCGACGATCGCGATCTCGAAGCTCGTCTTGTCCCAGGGCTTCTTGCCCTTCGGCAGATGCGCGGCGAGGCGCCAGCCGAGTTCGGCCATCAAGCGATGATTGGCCCAATAGTCTTCGCGATCCCGGCTCCATTTTTCCATGAAGCCGCGAAAGTCGGGCAGCTCCGACGGATCGTCATCGCCCGCCGCCATCTCCCCACTCAGCCGTCCGGTGAGCCATTGCGCGAGCTCGACCGTCTGACATTCGACTTCATCGTGCGGCAGCAGATCGTGCCACGCCTTGTCGAATTGTTGCGACGTCAGTCTCGCGAGCAGGCCATCGAGGCTCGGCGCCAGCAGCTCGTAATCACCCTCGGACCCAAGCCCCACGATCGGCGGATTGTCGCGGTCGAGACCCGCGCCATACCAACCGCCAACAGCCGAGCCATCCGGCAGCCGCATGAACAGCGAAAACCTGTCGCGCAACGGACTGCCGTCGACAATCGGCGCCTGATCGGAAAACTGGCCCTGCAGCGAGAAGCAGCCGACGCTGCCCCAGGGCCGTCCCTTCAGCCAGCCGGCGAAGTCCAGCAACAGCGGCGGCGCCTCGATGCCCGGCGGAAACGCGCCGCGAATGCTGTCGAGGTCGATCGGATAAGGCGTGTCGGACAAGGCTTAAAACTATCTGGTTGGTCCCGCCCCTCTTGGTCCGAGCCGTGATGCGTTCGGTTCGAGCCAATTCGCGTCCTGTGATCACAAACGCGCTAGAGACGTGATGGTTTCCAGGCGCGCATCTTTCACCTGCCCATGCACGCTCGGCGAGTGGTCTGTAAAAGGCCCGCTTGACAAGCCCTGCCATTCGCATGTATTGCCGCGCCCCATGATCAACGCTCGGACCCATCAGCGCACCGAAATGCTCCGCCGTCGCTTCCGCGACGATGAGAGGGTGCGCCATGTCCGACGACGCCGCTGAACCACTGAATTCAGCGTAAGTTTTCGAAAAGGCCGCACCCGCAAGGTGCGGCCTTTTTGCTTTTCGCGCGCCCTTTCCACCCGCCTCCCAGATCTTCCTGCCCCAAGAGGAGTTCGACATGACCAACGCCACCCATCCGTATGACGCGCTGATGGACATCACCGCCCGGCCCAAGGCCGTGTTTGTCCGCGGCGCCGGCTCCTACCTCTGGGACGACAGCCGCAAGCGCTATCTCGATTTCGTGCAGGGCTGGGCCGTCAACTGCCTCAGCCACTCCCCGCCCGTGATCGCCGACGCGCTTGCCGCGCAGGCCAAGCGGCTGCTGACGCCGAGCCCGGCCTTCTACAACGAGCCTAGCCTGAAGCTCGCGCAGGCACTTGTCGCAAACAGCGCGTTCGACCAGGTGTTCTTTGCCAATTCGGGTGCGGAAGCCAATGAGGGCGCGATCAAGCTCGCGCGCAAATATGGCGGCATCCATAGAGGCGGCGCGTTCGAGATCATCAGCTTCGAAGGCGGCTTTCACGGCCGCACGCTGGCGACGATGTCGGCCTCGGGCAAGAAGGCCTTTGAGCCGCTGTTCGAGCCGAAGGTCGCCGGCTTCAAGAAGGCGAAGCTCAACGACATCGCGTCGGTCGAAAAGCTGATCAACGACAACACCGTCGCTGTGATGCTCGAGCCGATCCAGGGTGAATCAGGCGTATGGCCGGCGACCGACCAGTTCTTGCAGGAGTTGCGCGCCCTCACCGACGCGCACGGCCTCCTCCTGATCTTCGACGAGATCCAGACCGGGATGGGCCGGACCGGCAAGCTCTTCCACTACGAGCACACCGGCGTCGCGCCCGACATCATGACGCTCGGCAAGGGCATCGGCGGCGGCGTGCCGCTCGCAGCGCTGCTTGCGACCGAACGCGCGGCCTGCTTCGAGCACGGCGACCAGGGCGGCACGTTCAACGGCAGCCCGATCATGTGCGCGGTGGGGCTTGCGGTGCTCGACGAAGTCAACAAGCCGGACTTCCTGAAGACGGCGACCGAAACCGGGCTGCTGCTCGAAAGCGAGCTGCAGAAGGTCTCGGCGCGGCATGGGCTTGGCGAAGTGCGAGGCCGCGGGCTCCTGCTCGCGCTCGACCTCAAGCTGCCGATCGCACCCGGCATCGTCGCGCAGGCGTTCGAGGCCGGCGTGCTCCTCAACGCGCCGCAGGTCGACACGCTGCGCTTCATGCCGGCGCTGAACGTCACGCGGGCCGAGATCGCCGAGATGATCGATTGTCTCGACGGGATCTTGACCAGGGCCGGCGCGGCACGGCGCGTGGCGTAAGCTCGTCATTGCGAGAAGCGCAGCGATGAAGCAATCCAGACTGCCTCAACGGAAAGATTCTGGATTGCTTCGCTTCGCTCGCAATGACCGTGAGTTACGGCTTCAAGATCGACGCGCCGGTGGTCTTGCGGCTTTCGAGATCGATATGCGCCTTGGCGGCGTCCTTGAGTGCGTAGGCATGGTTGATCGGCACGTGCAGCTTGCCGTTGATGACGGCGGCGAACAGCGTGTCGGCGCCTTCCAGCAACTCCTTGCGCGTGCCGATATAGTCGTTGAGCTTGGGCCGGGTCGCAAACAGCGAGCCGTGAGTGTTGAGCTCGGCGATCGAGAATGGCGGCACCGGGCCCGAGGCATTGCCGAAGGAGACGAACATCCCGCGCGGCTTCAGGCAGGACAGCGAGCCCGGGAACGTCGCCTTGCCGACGCCGTCATAGACCACATCGCAACCCTCGTTGCGGCTGATCTGTTTGACGCGCGCGACGAAGTCTTCCTCGTTGTAGAGGATGACATGGTCGCAGCCATTGGCCTCGGCAAGCGCAGCCTTCTCGCGCGAGCCGACGGTGCCGATGACGTGGGCGCCCATGGCCCTCGCCCATTGGCAGGCGAGCAGGCCGATGCCGCCGGCCGCGGCATGGATCAGCACGCGATGATGCGGCTCGACCTTGAAGGTCTTGTGCAGGAGATACCAGACCGTCAGCCCCTTCAGCATCAGCACGGCGCCCTGCTCGTGGGTGATGTGGTCGGGCAGCTTGACCAGCCGCTCCCAGGGAATGTTGCGCTCCCCGGTATAGGCGCCGAGATTGTGGTAGTAGGCGACGCGGTCGCCCGGATGGAAATTCGTCACGCCGGCCCCGACTGCGAGAACCTCGCCCGAGGCCTCGTTGCCGGCGATGAAGGGCAGCCCCGGCGCCTTGTAGAGGCCGGTGCGGTAATAGACGTCGATGAAGTTCAGGCCGACGGCATGCTGTCGGATGCGCACCTCGCCGGGCCCGGGCGCCGGAACGTCGACGCTCTCATAGACCAGGGCTTCGGGGCCTCCGACCTTGTGCACACGGACGGCTTTGGTCATCACCTGACCTCCTCTTCTCGCGGGGCCAGCGAAAGACATCGCGCCCGCCTTGTCAACTCGACGCCGGCTGGAACGCCTAGACCGACCGCTTGCCGGTGTTCCTGCGATTGCGCTTCGCCAGCACGTTGAAGAACTCGACCGCCGCCGAGAACGCAATCGCGAAATAGATGTAGCCGCGCGGGATGTGGAATTGGAATCCGTCCGCGACCAACGCGACGCCGATCAGCACCAGGAAGGCCAGCGCCAGCATTTTCGTGGTCGGATGCTCCGCGACGAATCGCGACACCGGCCCGGACGAAATGTACATGATCAGGCAGGCGATCACGACGGCCGCGATCATGATCTCGAGGTCCTGCGCCATGCCGATCGCCGTGATGATCGAGTCCAGCGAGAACACCATGTCGATGATCACGATCTGCACGATGACCCAGAAGAAAGCGTTCCGAGGGGATTTCTCGTCGCCCTCGCCGTCATCGGCTTCGACCTCACCATGGATCTCGTGCGTCGCCTTCGCGATCAGGAACAGGCCGCCGCCGATCAGGATGAGGTCGCGCCAGGAGAAGCCATAGCCCGAAACCGAAAACACCGGCGCGGTCAGGCCAATCAGCCAGACCAGCAGGCTGAGCAGGATGATGCGGAAGATCAGCGCAAGCGCGAGCCCGATCTGGCGGGCGCGGTGCGCCTGCTTCTCGGGAATGCGCGAGACGATCACCGACAGGAAGATGACGTTGTCGATGCCGAGCACGATCTCAAGCGCGGTCAAGGTGAGGAGCGCGGCCCAGGCTTCTGGGCTGGTCAACAGGTGCATCATGCGAAGGATCTCGTCAGCCGTATCAATGCGTCGCTGAAGCTGATCCAGAGCGCGATCGCGCAGAGCACGACAGTCACGCCGGTGCCGACGCGGAAGTCCATCTGCAGCGTGTAGAAGGAAAGCAGAGCCCAGATCGCGATCAGCGACATCGTCAACCAGCGCAGCCGCACCACGCGCACCGGATGCAGCACGTGGAACGGCACGAAGGTCAGCACCACCAGGCTTGCGACCAATAGCGTCGACAGCAGCGGCGGCCAATGCAGCAGGAACAGATAAAACGCCGCCGCATTCCACAGCGCCGGAAAACCGCGGAAATGATTGTCGTCCGCCTTCATGCGCAGATCGGCGAAATATAATGCGCTGGTGACGATGATGGCGACGCCGAGCAAGGGTGCTGCGACCGGCAGCAGCAAGCCACTGGCCACGATCGCATAGGCCGGAACGAAGACGTAGGTGACGAAATCGACCACGAGATCGAGCACGTCGCCCGACCAGTTCGGCTGCACGTCCTTGACGTTGAGCCGGCGCGCGATCGGCCCGTCGATCGCGTCGATGATGAGGGCGACGCCCAGCCATTGAAACATCGCCGCCCAGTGCTCGCGCACGGCCTCAAGCATCGCCAGCAGCGCGATCGCCGCACCGAACGCGGTGAAGATGTGCACCGAGAAGGCAGCGGCGCGGATCGCGGGCCTGGGCTTCGGGGAATCCTCTTGGCTGTCCATGGCTTCTGCTATCAGAATGACACCGGTTTGCACATAAGCCATTGCGGCGCCTGGTCGCACAATTCGTCATAAAATCAGGGCAATATGACTGGGCTTGAATTTGCCGCGGGGCGTGTCCAATGTCGTTCCATGACAGATGCATCGACACTCTTTGACGCGGCCGTGATCGGCGGCGGACCGGCGGGACTTAGCGCGGCAATCGCACTGGCGCAGGCGGGCGTACGGACCGCGCTGGTGGCGCGTCGCGTGCCCTATGCCGACAATCGCACCACGGCGCTGCTCGGTGCCTCCGTCGATCTGCTGGAGAGCCTCGATGTCTGGCCCCGCTGCAAGGACAAGGCGGCCGCGCTAGAAATCATGCGGCTCGTCGACGACACCGGCCGGCTGTTTCGCAGCCCTGAGGTCCGGTTCTCCTGCCATGAAATCGGCCGCGATGCCTTCGGTTACAACATCGACAACCGCTCGCTGATGCTGGCGCTGGAAGCGCGCGCGGCCGAACTGCCCGGTCTCGTCCGTTTCGACGACGAGGCCGAAACTGTCGTCATCGAAGCCGATGACGTCGCGATCCGCACCGCCGCTGCGCAATTTCTCTCCGCCCTCCTCGTGGTCGGCGCCGACGGCCGGCATTCCCTTTGCCGCGAAGCCTCCGGCATCGCGGTGACGCGGCGCGAGCTGACGCAGACGGCGCTGACCTTCAACGTCGGCCACGCGCGGCCCCATCGCAACGTCTCGACCGAGTTCCACACGCCGCATGGTCCTTGCGTGTTCGTGCCCCTGCCCGGCGATCGCTCCAGCGTCGTCTGGGTCTCCGCGCCTGCGCAGGCCGAACGGCTTCGCGGATTGAGCGACGAGGAATTGTCCGCCGCGATCGAGAAGCAGTCGCATTCGATCCTCGGACGCATGACGGTCGAGCCGGGCCGCCATCTGTTCCCGCTGGCGATCGAACGTCCCAAATCCTTTGGCCGCGATCGCATCGCGCTGGTCGGCGAAGCCGCCCATGTGGTTCCGCCGATCGGCGCCCAAGGCCTCAATCTCGGCCTCCGCGATGCCGCCGACATTGCGCGGCTTGCGGGCGAGGCCATCGCGTCCGGTCAGGATCCTGGCGCAGCAGACGTGCTCAAGCGTTACGACCGGGCCCGGCGTCCCGACATCCTGAGCCGAACCTTTGCGATCGACATCGCCAACCGCTCACTGCTCAACGATTTCCTGCCGCTCCAGCCGGTCCGCGCGGTCGGCATGCACCTGCTCGGCGCGATCGGCCCGCTCCGGCGCTTTGCGATGCGCGAAGGCCTGACGCCGACTTGGCGGCGATAGGCCCCTTCAAGGAAACGCCAGCCGGCCGGTCTGGATCGCCCACATCACGCTCGTAAGCGTGACCACGGACGCAAACGTCCCGAGCAGCACCGCGACGGAGGCGGATTCGATCCAGGCGTCGTTCTGCCGGGCGATGACGAACACGTTCAGCGCCGGCGGCAGCGAGGCCATCAGCACGGCGGTTGCCGCCCAGGGCTGCGCGAACGGGCCGAACGCCAGCATCAGGCCGAACGCTGCGAGCGGGTGGATCAGGAGCTTGACCGCAATCACGCCCGGCACTTCCCACGGGACCCGATCGAACGGGCGGAGCGCGACGGTGACGCCGAGCACGAACAGCGCGGTCGGGGCGGCTGCGTTCTGGAGGAAGGTGATGGTGCGATCAAGCGCGACCGGCATCTCGATATGCAGCGATGCGAAGGCCGCGCCGAAACACGCCGACATGATCAGCGGGTTGAGCACGATCTGCTTCAGCACGACGCCGAAGGCATGCACGATCGAGGGATGATCGCGATCGGAGAGCTCGATCAGCAGCGGCACGATGGTGAACAGGAAGATGCTGTCGCAGCAGAAGATCAGCGCAGTGGGCGCCGAGGCCTTGGTCCCGAGCACGGCGAGCGCCAGGCCCGGTCCCATATAGCCGATATTGCCGTAGCCGCCCGAGAGCCCGGCGAGCGTCGCCTCGCGCAATGTCAGCCCGCCCAAAACCTTGCCGACGACCAGCGCGAGTGTGAACGCCGCAACCGTCGACAGCGTGGTCGCGACCAGGAATGGCGGGTTGTTCAATTCGGAGAACGGCGTCTTCGACATGATCGCAAACAGCAGCGCCGGGAGCGACACGTAGAGCAGGAAGAAGTTCATCCAGGCGAGACCCGATTCCGGCAGGGATTTGACCTTGCCGCAGGCAAATCCAACGAAGATCAAGCCGAAATAAGGTAGAGCCAGATTGAGGATATCGACCATTGATGAAGTGTTTTCTGAAGATTTGGGGGCTATCTGCCCCGCACCCGCGGGTTAATTCCAGATCAGGGCACTAGCATCGGCCACAATCCTGGTCTATCGACGGGGAATGATTAAAGCGCGGACCGCCAAATTCCAGATCGGACAGGTCGTGCGCCACCGGATCTTCTCGTTCCGGGGCGTGATCTTCGACATCGATCCGGAATTCAACAACACCGAGGAGTGGTGGCTGTCGATCCCCGAGGAGGTGCGGCCCCACAAGGACCAGCCGTTCTATCACCTGCTCGCGGAGAATGCGGAGTCGGAATACGTCGCCTACGTCTCCGAACAGAATTTGGTGCCGGACGATTCCGGCGAACCGGTCCGGCATTCCCAGGTCGCCGAGATCTTCGTCAAGGACAAGACCGGCGGCTACCGCCCGCGCAATCCGTCGCTGAACTGAGTTTCGCAGCGATCAACTGGCCAGCAAAAAAGGCGCTCGAACCGAGCGCCTTTTTCATGTCCGGGATCGGGTCCCGATTACTTCTGTCCAGCCGGAGGGGCGCCAGGCGCTTGCTGCTGCTTCTTCTGCAGCTCTTCAGCCTTCTTCTGGAGTTCTTCCTGCAGCTTCCTCTGGGTTTCCTCGAACACCTTCGGGTCGGTCGGCGGACCGTCATAGGCCTTCTGGAATTCGCCGGCGAGCGGCAGCGGCAGCGTCAGCGGCGCACCGTTGGCATTGATCGCCTGAACAACGAGGTTCTGGCCCTTCTTCATGCTGTTGATGAACTCGGGCGTGGCCTCGTAGTCGGACATGCAGCCGTTCTGGAAGCAGATCACGTACGGGCTCTGCAACGGCGCATTGTTGTCCACGATGATGCGGGTGCCGTGCACCAGCTGCATGCCGAGCGGCAGCGTCACGCGCAGGATCTTCTTCGGCTCGCCTTCCGGCTCGATGATGACGGCCGCGATGACCGGCTGGCCCGACTCGATACGGCCGTCCTTGCCAGTGAAGCAGACCTGCTTGGCATTGGCGTCCTGGCCCTTGAGGCAGAACTTGGTCCAGGGGGCATAGATCAGCTGAATCTGCTGATCCGCGGGCTGAGCCGCGCCCTGCTGAGCCGGAGCGCCTTGGGCGGGAGCCGGCTGGGCGGGTGCCTGAGCGGCCGGCGCAGGTGCCTTGGGGGCAGCCTTCGGAGCCGCCTTCGGAGCCGCCTTGGGCGCGGGCGCGCCCGGAGCTGGCGCGGGAGCCTGAGCCTCGGCGGCAAACGGGACGGCCAACGCCGTCGCCGTCAACAAGGCGAGAAGTCGCCCGCGCGGCCGGACGGACGCGGCCAAGTTACGGAAATTCATTGCGGAAAACCCTTTCTAAACGGGAAGTGCCCGAACCGCTTCGACGCACCGAACCTGGCCGCGTTGGGCGCGGCTCTCTCCCCGTCAAATGAGGCGGATAAGTGACGGCTCGGCGCTCGTGCGCGATTGCGTGCCTTCTTAACGTGGCCGACGAAAAGATCAATGCCGACAAGCGTCTTTGGCCGCGTGCCGGCGTGCGCCCCCGGGAAAATCCCTGTGATAGGATTCAGGCCCGCAGTCCTCGAATCAACGTGTGCAGATGTTCATGTTCCAGCGCCTTCTCGAGGGCCGCCCTGAGGGTCTTTGCGTCCGCCTCTGCATCCTGGCTTTCGCCTTGGGGCTCCCGGCAAGCGGCACAAGGGCCGCGGAAGCCTATGCGATCGCCATGCACGGCAAGCCGGCGATGCCTGCCGATTTCACCCACATGCCTTACGTCAACCCTGAAGCCCCGAAAGGCGGCCGGCTGACCTGGGGTGTTCTCGGCACCTTCGACAGCCTCAATCCTTTCATCGTCAAGGGACTGGCCGTGCAGCCGGTCCGGAACTACGTGGTCGAGAGCCTGCTCGCACGCGGCAATGACGAGCCGTTTACGCTCTATGGCCTGCTCGCCAGATCGGTCGAGACCGATGACGAGCGCAGCTTTGTCACGTTCCACATCGATCCCCGCGCCCGCTTCTCCGACGGCAAGCCGGTCCGCGCCGAGGACGTATTGTTCTCCTGGCAGTTGCTGCGCGACCATGGCCGCCCCAACCACCGGCAATATTACGGCAAGGTGGCAAGGGCCGAGGCGCCGGATCCCCTCACCGTCCGCTTCGACCTTGCGGGAGCCAATGACCGCGAACTGCCGCTGATCCTCGGCCTGATGCCGATCCTGCCGAAACACGCGGTCGACGTCGCGGCTTTCGAGGAGACGACGCTTACGGGCCCGGTCGGCTCCGGCCCCTATCGCGTCACCGCGGTGAGGCCCGGCGCCAGCGTGACGCTGACCCGCAATCCCGACTATTGGGGCCGCGACCTCCCCATCAATCGCGGGCTCTACAATTTCGACGAGATCAGGCTCGACTATTTTCGCGAGGCCAACGGCCAGTTCGAAGCTTTCAAGCGCGGCCTCTATGATTTCCGCATCGAGCACGAGCCGCTGCGCTGGCACGACGGCTACGACTTTCCCGCGGCGAAGAATGGCGACGTGATCCGCGACACCTTCAAGCCGGGCGTGCCGCAACCTTCCGAATTTCTGGTTTTCAACACGCGGCGTCCCATCTTCGCCGACATCCGCGTGCGTCAGGCCTTGACGCTGCTGTTCGATTTCGAGCTGGTCAACCGCAACTACTTCTTCACCCTCTACTCGCGCGTCGCCGGCTATTTTGCCGGCTCGGATCTGTCAGCGTATGGCCATCCCGCCGATGCGCGCGAGCGCGAGCTGCTCAAGCCGTTCGCCGCGCAGATCCCGCCTGACATCCTGGACGGCAGCTACCGCCTGCCGGTGACCGACGGTTCGGGCCGCGACCGGACCACGCTCCGCGCGGCCCTGAAGCTGTTGTCGGAAGCCGGCTACGATCTCGACGGCACCGTGCTGCGCAACCGCGCGACCAAGGCGCCCTTCACCTTCGAGATCTTGGTCACGACCCGCGACCAGGAACGCGTCGCGCTTGCGTTCCAGCGCGACCTCAGGCGCGCCGGCATCGAGCCGAGCGTACGATCGGTCGATCCCGTGCAATTCGACCAGCGCCGGCTCGCCTACGAATTCGACATGATCCAGAACCGCTGGGACCAGTCGCTGTCGCCCGGCAACGAGCAATATTTCTATTGGGGGAGCGCTGCCGCCGACAATCCGGGCACCCGCAACTACATGGGCGCCAGGGATCCCGCGGTCGATGCGATGATCGCCGCACTGCTGGAAGCCCGTGAACATACGGATTTCGTATCCGCAGTGCGGGCGCTCGATCGCGCTTTGATCTCCGGTTTCTACACAATCCCCCTGTTTAACGTATCCGAGCAATGGATCGCGCGCTGGAATCGGATAGAACGGCCAGAGGCCACCTCGCTGTCCGGCTATTTGCCGGAGACCTGGTGGTCGAGGGGGCCGCCGCAAGCTCATCAAGCAAAGTGACGCCGTGAACCAGCCAGCCGTATCGCCGACGCTCGACACGCTATTTCAGCGCACGCTGATGCGGCAGCCGCACGCGACCGCTCTGCTCGACCCCCTGAACAAGTTCCGTGTGACCGGGCACCAGCCGCGGCGGATGAGCTATGCCGAGGCTGACACGGCCATCGAGGCGCTGTCGGCCTATTTCGTCGAATCGGGCCTGCCGGCCAATTCCGTCATCGCCATCCAGCTGCCGAACACGGTTGAGTTCGTGCTCACCGTGCTCGCCGCCCACCGCGCCGGCCTCGTCGTTGCCGTGCTGCCGCTGCTCTGGCGCCATGCCGAACTGACCGCCGCTCTGAATCGCACCGCGGCGCGCGCCATCGTCACCATGAGCACGGTCGATGGTGTCAGCTATTCCGATCTCGCGATGCACGCGGCCGCGGAAGCCTTCTCGATTCGCCATGTCTGCGGCTTCGGCACCAACCTGCCCGAAGGCATGGCCTCGCTCGACGACGTCTTGGCCCGTCCGCCCGGCACCGCGCGCGCCGTGATTCAGGATGGCCGCAAGGCGGCGATGATCTCCTTCGACGTCACGGCGGAAGGCTTTCGTCCGGTGCCGCGGCCGCATTTCAGCCTGATCGCCGGTGGGCTCGCGATGTCGCTGGAAGCCGACATCAGGCAAGGCGCGACCGTGATGGCGGCGTTCACACCGATGTCGTTCGCAGGGCTCGCCTCCTCGCTCGCGGTGTGGCTGCTGTGCGGCGGCACGCTGGCGCTGCATCATCCGTTCGAGAACGACGTGCTGGAGCAGCAGATCAACGCGCACGAATGCGACGTGCTGATCGCGCCGGCGCAATTTGCCCAGCGGCTCGGCGATTCCGATCTGGCGGCGCGGATGCCGACCTTGCGCAACGTCATCGGCCTGTGGCGTGCCCCCGAGCAGGTGGCGGCGAGCGAGGCATGGATCGCGCCGCAAGCGCCGTTCACGGACGTCTATCTGTTCGGCGAGGCCGGACTGTTCGGCGCCCGGCGTGGCGAAAACGGCATGCCGGTGCCGGTGATGCCGGGACCGCATGGCGCGCCGCGCGAGCAGTCGGGTTCGTCGATCGCCGGCGAGATTCTGCTGACGCCGAAGGGCACGCTCGGGCTGCGCGGCCCCATGGTGCCGATCGCGGCCTACGCCCCGCCGCCGCCGGTCGGCGACACCCTGATCGCGCAACCGCCACGCGACTATGTCGATACCGGCTATGCCGCGCGGCTCGATCGTCCCAGCGGCGCGATCTGCATCACCGCGCCGCCCTCCGGGATCATGGCCGTCGGCGGCTACCGCTTCCTCTCCAACGACCTCCAGGAATGGGCGCGACGGCTCGGCCAGGGCGCCCTGCTGACAGCGCTGCCCGACCGGCTCTCCGGTCACCGGCTCGCTGGCCGCGCCCAGGACAATGCCCGCGCCCGCGAGGCGCTCAGCGAACTCGGGCTTAACCCTCTGATGGTCGAAGCTTTTCGCGACCGTTCCGGGCCGGTCTAAGCGTAGTTTCGACCGTTCCATTGACGCTGCATTAAGGCGGCGGGACTAGATTGCGCGGCACCTGTCGTGTGATCAGAGTCTCTCGATGTCCCAGGCCGGCCCGATCCTGTTTGTGTCCAATGGCGAGCGGCCGGCCTTCATCGCGGCGCTGGACGAGGCGCGATTCTTCCCCGTGATCGACACCGGTTGGGCCGGCGCTGTGCGCGCGGTCGAAGAGGTGCAGCCGGCCGTGGTTCTCGCCGCGATGGATGCCGGGCACGAGCCGCATCTGGCGCTGCTCGCCAGGAAGATCGCGGAGCAATCGCCTTACCTTCCCTTCGTGGCGCTGGATGCGGCAGGCGCACTCCCGCACAACGCCCTGCCTTTCTCCTCCTCGCGCGCCGGCCATTCCGAACGCCTGATCGCGCGGCTTCGCGCCGCACTACGGATTCGCACGCTCCATGCCACTGTGCTGCGCCGGCTGCCCGAGGTGAAAGTCGCGCTGCCGGAGGCTGATCCCGTTCGCGATGCCACGGTGCTTCTGATTGGTCGCGGCGCGGCTTACCCTGCGCTTTCCGTCGCGCTCGGCGAGCGCGTCGGCGTCATCGGGGCGCTCTCGATCGAGGCGGCGGCCAAGCATCTCAACACCCGCGACCTCGACGGCGTCGTGCTCGCCGAAGGTTTTACCCCCCGCGTGACCGATGCCTTCCTCACGGTGCTGGCCGAGGACACCCGCTTCCGCAGCCTGCCCGTGGTCGTCACCGCGCATCAATTGACGCAGACTTACGACCTGCCCAATCTCGAGCTGATCCCGGGCGAGCCGGCGAAGGTCGCCGCCAACGCGCTGCCCTTGATCCGCCAGCACGCCATGGAAGCCCAGCTGAGCCGTACGCTGCGCTCGATCGATGCCGGCGGCTGGCTCGACCCGCGCAGCGGCCTGCTCACGGTGGAGGCTTTTGCGCGCGATTTTGCCAAGGCGGTCGAGCAGACGCTGGCCCGCGGCGGCGGCCTCTCGGTCGCGCGCTTCGCTTTCGATCCGGGCAATTCCCGCGCCCAGCTCGATGCCGCGCGCATTCTCAGCCGCCTGATGCGGCAGATGGATTTTGGCGTGGCGCAAAAGGACGGCTCGGTCATCGTGGTGTTCGCGGAGACCGACTTCCGCACCGCGCACATGATCGCCCGCCGTCTCTCTTCGGTGATGCGGCACACGTCGAACGGTAAGCACGAGATGCGCAGCGATCCCGTCGTCTCGGTGGATTCGCTGTCGCCGTCGGATACGGCACGGTCGCTGCTTGGGCGGCTGTCGGCCGATGCGTCGCGGGCGGCGTCATAGTCATCCGCCAGCGCTCGCTGCCGTCGGAGCTCGACTGCTCTTATGTGGAATCTTTACGCGAAACACCGTTCGCATTCTCATTCGCGACGGCCGGCAGCCGGCGCAAAAAACCCGCGGCCGGTGCACGGTCGCGGGTTCAAAGATCCGAAGCTCTGCCAGTACATCCGTGGTCAAAGCAACGTCATTGAGATTGCGGCAGCCTATGCGGCGCGCAGATTTTCAGCAGCAGACTTGCCGGTCCGGCGATCTGCAACGATTTCAAAAGAAACCTTCTGCCCTTCGTTGAGGGTATTCATGCCGGCGCGTTCAACGGCGCTGATATGAACGAAGACATCCTGGCTGCCTTCGTCCGGCTGAATGAATCCGAAGCCCTTTTGGCTGTTAAACCACTTCACAGTTCCCGTCGTCATGGGGATCGTCCTTTAAGATAGATAAACGTTTAGCCGCGCTCAGAAGCGCGGTGGGTGTCGTCGAGATCTGGAGGGAGGGTCGTCAGTCAGGCGCGCTTTTCAGCGGCGAGGCCAAGTCGTTCGGCCGAAACTCGATAGATTGAAGGTAGCAACTGTTCGATCATTCCGCAAGTGATCATATGTCGCTGTTCCGGGATCCGGGTGCGGCGCGTCGTTTCGCGCCGCGCCGCACCCGGAAACTTCTACGCCGCCTTCTTGCTCTGCGCGAGCTGCGCCAGCTGGCGCATGATCTCGGTGGTGCCGGCCAGACGCTCCTCCGGCGTCTCCCAATCCTGCAGGAACACCACCTTCATGTCGGGCCGTACCTTCGCGGCCTGGCCGTGGCTGCGGATGAACGACACCAGGCGGTCGGGATGAGCGAATGAATTATCACGGAAGGCGATGACGGCGCCCTTCGGACCGGCATCGATCTTGCCGACATTGGCCTGACGGCAGAACGCCTTGATTGCGGCCACCTTGAACAAATAGCGCACCTCGTCCGGCAGCACGCCGAAACGATCGCGCATCTCGGCGCCGAAGTTCTCGATCTCCTCCTCGCTGTCGAGGTCGGCGAGCCGGCGGTAGAGCGACAGCCGCACCGAGAGATCGCCGACATAGTCCTCCGGAATGAGCACGGGCATGCCGATGGTGATGGTCGGCGACCAGCGATCGGCGGCGGGCTCGGACACGCCGGCCTTGAGGTTGACGATCGCCTCCTCCAACATCGATTGATAGAGCTCGAAGCCGACCTCCTTGATATGGCCGGACTGCTGCTCGCCCAGGATGTTGCCGGCGCCGCGGATGTCGAGGTCGTGCGAGGCGAGCTGGAAGCCCGCGCCAAGCGTCTCCAGCGATTGCAGCACGGTGAGCCGGCGCTCGGCCTGCGCCGTGATCTTCTGCTGCGCCGGCAGCGTGAACAGCGCATAGGCCCGCAGCTTGGAACGGCCGACGCGACCGCGGAGCTGATAGAGCTGGGCGAGGCCGAACATGTCGGCGCGGTGCACGATCAGCGTGTTGGCATTGGGGATGTCGAGGCCGGATTCCACGATCGTGGTCGACAGCAGGATGTCGAACTTGCCGTCGTAGAACGCGGTCATGATGTCCTCGATCACGGCGGGCGGCATCTGCCCGTGCGCGACCGCGACCTTCATCTCCGGCACGTTCTTGTCGAGGAAGTCCTTGACCTCGGCGAGGTCGTCGATGCGCGGCACCACGTAGAATGCCTGGCCGCCGCGATAGCGCTCGCGCAGCAGCGCCTCGCGGATCATCAGGGGATCGTGCGGAGCGACGAAGGTGCGGACCGCGAGACGGTCGACCGGCGGCGATGCGATGATCGAGAGCTCGCGCACGCCGGTGAGCGCGAGCTGGAGCGTGCGTGGAATCGGTGTTGCCGACAGCGTCAGCACGTGCACCTCGGCGCGGAGCTGCTTCAGCCGCTCCTTGTGGGTGACGCCGAAATGCTGCTCCTCGTCGACGATCAGCAGGCCGAGGTCGCGGAACTTGATCGACTTGCTGAGCAGCGCATGGGTGCCGACGACGATATCGACCGAGCCGTCGGTGAGACCTTTCTTGACCAGATTGAGCTGCTTGGCCGGCACCAGCCGGGAGGCCTGCGCGACCTGCACCGGGAAACCCTTGAAACGGTCGGTGAACGTCTTGTGATGCTGACGGGCGAGCAGCGTGGTCGGTACCACGACCGCGACCTGCTTGCCTTCCAGCGCGACCGCGAAGGCGGCGCGCAGCGCCACCTCGGTCTTGCCGAAGCCGACGTCGCCGCAGATCAGCCGGTCCATGGGACGGCCGAGCTCGAGGTCCTTCAGCGTGGATTCGATCGCGCCAAGCTGATCCTCGGTCTCGTCATAGGGGAAGCGCGCGCAGAACTCGTCGTAGAGGCCCGGCTGCACCGGCAGCTTTGGCGCTTCGTGCAGATGGCGCTCGGCGGCGATCTTGATCAGCTCGCCCGCGATCTCGCGGATGCGGTTCTTGAGCTTGGCCTTGCGCGTCTGCCAGCCCGAGCCGCCAAGACGATCGAGTTCGACCGTGGTCTGGTCGGAGCCATAGCGCGACAGCAGCTCGATGTTCTCGACCGGCAGGAACAGCTTGGTCTCGGCGGCATAATGCAGCTCGAGGCAGTCATGGGGCGCGCCCGCGACGTCGAGCGTCTGCAGGCCGATGAAGCGGCCGATGCCGTGATCGACATGGACCACGATGTCGCCGGCGGCGAGGCTCGTCACCTCCGAGATGAAATTGTCGAGCTTGCGGCTCGCCTTGCGCGGCCGGACCAGCCGATCGCCAAGGATGTCCTGCTCGCTGATGAGCGCGATCTCGTCGGTCTCGAAACCGCTTTCCAGACCGAGCACGGCAAGCATGGTCTCGTTGCGCGGGGTCGCCTGCACCGTGCGCCAGCTATTGACGCTGGTCACGGGCGTGAGCTTGTGATCGCGCAACATCGAGGTCATGCGGTCGCGCGAGCCCTCCGTCCAGAGCGCGATGACCACCTTCTTGCGGCTTGTCAGCAGCCCATGCACATGTGCGACGACGGCCTCGAAGACGTTGACCTTGCTGTCGTTGCGCTCCGGCGCGAAGTCGCGGCCCTTGCGTGCGCCGGCATCCACCACGCTGGTACCATCGGCAGGCACCGAAAACTGTGTCAGCCGCACCAGCGGCATCCCGCTCTCGCGCTTGCCCCACTCCTCCTCGGTCAGATAGAGCCGGTCAGGCGGCAGCGGCTTGTAGATGGCGCCGCCGCCCGGATGCTCCATCGCATCGCGGCGGGCCTGGTAATAGTCGAGGATCTGCTTGAAGCGCTCGCGGATGGCGTCCTCGGCCTGCGGCTCGATCGCGACGGCTGCCCCTTGCAGATAGTCGAACAACGTGTCCATCCGGTCCTGGAACAGCGGCAGCCAATGCTCCATGCCGGGATGACGGCGGCCCTCGCTGACGGCTTCGTAGAGCGCATCGTCACGCTCGGGCGCGCCGAACTCGGCGACATAGCCCATGCGAAAGCGGCGGATGGTGTCGGTGACGAGCTGGAATTCGGAGATCGGCACGAGATCGAGCGCGCGCATGTCGAGCAGCGTGCGCTGGGTCTCGGCATCGAAGGTGCGAATCGATTCCAGGCTGTCGCCGAAGAAGTCGAAGCGGACGGGCTGCTCCAGGCCGGCCGGAAACAGGTCCAGAATGCCGCCGCGCACCGCGTATTCGCCGGGCTCGCGCACGGTCGAAGAGCGGTTGTAGCCGTTGTGTTCGAGCCAGGCGACGATGGTGTCCATTGGCACGACGTTGCCGGGCGCCACCGACAGCGCCTGCGCTGCGACGAGGTCACGCGCCGGCACGCGCTGCACCGCGGCGTTCACCGTGGTCAGCACGATCAGCGGCTTGTCGCTGCCGGTCAGGGACGCAAGCCGTGCCAGCGTCGTCAGCCGCTGCGCGAGGACGCCGCCATGCGGCGAGACGCGGTCATAAGGCTGGCAGTCCCAGGCCGGAAAAGTCAGCACGGGCAAATCGGGCGCGAAGAACTGCAGGGCCCGTTCGAGCTGCTGCATCCGCGGGCCGTCGCGGCAGATCACCGCGAGGCTGACGGCCGGCTTCTTCGGCCGCGCCGCGATGGCGCGCGCGAGATCGGAGACGACGAGGCCCTCGGCGCCCTCGGCGACATTCGCAAGCGTCAGCGCGCGGCCGGGCGTGAGCAGCTCGGCCGGCGATTTCATCCCCGCCTTCATACGTCGCGGTCCGCGATCGGAAACGCCTTGATGCGCGCAAACAGCGGGCCGACGACTTCGGCGGCAAGCACCTTGTCGCCGGTGATGGCGGCATAGAGGTCGGGATCGGCCTCTTCGAGCAGGGTCTCGAGCTGCGTCAGCTCGTCCTCGGACAGATTGCCGATCTCGGCATCCGCGAAGCGGCCGAGGATCAGGTCCATCTCGCGCGTGCCGCGGTGCCAGCAGCGGAACAGAAGCCGCTTGCGGCGGTCGTCCAGCCCGTCGCTCGATCGTGTCGTTCCCGTCATGTCTCAATTCCAGTCAAACGCCAAAAGCCCGGACGTGCCGGGCCGGGGTGATATAGCTACTCGGGCGGGCCCTGTCAGCCCTCGATTTGTCATGGCCGCTGCCGCCGCAGGGACACGAAAAAACACGTGGATGCCGGGCATAAAGCCGGGCATGACGAGCGAAAACGGTCCTAGATTCGCCTGATGCGCCCCAGCCTGCTCAATCCGCTGTTTGCCCCCGTGACCAGCCTGCCCGGCGTCGGTCCGAAGCAGGACAAGCTGCTGCAATATCTGCTCAGCCGCAGCGAGACGCCGCGGCTGGTCGATCTGTTGCTGCATTTGCCGAGCCAGGTCATCGATCGCCGCGCCCGGCCGAAGATCCGCGACGCCGTGCAGGGAACCATGGTCACGCTGGAGGTCACGGTCGACCGCCACCGCCCGCCCCCGCCGCGCAATGCTCGCGCGCCCTACCTCGTCTACGCCAGCGACGACACCGGCGACGTCGTGCTGACGTTCTTCCGCGCAAAGCCCGGCTATGTCGAGAAGCTGCTGCCGATCGGCGAAAAGCGCTTCGTCTCCGGCACGCTGCAGATGTACGACGGCATCCCGCAGATCGTGCATCCCGACCGGGTGCTGGACGAGGAGGCGATTTCAAAGCTCTCCGGCATCGATCCGGTCTATCCCTTGACCGAAGGTCTTGCGCTCGGCTCGCTGCGCCGCGCGGTCGCGCAGGCGCTGCTGAAGCTGCCGGCGCTGCCGGAATGGATCAGCCCGGAGGTGCTGCGCCGCTGCGGCTTCCCGCCGATCGCCGAGGCGCTCAATCGCGTGCACCAGCCGGTCGAGCTCACCGACATTCTGCCCGACCAGCCGTTCTGGTCGCGCCTCGCCTTCGACGAGCTCCTGGCCGGGCAACTTGCGCTTGCCCTGATTCGCGCGCAATTGCGCCGCCCGGCTGGCGTACGCAACGCCGGCGACGGGCACCTCCGTAACAAGATCATCGACGCCCTGCCCTATGCGCTGACAATCTCCCAACGCGATGCCGCCGCGGCCATCGCCGACGATCTGCAACAACCCGTGCGCATGCTGCGCCTGCTCCAGGGCGACGTCGGCTCCGGCAAGACCGTGGTCGCGCTGCTGGCCGCCGCTGCCGTCACTGAGGTCGGCAAGCAGGCCGCCCTGATGGCGCCGACCGAAATTTTGGCCCGTCAGCACATCAAGACCATCGCGCCGCTCGCCGAGCGCGCGGGCATGCGGGTCGCGATCCTCACCGGCCGCGAAAAGGGCAAGGAGCGGCGGGAGCTGCTGGCACAACTCGAAGCCGGCGAGATCGACCTGCTGGTCGGCACCCATGCGCTGATCCAGGACGACGTGATCTTTAGCGATCTCGCCCTCGCCGTCGTCGACGAGCAGCATCGTTTTGGCGTGCGCGAGCGGCTGGCGCTGACGTCGAAGGGCGAGGCCGTCGACGTGCTGGTGCTGAGCGCCACGCCGATTCCGCGCACACTGGTGCTGACCTATTTCGGCGACATGGACATCAGCGAGCTCAGGGAGAAGCCGGCCGGCCGCCAGCCGATCGAAACTCGCACCATATCGATGAGCCGCCTCGAAGAGGTCACGGCCAGTATCGGCCGCGCGCTCGAATCCGGCAAGCTGGTCTACTGGATCTGCCCGCTGGTCGAGGAATCCGAGGCCGAAGGTACCGAGCACCTGACCAATGCGACCAAGCGCTTCGAAAGCCTGCAACAACGTTTCGGCGACCGCGTCGGCCTCGTCCACGGCCAGATGAAGGGCACCGAGAAGGACCGCGTGATGGGCCAGTTCGCCGCCCACGAGATCGGGCTGCTGGTCGCGACCACCGTGGTCGAGGTCGGTGTCGACGTGCCGGCGGCGACCATCATGGTGATCGAGAACGCCGAACGTTTCGGCCTCGCCCAGCTCCATCAATTGCGCGGCCGCATCGGGCGCGGCTCGGAGGCCTCGACCTGTCTGCTGCTCTACTCCGATCCGCTCGGCGAGATGTCGAAGGCACGGCTGAAGGTGATCCGCGAGACCACCGACGGTTTTCGCATCGCCGAGGAAGATCTGAAGCTGCGCGGCGAAGGCGACGTGCTCGGCGTACGCCAGAGCGGCCTGCCCGGCTACCGCATCGCCCGTTCGGAAGTGCACGGCCAGCTCATTACGCAAGCCCGCGATGAGGCGCTGCGCATCCTCAAGGACGATCCAAAACTCAAGGGCGAGCGCGGCGAGGCACTGCGATGCCTGCTGTATCTGTATGAGCGGGATGAAGCGATCCCGCTGATCGGGGCGGGTTAGCTGGCCGCTCGTTGCCGTCCAATCTCATAGGCCGCCACATGCGCGCGGGCCAAATCCAGCAGCGGCGTGTCGATGCCGAGCGCACGGGCCCGGTTCGCCATATCGCCGAGGATGTGCTCGGCCTCGGTCATCGAGCTGCGCTCGATATCACGCAGCATCGAGGCCTTGAGCGGGGAATCAGGAGTCGTGAACAGCTTGCGGTCAAACTCGATGAAAGGCGCTCGCGGCTCAAAACCCGAGGCCGTCGCGACGGCGCAGCATTCGGCAAACAGCCGGAAGATGGATTGCTCGCCGTTCGGCACCGCCAGAATGTCTCCGATGCTTGCACGCATCAGGCAGGTGATGCCGGCGAGCGTCGAGAGCTGGACGAATTTCTCCCACATGTCCTGCATGATCGCTTCGCTGGCCCGCACGTCGATACCGGGCACGTGCAGCAGCGTCTCCAGGGCGAGCACACGCTCGCTTAGCGAACCCTCGATCTCGCCGAAGACGATGGTCTGATTGGCCATGAACTGAACGACACGGCCATCCGCATCGAGCCCGGCACTGACGTTCGCGAGCCCGCCGAGGACGCAGCTCGCGCCGAACCGCGCCGTCAGGGCGTCGACATGTTTCAACCCGTTGAGGATTGGCAAAATCATCGTGTTGGCGCCAACCGCCGGGGCAAACTGGGCCATCGCATCGTCGAGCGAGTAGGATTTCACGCCGACGAGCACGACGTCGAAGGTTTCCTTGAGATCGTTGGCCAGGATGATCTTCGGCTGCACGGCGAAATCGCCGTGCGGGCTCACGACCTGCAATCCATTCCGCCGCAATTGCTCCGCACGCCCGGCCCGCACCAGAAAGGTCACGTCGCTGCCGGCTCGGACCAGGCGCGCTCCGTAATAGCCTCCAAGCGCTCCCGCGCCGATCACAAGTACTCTCATTCGAACTCCCATTGCGGAGTGACCGCTTCCGCAGAAACAATAACAGATGAGCCTCGCGACGTCTCCTCAACCGGCGTGCGCGCCCAAAAACCTGCCGTGCTCGGCTTCGGTCGCCTCGGTGGCGGGGAACATGCATTCGAGCCGCAGTTCCTCCGCCGTCACCGTCTGCGGCGTTCCGACCGTCGTGATCAGGGAGAAGTAGTCCAGCGTCACGCCGTCCTTGACGAAGGACAACGGGATCATCGGCATCGCATCGGAGGCCGACGGCGCACGCCATTCCGGCTTCACCCCGGGGTATTGCGACAATTCCTCCAGCAGCGCCTTCGTCCTGATGTCAACGACGTGTCCGACTGCCTCGCGATACACCCGCGCCAGCAGCCCGCGTGCGGTCTGCGGCCAGTTCGCGATGAAGGGGCGCATGCCCTCCGGATCGAACATGAGATGCAGCAGGTTTCGTGGCGCCGGCCGCGCCGACATGTCGATGAAGCAATTGAACAGACGCGGCGCAGCCTCGTTGGTCATCAGCACGTTCCAGTACCGGTCCATGACGATGGCGGGAAACGGCTCGTGCTGACGCAGCATGCGTTGCAGGGCACGGTTGATGCTCGTCATAGCGGGCGCCTCGAGCGCGGGATCGGAATAGGTCGGCGCATAGCCGGCGGCCAGCAGCAGCTCGTTGCGTTCGCGTAAGGGCACATCGAGCGCTTGCGCAAGATCGAGCAGCATCTGGCGGCTTGGAACGCTGCGGCCGCTCTCGACGAAGCTGATGTGCTTCTGCGAGACGCCGGCGTCGAAGGACAGGTCGAGCTGCGTCTTGCCGCGAATGTCCCGCCATTGACGCAGCAGCGCGCCCGCGGAACTGGCGCGCGTCTTGATGGCACTGGCCGTCGCTTTCATTGTCAGTCGGTCCTTCCGGTCGATCTGCGGCACCGTCAACGCGCATCGGCGGCGGCGCGCTCTGGCACCCCCGCCGATGGTAGCAGGTTCGTGGCGATCAACCGAAAGCGACCGGTCCCACGGCGCCGACCCAGTGCCGTACCTTGGTAGCGTCCCTCTCGTCCATGTAGAAGAAGTGCGTCATCGTGGGATGAACCGTCTTCATCGAGGGATCATCGGGCGTCATGTCGACGACACCCCGAAACACCTTCAGCGAGCCCGCATCCCAATATTCGGTGATGTGATGCAGTGCGGTGAATCCGGTGTCGATGAAGGCCTTCAGCTTGGCGCGGATCACCTCGCGCCCCTTCCAATCGGCGACGCCGAGATTGCAGACGGCGTCCTCCGCAAAACAGTCGAAGCCTCGTCCAAAGGTCTTGTCGTCGATCTCCCGCCACATGTCGAGCAGCCATTGCGGCGGCTCCTTCTTCGTAAACATGACTTGCATAGCTCTCTCCTCATGCCGACACACGCGCGACAGGAGGCTTGATTGAATGCGTCCTGTCGGGTGGATGAGCGGGACAGTAATCAAGCTGCGGATGGGCTCAATTACATGCCAGGTAATAAAGCGCGTTCAGCAGGCCTCCTCTTCCCCGGGGCCCGACTTTATGGGACCCTACGACGATGCGCCGGATCATCGTCGTGGGCTGTCAGGGCAGCGGAAAGACGAGCCTCTCCCGGAATCTCGGGCGAAAGCTCGGGCTGCCCGTGGTGCATCTCGACGTGCTCTACTGGCGGCCGGGATGGAAGCCATCCGACAAGCCGAGCTTCCGGGCGCGCGTCGCTGATGCGATCGCGGGCGACGCATGGGTCGTCGACGGCAGCTTCTCGGGACTTGCCTTCGATCTCACGCTCGCGCGCGCCGATACACTGGTCGTCATTGACCGCCCGCGCTGGCTCTGCCAGTGGCGCATTCTCTTGCGCTCCGCCTTCGATCGCGACATGACCCGACCTGATCTCCCGGAGGGGTGTCCCGAACAGTTCGACTGGAAATTGATGCGGGAGGCATGGCGCTACGACACCGAGCGCGCGCCTGTCATCGAGGCCGAGCGCGTGCAGTTTGGCGCCGACGTCCCGGTCGTGCGCTTGAGACGCGATCGGGACATCCAGGGTTTTCTGGATTCGGTGCACGGCACATGATCGATGACCGCGACGTGAGACCGGACGATCAGGATTTCTTCTGCGCGATACGCGCGGCGAATGCTTTCATCAGGTCGGTATCCGCCGCCTCGCCCTTCGCGTCCTCGGCGAGATGCTCGAACCAGCGCGCAAAGCCTTCGTAAACCTGGCTCGCCGGATGATCGGGGCCGAGGAAGCCGGAAATTTCACGCATCTCCGCAACCCAGCGATACGCCTTCGGGATCATGTCCGGGAGCGCGACTTCGAGCCGGGCCAGAACCGCGGGCTGGCTGAGTGCGAGTTCTTCACGCAACGCGTCCGCAGCTCCCGCTTTCGTTGCCGCGACCACCATCGCCGAGCCAATCCCGGCGAGGCCCTTGACGATACCGGCATAGGACATTTTCAGCGCGGACGCGGCGCCGACCGGCCCTTCGACGATCCGCAGGTCGAGCCCGAAATCCTTCAGCACGGCGACATCCTTGGCGTGCTCGCCGGACATGTAGAAGGCCGGGCTCTTGCCACCGGGCTGGGGCGGGAATCCGATGATGCCGGCATCGACGAACGGCGCCTGTGCCGAGCCGATGATCTCCTCGATCCTCATCACGGTATCGACGTTGACGGCATTGCAATCGACCACGACCGGCTTCTTCTCGCGCCGGACGATCAGCCCCGCCAGCCGCTCCGCGAGCGCCACGGCTTCGCCCGGCGGCACGATCGAGAGGATGATGTCGGCATCCGCGATCGCGTCGTCCTCGGCGCCGATCATGCCGGCATCCATCGCGCGTTTGCGCGTCGCCTCGCTCCGCCCTTTCAACGACGTCAACACACGCGCACCGTGCTCGCCGAGACGGCGGGCCACGGCACTGCCCATGGCACCGGGCGCGAGGATCGCAATGGTTTTGGACATCGTGCACTCCAGTCGAAGTCCGAGCAACGCGCTCGATTCACCGGAGACTAGCAGAGGACGGGACGCCCGCGTGAGCGGCGGCCATCCCGCTGAGGAATGGCCCTACTCCACCCTCGCAGGCTGGGGCTGCAGCGCCGCCGAGGCGTTGGCAATACGCGCGGCATTCGCCATGCCCGCCAGCGCCGCCGCCTTCTTCGGGTCGGGCGCCGAGCCCGGCTGCACCACGCCGGCCGACATGATCAGCGTCGCGGCGTCTTCGGTGCTCATATCGACCTCGACGATCTTGCTCTTGGGCACGTAGAAGAAGAAGCCGGTGGTCGGGTTCGGCGAGCAAGGCAGAAACACCGAGACGTGCTCCTCCTGACCCGGCAGGCTGCGGGAGACATCCTCGTTCGGCGATTGCGAGATCAGCACGATCGACCACATGCCCGGCGAGGGAAACTCGACCAGGCCGACCTTGCGGAAGCTCGAGCCCTTGCCCGAGAACAGGGTCTCGAACACCTGCTTGAGGCCGCGGTAGATGGCGCGCACTGCCGGAATGCGGCCGAGGAAGGTCTCGCCGACATCGACCAGCGTCCGGCCGATCAAATTGGCCGCGAGAAAGCCGACCAGAGTCAGCGTGAAGAATGCGACAATCAGTCCCCAGCCGGGGATGACGTACGGCATGTAGGTTTCAGGCCGATAGGCCAGCGGCACGAACGGCCGCACCACGCCATCGACCCAGGTGACGAACCACCAAACCAGATAAAAGGTGATCGCAACCGGTCCCGTCACGACGAGACCGGTGAGGAAATAGTTGCGGAAGCGGCCAATCAGGCCGGTATGCGGCTCCGGCACGGGATCAAGAGGCGCAGGCGCGTCGTCACGGGGGGTCATTCGGGTTCCAGGTCGGTCGCTTCGTTCAAGCTAGGGTCTTCTAGCAGGTTTTGGAAGACCACGAAGCGTTCCGGCCCGACCCTTCTGCCTATTCCACGGTCACGGATTTCGCGAGATTGCGCGGCTGGTCGACGTCGGTCCCCATGATCACCGCCGTATGATAGGCGAGCAGCTGAACGGGGACAGCATAGACCATCGGCGTGAACGCCGCCGCCATATCAGGCATGACGATGGTGACGAGGGATTCGACCGTCGCCTCCGCCGCGCCTTTTGCGTCGGTCATCAGGATGATCTTGCCGCCGCGGGCAGCGACCTCCTGCATGTTAGAGACGGTCTTTTCGAACACCCGGTCGTACGGCGCGATGACGACGACGGGCATGGTCTCGTCGATCAGCGCGATCGGGCCGTGCTTGAGCTCGCCGGCGGCATAACCCTCGGCGTGGATGTAGGAGATCTCCTTCAGCTTCAACGCGCCTTCGAGGGCGAGCGGGAAGCTGGTGCCGCGGCCGAGATAGAGCACGTCGCGCGATTTCGCGATCTCGCGGGCGAGCTTCTCGATCTGGAGCTCGGCGGTGAGCGCATCGGACATCAAACGCGGGATCTCGACGAGCCCGTGGACGAGCTTGGTCTCGTCCTCGTCGGACAGCTCGCCGCGGGCCTTGCCGGCCGCGATCGCAAGATTTGCCAGGACCATGAGCTGGCAGGTGAAGGCCTTGGTCGAGGCGACGCCGATCTCGGGGCCGGCCAGCGTGGGCAGCACGGTCTCGCTTTCGCGCGCGATTGTCGAGGTCGGCACGTTGACGACGGCGACCGTGTGCACGCCCTGGTCCTTGGCGTAACGCAGCGCGGCCAGCGTGTCGGCGGTCTCGCCCGATTGCGAAATGAAGATGGCGAGATCACCCTTGCGCAAGGGCGCCTCGCGGTAGCGGAATTCGGAGGCGACATCGACCTCGACCGGCACGCGCGCAAAACGCTCGAACCAGTATTTTGCGACGAACCCGGCGTAGCTCGCAGTGCCGCAGGCCGTGATGTTGATGCGCTGGATATTCTTGAAGTCGAACGGCAGCTTGACCGGCAGCGAGACCCGCTCGGTCGCCATGTCGACATAGCGTGCCAGCGTGTGGCCAACCACTTCAGGCTGCTCGTGGATCTCCTTGGCCATGAAGTGGCGATAGTTGGCCTTGTCGACCAGCGAGGTCGAGGCGGCGTGCTTGGTCTTCTCGCGCTGGACGGCGAGGCCGTCCTTGTCGAAGATAGAAGCGCTCGTATGGGTCAGCACGACCCAGTCGCCGTCCTCGAGATAGCTGATCGTGTCGGTGAACGGCCCGAGCGCGATGGCGTCGGAGCCGAGATACATCTCGCCGTCACCATAGCCGATCGCGAGCGGCGGACCATTGCGGGCGCCGATCATCAAATCGTCCTCGCCGGCGAAAATGAAGCCGAGCGCGAACGCGCCACGCAGCCGCGCCAGCGTCAATTTCACCGCTTCCACCGGCTTGTTGCCGCGCGTGAGCAGATCGTCGACGAGATGCAGCACGATCTCGGTGTCGGTCTGTGTGTGGAACACCGTGCCCTTCTTCTCGAGCTCCTCGCGCAGCTCGCGGAAATTCTCGATGATGCCGTTGTGGACCACGGCGACACGCTCGGTCGCGTGCGGGTGCGCATTGTTCACGGTCGGCTTGCCGTGGGTGGCCCAGCGGGTGTGACCGATTCCGGTCGTGCCCTTGAGCGGCTCGGCTTCCAGCCGCTTCTCCAGATTCTTCAGCTTGCCCTCGGCGCGGCGGCGCTCGAGATGCTTGCCCTCGAGCGTGGCGACGCCCGCCGAGTCATAGCCGCGATATTCAAGACGTTTGAGCGAATCCACCAATTGCTCTGCAACCGGTTCGCGCCCGAGAATGCCGACAATCCCGCACATGCGGATCAATATCCCCCAAATCGTCGAAAAATCGCCTAAACGACGCGCTCGGTTTTTAGCGAAGTTCCTAAGGAACCAGATACTCAATAATTATTGCTGATTGAGACAGCACCGATGGCAACGCGCCTCGCCTGCGTCGAACTGGCTGAGCCTTAAACCGCGCGCATTAACTAGTTGTCAACGAATTTGGCCAACCCTTGCAGACCGAGGAGAGAAGGCCATGAAAGGCTCATCCAACCGCAAAGGTCTGTCATCGATGTCGGTGAGCGCCAGCGAGACCACCGGCACGCACCTGGCGCATTGGCCGCCGCCCCAGCGCGGCAAGGAAAGCAAGCCCGTCTTCATCAAGCACGTCGCCGGCGAGCCGGCCAAGCGTGCCAAGGCGCGCGGCTGGCGCCTGACTCGCGCGATCTTCTCGGAATTCGCCGACGACGAATAGCGGGCCTCATTTCTCCGGCTTCTTTTCAAGCTTCTTGCCACCCGTCTTCATCTCGCGATAGCGCGCCGCACCACCTTCGCGGATGGTCTGCGGGCTGCGCTCCAGCGCCATGGCGTCATCAGGCACGTCGCGCGTGATCACGGAGCCCGAGCCGATATAGGCCCCGTTGCCGACGGTCACCGGTGCGACCAGCGAGGAGTTGGTGCCGACGAAGGCGCCCTGCCCGATGATCGTCTTGTGCTTCTTGAAGCCGTCGTAGTTGCAGGTGATGGTGCCGGCGCCGATGTTGGAATTGGCGCCGATGGTAGCGTCGCCGATGTAGGAGAGATGGTTGACCTTGACGCCGGCCTCCAGCGTCGCGGCCTTGGTCTCCACGAAATTGCCGATGCGCGCGCCGTCGCCGAGCGAGGTGCCGGGCCGCAGCCGCGCATAGGGGCCGATGGAGACCTTCTTGCCGAGCCTGGTCTCGACGATATGCGAGAAGGAATGGACCACCGTGCCGTCGCCGATCGAAACGCCGGGGCCGATCACCACGAAGGGCTCGATCGTCACGTCCTTGCCGAACACGGTATCCGCGGCGAGATAGACGGTGTCGGGCGCGATCAGCGTGACGCCGGCCTCCATCGCCGCTTTCCGCAACCGCGCCTGCATCACGCTTTCGGCCTCGGCGAGCTGCGCCTTGGTGTTGATGCCGCGCACTTCGTCCTCGCTGGTTTCGATCACCACGGCATCCCATCCCTGTTCGCTGACAATGCCGACCGCGTCGGTCAGATAATATTCGCCCTTGGAATTCGCATTGCCGATCTTGTCGAGGATCGCGAGCGCGCGACGGCCGTCGATCGCCATGACCCCGGCATTGCACAGGTCGATCTTGCGCTCCTCGGCACTGGCATCGGCCTGCTCGCGGATCGCGACCATGCGGTTGCCGTCGACGATGAAGCGGCCATAGCCGGTGGGATCGGCGGCGCGGAAGCCGAGTGCGGCAATCGCGGCGCCTTTGGCCAGCGGCGCGCGCAGCCGCGCAAAGGTCTCGGCCGAGATCAGCGGTGTGTCGCCGAACGCAATCAGCAGGTCGTCCACGCCCCGCGCAATGGCATCGCGCGCCGCCAGCACCGCATGCGCGGTGCCGAGCCGTTCCTGTTGGACGAAGGTGAGCGCGTCGGGGCGGATGCGCTTTGCTTCGTCCGCCACCGCCTGATGGTCGGGTCCGATCACGACCGCGAGCGAGGTGCCGGTTCCCCTGGGCGCCGCGGCGAGCACGTGGGCGAGCAGGCTCTGATGCGCGACCGGATGCAGCACTTTCGGCAGGTGTGAGCGCATACGCGTGCCTTCGCCGGCGG
The DNA here is from genome assembly GCF_055807535.1 of Bradyrhizobium sp. Kon37. NCBI lineage: Bacteria > Pseudomonadati > Pseudomonadota > Alphaproteobacteria > Hyphomicrobiales > Nitrobacteraceae > Bradyrhizobium > Bradyrhizobium sp. Kon37. The sequence goes on from NZ_JBVVOY010000016.1 coordinate 76,919, forward strand.
CGAGCACGATCGTGAGGCTGGAACGGGCGGTCATCGAAATCCTGTCAATCGGCCGAATCAATCGGCGCCAGCGGGCGACGGCCGCCCTGATGAGCTATCGCCTTGCTACCCCCGCAAACGCCCGGAGTTCAAGTGCGACACGCTTTTCCTGTTAATGTTCCCTGATTGATTCGGGGAAGCCGGACAGGGGTTGGGCACTTAACGTTCATGGCAAAGGATTCCGACCCACTGGCGGATGCCTTCGGCGCCAAGGAGACCGGCGGGCTGTTCTCCGGACTTGTGGCCGAGGAGAGTTCGTTCGATCGCGGCATGATGTGGCGGCTGGGCTCATGGGGCGTGGCGGCCGTCGGCGCCGTGGTGCTTGCCGTGTTCGCCAACCAGGCCCAGCTCGGCTGGCGGCGCGACCAGGTTGCGTCCGCCGATCTCGCGCGTCAGGCCGACCGGCTCCAGATCCTGACCAAGGAGAGCCAGAACGAGGCTCGCCGGCTCGCCTCCGCGATCGAGACGCTGAACACCGATCGCGACCGGCTCTATTCGCGCGTCACCGTGCTGGAGCAAGGACTCGATTCCGTCACCGGCGCCATCGCCAAGCAGACGACAACGCCGCCGCAGGCGTCCGTTGCGAAGCCGCAGGACGCGCCAGCTTTGATCGGGCCGCCGGCGCCCGGCATCGGGCCGGTTGCCTCGACGCCAGCTCCGGCCAACGACAAGCCGCGCACCGAGGCCGCAAAGGAGCCGTCGAGCCCGCCGCCGCAGAGCGCAGCCGCGGCCTCGCTCGTCGCGCAATCCCCGGCGACGACGGCGCCAATGCCGATGCTTCCGCTGGTCCCATCCAAATCGATCATGGCGCCGCCCGATCCGGCCGCCCCGAAACTGGTTCAGCCCGAGACCACTGAGAAGACCACTGAGAAAGCGACCGACAAAGCTGCCGAGAAGAAGCCCGATCCGGCGCCCGCGCCGATCGAAGTCGCTGCGGCACCAGTCAAGCCGCCGGAGGCTGCCGAAAGCGAGGCCTCCGCGATCGCGGTCCAGCAGACGCGCTTTGCGATTGATCTCGGTGGCGCCAACTCGCTCGAAGGCCTGCGTGCACTGTGGCGCGGGGTCACCAAATCCAATCCCGAGATCGCGGCGCTGCGGCCGATCATCATGATCAAGGAAGGCAACACCGGCCTCGGCATGCAGCTCCGCCTCGGTGCCGGCCCGCTGATCAATGCCGCGGCTGCGGCAAAACTCTGCGCCGGCCTCGCCGAGAACGACCGCCACTGCGAGACCACCGTGTTCGACGGCCAGCGGCTGTCAATGCGCGGCGGCCAGGAGAAGGGGCAAGACAAGACGCAAGACAGGGTTCAGGAGAAGAACTCCGACAAGAACCAGGACTCGGTGCCGCAAGCCGAGACCGCCCCGCCGCCCGCGCCCGCCGCCAAGCCGGACAAGCATCGCCGCAGCTATTCCTCGAAACGCTCGTCGAAGCGCGAGGAGCCCGCGCCTGCTCCTGCGGCGCAGCCGGCCGCACAGCCGAAGCCGGAGACGGCGTCCGCGGGATCGACGCTGTCGTCGTTCTTCAGGCGGTAGACGCGGCATCCGCTCTGCGGCGGGGAAGACCGTCTCGCGGCCGACGTATCAAACGATACGAAGGCTTCCAACACAAAACGGCAGTATCCGCGACGAACATGATTCGGAGCGGAGATGGCGGACGAGACGTTTTTGCGCGAGCACCTCGCGCTTATCCGCGAGTTGGCCGAACAGGCCGACCCCCATATCAAGAAGCGATTGCTGGCCTTGGCCGAAAAATACGAACGTCGGCTGAGGGACCAGAACCGGACGATACAAACTCGCCCTTGAGAGCTCATCGGCGCACGCAATCACCTACTCGATGCGCGCTTTTTCCTTCAGGTCGCGAATGCGGTTGTCAGCTTCATCCTTCGACTGAACCAGTTCCGACCAATCCTCGACCCGAGCTTGCTTGCTCAGCCTCTTGAGTTCGTCCAGTTGCTCCTGAGTTGGCTTTTCCATGCTCGCTCCTTGCATGCAGCATGCGTTCGTGCGGTCACACCATTCAGAACCTGCGCGACCCCAGCCTGTTCCTGGATATCTTGGGGCCAGGCGCGGCCGCCTTTAACTGCCCGGGATCAACATAAACTCACCTTCCCTGTTGCCCGTACGCGCCATCCCGACCATATTGCCGCCATGACAAAAAAGCCCTTCCGTCTCACGCCCTACCAGGTGCAGTTCCTGATCGTCGTCGGCTTCGCCAGCGTCGGCTATGCGCTCTATCTGCGCTACCTCGGAATCGAAAACTCGCAGGTCGGTCTCGCCTGCGACGCCGGGCTTCAGACCCTGGTCTGCAAGGCGCGCTCGGTCTCGACCGTGCTGTTCAAGAATTCGGTGTTCGGCATCGTCGCGCTGGTGGTGGCGACGCTGAACCTGATGCGGCCGTCGATCGTGCTGCTCACCGTCGGCATCATCGCCGCCGGCCTCGGCATCGTGCTCTACAATGTCGTGCTCTCGGGCCTGGCCATCGGCCTGTTCATCCTTGGATTTGCTCGGCCCGCGCCCGCCACAGCGTGAGCGCGAACAAGAGATAGATCGCGCAGGTCCACAGCGACTGCCAATTGTCGCGGCCCTCGTTGAACAGCACATAGGCCGCCGACAGCGTCAGCACGCCGGCGAACACCGACTCCGCGATCGGACGCTGGCCGATCTGCGGCCGGTTCAGCATCAACAGCGCGAACGGCACCACCGCCATCGTCAGCGAGGCGTAGGGGAAGTCGTGGTAGCGCGGGTCGAACACGAAGGCGAGCGCGGTCTGCGCCGCGATCACCGCCGTCACCGCCAGCGTCAGACCCAGCACGGCGGTGAGCTTCGACCATTTCCGGCCCTCGCGCGGACCGAGCAGATCGAGGAAGGTCGGAAGGCTGCGGCCGATCACCATCGCCTGCGCGCAGAAGATCGGCGACAGGATGCCGGCCGCGAGCAGCGTGCCCCACAGCAGCCAGCCGCCGATGCCGTAGCTCTCGTAGTACATCTTGTCGGCGCCGATCCCGAGCAGGATGCCGGCCGAGGTCGCCGAGATCGCCACACCGAGCCAGGCCGAGAAGCGCGGCGTCCAGGGCCTGCGCCGCAACGTCAGGCCGGCCACCGCGAACACCAGCACGCAGAGGCCCATGCCGGCGCCCATGTACCATTTCCAGTACGGGAAGTTGCTGATCGGCTGGCCCGGCGGATATTTCAGGCTCCGGCGCACCGAATCATAGAGGCCCCAATAGCCGCCGACGGTGCCTTCCAGCTTGCGCTTCCACGGCTGGTCGTAGGACTCGATCAGATTGACGCGGAATTTCTGCGCTTTCGCGAGACTCAGGATCTCCGAGACCACGCGCGCCTGGTTGGTGCGCGACGGCAGCGCGCCCTCGCGCATGCGCCCTTCGCTCGGCCAGCCGGTTTCGCCGATCAGGATCTCCTTGCCGGGAAATGCGACCGCCATGCGCTCGCGGATCTGTTCGACATGGGAGGCGGCAAACTTCGCCTTGACCGGGAAGTCCTCCCAATAGGGCAGGATGTGGATCGTGACGAAGTCGACGGCGTCATAGATCTCGCGATTCCTGAGCCAGAACTCCCAGACATCGGCATAGGTGACGGGCACGCTGACCTGGGCCTTCACCGAGCGGATGATGGAGACTAGGTCCGCGGTCGTCATCTCGCCGCGCAGCAGCACCTCGTTGCCGACGATGATGCTGGTGATGATCCCGGGGAAATCCTTGGAAAGGCGAATGGCGAGCGCGGCCTGCTCGAAATTCTTGGTGCGGTTGCTGGAGAGCCAGATGCCCTGGAGCACTTTCATCCCGCCGATCCCGGCCGCGATCGCCGGCACCTGGTCCAGCCCGTTCTCCATCGAATAGGTGCGAACGCAGTCGGTGATCTCCTTGAGCTGGCGCAGGTCCTGCTCGATCTGGTCGGCCTCGATATGGGTCCATGCGTTCAGCGGCGACTGCTCGCCGCGGAACGGCGCGTAGGAGACGCACTGGACCTTGTCGGCGGGATCGATCGGGGCGCGCGCGAGCGAGATCGGCGTGGCAAGCCACCACCACACGGCAGCGATCGCACCCAGTGAAACGAGCAGAAGCGCCAGTGGCGTACGAAGAGAAATCGGTTCCGTCCTCCGCGAAGGGCCGTCGATTACCTGCTAGCACGCCGTCTGCCAAGGGGGTGACTCCGTTATGGATCCATCCCTCCCCTGAGGAATTTACCTGCGGCCGTTCGACCGAGGCCTAGGATCGTGACTTTGCTGGACAAAATTTCAGATTCAGGCCATGGACTCGGGAGGACTTTTCCGCCGCATTGGAGACCCATTTGGACGCCATCACGCAGGCGCGTCCGCGAAGGTCCTGACGCGGACGGTCAGTGATATATTGGGGAATTCATGCGGCAACGGGTGTTCGAGTTACGAAATGCGGTCCTGCGGCAGTTCGCCGCCACCTTGGCCGTTTCTTCCCTTGTCATCCTGATGGGTATCGGCGCCGCCTCCGCCCAGAGCGGCACGCCCGCCCCGGACCAGAGCAAGGCAGCCGCCCAGCCCGCCGACGCGGCCAAGGATGCCGCCCAGAACCAGCGCCGCACCGACGAATTCGCCGAAGCAGCCCAGGTCATCAGCGGCCCGGCCGGCAACCCCGAATGCGTCTGGCTCGGCCGCCGCGTGGTGCGGCTGATGTGGCGGGATGACCTCGATACCGCATTCCGCCATCTCGACCTCTACGACCGCTTCGGCTGTCCCGGCGGCCACATCCAGGCCGCCTTCCGCTGCCTGACCCGCTTCGGCGGCCAGATCGATCCCAAGGTCGCCGAGACCCTGGACAGCCGTGTGCACGCTTGCTGGATCAACCCGGCGTCGCAGCCGCAGCAGGCGGCAGCCGCGGCCTCGCAGCCGGCCGCGCCGGCAGCGGGCAATGCGCAGCCGCAGCCGGCCGCGAGCCCCTCGCCGGCGGCAAGCCCGTCACCGGCGCCCCCGAAATAGCCGCGATTGTTTCAGGCTGCGTTCAGGAACGATCGGCGATAGAGGCAATTGGCACTGCTGCGAATTCCGAAATGTGCATGCCCTCATATGGTCATGAGGCGATGACAGTTGTGAAACCGCGCGGCAGAGGTATGCTCCATTTGCCGCGGACTTGGTCGGATCTCGGGGTCGGATCCGCTTCCCTGCCCCCTCAGCCCCTTTTGGTTTAGCCGCGATGCGGGTTGTCGCCGCCGTTCTGTTGCTTGTGTCCGCGCTCCACGCCGGCCTCTGGGGAGTCTTGCGCGACAAGGAACCCGCGCCCGACTTCAAGGGCTTGCTGCCCAGCGTCTCCTATGCGCCGTTCGAGGGCTCGGCTCACCCCGACATCGACAACATCCCGTCGGTGGAGAAAATCCGCGCCGACCTGAAGACGCTGTCGACGATGACGCGCGCGATCCGCCTCTATTCGTCCACCGGCGGCGTGGAACTGGTGCCGCCGATCGCGGCCGAGTTCGGCCTCAAGGTTACCGTCGGCGCCTGGATCGACAAGGACAAGGATCGCAACGAGCGCGAGATCAAGGCCGCCATCGATCTCGCCCGCAAGAACAGCAACGTCAACGGCGTCGTGGTCGGCAACGAGGTGATCTACCGCGGCGAGCAGAAGGTCGAAGACCTCATCGAGATGATCAAGAAGGTCAAGGGCTCGGTCCGCGTGCCCGTCACGACCGGCGAGATCTGGAACATCTGGCGCGACAATCCCGACCTCGGCTCGAACGTCGACTTCATCGCCGCCCACGTGCTGCCTTATTGGGAAAATTTCCGCTCGGACCAGGCGGTCGATCAGGCCGTCGACCGCTACAATCTGTTGCGTAACCTGTTCCCCGGCAAGCGCATCGTGATCGCCGAGTTCGGCTGGCCGAGTGCGGGTTACAATTTGCGCAATGCCGACCCCGGTCCGTTCCAGCAGGCACTGACCTTGCGCAACTTCGTCAGCCGCGCCGACGCCATCGGCATGGAATACAACATCGTCGAGGCCATCGATCAGCCCTGGAAATACTTCGAAGGCGGCGTCGGTCCGTACTGGGGCATCCTCAACGCCAGCCGCGAGCCGAAATTCGCCTGGACCGGGCCGGTGGAGAATCCCGACTATTGGAAGCTGATGGGTGTCGCGCTTCTGGTCGGAATCCTGCTGTCGCTGCCGATCCTGCGGCTGCAGCAGCCCACGGCGAAGCAGGCGTTCCTGCTGTCGTCCACCGCTAATGGCGTCGGCGCCTGGGCCGCCACGGTGTTCGCGTTCTGGAACGGGCACTATTTCATCTTCGGCTCCGCCTTCGCGCTCACGCTCGGTATGATCCTGCTTGTTCCCCTCGTGCTGATCGCGATGGCGCGCATCGACGAGATCGCGGCCGTCGCGTTCGGCCGGGCGCCGCAGCGGCTGCTCACAAAGGGCAAGCCGGTCGAGAGCGTTCCGGAGAATTACTTCCCAAAAGTCTCGATCCACATCCCCGCTTATTTCGAGCCGGTCGAGATGCTCAAGCAGACGCTCGATGCGCTTTCGCGGCTGAACTATCCGAACTACGAATGCGTCGTCATCATCAACAACACGCCGGACCCTGCGTTCTGGCAGCCGATCCAGGATCATTGCCGCGCGCTCGGTGAACGCTTCAAGTTCATCAACGCTGAGAAGGTGCAGGGCTTCAAGGCCGGTGCGCTGCGCATCGCGATGGATCGCACCGCCGTCGACGCCGAGATCATCGGCATCCTCGATGCCGACTACGTCGTCGATCCCGACTGGCTGAAGGACCTCGTGCCGGCGTTCGCTGATCCCAGCGTCGGCCTGGTGCAGGCGCCGCAGGAACATCGCGACGGCGACCTGTCGATCATGCACTACATCATGAACGGCGAATATGCCGGCTTCTTCGACATCGGCATGGTCCAGCGCAACGAGACCAACGCCATCATCGTGCATGGCACGATGTGCCTGATCCGCCGCGCCGCGATGGACATGGCCGGCGGCTGGTCGTCCGACACGATCTGCGAGGACTCTGATCTCGGCCTTTCGATCCAGCAGCTCGGCTGGACCACGCACTACACCAACCACCGCTACGGCCAGGGCCTGCTCCCCGACACCTACGAGGCCTTCAAGAAGCAGCGTCACCGCTGGGCCTATGGCGGTCTCCAGATCGTCAAGAAGCACTGGCGGAACTTCCTGCCGGGACGAAGCCGGCTGACGCCGGACCAGAAGCGCGAATATGGCCTGGGCTGGCTGAACTGGCTGGGCGCCGAGAGCCTCGGCGTGGTCGTGGCGCTGCTCAACCTGGTCTGGGTACCGATCGTCGCCTTCGCCGACATTGCCATCCCCGACAAGATCCTGACGCTGCCGATCATCGGCGCCTTCATCGTCTCGCTCGCGCATTTCTTGTCGATGTACCGCGCGCGCGTCGCGATCAAGCCCGGCCAGATGCTGGGCGCGATGATCGCGGCGATGAGCGTGCAGTGGACGGTATCGCGCGCGGTCGCGCAGGGACTGATCACCGAGCACATCGCGTTCGCGCGCACGTCCAAGGGCGGCCTGTCCAGGATGTCGATCGAGTTCCAGGCGTTCTGGGAGGCGGTGATCGGCGCCCTGCTCCTGATCGGCGCCGGCGTGCTGGTGGCCTCCAACAGCTACCGCCAGATCACCGAGATCTACATCTTCGCCGGCGTGCTGGTGCTCCAGAGCCTGCCGTTCCTGGCTGCGGTTGCCATCGCCATCCTCGAGCTCAGCCGCATCAACTCGTTCCAGTTCTGGCGCGACAGCGCGATCCGCACCGCGGAGCTGATCGGCCTGCGCCCGGTCGCGCTACCGACCCCCGCCGGCACGCCGCAGCAAGTGCCGGTGCCGAGCGAGGTGCGGCGGGAAGCGAACTGACGGGGCTCCGAATGCGGCATCCGTCCCGTGGGGCGGACGTCGCGGCTTCTTCGGCGTGGATGACGGCCCGCCATTCCGGTTGAAAATCCCGGCTCAAGCATCGGAAACGGCGAGCGAATTCCCGCTCCTGCCTTCAACTTCGGCACCCTCACCTGCTATTGACCTCCGCGCCCCATCCCCCTACACAGCCCGGGCCGAAAGCATGATCCGGAAACAGCCGGTTTTTCCGCAACGCTTGCGTCGACGTGGCGGCAAGACATGCTTTTCCAAATGACCGAAGACGATGGCGATTTCTTCAAAGCCATCAGCGGCCATGGGAGCGCGTAGCTCAGCCGGTAGAGCACGTGACTTTTAATCACGGGGTCCTGGGTTCGAGCCCCAGCGCGCTCACCAAATCACTTAGATACTTACGCCGAGACGACGCGCTCCGATAAACTGTGTGTCGGCGCTGTGTCTGCAGATCGGTTGCCGGTGTAGCATGCGCGGCGCTTGATGCCCCTGCACCGCTCGCAGCACGCGCGCCGCGGACATGAGGCCCGACTGGGCGGCAAAGGTCCTGCATCAGTGATCGCTCCCTGTCTCTTCGTAATTGTCGCCGGAATGAATGCTCAATTTCGCGCAGGAGCCTCAGCGCCGCATCGGTATAGCGCCCCTAGGACAACCGCTGGTCTGCGAGACTCGCCGCCGCCAGTACGAGAGCAGCTATGGCCACGCCCTTGATCATGGGCCCTTCCGCTTTTGCGCCACCAGCCGCAACGGGATGTTGTGCAAATTCGCGCGGCCTCGCACGGCCGGTTCTGTCCTGCCCAACGCCTGCGCGATCTCGTCGGGTCGGCACCCAGCCGCCGCCATCGCCAGCAGTTGTTGATGCTCCTCCGGTGTCCACCTTCGGATCAACGGATAGCGTGACTGTGCCATCGCCCGGCGTCCCCAGCCTGTTGCCAGTTTATCCTCGGCTGCATCTGCTGAGTCGCGCTTTAACCTGTGATAACCAACCCACGCAGGACGGGGCGAGCGGCTGGCGCCGGACTGGCGAGTCCACAGGGCCAGGCTTGGATGCAGGCTCGACGGCGGCGTAAGCCGGTAGTTTTCCGGGCTGTGGATTTTCGCAGGTCTTAATAATTCTGGCGAATGATTGCTCCGATGATTGGAGACCTAGACCATCAAGCAGAAGCCATCGCCGCGATGCAGAAGGCGATCGCCGCGACCTGTCCCGCCGAGCGGTTGAAGTGGTTGCGGACCGCCTTGGCCTGGAAGGACCTTGCAAGCTTGGCGAAGGGCAAGGCCGCAGCGTGAAGGTCGCAGCCTAGCCGCTCAAGACCTCGCGCAGCTATCGTCATCTTCGGGAGCGCGGAGCAGAGAACCGGCTTCTCCAATCGGGGAGCATTGCGGAAGCCACTTGGCAATCCATCGGATGTATGGCCGGTCAGGAAGAAAAATGGCAAGCCGCGACCACGAGTGATCTCCGCCACGAGTTCAGTCGTTTCATCGCCAAGCCTCAGGTCGAGAATGGTCAGATCCAACTCAGCCACCCACGCGACTCCGATGGCCTCCTTCAGGGTGCCTGCATCGGCGACGACTTTGCGACCCAACTCCTCGAGTCGAGCCTTAAGAAATGAGGTTAGGCCAAGGCATACGTCCCTCGACTTAGCCGGCGATCGGCGTGTCCAAGCGGATCTGGAACGATCGGTAACCCGAAATGTTCGGGATTGGGCAATGACCGACCACTCCGTCGTTCTCTTTCCTGGTATGATCAAGCCGCTGCGACAGGCCCGCGTCTACGGCTACCTGATCCAGCGCGCAGATGGCCTGTATCACCCAGGCGGCGGTCAGCCGATATGCACGATGGCTATGGCGCGGAAGATGGTCGAAGGCGGCTGGCTCAAACAGTATGGCCAGCGCTATGAGCCAACAGAGCAAGGGCTGCGAGCCGCGGAATGACCTGGCGGATCGCAACGCGCCGCCTCCCCCAAGGAAACGGCCCCAGGCCAAGGTGGCAGACCCAGGGCTGAGGCCGCTCCCGGCTACCGAACCGATAGCCTCATGCGTCTAAAACGCATGTAGAACCAAGGTTGGCTGATGGGCGTCGTTCCTATAGTTGGCGCACTTCTGCTTCGCCCGCCCCATCTCTGATGACCAGCCGAGCCACGCTTGGCAAATCCGCTGTGGGAACAAATGTCCACTTTGGGACTTAACGACTGACCTTTGGCAGGGTGAGTTGATGAACTATTTCAGCAGCGATAAATTTTCAGGCGCCAAGACCCGAGAGGAACGTCGCTGTAGCTGCGGCGCTCAACCCAAGCTCAAGCACACGATGATGGACGCCATGCGCGGGCTGACGGTCCGGGTCTATGAGTGCCAGTGCGGCGACCGCACCTGGACTGAGGACAAGGAATAAGGCCGCCTCAGCGGCCGGCTCTTTTCCGCATAAGCCTTGCCCCTCACGCGGGAACGGAACGATCCCCATGGCAGCGCAATTGCTCTTCTTTGGGTAGGAGTAGCGTCATGCGTCATGCGCCGTCGATTGTCCCGCTGGATCGGCTCGACCGTGAGATTTACCTGGTGCTGGAAGACTTCGGCGCGCGCGCCGGCTGCTCCTGGCGTGAGACCGACGAGCAGGACACCGACGTCGAGACCATCATCCGCGACCTGCTCTCCGGGCAGTACGCCTATCCCGTCCGCATTGTCGCCTTCAACGCGATCGAGGGCTGGTCTCGCGATGCCACCAGCGAGATCGCAGATGGGCTTGCCGTGCGTGTCACCAGTAGCGAGATCACGCCGGCCTTGCAGGCCTTCGTCCAGGCAAATGCTTCCCGACCGTTTGCTGTACAACTGGCGCTTCCTCTCCGGGGCGCCGCCTGACTTCAAAACCTGTGATCGTGATGTTGCGCGGGATCGCGGTGCCAGCGCACCAAACCAGCACGCTTATCGGAAGTTCGCGCTTCCCCTTGGCATGATTTTTTGGTACCAAATAAAATGAAACCAGCAAAAAAGATTCGTGCCAAAAAACATCGCGGCCGCCCCGCTACTGGTCAGGGCGTCCAGATCGGCACGCGCTGGCCGGAATCGACTGTCGTTCAGATCGACGCATGGGCGTCGCGGCAGGAAGACACTCCGGCTCGCTCTGAATCCATCCGTCGGCTGGTCGATATTGGCTTGGGCAAACCCGCCCCCGCCCTCGCGGTTACATCTGCCGCCAAGGCCTCGTCCGAGCGGGCTCGGGAAATGGCGGGTAACGCGATCGACAAGCTCAAAGACAACAAAGCGAGCCCGGATGACCAGGCCAGCCGCAAGCGGCGGCTCGTCAAGGGACCCGAGGAATTCCAGAACGTTCGACGCGATCGGCCAAATCGAAAATGATTTGACCGGCGCCCGCTTGGTCAATCCCGGCCTCAAGGCAAAAAGCAAATGATCAAACCCAAACGGTCGGCCGAGCAACAAATCGCGGACGAAGCCGAGCGAAGGACCCTCAATCCGATAGGATCGAGACAGACGATAGCGGACAGTCAAGCCACGCCGGAGTTTCAGGAAAACCTGAAACGCCTGAAGTCCGAACGGCTGGAGCGTGAGGCTCGACTGAATCCGAAGCGCAAGGTCTGATTTGGGCTAATCCAGCTTTCGCCTCGCCTGGTTGAGCCGGTCAGCGAACGGGCGGCGTTGGATGGAGGGTGCAGAAGGTCATGGGAATGTTGAATCGTCGGTGGATGATCGTCCTGCTGGTTTCCGTGGTGATTGTTTGCTCGATCTTCGCAGGCGCCCGGTACTATCTAAGCAAATGCCATGGCATGGATGCGTGCGCGGCCGCCGAAGCCGAGAGCCATGAGCGAGATAAGCCAACCGAGCCACAATAGTTTTCGGGTGAAAAGCCGGCCTGCAATAGCGGCTCCGGAGCCGCGGCGGGTGCAAGGTTGAAGGTGCTAATCCACCGTTCTACAACCTGGGGAAAACTGCCTGCAGGTCAGCGCGCCTGCATTTTCCGAATCGCCTGTGCGTGCTCGCTGCCTCAGTATGTTCTGCTTGTGGGGGTGCGCGTGAGCCAGTTTTTGTCCGTGCTGCTGTTGGCGACCGCCATGACTCTGACCCTGTGCTTCGGGGTGGCGGCGTGGCGCCAATCCGCTGTGAGAGACGTCGATATCACTGCCACCATTCCCCATCAGGAAAACGGCTGGCGAGCGAGGCCGACGAACTAAAGCACCTTCCGTTGCCCTATCCTCCCTAGTTCATCCAGTTCGATGAACGGTCTATTGATCTCGCGCTTGGGCCTGTACCATAACTGGGTACGCGTGAATGCCAGCGGCCGCTGATCGTAGCAATCAACGAGCATGTCGAGCAGATCGCCGGTAACGGACAAAGCTGCACGCCCCGCACCACCGCTGCGAATGAAGTCACCAGCGAGTTCGCGAATGAAAGTCGGGAGATGGCGACGGCGGACTACACCACGCCGCCGAAGTCGATGCCTTCCTTGGCAAGCGCCTCAGCTTCCTCGGGGGACGCTGTCGGCTTCGTGTCGAGGTAGGGGCGCTCAGTCGCCGGCAGGATGGTGCGGATGTTCTGGCCGTCTGTCCGCGTGATGCGAGCAACCCAGCGCTTGGGGCCGTGCTCAACTTGCTGGATATGGTACTGCTTATACGTAATCATGACTCACGGACGCGACTGACGCTGGCGGAAGGTTCCTTTTATATCTAACGGGACGCCGCCGGACAACGATTTCCTAAAATGAGGTTAAGATCGCCGGCGCAAACCCGTTCAGCGATCATTCAGCCGCTCAGTCGTAGGCATATTGCGATTGGGAGAAAATCCGATGATCGGTGCAGTCGTCGCAACCTTGCTGGCTCTACAGCTCGGTGAGGTTCATCAGGTTCAATACCGTGTCCCTGTGCACCCACCGCCGTGCGGCAACGGCTGGGACGTCGGCGCCCGCGACGGCATGTGCTACCCCAACGGCTACTTGCCGCCGCAAGAACAGGCCGCACGGCAGTACCATGGTGGCGGCAGAGGCTATGGCCACTATCCCGTTCCTTGCGGAAACGGTGCCGATATCGATTCCCGCGACGGCCAGTGCTACCCGAACGGAACGGTTCCGCTGCAGTTTCAACAGGGCCGGCAAGGCTATTACGGCGATGATTATTACGAACGCCGTCCGAGGCGCCGTTACTATTGAAAGGCCCTCAGGGTAAACCGGCGGGCTCCCAATAATCGCTTCTTCGGATCCGTGGTGACGGTGGCGGACTGCACTGTCACCAGCATTCCGTAATTCCAAGTCGGGTAAAAAGCCGCGCTCACGTGAGCCCGCCAAGTGAGCGCGGAGATAGCCCCAGATCACTCGGTCCAGATGACTTGCCTGATCCTATCTTCAGCTCTCCGGGGCCGAAACTGTAGCAGGCACGCTCAGCGGCGCTCCTCCAACTGAAACGGGACCTACAGATTTCGACTGCCGGGCGAGCCGTTTGCGGATCGCTGCGGACAGTCCGTAGCGCGCATGCGCTCTGCGAACGGAGGACGTGACGTCCGACATCATGGCATTTTGCAGCGAGTCGATCTTCGCAATCAGCGTGGACAGCTGGGAGGATACCTTCTTCACATCGACACGTTCGTCCGTGATGCTCTGTCGCAGCGAAAGCAGCACCATGGAATCCGCCTGCAGCACAGCCGCGTTTTGCTGCAGTGCCTGGTTGCTCTCCTGCAGCGAAGCCGTGTGTTGCTGCTGGGTCGACTGAATATCCTTCAAGGCAGCGACAACCGGATCCGGCTTTGGCACTGAAGCCTCTTGCCGCGGTAGCAGATCAGCCAGGCTGCTCAGGTTCAGCGATGGCAGGCCGGACGGCCATGTGTAGATCGCCGCCGCGCCGTTGATGGCCAGCGCACACACCGATAGCGCCATGACCGACGTGCGGCTCGACCGCTTGATCGGTTCTGGAGCGTCCAAGCTTGCGGGTTCGTCGGCCGCGATGGCCGCAGCAAGAGCTGCAGGGTCGAGCTGTTCGACAAGGCCTTGCGTTTCGAAAGTCGCGGTCATGGCATTGACCCCAAATGAGAGCAATAGGAAGCCGTCGCCGGAACGTCCTCGCGACGGCTCCCTTACGCAGCACCCATCTACAACTGTCTAAAATTGTGGGCTTTTCAGCTTAATTCCACGTTAGCGGCCGCGGCCTGCCGCACGCCCCGCCATCCGGCCGACTACGGGGGCGTGCGACAGACATGACACGCAGGCCGGTGCGAGAGCTCCTCCCGATCCCGGGAGGTCGCCGCGGCCCGAAGCGGATTTTCCGAATTTGGCAAACTACCCCTGTTTTGCCCGACGAGTCAACCGGCGTCTCCGCCGGATGCAAGACCGCCGTGTGCCAAAAAGAAAGCGTTGCGCCAGCAGGACTTAGCTACTGTGCATGGGGTTGTTTTCGCGGTTTTGTATCCCTGTCCCAAAAGCCGCGAGACAACCCGCTCAAAAAGTGTAGGATTCGACAAAACAGGGAGGAGCGGCATGTTTGAAATCAGCGGTTTCGACACGGCAGGAATCGTCAGCCTCAAGCGGCTGTCACTCACCGCCGCCCTCAAGAAGGCCAAGGAGCTTATCGCTGACGGGTGCTGGGGCGTTCAGGTGATTGGTCCAGGTGGCCAGGTCTACACCTCGTTCGAGGAGCAAGCCGCGTAGTCGCCGGCCTTCGGCATCAATCTTCGGCATCATTCGGAAAGCACCCGCCCATCGATCGCGCGTCGCGCGCTCTGGCCGTTGCGGTGATCGACGTGAAAACCCCAGCGCCTGGTGGAGCGCTGGGGCGTTTTCAAAATATCAATTGGTGAAGCAATGAGGCCTTCGTAGCAGCGATCCCGACCATCGCTTGTGAACTGCTTCACACATCCTTCGATCTTTCCACACCTTGACGAGGCTCAACTGCCGCGCGCCGTGCCGTTGCCAATCAACTCGTTTGGGAGCACGCTCTCTCCAGGCGCGCAGACGCCACTCAGGGAGAAAGCCATGAAGGACACGGGCCTGGATCATCGCCACCGCGACAAGGATGGCGCGATCAGCAAGAAGCACGGCAATACGCTGGTCGGTACGTTGCGCAAGATCTACGGCAAGGGTTTTGCCGCCGGTTATCCGGATACGACTGAACTCAGCGAGGTCCTGCACCAGTTGAACGAGACATCGCTCAGCCAGTTGCGTCGCGATCACGACACCGGGCATCTCGGCCACAAGATCGACCACGTCCCGAAGTGACGGCCTCCCCTCGTCCCAACTTCAGGTAGTTGAAATCAACTGTGCCGCCGGTTGTCTTGGCGAATTTGCCGTTTGAGCCCTCGCCGCCCGAGCGCTAGAATGAGCCTTTTAACGGAGGCTCATTTGAAACAGTTCATTATCATCACCGCCATTGCACTCGCCGTGACGGCTCCCGCCCGCTCGCAGGCCCTCGTCGATCCCAACAAGGTCGCTCCCGAATATCGCGAGGCGGCCGAGAAGCGGCGGGCCGAGCAGATGCGGCAGCGCGAATGCGCGCTGAAGGCGGATCTCGAGAAGGTGCTGCCCAGGGATCGCACCGTCTACCTCAACCATTGCCTGGACACGATAGCGGCCAAGCAATAGGCGGCTGATGGAGCGGCTTGAACTCGCCGACGCGTTCAGGCTTTCTTCAGACATTTGGGATCACCTGATGATCCATTTCCATCAGTCATTGTCGATCGACCGCGCATGAGTTTCGTCCAGATTCAGTGCACGCGCTGCAAGACCGTGTTCCGCGACCGCGCGGGACGGTTGCAGGACGGCTATTCCAGGCAATGTCCGAGCTGCGAGGTGGTGCTGTTTTTCGCGGAGGATTCGCCGAACCCTCAGGTCAAGCAAGCCATGAAGCGCGCGCGCAAGGTTCGCAAGGAGCAGCGCGAAGCCGAAATGGCCAGAATGTCCGCACCGCAAGCGCGCGCCAATTTTTCGCGGGCCCAAACCGGACGGATACAGCACTCGTCGGAGGACGACGAGGAGGCCTAGCTCACCCGCGCTTCCGCGGAAACAGGCGGTCGCGGATATAGCGCGAGGTCGGCGTCAGACGGATGCCGCGCGGCTTCTGCCAGACGGCGCGGTCGATCTCGTTTTTGTCGCCGATGGCGAGCCTGCCCTTGGCGCCCTTGGCGATGAAGATCGCGTCGCTCATCTTGCGGCCGGAGCGCTTGTTCCTGGTCGTCACTTCCTTCCAGAGGCTGATCCGGCCGAGCTTCAGCTTGGGCAGCTCTTCCTTGATCTCCCGCCGCAGGCAGTCCTTGTCGGACTCTCGCGCGCGCTTGCGGCCGCCCGGGAACATCCACAGGCCGTCCGACCGACGCCTGACCAACAATACCTTGCCGCGCTTGGCGGCGACCAGCTTGGAAGACTTCGCCATGTCCGCCGTAATCGAAAAAAGAATCGAGCCCATGGTAACTTGTCTAGTCGGATAGACAAGTTCCGTGGACCTTGATCACACGGGGCTAAGGCCGCCAGGTCTGATCGAATCCGGCAGGCAGGTCGATCCCGCCGTCCGAGGCGCCCGATCAGCCCTCGCCCGTCGCTGTCCCCGCCCTCGACCCCGCCTCGGCCCGATCCTCCGTCCTGATCCAGGCCATCATCATCTCCCAGGCCACCGACAGGATGATCGGGCCGATGAACAGGCCGACGATGCCGTGGGCGAGCGTGCCGCCGATCACGCCGACGAAGATGACGATGGTCGGCGTGGTCAGGCCGCGCCCCATCACCAGCGGCTTCAACATGGTGTCGAGGAAGCCGACGACGACGAGAAACACGGTGAGCAGCAGCGCGGTGGTGACGTCCTTGGCGGTCCAGATCCAGATGATCACCGGCAGCAGCACCAGGAAGGCACCGATCTGCACGATCGAGAGCAGCAGCACGATGAAGGCGAGCAGGCCTGCGCTCGGCACCGCCGCAAGCTTGAAGCCGATGCCGGCGAGCAATGCCTGCACGATCGCGACGCCGATCACGCCTTGCGCCACCGCGCGGATGGTCGCGCCCGCGAGCCCGAGGAAATGCTCGCTCTGTTCGGGCACGATGCGAAACAGGAAGCCGCGTCCGGCCGCAACCAGCCGCGGCCCGTGCGGAAACAGGAAGCCGGCCACGAACACCGAGACCAGGAACTGGAGCGTGCCGACGCCGGCGTCACCCGCGAGCCCAAGCAACGGTCCCGCCAGCGGCTGGAGATACGGCGCCACCTCGCGCAGCACCGCGCGGATGTTGTTGTAGGCCTGCTCCCAGAGGTCGAATAGCCAGGGGCCAACGACCGGCCACGACTTCAGCTGCTCCGGCGCCGATTGAAGCGCGAGGTCGCCGGTGCCGAGCTGGTGCGCCAACTCGCGCACGCCGTCCACTGCGCTGATGCCGAGCCAGGTCGCAGGACCGATGACGATGCCGAGCGTGATCAGGGTCAGGATCGCCGCTGCGGTCTTGGGCCGGCCGCCCAGGATCTTCGCGACCCAGCTGAAGGCCGGGTAGAACGCGACCGCGAGCACGCCGCTCCAGGCAAGGATCGGCACGAAGGGGCGGATGATCAGGAAGGTCCAGATGATCAGCAGGCCGAGCAGGCCGACGCGGATCACGAGCTGGATGATGTCCTCGCCCGTCAGGAGCTGACGCAGACTTTTCACGGGCACGGCTTTCCTTGCGGCATTGACGCGGGTTCCGGCACTTGCGCGGCCCAGCGTTATTGCCAGCCGCGCACCCGGCGTCAAGACGAGGCGGATCCGAGCCCGGGGCGGGCTCTGTCGCCGACGGCTTGGCTAACGGTGATTAACCGGATTTCGCCCAACCGGTTTACGCCGTTGCAAAGGCGCGCACCTAGGCTTCCATCGAGGTCCCCCAAACCAGTTTCGGTGCAATGGCCAATACCATCTGGACGATCGAAGAATTCACCTGCCCGGGTTGCAGCATGAACTACACCGCGACAAGGGAGGAGCACGCCGAAGCGCATTCCGGCAGCTTCAAATGCAGCATCTGCAGCGGCGTGGTGCACACCTGGTCGGGCAAGCACCATTTCTTCGGCTGGGAAGCGGTGAAGACCAAGCCACCCGTGTTCGGAAGGCGCTGGGCCGGGGCCGGATGGTAGGCTGCTTCCAGCGGACCCAGACCAGCTACTCGCGTCAACGCTGCCTGCCCGAACTGCGGCTTCTGCTCCTCTGCGGCAACGGTTAAACTCCCCGCCCCGCAACTGAAGCCGACACGCAATGACCGCAGCTTTCGTTCCCCAGATCGCCCTTTACCGCACCTGGCTCGCCGAGCAACGCGGCCTTACCTTCGCCAGCTACGAGGAGATGCGGCAATGGTCGGTGCGCGATCTCGACGGCTTCTGGCACAGCATCTGGGACTATTACGATCTGCAATCGCCAACGCCGTTTGCGGCCGTGATCACCGAGCGCAAGATGCCCGGCGCGGTCTGGTTTCCCGGCGCCCAGGTCAATTATGCCCGGCAGGTGTTCCGCCATGTGGAGGCGGCCGATGCGGCCGGCCTGCCCGCGATCGTCAGCTGCGGCGAGGACGGCAGGCTTTGCGAGACGAGCTGGCCGGAGCTGCGGCGCAAGGCGGCGGCCCTCGCGCTGCATCTGAAAGAAAAAGGCATCAAGCCCGGCGACCGCATCGCGGCCTATCTGCCCAACATCCCCGAGACCATCATCGCATTCCTGGCGAGCGCCAGCATCGGCGCGGTCTGGAGCGTGTGCGCGCCCGATATGGCCGCGCCCGCCGTGATCGACCGCTTCAAGCAGATCGAACCGAAAGTGCTGATCGCCTGCGACGCAGTCACCTATGCCGGACGCCGGCACGATCGCAAAGGCGTTCTCGCCGAGCTGCGGCGATCGCTGCCGACCGTCGAGCACGTCATCCTGCACAGCGAAGCCCCCGCGCCCGCAGCGGCGGACGCCCTGCTCTCCGACATTACCGCAACAACGGGCGCCGCGATCAACGCGTTCGAGCCAGCGTGGCTGCCGTTCGATCATCCGCTCTGGATCGTCTATTCCAGCGGCACCACCGGCCTGCCGAAGCCGATCGTGCACGGCCATGGCGGCATCGTCATCGTGGTGCTGGCGCTGCTGGGATTGCATAACGATCTCGGCTGCTCCTACCACGAGAACTCGTTCGGCGAGCGCTATCACTGGTACTCTTCGACGGGCTGGATCATGTGGAACAGCCAGGTGGGCGGCCTGCTCAGCGGCACCACCTGCTGCATCTTCGACGGCAGCCCCGGCGGCGCCAGGGACAAGCCGGACTGGACCACGCTGTGGCGCTTCGTCGCGCAATCCAAAGCGACCTTCTTCGGGGCGGGCGCGGCGTTCTTCGCCAACTGCGCCAAGGCCGAGATCGACCTCGCCGCCGCCGGTGATCTCTCACAGCTTCGATGTCTCGGCTCGACCGGCTCTCCGCTGAGCGCGGACACGCAAGCCTGGTTCAACAGCCGCTTCGCAGCGCTCTCGAAGACCAACGGCAGCAAGGCGCAGGCCGATATCTGGTGGGCCAACATCTCCGGCGGCACGGATTTCGCCGGCGCCTTCATTGGGGGAAATCGCGAACTGCCGCAGACGCCGGGCGCGATGCAGTGCCGTCTGCTGGGTGCTGCCGTAGAAGCGTTCGACGAACAGGGCCGCGCCGTCATCGGCGAGGTCGGCGAGCTCGTCTGCACCGAGCCGATGCCGTCGATGCCGCTCTATTTCTGGAACGACAAGCACGATGCGCGCTATCGCGCGAGCTATTTCGAGACCTATCCGGACAATTTCGACGGCAGCGGCCGCGGGCCGGTGTGGCGGCATGGCGACTGGCTCAAGGTCGACCCGGACGGCTCCTGCATCATCTATGGCCGCAGCGATGCCACCATCAACCGGCATGGCCTGCGCATGGGCACCAGCGAACTCTACTCCGCGATCGAGGCCTTGCCGGAGGTGCTGGATTCCCTCGTCGTCGATCTCGAATATCTCGGCCGTGACAGCTACATGCCGCTGTTCGTGGTGCTGCGCGAAGGCGTCGCCTTCGACGGCGCAATGCAGGCGAGGATCAACAAGGCGATCGAGGCCGGCCTCTCGCGCCGCTTCCTGCCCAACGAGATTTTTGCGGTCGCCGAGATTCCGCGCACGCTCTCGGGCAAGAAGCAGGAGCTGCCTATCAAGAAGCTGCTGCTCGGCCAGCCCGTCGAGAAGGTCATCAACCGGGAGGCGATGGCCAATCCCGCCTGCCTCGACTGGTATCTTGCCTTTGCACGCGACTATCTGGCGCGGACCGAGACCTGAGGGGAGATCGGCCCAATTGCGCCGATGCCGTTTGGACTCCGTTCACCGATCGCCGCTAGAGCAGGATGGATCTTCCGAAAACGAACGCGCGCCATGGCCGACCTCAACGCCGTCCTCACCAGGCTCAACGACCGTCTGCTCCGCCTCGAGGGCGAGCTGTTCGTGCTGCGCTCGCTGGCCCGCGCGACGCTGACGGCGGGCGATGACCACGCGGCGCGAATGCGCAAGCTGGTCGAGGCCGCAAAGGTCGCGCTCGACGACGAGGCCGCGCGTCCCCTCGACAAGCCGACGCGCAAATATGTCGATGCGGCGACCGCACTGGTGGAGGAATTGCTGGTCGAGCCGACCCAGGCACGGCCGTTGTTCACCGTCATCGACGGCGGCCGGCGCGACTGAGCGTCAAACTGGCCGGCTATTGTCCGTCGCGGCGATATCGCCCGACTTGAGCCGGCTGAGGCCGGCTTCGATGATCGCGATCTCCTCGTCGATCTGCCCGATCGGCAGGCTGAAGTCGTAGCCGGACCTGCTCTTCAGATCGACCGCAAGCCGTTGCCTGTGCATCATCAGCTCGTCGAGGCCGCGCCGATTCTTCAGCCGGACATAGACATCGACGATCTGCTCAATCGCGCTCGGCATGAAATCGGTCCCGGCGAAAAAGCCCGCACGGCGCACCCACGCCGGCGGGACAATCTCGGTGTCGCGGTACGCAATACAAATCCGCGACGGATTCGTCGATACGCCAAGCTGGTTGAGATCATGTTACCGCCAGATGATTTCGTGATGGCCGTGCATGAAAAAGCCGCTGGCGATCCCGCCAGCGGCCAAATCCAGGTTCGAAAACGGATGCGGGTTGAAATGTCGCCAGCCCCGGTGGGTCCACCTTCTAACGCCAAATCCTGGATCTCTCTGTTAAGAACGAAACACAGGAACCTAATCCAAAACGCAGAAATATTTCCGCGGCAGCCTGCGGTAGGCGCTGTAGCGGTGATGCGGCCGGTATGCGTAGCCCCGATAGAGTGCCGGCGGCTCCTGGCCGTAATAGGCGCCGTGATAGAAATTGATGACAGGCCCTTCCGCGCAGCGATAGGCGTTCCAGGTCGGGCCGATGAAGGGCGCCAAACCAACCTCGGGCGGAACCACCGGATAGGGCTGTCCGCCGGCGCGTGCCGGAACGGTTGCGACCAGGGCCGCGAGAAGGACAAACCACGCGCTTCGCATGCGTTCGCTCCGAGCCGATGCCATGCGCGTATGGAAGCACCGGACCGGCCGACGCCGCAATCGCGGAATTCATCGCGCAGCTTGCTCGGTGCATTGTTGATAACCGGCGCAAACGCGGTGCGGGTGGTGACAGGACGTCCGGACGTGTTATCGGGAGATGACGCAGTTGCGAGACGGATCGGACACCCATGCGCATTACCCTCGTCGGCTCCCGCCATTTCGGCGTGACCACCCTGAACATGCTCCGGGAGCACGGTGTCTCGATCGTGCGGGTCGTGGTGGCTGACCCCGAGGATCGTCTCGCCGCGACAGCCAAGGCGGCCGGCATCGACGTCGTGGTCCAGGCCAATCCCAAGCTGGTGGTGGCCTCCGAGATCGCTCCCGACACCGATCTGATCGTCACCGCGCACAGCCACGCCCGGATCGGCAAAGACGCGCTCGAGGCCGCGAAGCTGGGCGGGATCGGCTATCATCCCTCGCTGCTGCCGCGTCACCGCGGCAAGGCGGCCGTGGAATGGACCATCAAGGAAGGCGATCCGATCGCCGGCGGCACGATCTACCACCTCGCCGACCGCATGGACGCCGGCGCCATCGCCGCCCAGGAGTGGTGCTTCGTCAAGAAGGGCGAGACGGCGCGGGAACTGTGGGAGCGCGCGCTCGCCCCGCTCGGGCTCAAATTGCTGGCCGACGTGATCGATTACGCCAAGGTCCACAAGGCGCTGCCGTCCAAGACTCAGGACGAGCAGTTCGCGACCACGGCGCCAAGCCTTTCCTAAGCCCCTTTCCTGAGTCGCTGTCCCGACGTTTACCCTTAACGTGAAGGGGCGTTGATTCTGCTTCGAAAATTGCAGCCGGAAACCCAAATAAACCATTGTTCCCACAGGAACAATTTTCGATTTGGCACCGCACCAAATTTCCGTCACATTTGGCCCGAATAAGGGTCAGCATATCAGACAAATTCAAGGACGGATTTTATGCGTTTTGCTCGCATTGCGGCGTTCTGTGCCGCTTCAGTTTTCACCCTCGCCGCGCCCGCTTTCGCCCAGACTCCCTATGACGGCAACTGGCAGGTCACCATCGTCACCAAAAGCGGTTCCTGCGAGCCGACCGCAAGCTCCTTGCTGACGGTTGCCGACGGCAAGATCACCGCGCCCGGCGCTAACGTTTCCGGCACCATCGGCAGCGGGGGACTTGTGAAAGTTTCGATCAATGGTGCATATGCCAACGGTCAACTCAGCGGCAACGCCGGATCGGGGAAGTGGAATGGAGCATCTGCAGGCATACCGTGCAGCGGGCGGTGGGAAGCATCGCGCCAATAGAAAAATCGTGACGAGCGGTCTGGGCCAGCGGCTGCTGATCGCGGCCGCCGTTATGTTTGCGGCCGCGATTGCCAACTCCGAGAGCAAGGCCCAGTCCGGCCCGTTCGCCGCGCTGGCGGGCAGCTGGAGCGGCTCAGGTACAGTCACCCTGGATGACGGCTCGACCGAGCGGATCCGCTGCCGGGCCAAATACGCTCCGATCGGACCGACCATGGAGTTGTCTCTGACCTGCGCCAGCGACGCCTACAAGTTCAACCTCGGCGCCAACGTCAAGGCTGAAGGCAGCGCCATCGCGGGCAGCTGGTCCGAGGCCAGCCGCAATATCAGCGGCGCCCTTTCGGGTCGTGGCGCCGGCGGAAACTATGAGCTGCTCGCCTCCACCGCCGGCTTCAACGCCAACATCTCGCTGAAGACGTCCGGCAACAAGCAGAACGTCACGATGCGCGCCGACAGCCAGTTCCGCGGCGCCAACATCTCGCTGTCGCGCTAGGCCGATACGAGTAGATTGACAATCGACCCGGCGATCTCGCCGGGTCGATTTTTTATGTGCCGGGCACAAACGCCGTGACCTCGATCTCGACCTTGGCCCGGTCGTCCACCAGACCGCCGATGTAGAGCAAGGTCGAAGGCGGAAAATTGCGCCCCAGCGTTTCCTTCCAGGCCGCGCCGATGCCGGTCCCGGCGGCCTCATATTCGCTGCGGCTGGTCAGGTACCAAGTCAGGCGGACGATGTGCTCGGGGCCGGCGCCGGCCTCGCCCAGGAGCTTGATGATCCGCTTCAGCGCGGTCCCGACCTGCGCTGCCATGTCAGGCGCGTAATCGCCGGTCTCGTCGCCGCCGGTCTGGCCGGCCAGCACCACCCAGCGGCCCGGCCCCTCGACCGCGACGCCATGGGAAAAGCCGCGCGGTTTTTTCCACTCGGCCGGCTGCAAGATGTCCATGAGCGAAGATCTCCCGATTTTTCTCGTTGTTCGGTGATGCCTTAGCACGCCGCCATGCATCGCTGCACCGGCAGATTTGGCCGTTGCAAACGGCGACGATGTCGCCGATACCGGCCCTCCCTCAGGACCCTCGCCTCCCACACCCGCGCCGATGAACACCACACCGTCCAAAACGATGGCTGCCCTGTGGATGGCGGGCTGGCTGTCGCTGATGCTGGTCATGGCGGTCGCCGGGCGCGAGACCACACGTGAGCTTAACGTCTTCGAGATCATGGAAGTGCGCTCGGTGATCGGGTTCACGCTTCTGCTGCCGATCATCTACCGATCCGGTGGCCTCAAGGCGGTCGCGACCAAGCGCCTGCCCCAGCATCTCGCGCGCAATGGGGTGCATTATTTCGCACAGCTCGGTTGGTTCTACGCACTGACGCTGATCGGGATCGGCCAGGTCGTCGCGATCGAATTCACCATGCCGATCTGGACGGCACTGCTGGCCGCAACATTCCTGTCCGAACGCATGACCGTCTGGAAGATCGCCGCGATCGTGCTCGGCATCGTCGGCGTGGTCATGATCGTGCGGCCCGCCACCGGCGAGATCAATCCGGGCCAGCTGATCGCGCTGGGAGCCGCGATCGGCTTCAGCATCTCCATGATATTGGCGAAATCACTGACCCGAACCGAGAGCGCATTGTCGATCCTGTTCTGGATGATCGTCGTGCAGATGGTCGTGGGTCTGCTCCCGACGCTCTATGTCTGGACCTGGCCGTCGGCCTCCCTGTGGGGTTGGTTGTTCGTTATCGGGGTCTGCGGCACATTCTCGCACTATTGCCTCGCCAGCGCGCTCCGGTACGCGGATGCGACCATCGTGGTGCCGATGGACTTTCTGCGGGTTCCGCTCACGGCCACCGTCGGCTGGCTGCTCTATTCCGAGCGGCTCGACTCCTGGACCGTGCTCGGCGCGGCGCTGATCCTCTGCGGCAATCTCCTGAACTTGAAGCCGGCTTCGCCGGTTCCCGCCCGCGCACGCTGAACCTCGCGCCGCTTCGTGCGACAAAACCAAGTGGCCGTGTGATTTAGATCACGTTGGAAGGGTATTCCATCGTGCACATTCTGCCACACAGCAGCGGGTTGAACGCGACGAACTGCCGTTTTGATGGCGTTAAGGCGGGCACTTCATGTAAGTTCGTTGCCAATCTGTTGCTGCCTGCAATTTCGATTCTGTTGGGGATTCCAGATGCGCACTCTCACCCTCCTCGCGTCGCTGATGTGCATGGTACTGTCGGTCAGTGCCGCGAAGGCCGACCGCCGTGTTGCTTTCGTCGTCGGCAACGGCACCTACAAGAACGTCGCACAATTGCCGAACCCGCCGATCGACGCCAAAGCGATGGCGGCAACGCTGCGCAATGTCGGCTTCGAGGTGATCGAAGGTTCGAACCTCTCGCGCGACCAGATGACGGAGAAGCTGCTGGACTTCGGCCGCAAGGCGCAGGGCTCCGATGTCGCAGTGTTCTATTATGCCGGTCACGGCATCGCGGTCGGCGGCTCCAATTATCTTCTGCCTGTCGACGCCGACATCAAATCGGAGATGGACGTCAAGCTCGGTGCCGCCATCAACATCGATCTGACGCTCGAGCAGACCATGGGCGACGCCAAGGTCAAGCTGGTCTTCCTTGACGCCTGCCGCGACAATCCATTCGCCGCCAAGATCAAGTCGAACTCCGCGACGCGCAGCGTCAACGTGCAGAGCGGTCTTGCCGAGATGAAATCCGGCGAAGGCACGCTGATCGCGTTCGCCACCGGCCCGGGCCAGACAGCGCTCGATGGCCAGGAGGGCAACAACAGCCCGTTCACCCGTGCGCTGATCGACAACATCACCAAGCCTGGCATCGAGATCCAGCAGGCGATGACGTCGGTCCGCGCTCAGGTCAACGAGGAGACCCACAAGGGTCAGCTGCCCTGGGGCCACACCAATCTGATCGGCGCGGTCTATCTCAACCAGGCTCCGACGACCCAGGTCGCCAATGCGGCACCGACGGCTGCTGGCGTCGTGCCCGCGGCAACAGGCGGCAATTCGGACGGTGTCGAGCTCGAATATTGGCGCTCGGTCAAGGAGAGCAACAAATCGGAAGAGCTCAACGCCTATCTCTCCGCCTACCCCAACGGCCAGTTCAAGGCGCTGGCGCTGGCACGCCTCGCGGCCATCAAGAGCGGCCCCTCGACCGCGACGCGTACCCTCACCGCTGGCGTCGATCCCGCGACCTTCACCGAAGAGGCCACCCAGCTTACCGAGGATCAGATCGGCCTCGACAAGAACCAACGCCGCGACGTTCAGCGTCGCCTGGGCGGGCTCGGCTTCGACAACAAACAGACAGGCGTGTTCGGCGACGAGACCCGGTCGGTGCTCAAGCGCTGGCAGGCGGCGCGCGGCTATCCCGCGTCTGGCTACCTGAACAAGCTCCAGCACAAGGCTCTGCTTTCGGAGGTCGTGGCCGGCCCGCCGACCGCGAGCGACAACAGCCAGAAGGCAGCTCGCCGGGCCGCCGCCCCCGCGGCCAGCGGCGCGCCCGCACCGGCTCCTCATCGCAGCAGCGGCGGCGATCCTGCCGGAGCAGCCTTCGTCGGCGGTGTCGTCGGTGGCATGATGGGCGGCATGTTCCGCCGCTGAGGCGAGGCCAATCGCAAATACAAAAGCCCGGCTCACGCCGGGCTTTTTCGTTGCTGTTCTCGCGCGTCCAGAGGGGCCGCTGCTGCAGCACACGCAGTCATTGCGAGCGCAGCGAAGCAATCCAGAATCCCTCCGCGGTAACAGACTGGATTGCTTCGCTGCGCTCGCAATGACGAAGCGTCTACTTCCCCGCGGCCTTTCGCAGCGCCTCGTTGATGCGGTCCTGCCAGCCGGGGCCGCCGGCCTGGAAATGCTCCAGCACGTCCTGGTCGATCCGCAGCGTGACCTGCTCCTTGACCCCCGGCGCCACGTTCTGCTTTGGCGGCGCTGCGGCGACCTTCGCCGTCACCTTCTTGAACGCCGCCTCGGCCTCCGTCCTGGCGTCGCCCAACGTCCGCGGCCGCCTCGGTGGTTGATCCGCCATGTCCTAGATTCCCTCAAACAGAGCCGTCGAAAGATACCGCTCGGAGAAGGACGGCACTATAGCCAGGATGGTTTTTCCCGCAGCTTCCGGCCGCTTGCCGATCTCGAGGGCCGCGGCGATCGCGGCGCCCGAGGAGATGCCGCCCGGAATGCCCTCATGCCGCGCCAGCGCCCGGGAGGTCTCGATCGCCGTCGTCGAGTTGATCTTCACGATCTCGTCGATCACCGAGCGATCGAGGATGTCAGGCACGAAGCCCGCGCCGATGCCCTGGATCTTGTGCGGCGTATGCTGACCGCCCGACAGCACCGGGCTCTCCTCCGGCTCGACCGCAACGACGCGCAGCGAGGGCTTGCGCGGCTTCAGCACCTGGCCGACGCCGGTGATGGTGCCGCCGGTGCCGACGCCGGCGACGAAGAAGTCGACGTTGCCGCCGGTGTCGTTCCAGATCTCCTCCGCGGTGGTGCGGCGGTGCACCTCGGGATTGGCCAGATTCTTGAACTGCTGCGGCATCACAGAATTCGGCGTCGTCTTCAAGAGCTCTTCGGCCGTCGCAATCGCGCCCTTCATGCCTTGTGCGGCCGGTGTCAGCACCAGCTCGGCGCCCAGAAAAGCCAGCATCTTGCGTCGTTCGATCGACATCGACTCCGGCATGACCAGCTTGAGCCGATAGCCGCGCGACGCCGCGACGAAGGCCAGCGCGATGCCGGTATTGCCGGAGGTTGGTTCGATCAGCACGGTGTCGGGCTTGACGATGCCGGCCTTCTCCATAACGATGATCATGGCCGCGCCGATGCGATCCTTCACGCTTGCGGCGGGATTGAAATATTCAAGCTTTGCCAAAATGGTCGCGTTCACGCCGTGCATGCCAGGAAGCCGGCGCAAGCGCACGATCGGCGTGTCGCCAAAAGCATCGACGATCGAGTCATAGATCCGGCCGCGGCCGGGTTGGTGCGCTGCACCCGTGGTGGACGACGCGTCCATGATCAACTCCCTGTGGCGACGATTTGCGCTTCTGTTGCAGCTCTTGCGCAGTTAGAGACAGCCTGCGGCGACACGCAAGCGAGATTGCGGCACATGTTAAATACGCTGCATCGCAAAATCGCGTGAACTGCAATTATCAGAAAACCAACGCATTTGTGTTGCGACCTCGTCAACTGATTCTGCTTATGTTAGACTTAGGTCTCAAAGCTGGGAGGTCACCACGATGTCAGCAGTCGCTGAAGTGTTGTCGACCGTCGCACCGAACCGCGCTCCGCGTTGCAGTGAGTTACCCACCTGCCCCGTCTGCGCCGACTCCATGGTCGCCGCCGAAGGTTCTGCGTATCTGTCGGAACACGTGATCAGCTATCTCTGGACCTGCGACAATTGCGGCTACGGCTTCGTGACCAAGCACTCCGTCAAGCAGCGCTTCCTCTGCAATTGATCTAGCGCGGGGCGATGTCGCCCCTCGCCCAGTCCTCGCGCGTGCGCCGATAGAACTCCTCAAAGGTGCCCTGTGCGATCGCGTCCCTGATGCCCTGCATCAGGAACTGGTAGTACGCGATATTGATCTCGGACAGCAGCATCGCACCCAGCGTCTCGCCCGCCTTGACGAGGTGGTGCAGATAGGCGCGCGCGTAGCTGCGCGCCGACGGCCATGAACTCTCTTCGTCGAGCGGACGCGGATCGTCGGCGTGGCGCGCGTTGCGCAAATTGACCTGGCCGAAGCGTGTGAAGGCAACGCCATGCCGGCCATTGCGCGTCGGCATCACGCAATCGAACATGTCGATGCCGCGCTTGACGGCCTCGAGGATGTCGTCGGGCGTGCCGACGCCCATCAGATAGCGCGGCCGCTCTCTCGGCAGCAGCGGCGCCGTCTCGTCGATCATCGCGAGCATCACGGCCTGCGGCTCGCCGACGGCGAGGCCGCCGATCGCATAACCATGGAAACCGATCTCGACGAGGCATTGGGCGCTGGCATGGCGAAGCTGGGGGATGTCGCCGCCTTGCACGATGCCGAACAGCATGTAGCCATCGGGCGCGCTCTCGAACGCGCGCTTGCTTCGCTCGGCCCAGCGCAGCGACAATTGCATCGCGCGGTCGATGTCGGCGCGCTCGGCGGGCAGCCGCACGCATTCGTCCATCTGCATGGCGATGTCGGATCCGAGCAAACGCTGCACCTCGATCGAGCGCTCCGGCGACAGCTCGACCTTGGCGCCGTCGATATGCGAACGGAACGTCACGGCCTGCTCGCTGACCTTGCGCAAATCCGCCAGCGACATCACCTGGAAGCCGCCGGAATCCGTCAGCATCGGCCCATTCCAGCCGGTGAATGTCTGCAGGCCGCCAAGTGCCGCGATCCGCTCGGCGCCGGGACGCAGCATCAGATGATAGGTATTGCCGAGCACGATATCGGCACCGGCCTCACGCACCTCGCGCCAGTGCATCCCCTTCATCGCGCCGGCGGTGCCGACCGGCATGAAGGCGGGCGTGCGCACGACGCCGTGCGGGGTGGTCAGGCGCCCGGTGCGCGCGGCGCCATCGGTGGCGAGCAGTTCGAAATGATTGGGCAGACCCGTGTCAGGACGATTCATGACGGTGCTTATTGCGTGTCGGAGCAGGCCGATCAACCCGCTCAGGCGTGCTTCGGCCGGCTGATGCATCAGACTGGGACAATGGACACCAATATCGGGGACACGGAATTGTGCACCTGCTGCGCTTGTTAAACAAAACGATACAGTGTAGTTTTAGCTTGGGGCTGGACGAGATGCCGCGGCGATGTTGCCGGCGGCGGTAGATGCGTGATCGCCAGCCACCGACAATGCCCTTCCCTTTAAATTCGACTGACACGTCCGGCCGTTCGCATGGCTGGGCAAGGCAGACCGGCGCCCGCCTGTTCGGATGGCTGGTCCTGACCTGCAGCCTGGCGCTCGGCGCCTGCACCTCCCTGCCCCGCACACCCTATACGGCCGCCGAAGCCAGCACATCGCGCGTGCTCGATATCGACGGGCTCCGGCGCTACGCCGACGAACCCATCACGAAATTCAGCTTCGAGAAGGACACCAGCACCGCGAGCAAGTCCTATCTGGCGCTGTCAGGCGGCGGTGCCGATGGCGCCTACGGCGTCGGCGTGCTGAACGGCTGGACCGCGGCCAGAACCCGTCCCACCTTCTCGGTCGTCTCGGGCGTGAGCACCGGCGGCCTGATTGCGCCCTTTGCGTTTCTCGGCTCGCGATATGACGACACGCTGAAGGAAGTCTACACCAGCGGTGTCGCCGAGAGCCTGTTGAGTGATCCCAGCATCATGCGCGTGCTGTTCGGATCCGGCCTGTTCGGCAACACGAGGTTGCGGGAGCTCGTCGCCCGCTATGTCGGCCCCGAAATCATGGCGCAGGTCGCCCGTGAAAACGCCAAGGGCCGAAGGCTGCTGGTGGTGACGACCGATCTCGATACCCAACGGACCGCGATCTGGGACATGGGCAAGATCGCCGCGGTCGGCACGCCCGAGGCGCTCAAGCTGTTTCGCGACGTGATGGCGGCCTCCGCCAGCATCCCGCTGGTGTTTCCGCCGATCATGATCGACGCCGAAGGCGAAGGCCGCAGGTTTCAGGAGATGCATGTCGACGGCGGCGTGACGGCCCCGGTGCTGACACTGCCGGAAGCCCTGCTTTTCCAGGGCAGTCGCCTGCCCGGCCCTGCGAAGCTGGACATCTACATCCTCGTCAACAAGAAGATCGAACGCAATTTCGAGCTCGTCTCCAACAGCACCATCGACGTCGCCTCGCGCAGCCTGTCGTCGATCACCCAGTCGCAAACCCGTTCGATCATCTTCTCGACCTATGATTTTGCCCGGCGCAACCACCTGGGCTTCCACCTCTCCTACATCGCGCGCGATTATCCGGCCGCCCCCTCGGAAGGGTTCGACACCGCCTATATGCGGGCGCTCTATCAGTACGGATATGAGAAGGCGGCTTCGGGCCAGGCCTGGACTTCCACGCTTCCGTAGGCGCTCGCTGAGGAACAGGGCCGTGCCGAGACGGTTGACGATGCGGCCTATTCGGCCAGATTGGCCATGACGCACCCGTTGCTGCGCGTTATAGAGCAATGACTGATGTCACGACCGCGCAGGAATCATTGGGCATGGGATTGACTGCGACCAGGACCAGACCAGCAGCTCAGCGGCGCGAGGTGCCGAAATCGCGCGGCGGCCGGCCGACGAAGAGCGCCGCGATCGAGCGCGATCAGCGGCTAATCGAGGTCGCCACCCGCCTGTTCCTGGATCGAGGCTTTGACTCGACCTCGCTCGACGCAGTCGCGGAAGCCGCGCGCGTGAGCAAGCCCACCGTCTATGCCCGTTACGGCGACAAGCGCGGCCTGTTCGCCGCCGTGCTGCGGCGCGAGATCGCGCGATGGCTCGCACCGCTATCCGCGGCCGCCGAGACCCAGCTCGGCAGCGCCTCGGATATCTCGGTCGAACAGCGGCTGGTCGAGATCGGGCGCGAGATGCTGACATTCACCTGCGGTCCCGATGCCGTCGCCTTCAGCCGCATGATGACGTCGCAGGCCATCAACTTCCCCGAGATCGCCAAGCTCGGCAAGGAGGAAGGCTGGCTCAAGGCCGTCGCCACCACGGCACGCTTCTTCGACCATCTGGTGGCGCAAGGCGCGCTCGATATGGAAGACACCACGATCGCAGCCGAGGTGTTTCTCGACGTCGTCGTGGGGCATACCCACCGCATGGCGACGTTCGGAACGACGCTCGAGCTGAAAGACGCCGAAAAGCGCATGCGGGTTACGATCAAGCTGTTCCTGGCCGGAGCGCTTGGCCCCCCGGACCGCCTCCATGACGCTGCCAAGACCACGCGGCGGCGGCGCCCATCCCGCTGACAATTCCGTGAGATTGCGATCTTTCCAGAGGGATCGCACGCCCACGCCGTTGACCGAAACAAAACGATACGGTATGGTTTAATTATAGGGCGATGCGGG
Source organism: Bradyrhizobium sp. Kon37 (assembly GCF_055807535.1). Lineage (NCBI taxonomy): Bacteria > Pseudomonadati > Pseudomonadota > Alphaproteobacteria > Hyphomicrobiales > Nitrobacteraceae > Bradyrhizobium > Bradyrhizobium sp. Kon37. The sequence continues at coordinate 108,589 of NZ_JBVVOY010000016.1, forward strand.
TCGCTTTTTCACCAGCCCCAAAGGGGTCCGCACCGCCTCGATCGCCGCGGCGGTACCACCGTCACGACGCTCAGCGGCCGACCGATGCCCAAGGTCGGCCGCAAATACTTTACGATCATCCGGCACACTCGCTGGCCGAGGGTTTCGAGCATGACGACAGCCAAACGACGGATCTCGGGATTGCTCGCGATCACCCTATCCGCACTCCTCCTCGCAGCGCCGGCGCGGGCGATCGTGAGCACGGGCACGTCGACCGCCCTTCACAGCGACGCAGATGGTGACGCCGAGGCCGACCGCCAGACGGTCAGTCGCGAGATCGAGCGCTTCCGCAGCTCGTCGATCTCGATCAACCAGGCCATGGCGATTGCGGAAGCCCGTCACGCGGGTGCCACCACGGCGGATGTGAGTTTCGACGGAGCCTCCGGCGTGCCGGTCTACCGGGTGAAGACCCTGCACAACGACCGGATCTGGCGCCACACCATCAATGCCGCGACCGGCGAGCTCGTCGGCGGGGAAGCCGCCCTCCCTCTCGCCGAGCTCGACCTCGACGACCGCAGCAACCTCGCAGCGCTCGGCGCCATCAAGCACCGACTTGCGGATGCTGTGCACGTCGCCGAACGCGCGGCCTCCGGCAAGGCGATCAGCGGCGGGCTGGTGCGCGAACGCGGCCGGCTGAATTTCGCGATCGTCGTCATCAGTGGTGACAACCTCAAGGAGGTCATCCTGGAACCGCCGGGCGCCCGGACCAAATAGCGGCAGCCACAATCCCGCCGAAAAGCCATTGACGGGCGCAAAACTCTCCCGCATAAGCTCCCGCCATGTTCACGACCACCAAACGCGCGACTAAAACCACCACGGCCTTCGGGGCCCGGGGAGGCGTGCGCGTGTAGTCGTCGACTAGAACGCAATCCACTCTACCGAAGCCCCGCCCTCGTTGGTCCGGGGCTTTTTTGTTGTCTGAATTCTCAAATCAATGGAGGACACAGTGAGTAACGATCCCGTCGTCGCGATTGTCGGCGTCACCGGTGCGGTGGGCGCCGAATTCATCGCCACCATGGACAAGCGCGGCTTTCGCGTCGGCAAGCTCAAGGCGCTCGCCAGCGCCCGCTCAGCCGGCAAGACGGTGTCGTTCCGTGGGCAAGACGTCGTCATCGAGGAGTTGACCGAACGCGCCTTCGAAGGCGTCGACATCGCCCTGTTCTCCGCCGGCGGCAGCATTTCGAAGAAGTTCGCGCCGATCGCGGTCAAGGCCGGCGCCGTCGTCGTCGACAACTCCTCCGCCTTCCGCATGGACCCGAACGTGCCGCTGGTGATCCCCGAGATCAACGCGAACCGCATCCGCGACCACAAGGGCATCATCGCCAACCCGAACTGCGCCGCCATCACGGCGCTGGTGCCACTGTGGCCGATCCATCAGAGCAACCGCATCAGGCGCGTGATCATCTCAACCTACCAGGCGGCCTCCGGCGCCGGCGCTGCCGCGATGGACGAGCTGGTCGAGTCCACCCGCGCCAACCTCAACGGGCAGGTTTATACGCCGAAGGTGATGTCGCATCCCTACGCCTTCAACCTCTTCAATCACAACACGGCGATCGACCCAGACACCGGCTACAACGACGAAGAGACCAAGGTCATCAACGAAACCCGCAAGATCTTCGAGGACGACAAGATCGCGATCGGCGTCACCTGCGTGCGCGTGCCGGTGCTGCGGGCTCATTGCGAAGCCATCACCTTCGAATGCGAGAAGCCGATCAGCGAGGATCTGGTCCGCGCCATCATGGCACGAGCGCCGGGCGTCAGGATCGTCGACGACCGCGCCAGGAACTACTTCCCGATGCCGATCGACGCCTCGGGCCAGGACGACGTCCTGGTCGGTCGCATCCGCAAGGACCTCAGCGACTCCTCCGGGCATTCGATCTCGATGTTCGTGGCGGCGGACCAGCTGTTGAAGGGCGCGGCGCTCAACGCGGTACAGATCGCGGAGCTCCTGCCGCAGCGGGTGATGGCTTAGCGCAAAAGGTGCGTAGGGTGGGCAGAGGCGCGCGAGCGCCGTGCCCACCACTTCGCTCGCGCACCTACAATAGTGAACCGTCAGGGCAGCGCGGGGAGAATGTCTGTCTTAGCAAAGTCGGCTCCCTTGAAGAGCAGCGGTTGCGAACGCGCTTTCGCCAAAGCGTAGACCGCACAATCGACGATGTTGAGTTGCGCCGGATGCCCCCCGCCCTTGCCGAAGCGTTGAAATGCCTCGAACGCGCCTTTCGCCATATCTACGTCGAACGGCACGACGACAATCCCGGCAGTCTCCAGCAATTCGTCGAAAAATTTCACGGCAGATGACCCGAAGCGGGCAGAGAGAACGATCTTGGTTTCCAGGACGGCTACTGCCGACATCGACAGGCTGGCAGCATCCAGCATGGCTTTTCGATAGCCTTGCCCATCTGGCTCGTTGGTTACGGTCGCGACGATCGCAGACGTATCCAGCACCATCAGGACGGCAGCCCGAAACGGTCATAGCCGAGGATTTCGTCGGCAGACCGAGAATCGAGAACGGGCAAGCGCGCGGTTCGCTCGAAGAACGACGTCAAGGCGGCTCTTCGATCGACCGCCGGCGACGCCACACGAGACAAGCGCTCCTCGATGGCGCGTTCGAGCGCCGTCTCGATATCTTCCCCCGTCAGGCGGGCGAGGCGCTGGGCAAGCTCATCGACTTTCGCGGAACGGATGTTCATCGGCCACTCGATCCCTGCAAACGACGTGAATAGTATAGCACGAGAACGCCGCCGCCGTCACTCCCGCGCCCGAAGCAACAGGCACGCATCGCCATACGAATAGAACCGGTAGCCGGTCGCGATCGCATGCGCATAGGCCTGCTGCATCGTCTCCAGCCCGGAGAATGCCGACACCAGCATGAACAGTGTCGATTTCGGCAAATGGAAATTGGTCAGCAGAACATCGACGGCGCGGAAGCGGTAGCCGGGGGTGATGAAGATCGACGTCTCGGCGGCGAACGGCTCAATAGTGCCGCCTTCGCTGGCTGCGCTTTCAAGCAGACGCAACGACGTGGTGCCGACCGCGATGATACGGCCGCCGGTCTTGCGCGCGGTGTTGAGCCGTTCCGCCGTCTCGGCCGAGAGCGTGCCCCACTCGGCATGCATCTTGTGGCCTTTGGTGTCGTCCACCTTCACCGGCAGGAAGGTCCCTGCCCCGACATGCAGCGTGACGCGATTGACGCCGACGCCGCGCGCGTGCAGCGCCTGCTCCAGCGCGGGCGTGAAATGCAGGCCGGCTGTCGGCGCGGCAACGGCGCCTTCGTTCGCCGCGAACATGGTCTGGTAGTCGGCGAGATCCTGATCGTCAGGCGTGCGTTTCGAGGCGATGTAGGGCGGCAGCGGCGGGCTGCCGAGATCGGCGATGGCCTGATCCAGTGTCGGGCCGTGGAACGAAAATGACAGCGTCACCTCGCCTTCCACGCCCTTGGCCTCGACCTCGGCGTCGAGATGGCCGAGCAGGCAGACCTTGCCCTCGTTGCCGAAGCGGATGCGGTCGCCGGCCGTGAGTTTTTTGGCGGGCTTCACCAGCGCCTGCCAGCGCGAGCCATCGAGGCGCTTGATCAGCGTTGCCTCGATCTTTGGCTCGGTCTCGCGGCCGATGCGGCGGCCTTTCAATTGCGCCGCGATCACCTTGGTGTCGTTGACGACGAGCTGGTCGCCCGGCTTCAGCCATTGCGGCAGATCGGCGATGATTTGGTCGCGCAACGTGCCGCGATCGACAACCAGCATCTTCGCGGAGTCGCGCGGGCTCGCCGGGCGCAATGCGATGCGCTCGGCGGGCAGGTCGAAATCGAAGAGGTCGGTGCGCATAGAACCTAGGTTGGATAGTCTTCAGCCCATTAGGCGATTCTGGCGGCTTTCCCGCATCAGCCGGGAAAGTCCGTGCGAACGAATGCAGACGATTTAGGCTCGCGTTCGAAGGCAGAGAAAGCAGGCGACTCCAGAAGCGGGATGATATCTGGATCGTAGTTGGCGATTGTGTTCACATCGTAGATCTCGAAATTATTCGGATCATCGGCGAAGTCCTGGCTCTCCTCGCCTGAAAAGAAGCGCCAGCCGCTGTCAGAGGTATTGTCGGGCGCCTCCCGATACATGAAACCGACGCGCTGACCGCCGACCGTAATCCGATCGGAGGCCAAGCACGCACCCTTTTCCGGGGCGAGCGGTCTTATGTCCTGAGGCGCGATCACAAATTGCTTTGTTGTCAAGCAAGACCTCCGTCAGCCAGTCACTCCTCATCCTGAGGAGCGCGGGACGCGCGTCTCGAAGGATGAAGGCCCCGCTGCTGCAGCTTGGCCTCCATGGTTCGAGACGGCGCTACGCGCCTCCTCACCATGAGGAGAAACGCCTACTCCGCGTCAGCCGCCATTCGCGCCTTGACGATCTTGTCGGGGTTCTGCACGGGCTCGCCGCGCTTGATCTTGTCGACGTTCTCCATGCCCTCGGTGACCTTGCCCCACACCGTGTACTGGTTGTCGAGGAAGCGGGCGTCGTCGAACACGATAAAGAACTGGCTGTCGCCGGAATCGGGGCTGGCAGCGCGTGCCATCGAGGTGGTGCCGCGCACATGCGGCTCCTTGTTGAACTCGGCCTTCAGCTTCTTGCCGGAGCCCCCGGTGCCGGTGCCCTGCGGGCAGCCGGTCTGCGCCATGAAGCCGTCGATCACGCGATGGAACACGATGCCGTCGTAGAAGCCTTCACGCACGAGTTCCTTGATGCGCGCGACGTGGCCCGGCGCCAGATCAGGCCGCATCTCGATGGTGACGGGGCCCTGCGTGGTCTCGAGGATCAGTGTGTTTTCGGTGGCGCTCATGCTCGTCTCTCTTGGGTTGAGGGTGAAGTCCTGTCAGGTGAAGATTTGCGGTTGCGAAACTGGATCGCGAATGGACGCCCCGCAGCGGCGCCAGCCATCGCATCGGTAAATGGCATCGGCGTGCAGCGTTGCAATGCCTCCATCACCGCGACCCGGTATTGCAGCCGGTCCTCGTCGGAGGCCTCCGCGGATTCATAGGTAATCCTCGGATGGCCCAGAATGTTTCCAGCCCGGTTAAAGCTCACGACGACGGTGATGTCGATCGGGCGGGCCTTGGCGGCGGGCGGTGGCTTCCAGCAGGTGCGCAGATGCCGGAAGATGTCCTGGATGGTGTTGACCTGTGCGTCCTCGGCGACAGCGCCAGGGACGCCGAGCAGCAGCACTGCGGCAATCAGCAGGAGCTTGCCACTGCAGCGCGCCATCGCCTCTACTATTTGATGTCGGAAGCGACCTGCACCTTCACCATCTTGTCGGGGTCGGTGACGGTGCCGCCGCTCGATCCGGGAGGCGCCTTCTTCAGCTTGTCGACGACGTCCATGCCCTGCACGACCTCGCCGATCACGGTGTACTGGTTGTCGAGGCTGCCGCCGTCGGCGAACATGATGAAGAACTGCGAATTGGCGGTGTCGACGCTGTCGCCGCGCCGGGCCATGCCGACGATGCCGCGCGCAAAATGCACCTTGGAGAATTCCTGCTTCAGGTTCGGATATTTCGAGCCGCCAGTGCCGTTGAAGTTCTGACCATCGCCGGTCTGCGCCATGAAGCCGTCCATGACGCGGTGGAACGGCACGTTGTTGTAATAGCCCTCGCGCGCGAGCTGCTTGATGCGCTCGGCGTGCTGGGGCGCAAGGTCCGGCCTCAGCTTGATGACGATGCGGCCTTTGGTGGAGTCGATGACGATGGCGTTGGCCTTGTCGAGGCCGGCCGGCAAGGTTTGCGCGAACGCCGGCACCGCGAACAGAACCGCGGCAAGAACTGCGAGAATTCGGATCATGATAACTCCGGATCAGAGATGAGAAAGGAAACGCGCCGTTATCAGGCGAATTTTGCCTTGAGCTGGGCCGCAACCAGCGGCGGGACGAAGGCCGAGACGTCCCCGCCCATGGCGGCGATCTGGCGCACCAAAGTGGCGGTGATCGGGCGGACCATGGGAGAAGCCGGCAGGAAGACCGTATGCACCTCGGGCGCCATGGCCTCGTTCATGCCGGCGAGCTGCATCTCGTAGTCGAGGTCGGTGCCGTCGCGCAGGCCCCGAATCATGATCGTCGCGCCGTGCTTGCGCGCCGATGTCACCGACAGGTCGTCAAACGTCACGGCTTCGAGCACGCAGCCCGCTTGGGCCGCCACCGGCCCGCAGACGTCGTGGAGCATCTTGAGCCGCTCCTCGGTCGAGAACAGCGGCTTCTTCCCGGGATGGACCCCGATCGCGACAACGAGCCTGTCGCACAGCGACACGGTGTGCCGGACCACGTCCAGATGGCCGTTGGTGATGGGGTCGAAGGAACCTGGATAGAAGGCAATGCGGGGCATGGCCACGTCCTACCGCGCCCGGCCCGGCCCGGCAAGCCGGTCGGGTTCCCTGGCGGTTTTTCCGCAAAACCGTGTCGGAATGCGCCGAATTGTTTCGTCCTGAGGGGGCCACGAAACAAAACGGGGCGAGAACGAAACCATTTCCCACGTTCGCGAAGACGTCCGGAAACTGGCCATGGTTACTAATCCGGCCAACGAACGACGGGCCGCACAACTGGGCGTAGCGGCCGCATCACAGGGGACTGTCATGATCAAAGCTCTTTCGGCGATCGCCATCTCTGCGTGTGTTGCTGCCGCTCTCACCCTTCTGCCCGGCTTCGCCCCGACCGTCGAGGCGAGCGTGCCGCAGCCCCTCGCCAAAAGCGACCGGCTCGATATCCGCACCATCGGCAAGGACTGCTCGCAGCAGGCTTGGCCGAACTTCGAGGCGTCCTGCCTTCGTCAGGCCGGCACCAAAGCCAACATCCGCGAGGCTCGCCTCGTGAGCGCCAATCGCACTCCGTAGCGGGGCCTGTCAGTTTCGCGTCAGGAATCCTCGCGATAAGTCCAAACGATAGACCCCAAAGATAACCCATGGATATTTGCGACGTCCCGTCGCAGACTGCCCGATGCTCGCGCCCGCCGGAATGACCCGTCGGGCGCGATCCCATCGAGGGGTCGCCATTGTCCAGCACGCCCGCAGTCGCCTCCGGCCATCAACCTGATCCACTGCCGCTTGCCATGACCATGGGCGCCCTCGGGGTGGTCTATGGCGATATCGGCACCAGCCCCCTCTATGCCTTAAAGGAAGCCGCCAAGGCCGCCGCCCACGGCGGCACATTGACGAATGATGCCGTTCTGGGCGTTGCCTCGCTGATCCTCTGGGCGCTGTTGCTGATCATCTCGCTCAAATATGCGCTGTTGATTCTGCGTGCGGACAACCGCGGCGAAGGCGGTATCGTCGCCCTGCTGGCGTTGCTGCATGCGCGCAACGCCCAACCCGGCACCTGGCGCGCGCATCTGCTGGTCGTCGGCCTCGTCGGCGCCGCGCTACTGTACGGCGACGGCGCGATCACGCCGGCGATCTCGGTGCTCTCAGCCATCGAAGGTCTGAAGGTCGACGCGCCCTCGCTCGCGCCGGCGGTCGTGCCCGTGACCGTCGTCATCCTGATCGGACTGTTCATGATGCAGAAGCAGGGCACCGGCTTCATCGGCCGCATCTTCGGACCGGTGATGCTGGCCTGGTTCTTCGTGCTGGCAGCGCTCGGCATCCACGGCATCGTCAAGGCGCCGGCGGTGCTGGCGGCGCTCAGCCCGCTCTATGCGTTCGACTTCCTGATCCACCAGGATTCTCATGTTTCCTTCGCGATCCTGGGGGCCGCCTTCCTCGCGGTGACCGGCGGCGAAGCCATGTATGCCGACATGGGGCATTTCGGCCGCCTGCCGATCCGGCTGGCTTGGTTCGCGATCTGCCTGCCCGCACTGGTGCTGAACTATTTCGGCCAGGCCGCGCTGCTGATCACCGACCCCACCATGATCGAAAATCCGTTCTTCCAGCTCTGTCCCGACGCATTGCATTACCCGTTGGTCGCGTTCTCGGCGGTCGCGACCGTGATCGCCTCGCAGGCCATCATCTCCGGCGTGTTCTCGCTGACGCAGCAGTCGATCCAGCTCGGCTTCCTGCCGCGCATGCAGATCCGTCACACCACGAGCGCAGCGATCGGCCAGATCTACGTGCCGTTGGTGAACTGGCTGCTCGCCGCCGCAACGCTCGGCGCCGTGCTGAGCTTCGGCAGCTCGGAGGCGTTGGCCGGCGCCTATGGCATCGCGGTGTCGCTGTTGATGGCGATCACCACGCTGCTCGCTGCCCTCGTCGCGATCCAGTGGGGCTATTCGCCGTGGCTCGTGGTTGCCGTGAACGGCTTCTTCTTCGTGATCGACGTGATCTTCTTCTCGGCCAATTCGATCAAGCTGTTCGAGGGCGGCTGGTTTCCGTTGATGCTCGCGGCCTTCGTCGCCTTCCTGATGCTGACCTGGCGCAGCGGCGTGAAGCTCGTCGAAGCGGCACGCGCGAAGCTGCGCCAGCCCGAGGAGGATCTGATCGAGACCGCGGTCAACAAGTGCAGCGCCAGACTCCCCGGCACGGCGGTGTTCCTGGCGTCGGCGCCGCGTGGCGTGCCGCTGGCGCTGACCCAGTTCGTCAAGCACAACCACGTGCTGCACGAGCGCATCGTTCTGGTCACCGTGCTGATCGAGGAGCTTCCTCACATCGCCGACGAAGACCGCATCGAGGTGATCGAGATCATTCCCGGTATTACCCGCGTCGTCCTGCATTACGGCTTCATGCAGAACCCGACGATCTACGAAGGGCTGACCTTCGCGTGCCGCCACGGCAAGCTGCCCGGCATCGACCTCTCCGACATCACCTACTACGTCGGCCGCGAGACCATCATCCCGCGCGAGGACGTGCCGGGCATGTGGGTCTGGCGCGAAACCGTGTTCGCATTCCTGCAGCGCAACGCCGAACGCTCCGCCGCGTTCTTCGGCGTGCCGACCAAGCAGGTGGTGGAATTCGGCACGGAGCTGGAGATTTAGCAGGCTCCGGCGCGGCTAAAGCAACACTTCAATATCGAAGCACTGTCAGCCGGACGGAGCTGAAGCGAGGAGCTCGGGAGCCACGTCGATCGCGCGGCTCCCTCGCTTGTCCGTTATGGACAGGCGTAACGCTGCCCGTCGTAGGCCAGATACATTCCCGAGGCCGGATCGTAGGACTTGTAGCGTTGGGCACAAGAGCTCACAGCATCCTGGCGTGCCTGGCTGTTGGCGATCGCGCCGCCGATAATCGCTCCGGCCGCCAGTCCGCCGATCACAGCTGCACCGGTTCCGTAGCCCCGATGTCCGTAGCCATGGTGATATCCGCGATGGCTATGACGCCAACCGGGGCGATACTGGACGGTCTCGACATTCGCTCCATTCACACCGAGCGCTTGATCTGCTTGAAGCGGCGCAGCCGAGGCAGATTGCACAGTGGCCAGAGCGGTCGCACCAGCGAGAACGGCAGCAAGCAGAGTTCGGGATTTTCGCATGGTAAACTCCGTCATTCATCAACGCGGAGCCAACAAGCGCGTCCTGATGCAGTTCCTGCATGAAACAGGTTTAATCAATCGCGTCACAAGGTCACACGCATGGACGGGGGCGCGCGGCAGGGCGCATCACTCCCCGTTTGCGTCTCCGTTCGCCCCGTTCCCGCTCTCGGCCTCTTCCGTGATGTGCTCGACCGAGACGACGTGTTCGTCCTCGGCGGTGTCGAACACGATCACACCCTGGGTCGAGCGGCCGGCGACGCGGATGCCTTCGACTGGGCAGCGGATCAGCTGGCCCTTGTCGGTGACCAGCATGATTTGGTCAGCATCTTCCACGGGGAAGGATGCGACCAGATTGCCGTTGCGGTTGTTGACGCTCATGGCGACGATGCCTTTGCCGCCGCGGCCCGTGGTGCGGTACTCGTAGGACGAGGTCCGCTTGCCGTAGCCGTTGACGGAGACAGTCAGCACGACCTGCTCCTGCGCCGACATCTCGATGTAGCGCTCCTGGGCGAGCTGGAAGCTGCCGGAGGTCGTCTCTTCGGCCTCGGCGTCCGCCGCAGGCTCCTCGGCCGCAGCTTCGCCGGCGACCGCGCGACGCATCTTTAGGTACGCCGAGCGCTCGTCGGACGTCGTCTCGACGTGGCGCAGGATCGCCAGCGAGATCACCTTGTCGCCCTCGGCAAGCGCAATGCCGCGCACGCCCATCGAGGTGCGCCCGGTGAACACGCGCACGTCGGTAACGGGGAAACGGATGCACTGGCCGCCGGCGCCGGTCAAAAGGACGTCGTCGTGCTCGGTGCAGATCTGCACGTCGACGATAGCTTCGTTGTCGTCGAGCTTCATCGCGATGATGCCGGAGCGGCGGACGTCGACGAAGTCGGACAGCTTGTTGCGCCGGACGTTGCCGCCCGTCGTGGCAAACATCACGTCGAGATTGCCCCAGGTGGACTCGTCCTCCGGCAGCGGCATGATGGTGGTGATGCGCTCGCCCTGCTCCAGCGGCAGGATGTTGATCAGCGCCTTGCCGCGCGCATTCGGCGCGGCCATCGGCAGGCGCCAGACCTTGATCTTGTAGACCTGGCCGCGGGAGGAGAAGAACAGCATCGGCGTATGCGTGGACGCCACGAACAGCCGACTGACAAAATCCTCGTCGCGGGTCTGCATGCCGGCGCGGCCCTTGCCGCCGCGGCGCTGGGCCCGGTAGGCCGACAGCGGCACGCGCTTGACGTAACCGGCGTGCGAGACGGTGACGACCATGTCCTCGCGCTGGATCAGGTCCTCGTCCTCGACCTCGCCTTCCTGCTCGATGATGACGGTGCGGCGCGGGGTCGCGAACTCGGCCTTCACTTCGGCGAGCTCGGACTTGATGATTTCCAGCACGCGATCGCGCGAGCGCAGGATGTCGAGATAGTCGGCGATCTCGCCGGCGAGCTTGTCGAGCTCCTCACGGATTTCGTCGCGGCCAAGTGCGGTGAGGCGTTGCAGGCGCAAATCAAGAATGGCCCTCGCCTGCTCCATCGACAGCCGGATCGTGCCGTTCTCGCTGATGCGGTGGCGCGGATCGTCGATCAGCGTCAGCATGTCCTCGACGTCCCGGGCCGGCCAGTCGCGCGACATCAGGGTGTCGCGCGCGGTGGTCGGGTCGGGCGAGGTCCGGATGACGCGGATCATCTCGTCGATATTGGCGACCGCGATCGCGAGACCGACCAGGATATGGGCGCGATCGCGGGCCTTGGCGAGCAGGAACTTGGTGCGCCGCGTGACGACGCGCTCGCGGAAGTCGACGAAGATCGCCAGCAGGTCCTTCAGATGCATGATCCGCGGGCGACCGCTGTCGAGCGCCACCATGTTGACGCCGAAGCTCGTCTGCAACGGCGTGAACCTGTAGAGCTGATTCAGCACCACATCCGGCACGGCGTCGCGCTTCAATTCGATGACGACGCGGTAGCCGTCGCGATCGGATTCATCGCGCAGGTCGCCGATGCCCTCGATTTTCTTTTCCTTGACCAGTTCGGCGATGCGCTCGACCATCGTCGCCTTGTTCACCTGGTAGGGAATCTCGCTGATGATGATCGCCTCGCGCTCCTTGCGGATGGTCTCGATCGCGACCTTGCCGCGCATCATGACCGAGCCGCGCCCGAGGTGATAGGCGGCGCGGATGCCCTGCCGTCCGAGGATGACGCCGCCGGTCGGGAAATCCGGTCCCGGCACGATGTTGATGAGCTCGTCGATGGTGAGCGCGGGGTTGTCGATCAGCGCGACGCAGGCGTCGATGACTTCGCCGAGATTGTGCGGCGGGATGTTGGTCGCCATGCCGACCGCGATGCCGCCGGCGCCGTTGACGAGCAGGTTCGGGAACTTGGCCGGCAAGACCGACGGTTCGGTCTCGTTGTTGTCGTAGTTCGGCTGGAAGTCGACCGTGTCCTTGTCGATGTCGGCCAGCAGAGCCAGCGCCACCTTCGTCAATCGGGCTTCGGTATAACGATAGGCAGCCGGGGGATCGCCGTCGACAGAGCCGAAATTGCCCTGGCCGTCGATCAGCGGCACGCGCATGGAGAAGTCCTGCGCCATCCGGACCATGGCGTCGTAGATCGACTGGTCGCCATGCGGATGATATTTACCGATGACGTCACCGACCACGCGGGCGGACTTGACGTACTTCTTGTCCGGCGTGTGCCCCTGCTCGTTCATCGAGTACAGGATGCGGCGATGCACCGGCTTCAGACCGTCGCGGGCGTCAGGCAGCGCCCGCGCCACGATCACGCTCATGGCGTAGTCGAGATAGGACTTCTTCATCTCCTCGAAGATGGAGACGGGGCGAATATCCGAGGGTTGCGCCGGCTGGTCGCCGGGCTTGTCGTCGTCGTCAGCCAAGGGGAAATCCGGTGAGGTTTTATCTGGGAATCATATAGCGCATCGAGCCTCTGATAACCACCCTCGCGGCGATCTGGGAAGCGCTTTTTCCGCCTATTTTTCCAACAACTTAAGCCCTTGCGAGCGGTGTCTCGGACAGCCCCTGCATCGGCCTTGCAAAATCGCCGCTCACGCGTGGAAAATCGCGCGGCGAGCTTGCCCCGTCAGCGCGCTTGCCAAGCCGCAATCCGAGCTCACCCCAAACATGAAGCGGGCCCGGAAATCCCGAGCCCGTCCTGCCGATTAGTGGGATTTTCTGACACGAGATGAGAAGCGCCGCCCATCCGGCCGGCGCGTCGCATTGAGACACCCCGCTCTCAGAACGGAATCGCTCAGAACGGGATATCGTCGTCCATGTCGCTGTTGCGGCCACCGCCGCCGGCAGCAACGGGACGGCGCGGCGCGCTGCTGACCGGACCGGAGGAGCCGAAATCGCCGCCCGGCTCGTCGCCGAAGCTGCCGCCTCCCCCGCCGCCGCTACGACCGTCCAGCATCGTCAGGGTCGAGTTGAAGCCCTGCAGCACGACTTCGGTCGAGTACTTCTCGACGCCGCTCTGGTCGGTCCATTTGCGGGTCTGGAGCGCCCCCTCGACGTAAATCTTCGCGCCCTTCTTCAGATACTGTTCGGCGACCTTGCAGAGCCCTTCATTGAAGATCACGACGCGGTGCCACTCGGTCTTTTCCTTGCGCTCGCCGGTCGCCTTGTCGCGCCACGTCTCCGACGTCGCGACGCTCAGATTGGCGATCGGCCGCCCGTCCTGGGTGCGGCGGATTTCAGGATCCTTGCCGAGATTTCCAACCAGAATGACCTTGTTGACGCTTCCCGCCATCTCCGCTCTCCGCTCCGAATGCCACTGAATTCAAGAAGGCCGGTCCGCTCCCCGCGTTCCGCCGTGCCTGTTGAGGCGACCCTATACGCTCGCCGAACGCTTGCGGACGACGATCAGTCCGTCACCCCTCCGGTTATCCCCACATATAGCATCGACCTCCCGTTCGTTCCAGATTTGTTCTTGGCGAAACGACCGCATCGATGTGTGGCGTCGATCGGCCAATGTAGTGCGGGAATGCGCGCAGCGACGGGAACCTTTGTAGGTTCCCGAAAACGATGGAAAGAACTTAACATTCAGTAAGTTACGGGAACTCGTCCTGCCCCCGTTCTTGTTGCATTTCGGAGGACGGACTTTGCCGCCACATCTTCCTCGGCGACCGCACGATCGGCTTCACAACGCCCGAGGGGGCGGCATTCGGCAGCGACCGGATTCGCCGGGATGCGACATGGGCCTCGTCCGCTTGAACTATCGCTGGCGCGGTCCGGTGATCGCGAAATACTGATCGAATTGAGATCCATCAAAGCAAGGCCGGCCTCGCGCCGGCCTTTTCCATTGCTGTTCCCATGGGGGAACCAAAGGTCAGTAATTGCACCATTTTCAGGCCGCTGTGGCTTTCCAGTGACACAACTTGCGGCTTCAATGGTGTAAGTACGGCCTCAGTTGGGCAAGTGAGTCCGATGCACTTCCCTATCGTGGAAGGCACAATCAGAAACTGGGACTGGGATTAGTTGAAAATGAAAAAGGTTTTGTTGGCTTCGGCCTGTTTGTTCGCTCTCGCTGCCCCGGCCTCGGCCGCTGATCTGGCGGCGCGCCCCTACACCAAGGCTCCGGTGGCCATGGCTTCGGTCTACAACTGGACCGGCTTCTACCTCGGTATCGTCGGTGGCGGCGCCTGGGAAAATTCCTCGACCGACCCGAAGATGAAGGGCGGCTTCGTCGGCGGTACCGCCGGCTACAACTGGCAGACCGGCAATGTCGTGTTCGGCATCGAGGCCGATGGCGCCTGGGCTGACGTCAGCGCGTCGGTCACCGGCCCCGTTGCCGTCCCCGGCTTCGGCCTCGTCAGCACCACCCTCAGCTCGAAGACCGATGCGATGGGCACCGTGCGCGGCCGCATCGGCTACGCCGTCAACAACGTCCTGTTCTACGGCACCGGTGGTTACGCCTGGATCGACAACAAGCTCAGCATCAGCGCGCTCGGCGTGACCGTTTCCGACAGCAAGTGGCACTCCGGCTGGACCGTCGGTGCGGGCGTCGAAGCGTTCTTCGCTCCGCAGTGGTCGGTCAAGGGCGAGTACCTCTTTCGCAGCCTCGGCGGCGAGACCTACTTCTCGGGCGCCCTGCCCACCGGCACGCTCGAGTTTCACACCGTGCAGGTCGGCGTGAACTATCACTTCGGCGGCCCGGTGGTCGCCAAGTACTGAGTTCAGTACTTAGCTCCAACGCCATCCGCGTTACGAAAGGCCGGCCTTGCGCCGGCCTTTTTGTTTGACCGGCCGTTCCTGCAGTTTCCCGAGCCCTGCTCCTGCCAGATGCCGCCAGCGCGCCAACAATCGGTTGACGATTCGCAAGTCCCACTGGAAATCCGTCCCCGTTCTTCCTACGTTCACTCGCATACCCATCGGCGCCGATCCCGGTTCCGGGCGAAGCGCGCCTGTTCAGTTGGCGCGATCGCGCGCTTTTGGATTCCCTGAGGACCACCAGGATGGATGAAGTGATCAAGGCGAAGCGCCAACAACAGAACGTGGGATCAAACCTGCGCGCAATTACGATCCGTGGCGCGCGCGAGCACAACCTCAAGAACGTCGACGTCGAGATTCCCCGCGACAAGCTGGTGGTGTTCACGGGGCTGTCAGGCTCCGGCAAATCCTCGCTCGCGTTCGACACCATCTACGCCGAGGGCCAGCGCCGCTACGTCGAATCGCTGTCGGCCTATGCCCGCCAGTTCCTGGAGATGATGCAGAAGCCAGACGTCGACCAGATCGACGGCCTGTCGCCGGCGATCTCGATCGAGCAGAAGACGACGTCGAAGAACCCGCGCTCCACCGTCGGCACGGTGACCGAAATCTACGACTACATGCGCCTGCTGTGGGCGCGCGTCGGCGTGCCCTATTCGCCCGCCACCGGCCTGCCGATCGAGAGCCAGACCGTCTCGCAGATGGTCGACCGCGTGCTGGCGCTGCCCGAGGGCTCGCGCCTCTATCTGCTCGCGCCGGTCGTGCGTGGCCGCAAGGGCGAGTACCGCAAAGAGCTCGCCGAATGGCTCAAGAAGGGCTTTCAGCGCGTCAAGATCGACGGCGCCTTCCATGAGCTCGCGGAAGCCCCTGTTCTCGACAAGAAATTTCCGCACGACATCGACGTCGTCGTCGACCGCATCGTGGTGCGCCCGGACATCGGCCAGCGCCTCGCCGAAAGTTTCGAGACCGCGCTGAAGCTCGCCGAGGGCCTCGCCGTGATCGAATTCGCGGACGCGCCGGCTGCAGCA
Organism: Bradyrhizobium sp. Kon37; assembly: GCF_055807535.1. NCBI lineage: Bacteria > Pseudomonadati > Pseudomonadota > Alphaproteobacteria > Hyphomicrobiales > Nitrobacteraceae > Bradyrhizobium > Bradyrhizobium sp. Kon37. Next base: position 124,275 of record NZ_JBVVOY010000016.1, read on the forward strand.
GCACCCGCGGAGGAGAAAAAGAAGACGGCGAAGATCCACGACAAAAGCGGACCCGAGCGCATGCTGTTCTCGGAAAAGTTCGCCTGCCCGGTCTCCGGCTTCACCATCCCCGAGATCGAGCCGCGACTGTTCTCGTTCAACAATCCCTATGGCGCCTGCCCCGCCTGCGGCGGCCTCGGCGTCGAGCAGCATGTCGACGAAGACCTCGTCATCCCCGACAAGGAGCTCGCCATCGGCAAGGGCGCGATCGCGCCCTGGGCCAAGTCCTCGTCGCCCTATTACATTCAGACGCTGACTGCGCTCGGCAAGCACTACAAGTTCACGCTGACCACCAAGTGGAAGGATCTGCCCAAGAAGACGCAGAACGCGATCCTCCATGGCTCCGGCGAGGACGAGATCAAGTTCTCCTACGAGGACGGCGTCCGCTCCTACGACACCAAGAAGCCGTTCGAGGGCGTCATCACCAACATCAACCGCCGCTATCGCGAGACCGAGAGCGAGTGGGCGCGCGAGGAGCTGGCGAAGTATTTCCACGACGTGCCCTGCGAGGCGTGCCACGGCTTTCGGCTCAAGCCCGAGGCGCTCTGCGTCAAGATCGGCGGCAAGCATATCGGCGACATCTCCGAGATGTCGGTGAAGGGCGCCGGCGCGTGGTTCGAGACCGTGCCGGAGGCGCTGAACACCCAGCAGAACGAGATCGCCGGCCGCATCCTCAAGGAGATCCGCGAGCGCCTCACCTTCCTGCTCGACGTCGGCCTCAACTACCTCACGCTCTCCCGCTCCTCCGGCACGCTGTCCGGCGGCGAGAGCCAGCGCATCCGCCTGGCCTCGCAGATCGGCTCGGGGCTGACAGGCGTGCTCTACGTGCTCGACGAGCCCTCGATCGGCTTGCACCAGCGCGACAACGCGCGCCTGCTCGACACCCTCAAGAGACTTCGTGACCTCGGCAACACCGTGATCGTGGTCGAGCACGACGAGGACGCCATCCTGCTCGCCGACCACGTGCTCGACATCGGCCCCGGCGCCGGCATGCATGGCGGCAACATCATCGCCGAAGGCACGCCCGCCGAGATCATGCGCAACCCGAATTCGCTCACCGGCAAATATCTCACCGGCGAGCTCGAGGTCGAGGTGCCGGAGCGGCGTCCGCCGAACCATCGCCGCACCATCAAGGTGGTGAACGCGCGCGGCAATAACCTCAAGAACGTCACGGCCGAAATTCCGCTCGGCCTGTTCACCTGCGTCACCGGCGTCTCCGGCGGCGGCAAGTCGACGCTGCTGATCGACACGCTGTACAAGGCGATCGCCCGCAAGCTGAACAATGCCAGCGAAGGCGCCGCGCCGCACGACCGCATCGAGGGCCTCGAGCACATCGACAAGATCATCGACATCGACCAGTCGCCGATCGGCCGCACGCCGCGCTCCAACCCCGCGACCTATACCGGCGCCTTCACGCCGATCCGCGAGTGGTTCGCCGGCCTGCCCGAGTCGAAGGCGCGCGGCTACGAACCCGGCCGCTTCTCCTTCAACGTCAAGGGCGGCCGCTGCGAGGCCTGCCAGGGCGACGGTGTCATCAAGATCGAGATGCACTTCTTGCCCGACGTCTACGTCACCTGCGACGTCTGCAAGGGCAAGCGCTACAACCGCGAGACGCTCGAGGTGCTGTTCAAGGGCAAGAGCATCGCCGACGTGCTCGACATGACCGTCGAGGAAGCCGCCGAGTTCTTCAAGGCGGTCCCCCGCGTGCGCGAGACGTTCCAGACGCTGCATCGTGTCGGACTCGACTACATCCATGTCGGCCAGCAGGCCACGACTCTCTCGGGCGGCGAAGCCCAGCGCGTCAAGCTGGCAAAGGAGCTGTCCAAGCGCGCCACCGGCCGCACGCTCTACATCCTGGACGAGCCGACCACCGGCCTGCATTTCCACGACGTCAAGAAGCTGCTGGAGGTGCTGCACGAGCTGGTCGCGCAAGGCAACACGGTCGTCGTCATCGAGCACAATCTCGAAGTCATCAAAACCGCCGACTGGGTCATCGACCTCGGCCCCGAAGGCGGCGACGGCGGCGGCGAGATCGTCGCCTGGGGCCCGCCGGAAGACATCGCGAAAGCGCCGCGGAGCTACACGGGCAAGTTCCTGGCCCCGGTGCTGGCAAAGGCACGGAAGCCGAAGCGGAGGCGGACCGCCAGCGAGGCGGCGGAGTAGCCCACCTGGAATGAGCAGAAGCATTTGTCTGAGGGAGATCGCGCTTGCCTGCCGGACTTGTGCAAACCTATCGTGCGTTCGCCCACAATAATGCCTGGGCGAACCACCGGCTGCTCACCGCTTGCGCCGCGCTGTCTCAGGCCGACTTCGAAGCCGCACGAACCGGCTTCTTTCCAAGCCTGCAGCGCACGCTGAACCACATCTATGTCATTGATCTCTTCTATGTCGATGCGCTTGAAGGCGGATGGCTGGGACCGGCGGCTTGGAAGAACGAAGTGCCGCACACTGCGCTTGCCGCGCTAAAACCCGCGCAGTCCGCGATCGACAAGCGCTTGATTGCCGTCTGCGATGGGCTGACGCCCGAGCTGCTCGACGGTCTCGTGCGGATCAACCGCGACACCCGCGTGCAGATCGAACGTCGCGACCGGCTGCTCATGCATCTGTTCCAGCATCAAATTCATCATCGCGGACAAGCCCACGCGATGCTGTCCGAAACGCACGTTACCCCGCCCCAGCTAGACGAGTTCTTCGCCGAGGGAGAGGCGCCGCTCAGGGCCACCGAATTCGACCAACTCGGATGGACCGAGGAAACGGTGTGGAAAGCCTAGCGGTGTAGCTTCGTCTCCATGCCCTATTCCCTCGCCATCTTCGATCTCGACGGCACGCTGGCCGACAGCTTTCCGTGGTTCCTGCGCACCATCAACGACGTCGCCGACCGCTTCGGCTTTCGCCGTGTCGCCGATGAAGACGTCCAGGGGCTGCGGCATGCTTCGTCGCGCGAGATCCTCAGCCGGCTCGAGGTGCCCTTGTGGAAGCTACCGGCGATCGCGCGGCATGCGCGGCGGCTGAAGGCGGAGGCAGCGGCGGAAATTGCGTTGTTTGCGGGCGTCGAGACAATGTTGAAAACGCTGGCCGGTAACGGCGTGCAGCTCGCACTGGTGACGTCGGACAGCGAAGCCAATGCGCGCGAAAAACTCGGCGATTGCGCGGCGCTGTTCGCGCATTTCGATTGCGCGGCCTCGCTGTTCGGCAAGCCCGCTAAATTCCGCCGCGTCATGCGGCGCGCCGGCGTGGCGCCGGGCAAGGTCATCGCGATCGGCGACGAGGTGCGCGACATCGAGGCGGCGCGGGCTGTGGGGACCGCCTGCGGCGCGGTGGGCTGGGGTTATGCGGCACCGGCCGCGCTGCGGGCGCTGGCGCCGGATCACATGTTCGAGCGGATGGACGAGATTGTATGGACGCTGTGCCCCGGTGCAGTAGCCCGGATGAGCGAAGCGATATCCGGGAACGCCGGCGGATGAGGAGAGCCCTGTCCCGCATGTCGCTCCGCTCATGCGGGCTACACGCCCCTACTCCGTCCTGCGCAAGAACGCCCCGAACGCGCGCGGGCCATCGCCGGTCTTGACCTCGCCGATCACCTTCAGCTCGATCGCGTCGATGATGTCGAGCGTGTTGCTCTCCCAGCAGGCGACGACGATGCGCTTGCCGTCGGCGGTCGCGGCAATGCCTTCGGGATAATCGCCGACATTGATGCGCTTGAGCGGCTTCAAGATCGCCAGATCGAACACGCTGACAGTGCCACCATACTGGTCGGTGACGAAGCCGCGGCCCTGCGCCAGCGCCACCGCATAAGGGCGCATCCCGACCGGCACGCGGCCGATCTCGCGCGCTTCGGCGATGTCGATCACGGAGACGTCGTCAGAGCCGACATTGGCGGTGTAGGCGCGCTTGCCATCGGCATCGATGGTGACGCCGAACGGACGGGTGCCGACCTTGATCATCGCCCTGCGCTGGCGCGTCGCGGTGTCCACCACCGAGACGCTGTCGTCGTCGCGGTCGGCCGAGAGCAGCAGCTTGCCGTCCGGCGTCACCGCGAGCCCCGACGGCGAGGTGCCGACCGCGATGCTGGCCGTGACGCTGCGCGAGGCCGCATCGATCACCCGCACGGCCGCCGCATACCAGTCCGCGACATAGACGGTCTTGCCATCAGGCGCGACGGCAATGCCAAGCGGCCCGCCGCCGACTTCGATCCGCGCCGCAACCTGCCGCGTTGCTGCGTCCACCACGGTCACGGCCTTGGCATCCGGGCTCGTGACATAGGCAAAGCGGCCGTCGGCGCTAACGGCGATGCCGGCCGGCTTGCCGCCGATCGGGATCATCGCGACGTCACGCGCCGTGGCGAGGTCCACCACCATCAGATCGTCGCTGAGCTGGTTGGTGACGAACGCCTCGTCGGCGGACGCATGCGCGATGCCGGCAAGGCAAAGGCTGGCGGCGAGCGCCGCCAGGACCAGCGCCCGCACAGTCAGCTTCCGCTCTCGATCTTCTTCTTGAGTGCCTCGAGGCCCGCCTGGTACAGCCCCTTCACCGCCTTGACCGCGGCCTCGTCGCTCAGCTCCGGCGGCGGATCGTTGTTGGGAAAGCCGCGGTAGAACGCGCCGGCCCATTCCAGGGTCGAGCCCTTGCCGTCAGCGCTCGGCGTCACCGTCAGCGTCGAGGAATAATTGGTGACCGGCAGCACCTTCACGTCCACATTGGTGATCCGGTAGGAATAGCTCATCGCGGCGGCATCGAACTTGTAGAGTTCCTCGTCGACGGTCGCGCCTCCGGTCAGCGTCAGCTTCCGCGTCGCGCCGATCTCGTTGCCCTTCTCGCCCTGGGTCTTGGTGACCGGCGGCAGCCAGCTCATGTCCTGGAAATTGCCCATTGCGGCCCACACCTTGGCCGGGGCGGCGTTGATCTCGATGGATCCGCGCACCTTCTGCCGGGTCGGCCCGTGGGCCCAGGCCGATGTCGAAGCCGGGCCAAACGCCGCCGTCAAAGCCAGCACGCCCGCGGCAGTCAGCACCGCGGCCAGGACCGTGCGCCGTCCAATCGTCACCCTCATCTCGTTTCCTCATGCGTCTCGTTGATCATGCGCGACTTGAAGCGCGCTGGGATCATGGTAGCGCATTTTGCGGCCGGGGGGAGACCCGTTCGTGGCCACGTTGCGGCGGGTGTCCGCGTGCCCCACAACCCCTTGCCGCCCGGCGGGCAAAACACCCAAGCAGAGGGTCAATCACGGTGTGCAAAAATATTTCTCTTTATCCGTATTTCGGATTATCATATAGAGAGCCATCCCAACCCGGCCGAGGGGCGGATCGCGATCGTCACGAACGCGGGATGGGACGTGGTGGACGCAGGCGGCGTCGGCGCGAAGGGCTTTGCAGGGCGGGAAACCGTGAGCGAAGGCGTCGCGCACACGACCGGTGCAGCCTGCGTACGGCAAAATCGTGTGGTCCTGGCGCCCGGGGTCTGTGCGCCAAGTGTTGCGGTGATGTGGCGGCCCGACCGGGTCCGCAGCATCAGCCATCCGCAAGGCGACGGGGGCAATAGTGCATCGCTCCCCGGGGAGAGCGCGACATAAGCCGTAAAACCACTGCGCAGGGAAGGCCGTGTGTTGGGCTTCACCTGTATGCCGCTGTGCAGCCTCTTGTAGCGCAACCTTCGCACAGTGGACCGTGGGTGCCAGCCGGCACCCGGCCTTCCCTGCGCCCTCGGCATTTTTGGGGGCTGTGATGACCGCAAAGCTCGGGCGCGATGTGCCGCGAGGAGGCGAAGATGTGTCTACGATTCAGAAGCGAGTTGGTGGAGAACAACGAATGCTGCTCGCTCCGTCATTGCGAGCACAGCGAAGCAATCCAGAGTACCTCCGCGGAGAGACTCTGGATTGCTTCGTCGCAAGAGCTCCTCGCAATGACCACCGAGACAGAGAGTGCCGGTCGCGCCGCCCGATCACTCCCCCAACGTCGCCTCCACGAACCCGCGCGGGTCGTCACAGAACTCCCGCATCACCCGGTAATGATCGGTCTGCTCCACCGTCGTCGGCTCCAGGCCGTATTTCCCGAGCTGGAGCAGCTGTGCGTTGGGATAGGCCATCAGCATCGGCGAATGGGTCGCCATGATGACTTGGCAGATGCGGGAATCCTCCATGCGTCGCAGCAGCTTCAGAAATTCGATCTGGCGCGCCGGCGACAATGCCGATTCAGGCTCGTCAAAGATGAAAATGCCCTGGCGCTGGCAACGCTCCTCGAAGAAGCGCAGGAAGCCTTCGCCATGGGAATGCGACAGGAAATCGGGACCGAGCTGGCCGACATCACGTGCGGCCTTGTCGAGATATCGCGCCACCGAGAAAAAACTCTCGGCGCGAAAAAACCAGCCATTCGTGATTTTCGGCAGCCAACTTGCGCGCAGCGCCCTGGAGAGTTGACCACCCATCTTCTCCCGCGCTTCGGAGTGATCGACCGGCATGTAACCCTTCCCGCCACCGGCATCGTCGTAGCCGGCGAGCGCGGCAATCCCCTCGAGAATCGTCGACTTCCCGGTGCCATTCTCTCCGACGATGATCGTGATGGCGGCGTCGAAGTTGAGATCGAAATCATCCGGAAAGATGGGCAGGCAAAACGGATAGACTTCGCGATCGCGAACCTGCGACGGGTCGAGCCAGACACGTTTCAGGTAAGGCGCCGGCAGGTTGATCGTTCGGCTGCTTCTTCGGCTCATGTCCGGGTTCTGATCCATTCCGACCATCTTTGATGTGAACATATCAGGAACGAAACCCTCGCGAAAGCTGCATCTGAGAAACATGCAGCAACAAACCCCGACACGCGTGGCGAGGGCAAACTGGCATCTGGGATTGCGGTCCGAAATCGCCTTGGAGAACCTGGCTCTGAGACAGTTTGCCGGCACGAGGCCAGTCCCCACCTCCCGACCCCGCAATGATTGACGGACGTCCGGGACCGTAAGAGCCGCGAGGAGTGCGCGATGGTATCGACCTATTTCAGTTACAGCTACATCACGCGCAATCTCAAGCAGTCCCTGACGCGGGTCGAACAGCAACAGTACGTGGCGCGAGAGGCCGCCTACTACAAAGCCCACATCGGCAAGGTGAAGTCCGTCGACGACTTCATGAAAGACTATCGCCTTTATCACTATGCAACGAAGGCATATGGCCTGGAAGACATGGCCTACGCCAAAGCCTTCATGAAGAAGGTGCTGGAGAGCGACCTCTCCGACGCAAACAGCTTCGTCAACAAGCTGGTCGACAAGCGCTACCGCGAGTTCGCCGCCGCGTTTTCCTTCAATGGCAGTGCCACGCCGGTTGCGGAATCGGAGAACCAGACCGATGAGATGATCGGCCTGTACACGGCGACCAGGAAGAGCCAGGTCGATGCACTTGCCAGCGACTCCAATTACTACAGCGCCGAAATCGGCAACATCAGCAGTGCAGACCAGCTCCTGAACAACGACCGCCTTCGCAACTACGTCTATTCGGCGTACGGGATCGATCAAAGCAAGTGGTCGCGTGACACGATAAGTCAGGTCTTGCGCAGCGATCCATCCGATCCCAGCAGCTACGTCAACACCACTTTCGCCTCTCAATTGAGTGGCCTCAACGCCGACCTTGCTCAGGCCCGATCGGATGTCACCGCGGCCACTTCAAGGATAGCCGACTACACCGCCCAACTATCGCAACCGGGCGCGAACGTGACCCAGTTGAACGTCCAGATCCTGGTCGAAAAATATCACCTGGAGTCATATGCGAGCAGCATTTCCAGCCTCAGCGACCAGATAGGGACGATCGGCGGGTTCGTCGACCTGGCCGGTGCGTTCGAGTTTTCCTCCGACGGATCGCTGCCGTCAGGTGTGTCGGCGCAGACTGCTGCAAATGTCACGATCACGAAACAGAAGTTCGACGACAGCAAGTCCGACGTCTATTCGGCGGCAAGCCCGTTGAACGAAGCTTTTGCAATCAGGCAATTCAGAACTGCCATCCTCAAGATCAATTCAGTCCAGGCGTTCGTATCGACACCGGGCGTTTATGATTTTGCGCTGGGAGCCGTTGGCCTCGATCCCGGAAACGTCTCGCCGGCGACTGTCACGGCCGTGCTCGAAAGCGACCTCAACGACCCCAAGAGCTACGTCTATACTCTCAAGGACAATCGATATCTGGAGCTGGCCCGCGCCTTCAACTTCGACGCAAAAGGTAATCTGACGACCCCGTTGGTGGCTCAGGACTCGGCTGAAGTCCTCCAGATCGCGAAGGACTATGTCGTTGCAGCGGTGAAGAGCGCAAGCACGGCAACTCCCCAGCAGCAGGCGGCAGTTCGGGCACAGGCCACGAAGGATGCGTCGGAATATCAGCAAGCCATCACCGGCATCGACAGGGTTTCCGATCTTCTCGCAAACAGGCCGATGGTTGATTTCATCCTCCTGGCAAAGGGCTTGGACCCCAGGAAGGTCAGCACGGAATTTCTCAAGAAGATCTTCAGCTCCGACCTGAACGATCCAAAGAGCTTCGCGAACACCGAGAACGATCCTCGCTTTGCCGAAATCGTCGCGTCGTTCAATTTCGACAGCAAGGGCAACGTCGCGCGCCTTCCGATGATGGGTCCGCAGAAGCGGGATCAGTTTCGGGAAACACAGGCGAATTATGTCGAACAAAGCCTGGAGCAGCAGCAAGGGGATGCAAATCCCGGCGTGCGCCTGGCGATCTATTTCCAACGGAAGGCGGGGGACATCACGTCCGCGTACGACATCCTTGCCGACAAGGCGCTTTCGGAGGTGTTCAGGACCACCTTCAATCTGCCTGACTCGATGGCGGCGATGCCGATCGATCAGCAGGCCAAGTTCGTGGACAGATTCATGAAGATCAAGGATCTGTCCGATCCCGCGAAGGTTACAAAGCTGCTGAGCCGTTTCTCCGCCATGTATGACATCAGAAACAGCCAGAGCACCGGCCAGGGTCAATCCCCTCTGCTCAACCTGTTTCAGGGATCCGGTTCGGGGATCAGTGACTCCACGTACTTGGCCATTGCCAAGCTACGCACCCACTGATGATCGCTCCCCGGGACTAGTCCAACACCTCGAGCACCAGCTCCATGGTCATCAGCACGGGATTGTCGCCACGGATCAGCCGGCCCTCCGCCATGCCGCCGGTGTAGTCGATCAGGGCGACGTCGAGTGCGGCTTCGAGCGCGCCGGAGGAACCCACCGCAATCGTGCCGGCTGTTACCGCAAGCTCGGTTGCGAAGGGCTCGGTCACGCCGCCATGGGTAAATCGGGCGCCGATGGTCGAACCGACGCCGCCGTGGATTTTCGCGCGCGCGATGCCGTGCGCGCGGCAGAAGTCTTCGAGACAGAAGGCGAAATCCTGATTGGGGCGCAGCCGCAGCGCGAACGCGCGGCTGGTCGTGCGTGCGCCGGTGCTCGCAGCCGCCACCGGCCCGAACAGCTTGAAGTTGGTCTCGGGATCGAGCTCGGCGGCAAACATCGCACCATCGATACCGAAGGCCTCGACCTCGAACGGCTCGGCGACATCGGTCTCGTCCGGCAGCATGTGGCCGCCACTGCCGCGGCCATCGGCCTCCGTCCACAGCCCATGGCAATGAAAGAACGGCGCGCCATCGCGCATGCCCAGCGTCATGCTGCCGAGCCTGGTGCGCGTCACGCCGCTTGGCCGGAAGGTGTCGCTATAGAACGCGGCGTTCTCGCTGGTCTTCGACAGCGCCGGCATGACATAGCCGAACGGCCCGAGCGCGCCGCGCCCGAAGCTGAGCACGCCGCCGGAAAACCCCTCCGCGGCAAAACCGCGGCGCGCGGCTTCCAGCAGCGGCAGACCTGCTTGAAGCGTGAAGGAGAAAGCGCGTCCCCTCGCCTCCACCCATTGGATGCGTTCGGCGACCGGCGCGCCGGGCTGCTTGATGCTGCGCATGACCTTCGCTCAGCCCGCCCGTATCTTGTCGAGATCGAGCAGGCCGCGCGCCTCGAGCTCGTCCCGAACCATCCGTTTCGGAATCTTGCCGTAGCCGGATTTCGGCAAGGCCTCCCAGAAGAAGAACCGCTTCGGCATCTTGTAGCGCGGCACTTTTGGCAAGAGGAATGCCGCCATCTCCGCTTCGCTCACCGGCTTCGCGCCTTCGCGGGCGACGCAGACGGCAACGCCGACCTCGCCCCAAGTCGCATCGGGCACGCCGAGCACCGCGACCTCGCCGACGCAAGGATGGGTCAGGATCTTCTCCTCGATCTCGCGCGGATAGATGTTGGAGCCGCCGGAGATGTACATGTCGGAGGCTCGTCCCGTAATGTAGACGAACCCCTCCTCGTCCATGTGGCCGAGATCGCCAGTGCGGAACCAGCCGTTGCGGAACGCCTTGGCATTGGCTTCGGGATTGTCGTAGTAGCCGGCCAGCACCGCGGGGCCGATCACGCAGATCTCGCCGCTCTGGTTGGCGCCGAGTTCACGGCCCTCGTCGTCCTGGATCGAGACCTGCATGCCGGTACGCTCGAAGCCACAGGTGCCGATCTTCGCGTGCGGCCCGTCCTCGGGATCATGCAGCGCCGCCGGCAACACGGTGATGTTGCCGGTCACCTCACCGAGGCCGAAATACTGCACGATGACCTTGCCGAGCTTCTTCAGCGCAGCCTTCTGGTCCTCGCGATACATCGGCGCACCCGCATAGATCACCTGGCGCAGCGAGGAATGATCGTATTTGTCGGCGGCGGGATGCTCGACCATCATCTTCAGAATGGTCGGCACCACGAAGAGATTGCTGACCCGATACGCCTCGATCAAGCGGAACGCCTCGTCGATGTCGAATTTCTCCGTCGGCAGCAGCACCGTGCAGACGCCGCGCGCGGTCTGCACCAGCTGATGCACGCCGGCGCCATGCGACAGCGGCGCCACTACCAGCGAGGCATCCGCTTCGGTGACGCCCGGCGTGAGATCGGCGAGATGGTTGGTGACGACAAAACCCATCTGGCCGTGGGTGAGCACCGCAGCCTTGGAGCGGCCGGTGGTCCCCGACGTGAAGAAGAACCAGCAGGGATCGTCGTGCTCGACCGCGACGTTCTCGACCACCGTGCCGCCGCGCGACGCGACGGCATCCGCAACCGACGTTTCGGCAAATGGCGCCCGACCGTCGATGCTCCAGGTGAATTCCAGCGCGCCACCCTTCACCGCCGCGGCGTGCTCGGGGAAATCGACGTGGCACAGAAACGCCTTCGCGCCGGAGGCCTGCGCAAGATAAGTCACTTCGTCCGGCATCAGTCGGAAATTGGTGGGTACCCAGACGGCACCGAGCCGGAACGCCGCGAACATCGAGAAGAACATCTCGTCGCCGTTCTTGGAATGAACGAGGATGCGGTCGCCCTTCGCGATGCCGCGCGCCGCGAGGGCTGCCGCGAGCGCCGAGACCTGCGCATCGATCTCGCGCCAGGTCCAGGATCTGTCACCCCAGACGAAACCGGGACGCGTCCCATGCCGCCGCGCATTCTGGGTCAGCATGTGAGCGAGATTCATGACGCGACGGGACATGCGCAGGGGCTGCATCGGGCTTCCTCTTCGGCGGCGGACGGCACGCGAGCCGCCCGCTCATTGCAGCCCATTTATCGCCATCGCCCACGACCTCGCAAGGCCGTCGGCCGCACGCCTGCCCTACGGCTGCTTGAACGCGAACGGCGTAGCCGTGATGGCCTTCTCCTTGACGCAGGCCTGCGCACCAAAGCCGCCGCAATAGCTGCCATGCAGATCGAAGCGGATGGTGCGTCCCGCACCCCGCTTCGTTGGCTTCGACTTGATCCCGTAGCTGCGGACATGGCCATCGAAGACGGGTTGCACACTGCCGTCCGGCAACGTGACCAGGATGTTCATGACGCAGCCGCCGGTTCCGCAATAGGTCGTCTCGCGATCGCCGCATTTGGTGTCGCGGAAATCGACGATGTAGTCATCGCGGCCGTCACCGGTCAGATCGATCCTGCGCACCGTATCGGGCGCAAAAGTCACCGCGCCACCGCCCTGGCTCTCGCATTCCTCGTTCGCGTAGCGCACGGCCTTCTGCACGCCCGGCGGATAGTCAACAGGATTGAACGGCTTTGCGTTCTCGGCGCGCGCAGCGTTTGCGAACAGGACGAGCAGGAGGATCAGATATCGCATTGGCATTGGTCGCCAGCGCAGCCGCGATCGTTCAGGAAATTTTAAACATGATCGGCGCAACCTTGGTCAGTTCTCGCGTACAGAGTGCCGCATCATGGTCAAAGCGCCCGCCCTCCTCCTGTTGTCGCTGGCGCTTGCCGGATGTGCCGTGGGCCCACAAGCGCACCTCGCCTCCGATCCCGCTTTCAAGCCTGCGCGTTACGCCTGGGACGGCGCCGGCGAAAATCCCAATCGCCCACGCGCGGCTTCAGAACCAACACGGGTCGCCCGATCCGAGCGCAACAGGTCGCAAGCCGGGCTTCAGCCCTATTCGAAGGAATGGTGGCAGGCGCAGGACGGCATCGAGGCGGAGCAGGACGCCAGGGTCAACCGTTCCCTCGTCATCTGCCAGGGATGCCTGCGCCCGCAGCCGCAGCCGGAGGATTCCAGGCTCGCCAAGGCGACCGATTGAAGCATCCGGTCTTATAACGACCTGTGGAAATCCAGCCCCGTCGTCGCGAGAAGCGACCGGGAGCTACAACGCTCCGAGCTTCCGCAACGACTCCTGTGCGGTCTGCAGGCCCGGTTTCAATTCCAGCGCCTTCCTGAAATCGGCAATCGCGCCCTGTTTGTCGCCGAGCCGCAGCTTGGCCTGTCCGCGGTTGTTCCACGAGAACACGTCGGAGGGATCGTATTGCAGCGCCTTGTCGTAATCGGAAAGGCTGCCCTTGCTGTCGCCCTGATAGAGCCGGATCATGCCACGATTACGCCAGCCGCGCGCGTCGGTCGGCGCAACACGGATCGCCTCGCCATAATCGGCGGCGGCGCGATCGAGCTGCTCGCTGTCGCGATAGACGTTGCCGCGGTCGATATAGGCGAGCAGATCGGGCGCAAGCTTGATCCGCGTGGTGTAGTCGGCGATGGCGTGCGCCATGTCGCGCCTGCGGTAATACACCAGTGCGCGATTGGCATAGGCCACGGCGTATTTGGGATCGCGCTTGATCGCGGCGTCAAAGTCGGCGAACGCACCGTCGAGATCGCCCTTGTTGAAACGCGACTCGCCGCGATTGCTGTAGGCCAGCGCCAGCGACGGATCGAGCTTGATCGCCTGGTCGTAATCGGCAATGGCGCGATCGTAGTCGTGCTTGAAACTGTAGACACGGGCCCGATTATTGTAGGCGCAGGCATAGCTGGGCTCGAGCCTGATCGCCTCGTCGAGATCGGACAGCGCCGCGTCGAGCTCGCGCTTCTCCGTCAGACCATGACCGCGATTGCAATAAGCGCCGGCGAGCCGGGCTCCGCTCTCGCTCTTGGTATCGATCACGGTCGAGCAGGCCTTGATCCGTTCGTCCGGCGTGCTGGCCAGTCCGACGCAAGCCTCCCAGGCCGGACCGCCTGCCGCCGACGCCGGAGCCGGCGAGATCAGCGCGGCGAGCAGCGCGATGAGGCTGAGCGGGACACGCATTTTCCGGATATCTCCCCTGCGGCAACCTCTCTTGGTCGCACCTTGGCAAGGGCCGGTTCAGACGCCTAGATCAAAGGCAAGCAGCAGGTCGGAAGGATTTTCCATGGCGCCATCGGTACGGGACAACAAGGACAGAAGCCGCTTCGAGCTCGATGTCGGCAGCGAAATCGCCTTCGCCAATTACCGGCTGACGCCGTCGGCGGTGATCATCACCCACACCGAGACGCCGCGCGCGCTGCGCGGCCGGGGCATCGGCTCCGAGCTGGTCAAGGGCGCGCTGGAATTGATCCGCCGCGACGGCAGGAAGGTGATCGCTGGCTGCGGCTTCGTCGTCGACTATCTCGACAGGCATCCGGAAGATGCGGATCTCGTCGCCTGAATGCAAAAGGGCCCGCGCGATCGCGGGCCCTTGGATTGCGACCGGGCGATCGGTCAGTGCTTGATCTCCGGCGGCAGCTTGCCGCCATTCGCCGCGAGCTTGGACATCACCTGCTTGTGCAGCCAGACGTTCATGGTCGCGGAATCGTTGGTGTCGCCGCTGTAGCCGAGCTCCTTGGCCAGGTCCTTGCGCGCAGCGAGGCTGGAATCGATGTCGAGCGCCTTCATCAGATCGACGATCGAGGTGCGCCATTCCAGCTTTTCGCCCTTGTGCGCGGCGGCCGCCGCGTCGACGATCGAGGCAACGTCCACCGTCGCCGCGGGCGCCGATCCGCTCGGCGCGGCCCCTGCGGGCGCGCTGCCCGACGGTGCGCTGCCTGCGGGCGCGGCGGAAGCTGGCTGGCTACCGAAGATCGCGCCCATAATTTTCCCGAAAATGCTCATGTCTGCTCCCCGAAAAGGACCCGCTGGAGGGCCTTGAGTGGCACTTATAGACCAAGTTGCGTCGTTGCACCCGCAAAGTTCCGCGGACCAGCAAGCAGCATCAGCTTATCTACGGCGAAATGACGACCGAATGACATCATCGAGGTTGCGCTGCGGCATCGAATCTCACCCAAGCGTGAGGGACAGGACTCGCAAATGGGCGTACGCTTGACGTTCAGTTCGCGATGCCATCCGGAATTCGCGTCTGGTTGGGGATCGCGAAACTCAGAATAGCGGCCGCTTGCGCCGTTTGCTGGCGCCAAATGCGGCCGCATGGCAAGGGAGCTAGCGACCATGGCCACACTCTACCCGGGCAATGTCCCCACCATGGCCCAGACCGCAGAAGCGGCTGGACCGGTGATCCGAACGATCCAACTCTCCGATCTGCACGATGCGCTCAAGCGCGGCTGGGACGATTTCAAGGCGGTGCCGAGCCACGCCATCATCCTCTGCGTGATCTATCCTGTGCTGGGCCTCGTGCTCGCCCGCGTGGTGATGGGCTATTCAGTGCTGCCGTTGTTGTTTCCGTTGGCCGCGGGCTTCGCGCTGATCGGCCCGTTCGCGGCGCTCGGTCTCTACGAGCTCTCCAGCCGGCGCGAGCGCTATGAGGAGGCCAGCGCCTGGGATGCCATGGAGGTGCTGCGTTCGCCCTCCTTCGGCGCCATGCTCGGTCTCGGCGCGCTGCTGCTGGCCCTGTTCGTGACCTGGGTTGCGACCGCGCAGGCGATCTACGTCGCCGCTTTCGGCTATGAGGGCGCGTCCGGGATCTCGGATTTTCTGACGCGCGTGCTCACGAGCCGGCAAGGCTGGTGGCTGATCGTGGTCGGCTGCGGCACCGGCTTCCTGTTCGCCCTTGCCGCGCTCTGCATCAGCGCCGTGTCGTTCCCGCTGATGCTCGACCGCCATGCCGGCGCGTTCGAGGCAATGGTGACGTCGCTGCGCGTCGTCGCGAAGAACCCGGTGCCGATGGCGACCTGGGGCCTGATCGTGGCCGTCCTGCTGGCGCTGGGCACGATTCCCGCCTTCCTCGGCCTTGCCGTGGTCGTCCCCGTGCTCGGCCATGCCACCTGGCATCTCTACCGCAAGGTGATCGCGGCCGATCCGGGCGCGCGTCCGGTGCCGCCTCCGCCGCATCGTCCACGCAAGCCGGCCGCCGACTTCCCCGCCAACCTCTTCCCCTGGCGCAATCGGACCGACGTCTGACGATTTCGTGACGTGCGATCCTGCCCCCGGAGCGGGCAGGATCGCGCACTGTCATACGCCTTGCTTTGGCCGCGGTTTCCATCGAGATTGCGCCCGCCGGTCAGATCACTTCACGGAATTTATTTGCTCGAATGACCCCGACGATTTCTCGTCTCGCCCTCGCAGCCTTAGCCATCACCGCATCCATCCTATCCGCTCAGCCTGCGCTCGCCGCGGTTGCCTGCGGCTCGGGAAATTTCGACGCGTGGCTTGCAGACTTCAAAACCGACGCCGCGGCCAAAGGCGTCTCGCAACAGGCCATTTCCGCCGGGCTCGCCGGTGTGACGCTCGATCAGAGCGTGCTCAACCGCGACCGCTCGCAGAAGGTCTTCAGCCAGACCTTCGAGGAGTTTTCCGGCCGCATGGTGCCGCCGCGCCTGACGCGCGGCTCCAACATGATGAAGCAATACGGCTCGGTGCTGTCGCGGATCGAGCAGACCTACGGCGTGCCCGGCGAGGTGCTGGTCGCGATCTGGGGTCTCGAGACCGATTTCGGCGTCAATACCGGCAAGTTCGCGACCATCCGTTCGCTGGCGACGCTGGCCTATGACTGCCGGCGCTCCGAGCAGTTTCGCGCCGAGCTGTTGGATGCGCTCCGCATCGTCGAACGCGGCGACCTCGCACCTGCCGACATGAAGGGCGCCTGGGCCGGCGAGCTCGGACAGACCCAATTCATGCCGTCGTCATGGATGAAATACGCCGTCGATTTCGACGGCAATGGCAAGCGCGATCTCCTGCACAACGCCCCCGACGTGCTCGCCTCCACCGCGAACTATCTTGCCGGATATGGCTGGCAGAAGGGTAAGGATTGGCAGCCGGGCAGCCCGAATTTCGCGGTGCTGCAGCAGTGGAACAAAAGCGAGGTCTACTCGAAGACCATCGCTTATTTCGCCACGCAGCTCGCGCGCGCTCCTTAGCAACCCCTCGTCAAAAACGCGTAGGGCCGATCGCCCGCGACCGGCCCTCTCTGTGCGTTTTTACCCCTATTTGCCCATGGTGGCGTGCATCGCCTTGTTCAGATGCGCGCCGCACGCCCCCATTTTGCCGTTGAGCAGCGAGTCCTGCGCGGCTGCGATCTCCTTTTGCGCGACGAACTTGCCGTCACCATCGGCCATGTTCTCGATCGCGGTCTCGGTCTTCTCCAGATTGGCCGAGCTGCAGCCGGCGGCGGCGTGCTTGGCGGCTTGGGCCGGCGCGACGGCGAACGCGACAGCGGCAATAGCGATAACCCCGAGTAACTTCGTCATGACGTTACCTTCCTTCTCTTGTTCTTGGGCCAGAGCCAGCGACATTGCCGGATTCTGCGACATCACCTTCCTCCGGGCGCGGCAACTTGACGCAATGAATTCCCCGCGAGAATTGCGTGATGTTGCGCGCCACGCAGAGCCACCTGCAAAATTTCTGATTTTCATTACACGTTTGTAATCAACGCCACACGTTCGGCGTGTGTGCACCGCGCCCGGGCGGCGGTTAGAGCGGACCATGCGGAATGGATTCGTCTCCTGGCCGCCGTTCGTCACATCGAATCCGCCGGCGTCAGGTGAATCGCTGGCCACAGTGGAAGAGGTACCGCAGGCCAAAAGATGAATATATATTCACTTTTTATGCACCACCCACCATGCGATTCGCGCATGCGAGACTTGGGTGTAGAAGCTAGTCAATCATCTTGCGATGACCGGAAAGCAGCCTATTTCACCGCTGAATGGAACCGGCCGAGCTAAGACAAACCCGTGAATTAACGGGCATTTTCAGCGCTCTTTTCCCTGTTTCGCCCACCCTTTGGGCGGGAGTGCTGCTGGGTTAATCGTCCGTTACCAATGCCATGCATCCAGCGCTTAGCTGCATCGCAACATCGGAACTTTCGCACTGCACCACTCTCACCTATATTCATTTCAACGATGAGGCTCGGGCAAGAGCTGAATCGAACTACAGGAGACTACCAATGCTGCTCTCGCTCATCCGCATGATCCAGGCTTTCCGGGACTATCAGCGCAATGTTGCCGAGCTGTCCCAGCTCAGCGATCGCGAATTGGCCGATATCGGCCTCGATCGCTCGGACATCCCGCGCGTTGCCGCCGGTCAGTATCAGGGCTGATATCGTTCAGCCCTTAACCGGACGAACCGATAGCGCCCGCCTCGTGCGGGCGTTGTCGCATCCGGAGGCAGAAAACTCGATCTCGGCGATTCCACTGACCGCCGAAAAGCGCTACCTGTCCGCCCCATGACAGGACCCCAATCGAATACCGTGCACGTGATCGGCGCAGGCCTTGCCGGCTCCGAAGCCGCCTGGCAGGTGGCCAAATCCGGCGTGCCCGTGGTGCTGCACGAGATGCGGCCGACCCGCACGACCGAGGCACACCGCACCGACGGGCTTGCCGAGCTCGTCTGCTCCAATTCGTTCCGCTCGGACGATGCCGCCAACAACGCGGTCGGCCTGCTGCATGCCGAGATGCGCCGCCTCGACTCGCTGATCATGCGCGCAGCAGACGCCAACCAGGTGCCCGCCGGCGGCGCGCTGGCGGTGGATCGCGACGGCTTCTCGGCGGCCGTCACCAAGGCGCTGAACGATCATCCACTGATCGAGATCGCCCGCGGCGAGGTCGCAGGCCTGCCGCCGGCCGAGTGGAGCAACGTCATCGTTGCGACCGGCCCCCTCACTTCGGCGCCGCTGGCCGACGCGATCCGCGAGTTGACCGACGAGAGCGCCCTCGCCTTCTTCGACGCGATCGCGCCGATCGTGCACCGCGAATCCATCGACATGTCGGTGGCCTGGTTCCAGTCGCGCTACGACAAGGTCGGCCCCGGCGGCACCGGCGCCGACTACATCAACTGCCCGATGACGAAGGAGCAGTATGACGGCTTCGTCGCGGCGCTGGTCGCCGGCGAGAAGACCGAATTGAAGGAATGGGAGACCAACACGCCCTATTTCGACGGCTGCCTGCCGATCGAGGTCATGGCGGAACGCGGCCCCGAGACCTTGCGCCACGGCCCGATGAAGCCGGTCGGCCTCACCAATCCGCACGATCCCACCACCAAGGCCTACGCGATCGTGCAGCTGCGCCAAGACAACAAGCTCGGCACGCTCTACAACATCGTCGGCTTCCAGACGAAGCTGAAATACGGCGAGCAGCAACGCATCTTCCGCACCATTCCGGGGCTGGAGAAGGCCGAATTCGCCCGCCTCGGCGGCCTGCATCGCAACACCTTTCTCAACTCGCCAAAGCTGCTCGACGGCCAGTTGCGCCTGCGCGCACAACCACGACTGCGCTTTGCCGGCCAGATGACGGGCTGCGAGGGCTATGTGGAATCCGCCAGCGTCGGCCTGATTGCCGGCCTCTACGCGGCAGCGGACGTGCGCGGCGAGACGCTTGCGAGTCCGCCGGTCACGACGGCGCTCGGATCCCTGCTCGGCCACATCACCGGCGGCCATATCGAGACCATCGAGCCCGGCACGCGCTCGTTCCAGCCGATGAACATCAATTTCGGCCTGTTCCCGCCGCTTGCCAGCGCACCGACGAAGAAGCCGGACGGAAGCCGGCTGCGCGGCAACGAGAAGACGGTGGCCAAAAAGCAGGCGATGAGCGCGCTCGCGCTCGCCGATCTCGATCGCTGGATCGCCGATCACCTGCGCATTGCCGCTGCGGCGTGAGTTTTCGATGAACCTTCCCAAAGACGACGCCGCAACACTCTCGGCGCGCTGGACCGAGGGCGTGCTGCTCAAGCGCGACGTGTTCTCGACCGTCGAGCGCGGCCGTTTCCGCGACGATGCCGGCGAGGTCGACGCGGTGCTGCGCCGCCTCGACGAGGTGCCGTGGTGGTCATTCCTTTTGGCGCGCCATCTGTTCGCCCGCGAGACGCATGCGCTGGCACTCGCCAAGGGACTCGATGTCGGCCCGGAGCTGCTGTGGGCCGGACGCCGCGCGCTGGTGCGCAGCTTCGTCGATGGTGTCGCGCTGCATCTGGCGAAACCGCATGGCGACCTCGCCTATTTTCGCTCGGCCAAGACCGCGCTGCGACGGCTGCGCCGCGCCGGCATCTGCCACAACGATCTTGCCAAGGAACAGAACTGGCTGGTCGGCCGCGACGGTCGCGCCTACGTGACCGACTTCCAGCTCGCGGCGTGCTTCGACCGGCGCGGCCGGCTTTACCGCATCCTGGCCTATGAAGACCTCCGGCATCTGCTCAAGCACAAGCGCTCCTACGCGCCCGAGGCGCTGACGCCGCGCGAGCGAAAAATCCTGGCGAAGAAGTCGTTCGCCGCCAGCCTCTGGCTCGCCACCGGCAAGAAGGTCTATCGGGCAATCACCCGCGGCCTGTTCAACTTCACCGATCGTGAAGGCGGCGGCCGGCGGCTCGTCAACGACGCGCCGGTGCTGGCGGAATTGATCCGCAAGAACCCCGCCGTGCGCGACACCGCCATCGTCGCCTTTGCCGACCGCCGTTCCGGTGTCGGGCTCTATGCCTTCGTCGAAGCCGATCAGGCCGCGCTCGAAGGCCAATTGCGGATCGAGCTCAGCGCCGCCAAGGGGCCGAAGCCGCCGGAACACATCCAGGTCGTCCACGCGCTTCCACGCAACGCCGACGGCAAGCCGCGCACCGAGATCCTGCAACTGGTCGCCATGAACCAGCTCGACCTGATCGAGCCGATGATGAAGAACGATCAGGACCGCGCCTTCCTCAAGGACATCCTGGAGCAGCGCAAAAACCTGCGCGACCGCTTCAATTTCGAGGCCGACCTGCCTGCTGGCTAGCGTGGATCACGCCTTGAAGCGTCCACATTGGCGATAGAGAAGCGATCGGATAATTCGCGGCTTGGCGGGAGGACTTGGCGGGGTCATGGGCACTCGGGGGACGATGATGCATCGTGTGGTTGGCAGCCTGATCGCCGGCCTGCTGCTGCTCGCCACCACGCCCGCAATGGCCGAGGCTCCGGCCGAGCTGATCTCCAGCTTCCGCCTCAAGCATGGTGAGGTCCGCGTCGTCCGCGATTCGACTCTCGACCGCATCGCCATGGACCAGGCGCGCGCGATGGCGACGAAGGACGACCTCAGTCACGACGCGCTCGGCCCGTTCAACCGCCGCGTCGCACCGGCCGGCGCAGGCCGCGCCGCCGAGAACATCGCCTACGGCTACGACAATTTCGAGAAGACCCTCGGACAGTGGATCGACTCGTCGGGACACCGCAAGAATTTGCTGCTGCACAACGCGTCCCGCGTGGGGATCGCGAGCGCGAAAAACGCCAGCGGCAAACGTACCTATTGGGCGATGGTGATCGCCGGCGACTACGAACCGAAGGGCAAAGGCAAAGGTAAGAAGGACGGTGAGCCTCTGGTCGCCGTGAAGCGCGAGGCCGCGCCCGCGAGCAAGCCGAAATCCAGCGGCTGCCACATCAAGCTGCTCGGCCTCTGCATCTGAGGTGAGATCAGATGTTGCAGCCGGCCTCTTGTCCGCGTTCCTCGCCGGTCTAATCTATCGGGACGATCGCGAGAGCAAAGGCGGCGCACTTGATCAACATCGAGCGAATACGTGCCGACACGCCAGCTACCTCCCGGCTGGCGTACCTGCACAATGCGGGAGCTGCTCTCATGCCCGTCCCCGTCGTCGAAGCCATGAAGCAGCACATCGATCTGGAGAGCGAAATCGGAGGCTATGCGGCCGCCGATCGCGAGGCCCGCCGGCTTGATTCAGTCTACGGCTCCGTGGCGCGCCTGCTGAATGCCGCGCCCGATGAGATCGCGCTCATGGAGAACGCGACGGTTGCCTGGCAAATGGCATTCTACGCGCTTCAGTTTCGCGACGGCGATCGGATCCTGACCGCGGAGGCGGAATACGCGGCCAACTATGTCGCTTTTCTTCAAGTCGCCAAGCGAACAGGCGCCGCGATCGACATCGTGCCGAGCGATGTCAGCGGCGAGCTCGACCTCGACGCGCTCGAACGCATGATCGACGAGCGCGTGAAGCTGATTGCGATCACCTGGGTTCCGACCAATGGCGGGCTGGTCAATCCGGCTGCAGCCGTCGGGAAGATCGCGCGGGCGCACGGCATCCCCTATCTGCTCGATGCCTGCCAGGCGGTCGGACAGATGGTGGTGGACGTCGAGGCTATCAGCTGTGACATGCTGTCCGCAACCGGGCGTAAATTCCTTCGCGGTCCGCGCGGCACCGGCTTTCTCTACGTCCGCCGGGCGATGCTGCAGCGGCTCGAACCGCCAATGATCGACCACTTCGCCGCACCCTGGGTCTCCCGGGACGCTTATCGGCTGCGTGACGATGCGCGCCGTTTCGAGACCTGGGAGAACAACTACGCAGCCCGGCTTGGGCTCGGCGCGGCGGTCGATTATGCCCTCGATATCGGGATATGCCCCATCGAGCAGCGTTGCCGCATGCTGGCCGACCGCCTCCGGGGCGGCCTTGCGTCCATTCACGGCATCAGAATTCGTGACCTCGGACGCGCTCCGGGGGCCATCGTCAGCTTCACGGTGGAAGGGTACGATGCGGAAGCGGTCGTCAGCAACGCGGCCACCGCCGGCATCACGATCGGTGCCTCAGATCCGTCGAGCACGCGCATCGACGCCGAAATTCGCTCGTTGCCGCCGGTGGTGCGCGCCTCCCCGCATTACTACAATACGGAAGCCGAGATCGATCGGCTGATCGCCAATTTGGCAGGTTTGACGCCGCGATAGCGGCGAGCATGCACGGCTCAGGTACAGCGCGCACTCAATCCCGATGCGCCAAGCTTCGCCATGACCTCGTCGAGATGGGCGCTGTCGCGGGTCTCGATCACCAATTGCAGCAGCGTCGCCTTGGCCGGAAGATCCGAGAAGGTGCGCTGGTGCGAGACCTCGATGATGTTGGCGCCGGCCTCGGCCAGTAGTGCCGCGACCGCAGCCAGTTGGCCGGGCCTGTCGGGGATGTCGAGCGACAGCTGGGTGAGCCGCCCCTCACGCGCCAACTCGCGGGTCAGGACTGATGCAATCAGCCGCGTGTCGATATTGCCGCCGCTCAGCACCAGCCCGACCTTCTGGCCGGCGAAACGGGACGGGTCGGACATCAGCGCGGCGAGACCGGCGGCGCCGGCGCCCTCGACGACCGTCTTCTCGATCGAGATCAGGGTCGCCACCGCGCGCTCGAGCTCGGCTTCGTTGACGAGCGCAATGTCGTCGACGAGGCGGCGGACGATTTCGGTCGTGAGCTTGCCGGGCGACTTCACCGCGATGCCTTCCGCGAGCGTGTCGCCGCGCGCCGGCAGATTGCCGTCATGGATGGCGTTGTACATCGAGGGGTAGAGCCAGGCCTCGACGCCGAGGATCCGCAGCGACGGCTTGATCGATTTCGCGGCAATGGCGATCCCGCTGATCAGGCCACCGCCGCCGATCGGAACGACCAGCGTATCGAGCTCCGGCACGGCCTTGAGTATTTCCAGCCCGACCGTGCCCTGCCCCGCGATGACAAGCGGATCGTCATAGGGATGGACGAAGATCATGCCATGGGCTTCGCCGTGGCTGCGCGCATACGCGGCCGCCTCCTCCAGCGTGGCGCCCGTCACCACCACCTCGGCACCGTGATGCCTGGTGTTTTCGACCTTCACCATGGGCGTGCCGACCGGCATGACGATGGTTGCGGGAATCCCGAGCCGCTTGGCGTGATAGGCGACGCCCTGCGCGTGGTTACCCGCCGACATCGCGACGACGCCGCGCGCGCGCTCCTCCGGCGTCAGTGCGGTGAGGCGGTTGAGCGCGCCGCGCTCCTTGAACGAGGACGTGAACTGGAGGTTCTCGAATTTCAGCCAGATGTCGCAGCCGCAGATATTGCTCAGCGTGCGACTGTAGCTACAGGGCGTCTCGACGACGGCGTCGCGGATGGTCGCGGCGGCGGCACGGATGTCGCTCAGCGAGACTGGAAGGGCGCTGAGATCGCTGACGATACTTTGGGACAACTCGGCCATGGGACAGCATAGGGCATTTGGCAGTTTGAGGCGATAAGCCAACCGCTATTTGGTAAACTCCCGGGAACGCGAGGCCCGCCACAGCGTCCACAACGTACGCAGCCGCGGCGATTGCTCCGGCGTGAACGGATTACGCCCGGGCTGCGACAGGCGCTTGAGGTCGGCCCGTATCTGGCTCAGCGGCAGAAACGCTGGCCGAGCCGACACCGGCACCTCGGCCAACAGCGACAAGGCCGTCGTCAAATGCTGCCCGGCCTCGCCGGCGAGCTGGTCCAGCACAGCGCGCAAATTCGGCGTCTCCTTGCCGGCAAACACGTCCTCCATATTGCAATTGTGGCTGGTCAGCAGCTGCTGCGGCAGGAATAATTGCCGGTGCGCCGCATCACGCGGCAGGTTCGTGATGACTTGCGCGATGCCTTGGGCCAATCCGGCATGCCGCGCGAGGTGCTCGGCTGGGTCCAAGGGTGACGCCATGATCCGCGCCGCGAGAGCGAACAACGCCGAGCAGGTTGCGGCGAGATAACCTTCGAGAGCCGTCATGGTCGGCATTGGGTCGTTGTAGAGATCGAATTGATGCTCGTCGACGAGCAGCGACAGCGGTTCGACCGGCAGGTCGAAATCACGGATTGCGCGGAGCAACTCCGCCGCCACCGGATTGCCCTCGGCGCTGCCATGGACCTGGCCCGACAGCATGTCGGTCCACCATTGCAGGCGGATTTCACCAGGCAAGGGCTGGCTTACCTGGTCGCGGACGCGGACGATCTCGACATTGAAGGCATAGAGCGCCAGCAGCGCGCGGCGCTCGGCAGCGGGCGCGAACAGGGTCGCGGCATAGCGCGCAAAGTCGTGGTTGCGCACGAGGTCAGCACAGAACGCAGCAGAATCCGGCGGCGGCGCGGAGCCACTCATGGCACGGCGATCAGCGCGGCCGCGACGCGCCGCCGTTCGCCGATCATGATGTTGTAGGTGCGCACGGCGGGACCGGTCTGCATCGTATCCAGAACCACCCTCGCCGCTTTAAGCGCCTGGCGCAGTTCCGCCGGCGGCAGCCAGACCCCGGTTCCGGTGCCGATCAGGAGCGTGTCGATGCTGTTGGCGGACTTGAAGACTCGATCAAGCGAATAGCGGTCGATCTTCGCGGGGTCGGTAATGTCCCAGGCCCAGATCGCGTCGGGCAGGCAAAGCAGCGATCCCCGATGCGACATGCCGGCAAAGGCAAAGCCGCCCTTGCCATAGGCTTCGATCGGCGCCGAGCGGGGGAAATGCGGTGCGTTGGGATCG
This sequence comes from Bradyrhizobium sp. Kon37, assembly GCF_055807535.1. Taxonomy (NCBI): domain Bacteria; kingdom Pseudomonadati; phylum Pseudomonadota; class Alphaproteobacteria; order Hyphomicrobiales; family Nitrobacteraceae; genus Bradyrhizobium; species Bradyrhizobium sp. Kon37. The sequence continues at coordinate 149,223 of NZ_JBVVOY010000016.1, forward strand.
CCGGCCATGAGCTTCGTCCGAATGAGCTTACTGCCCTCGCAAACTCCTGCGAGGGCATGCGGTTCGGATCATGCCTTGCTTTTCTTCGCCGGCGTAGCCTTATCGACCGCATCTTCGCGATGCTCGCCGACACCGAGATAGATCAGGATCGGCGCCGCAATGAAGATCGAGGTATAGGTGCCGACCAGCACCACGCCGAACATCATGACTGCGGTGAAGCTGTGGATGGCATGACCGCCGAACAGCAGCAGAGCCAGCAGCGCCAGCGTCACGGTGAAATGGGTGATGATCGAGCGCGACAGCGTCGAGTTGATGGACTCGTTGAGGAGCTGCGGCATCGGCATCTTCTTGTAGCGCCGCAGCATTTCACGGATGCGGTCGTAGATGACGACGGTGTCGTTGAGCGAATAGCCCAAAATGGTCAGAAGCGCCGCGATACTGGTCAGGTCGAAATCGACCTGGCTGATCGACATGAAGCCGATCGTCAGCACGATGTCGTGCACGTTGGCGATCATGGCCCCGAGCGCGAACTGCCACTCGAAGCGGAACCAGAGATAGACCAGGATCGAGACGATCGCCAGCATCAGGCCGAGCATGCCGTAGCTCAGCAATTCGCCGGAGACACGCGGCCCCACCACCTCGACGCGGCGATAGTCCACGGAGTCGCCGAGGGCAGCGCGGACCTTGTCGACAGCTGCCTGCTGCGCCTTGTCGCCGCCCGGCTGCTCGGCAACGCGAAGCAGCACGTCGGCGGGGCCGCCGAATTGCTGCAGTTGGACTTCGCCGAGGCCCAGACTACCCAGGGTGGACCGCATCTGCGCAATGTCCGCCGTGCCCGACTTGGCACGCACCTCCATCAGGGTGCCGCCCTTGAAGTCGATGCCGAAATTCAGGCCGTGCGTGAAGAACAGCACGATGGCGAGGATCGAGAGCGTCGCCGAGATCGGGAACGAGATGCGGCGGAACTGGGTGAAGTCGAAATGCGTGTCATCCGGCACGATGCGCAGCGACGGCAACAGCCCGAGCACGCTGACCACGGTCAGCACGGCAATGACGACGCCGAGGGAGATGAGAACGATTTGAGTAGTGGTCACAGCCGGCCTCGAATGGTCAAATCGGCACGCTCTTCGGCCGCTTCCACTGCACCCACCATGCGACGATCAGGCGGGTCATTGTGAAGGCGGTGAAGACGGTGGTGATGATGCCGATGCCGAGCGTCACTGCGAAGCCGCGCACCGGACCGGTGCCGATCATGAACAGCACTGCAGCGGCGATGAAGGTGGTGATGTTGGAGTCGAGAATGGTGGCAAGCGCCCGCTTGAAGCCTGCGTCGATCGCCGATATCGGGCTTCTCCCGCCGCGCAATTCCTCGCGGATGCGCTCATAGATCAGCACGTTGGAGTCGACCGCGATACCGACCGTTAGCACGATGCCGGCGATGCCCGGCAGGGTCAGCGTGGCGCTGAGCAGCGACAGCAGGCCGAAGATCATGGCGACGTTGATACAGACGGCGATGTTGGCGAAGACGCCGAACAGCCGATACGTCAACAGCATGAACACGACGACCATGATCGAACCGACATAGGCAGCAAGTTCGCCCTTCTCGATCGAGTCCTGGCCGAGACCCGGGCCGACGGTGCGCTCCTCCACGACGGTCAGTGGCGCCGGCAGCGCGCCGGCGCGCAGCAGGATCGCGAGATCGTTGGCCGACTGCACGGTGAAACTGCCGGAGATCTGGCCCTGGCCGCCGGTGATCGGCTCGCGAATGACCGGCGCGGAGATCACCTTGTTGTCGAGAATGATCGCGAAGCGCAGCCCGACATTCTCCTGCGTGGCCTGCGCAAACTTGCGCGCGCCCGAGCTATTGAACTTGAAGCTGACGACCGGCTCATTGCTACGCTGGTCGAAGGTCGCCTGGGCGTCCGTTAGGTCGCCGCCCGCAACCAACACCTGCTTCTTGACCACCTCGCCGGGCGGCGGCGGCGAGGCGTTCGGCAGATACTCGGTGTCCGGCGGCAACGTGCCCTGCTGCGCCTGGTCCGGCGGCACCGAGGGATCGACCATGCGGAATTCCAGCTTCGCAGTCTTGCCCAGCAGCTCCTTCAGGCGGGTCGGATCCTGAAGGCCGGGGACCTGCACCAGGATGCGGTCGTTCCCCTGACGCTGGATGATTGGCTCGACGGTGCCGAGCTCGTTGACACGCTTCTCGACGATCTGGATCGACTGCTCGATGGTCTTGCGCAAACGGTCGAGCATCGCGCCCTGCGGGATGCTCAAGCGGATCAAGCCGCCCCCGGCGTCAGTCACTTCGAGGTCGCGCTGACCGCTGGATCCCATCAGGCCGCCGAGCGGCTGGGCCAAATCGCGCAGCTTGGCCAGCGCCGGCTGCTGATCGGATTCCTTGGTGATGCGAACCTCGACCGCGTCGTTGCGCACGGTGACGCCGCCGGTAAAGCCGATCTTGGCCTCGCGCAGCACGCGACGGACGTCGTCGCGGATCTGATCGAGCTTTTCCTTCTTCACATAGTTGGAATCGACCTCGAGCAGCAAAGAGGAGCCGCCCTGGAGATCGAGGCCGAGCACGAGCTTCCGCTGCGCCCAGGCGGGCCAGGTCTTGACCTGCGCTTCGGAGAAGAAGTTCGGGACCGCGCAGAGGCACACGATCAGCGCCGTCAGGATAATCCCGAGCGCCTTCCACCGCGTGAAATACAACATCGACTGGACCTGTCAGATCAGGGGATTCAGAGACTCGCGGAAGCGCTCACTTCGCCGCCGCGTCGTCCTTGGCGCTATCCTTGGCGCTTTCCTTGGATTCCTTGGCCGGCTCGCCCTTGGCGCGCACGCCGGAGACCATCGAGCGCATCTGCCGCACGCGCACGCCATCGGCGATCTCGAACTCGATCTGGTCGTCGTCGACGACCTTGGTGACCTTGCCGACGAGACCGCCCGAGGTCACGACGGTGTCGCCGCGGCGAATGTTCTTCACGAGGTCGGCGTGGTCACGGACCTTCTTCTGCTGCGGACGCAGAATCAGGAAGTACATGATCACGAAGATCAGGGCGAACGGCAGCAGCGACATCAACATGCCGCTGGTGTCGCCGGCGCCCGCAGCCTGGGCATACGCAGGGGTAATCAGCATTCGGACGATCCTCGTGAGAACGGGGGAAAACCGGTCAGGCCCAAATGGCGACCGGTTCGGTCAAATTCGCGCGGACTATAGCGGCCATTGCCCCAATTGCAACGCTGCCAGACCGCCCTTTTAGCCACCTTGCGGCGCGCGCTCAGGCCCGATAAGGCTGCATTCTCAGGAACTTCGGTCATGCCCCAAAAACCAAGCAAAAGCCCGGCCGGCAAAGGCCCCCGCACCCCTGCCACGAAGCCAGCCCGCGTCGCGGCAAAACGTCCCAAGGCAGCCCTCAGGGCAGCTTCCAAGACCATTTCCAAAGCGACTTCCAAGGCGACTTCCAAGGCGAACCAAAACGTCTCCCAGGAGCGCATTGTCCGCGCGCTGGAGACGATCGCGGCGCATCTCTCCGCTCAAGGCAAGCCCGCCGCCGAACGCGAATCGTTCAAGCAGGCGGACGCTTTCGTCTGGCATCCGGACGGCCGCCTTGCGGCGGTGCCGCGCGTCAGCCGCGTCGAACTGTTCCTGCTCAAGGGCGTCGACCGGATGCGCGACATCCTGATGGAGAACACCGAGCGTTTCGCCAACGGATTGCCCGCCAACAACGCGCTGCTCTGGGGCGCGCGCGGCATGGGCAAGTCGTCGCTGGTGAAAGCCGCGCATGCCAGCATCAACGCGGAGCGCAAACCAGCCGACAGACTGAAGCTGATCGAGATTCATCGCGAGGACATCGAGAGCCTGCCTGCCCTCATGGAGCAGCTTCGCGCCTCGCCCTTCCGCTTCATCGTGTTCTGCGACGACCTCTCCTTCGACGGCAATGATGCGTCCTACAAATCGCTCAAGGCGGTGCTCGAAGGTGGCATCGAGGGTCGGCCGGAGAACGTCATCCTCTACGCCACCTCCAACCGCCGCCATCTGCTGGCGCGCGAGATGATCGAGAACGAGCGCTCGACCGCGATCAATCCCGGCGAAGCCGTCGAGGAGAAGGTCTCGCTGTCGGATCGCTTTGGTCTCTGGCTCGGCTTCCACCGCTGCAGCCAGGACGAATATCTCGCCATGGTGCGGGGCTATTGCAGCCATTTCGGCGTCAAGGTCGACGACGACGCGCTGGAGCGCGAGGCCCTTGAATGGTCGACGACGCGCGGCTCGCGCTCAGGCCGCGTCGCTTGGCAGTTCGTGCAGGAGCTTGCGGGACGGCTTGGCGTGAAGCTGACGGCGACGTAGCAAGCTGCCGCCACTCCCTCACCTGTCATTCCCCGCGCAGGCGGGGAATCCAGCATTCCAGAGACGGGTTTGATCGATCGAGACGCTCCGGCGTACTGGATCGCCCGGTCGAGCCGGGTGACGACACCGCGTTTGTGGCGATGGCGCGCCCTACTTCAAGCTCACGCGCCGTTCAGGAATTGAAGCGGGTCAACCGGGCTCGATCCCTTACGGATCTCGAAGTGGAGCTGCGGCGACGCCACCTCCCCGGATTGACCCGACTTGGCAATGACCTGGCCACGCTTGATGGTATCGCCGCGCTTCACCATCAGCTCACTCGCATGGGCATATGCGGTGACGTAGCCGTTGGAGTGCCGAACCAGGACGAGATTGCCATAACCTTTCAGCTCGTTGCCGGAATAGGCAACGACGCCGTCTTCAGCCGCCTTGACCGGCGTACCCTCGGGCACCGCGAGATTGATGCCGTCGTTGGACTTGCCATTGGTCTTGGCGCCGTAGCTCGTGACCACCTTGCCGCGCACCGGCCAGCGGAAAGTCGGCAGCGCGCTGGTGGTCTCCGCAGCTTTCGCTGGAGCGTCCGCGGCCTTGTCTTCGACATTGGCCGTGGCCTGGGCCAGGCGCGCGCTCTGGACTGGCGCGGCGACGGCCGCCATCTTAGTGGCGGGCGCAGGTGCGGCCGCAACGGGCTGCAGCGTTCCCGCGACGGGAGCGGCTCCGACCGGGGCCGCGGCAAGCGGTGCCGCGACAGCGGCGGTCTTGGCGCCGGGCACGGCCAGCTTGGCGCCGAGCTTGAGTTTTGCAGAGGGATTGAGGCCGTTGGCGCGGGCCAGTTCGGCCGCCGAGATATGGTTCTTGCGGGCAATGCTGGCGAGCGTGTCGCCGTGGTTCACGAAGTGCGTGCTCGAGGGCGCGGCAACAGCCGCAACCGGCCTCGCGGCGGGCGCCAGCGCGGGGGCAGCGGCAACGGGAGCCATGAGCGGCGCGGGCGCAGCGGCCGTAGCCTGGTGCGGAATGATCAGCTGCTGGCCGGGCGAGAGCGCGCGCGGGCCCTTATAGCCGTTGGCGGCGAGGATCGCCTGCGGCGTGACGCGATAGCGTTTGGCAAGCAGGTCGAGCGTATCGCTGGTGCCGACGATGATCTTGGTTCCACCGACCGGCTGGGCGGCTGCAACCGAGCGCGGCGGCACGGTGGCCGTGGTCTCGAGATGCGGCTGCGCCGGGGGTGCGTAGGAGCCAACACCGCGGCCGCCTCCGGACACGCCGCCTGCTGCAACGGGGTAGGATTGCGGCGCGGACACCGCCGGCGGCAAAGGCTGCGACTGATAATAACCGGACTGCGTCTGCGGCCGCGAATATTGCGGCAGCTCACGCTGCGGCGGCGGTGCCTGCTGCACCGAACCGGTCGATTCCTGCGTAAAGGGATTGGAGAAGTTCGACTGGGACATGCGCGACGACATGTCGGCGCTGCACCCTGCGAAGCTGAAGGAGATCAGCGCCAGCACCGCGACCTGCGGCACACGGCGCGAGTAAAGCAACTCGGCGGCAACGGACATGGTTACTCACTCGTACGCAACAGAACTGGTGTTTTAAGTAAACACGCGCCGAGTAAATAACGGCTTAACCCTCCCAATAAGATGTTGGCAGCACAGCCAATCCGGAATTCTACAGCTCCCGCGCCACGCCGGGTAGCGCCGGCACGAACCGGACCTCGACGAGTTCCTTGCGCTCTATCCCGGCTTCGGTCCGGCTCAGGCGGATCAGCGTCTGCACCCCCTGATGCGGGCCGACGGGCGCGATCAGGATGCCGCCCACCTCCAGCCGCTCGACCAGGTTGTCCGGGAGCTGCTCCATCGCGGCCGTGACGATGATGCGGTCGAAGGGGCCGATATTGGGGGGCAGATTGAGTCCGTCGCCCAGCATCACCTCGACGTTGTGATAGTTGAGCTTTTCAAGCCTGAGACGTGCGGCATCCGCAAGCTTGCGGTAACGCTCGACCGTCAGCACCTGCCCGGCGAGCCGCGACAGCACCGCCGCCTGGTAGCCCGAGCCGGCGCCGATCTCGAGCACGCGGTGCTTCTTCTGAAGCTGGAGCTGCTCTGTCATGTAGGCGACGACGAAGGGCTGGCTGATGGTCTGCCCGCAGGCGATCGGCAGCGCGCTGTCGCGATACGCGCCGTCGCGATCGGCGTCGTCGACGAATTGATCGCGCGGCACCTCCTCCATGGCCCGCAGGACCGCCTGGTCGCTGATGCCCCGACGCCTCAGCGTGAGCTGAAACATCATCTTTTCCGGCGGGTGCTGATGGGAGGTCATTGCCTGCTTGTGCTGTCTGGGGTCCGGGACGCCAACCCTGGGGCGGGGGCTCCTGTTCCGGCTCAGGGAACCCATGATAGGCTTCGGATGGCGTAGTTGACCATAAATTGGCTTGCAACGGGCGAGCCTCGACGGCCATTTTGATGCATCCGTTCGTCGAAACGCGCATTGCGTCGATTCATGTTATCTGCGAACGTTTTTGGCAATGGGCAAGGACTCGACCATGACCTCGACGGGGCTTACCGGCCGCTCTGTATTCCTCGTCGAAGACGAGGTGATGATCAGGATGATGGTCGCGGACATGCTCGAAGAGCTTGGCTACAAGATCGCAGCCGAGGCTGGCGACATCACCGAAGCCATGCGGCTCGCCCAGGCAACCGAGTTCGACATCGCCATTCTCGACGTCAACGTCAACGGCAAGGTCATCTCGCCGGTCGCCGATGTCATCAAGGCGAAGGGCTGCCCGTTCATCTTCGCCACCGGATACGGCTCCTCCGGCCTGCCCGAGCAGTACCGCGATCGGCCGGCGCTTCAGAAGCCATTTCAGCTCGACGCCCTCGGCAAGACCATCGAAGCCGCGCTTCGCGGCGGCTAGACTAGGCCCAGTTCCCGGTCGGACTTACTTCAGCGTCGCACTCAGCGCCTCCGAAAACGCCTCGTTGGTCCGGTCGAGCCTGAGCGGCGTGACGGAGACGTAGCGTTCGCGCAGCGCCGCGAGATCGGTGCCGTCGGCCGGGGTATCCATCATCGCGGTACGCTCGAAGCCGATCCAGAAATAGGGATTGCCACGGCCGTCCCTGCGCTCGTCGATCTTGAGGAAGCCGAGATTGCGCTTGCCCTGTCGCGTCACGCGGATGCCGAGCACATCCTCCGGCGCGCAGGCCGGGAAGTTGACGTTGATGACGGTGTCCTTCGGGATGCCGGCGGCGATCACCTTGCGCAGGATCTCGGGTCCGAATTTGCGGGCCGTGTCCCACAGCGGCCGGTCGCGGGTCTCGACGCTGAACTCCTGCGACAGGGCGAAAGACGGCAGCCCCAGGATGGTGCCCTCCAGCGCGCCGGCGATGGTGCCGGAATAGACCACGTCCTCCGCGACATTGCGGCCCTTGTTGACGCCGGACAGCACGACATCGGGCAGCTTGGCGCCGAGGATGTGGCGCGCGCCCATGATCACGCAGTCGGTCGGCGTGCCGCGCACCGCAAAGTGCCGCGGTCCGACCTCGCGCAGGCGCAGGGGATCGTTCAGCGACAGCGAATGCGACACGCCGGACTGGTCGAGCTCAGGCGCGACCACCCAAACGTCATCGGACAATGCGCGCGCGATCTCCTCCAGGACTTTGAGGCCCGGGGCGTGGATGCCGTCGTCATTGGTGCAGAGAATGCGCATGGGAAAGGTCGATTCCTGAAGCGGGGTCTGAGCCGTCTTATCCGGCCGGGGTCGATCAGGCAAACCGGCCGATCGGGGCGGGCTGCCGGTCCCGGCTTGGGCCGCTACCGGCGAACGCGCCATTGCGGCAGGAAGCGCGCCAGCCGACCCTCCGCGTGCAATTTCATCGCCGGCACGACCGGGCTCACGATGGGAGCCTCGATGACGCCGAGCGCCTCCAACTGTGCGACGAACGGGTCCGCCACCGGCGCCTGCGGAAAGCGTTCGCGTGCCAGCGTCAGTGCCTGGTCGAAATCCGCGGCATTCACACCGGGCTTGGCCCGCCGGCTCTGGACCAGATCGTCGTCCCAGAGCCGCGTGATCTCGATGTCGAGCACGCCACGCAGCCGCTGATCGACAGCCTGGATGCCGGCACCCGTCACCGCCCATTGTCTGCCGACCCAGAAGATGTCGCGGTGCAAGGCCATGAACGATCGGTTCGCGTTGTCGGGTGGCCGGCAGGATAACCGGCCGCCCGAGCTTCGCAACCAAACGTTTCGACCGCTTCAGATTGGACGCGCCTAGTCGCGTGCGACCACCTTCAGCCCGCCCATATAGGGCTGGAGCACACTGGGGACCGCAATCGAGCCGTCCTCCTGCTGATAGGTCTCCATCACGGCGATCAGCGCGCGGCCAACTGCAGTGCCGGAGCCGTTGAGGGTGTGCACGAAACGCGGCTTGCCGTCGGGTCCGCGCGAGCGCGCGTCCATCCGGCGGGCCTGGAAGTCGCCGCAGACCGAGCAGCTCGAGATCTCGCGGAACATGCCGCCCTCGCCCTGCCCCGGCATCCAGACCTCGATGTCATAGGTTTTTTGCGACGAAAAACCCATATCTCCCGCACACAGCGTCATCACGCGATAATGCAGGTCGAGCTTCTGCAGCACCTGCTCAGCGCAGGACAGCATCCGCTCCAGCTCGTCCTTGCTGATTTCGGGCGTCGTGATCGAGACCAGCTCGACCTTGGTGAACTGGTGCTGCCGGATCATGCCGCGGGTGTCGCGCCCGGCCGCACCCGCCTCCGCGCGGAAGCACGGCGTCAATGCGGTGAGCCGCATCGGCAACTGCTTCTCGTCGAGGATGGATTCGCGGACGAGGTTGGTGAGGGCAACCTCGGCGGTCGGGATGAGGCCGAGGCGCTCGGTCATCAGCCGCTCCGGGTCCGGCGCGGCCAGGAGCTCGCCCCTGATCGCCCAGAACTGATCGTCCTCGAATTTCGGCAACTGCCCGGTGCCGAACATCACCTCGTTGCGCACCAGCAGCGGCGGATTGATCTCGGTGTAGCCGTGCTCGTTAGTATGCAGGTCGAGCATGAACTGGCCGAGCGCGCGCTCCAGTCTCGCCAACCCCTTCTTGAGCACGACGAAGCGCGCACCCGAGAGTTTCGCCGCTGCCTCGAAATCCATGTCACCGAGCGCGGTGCCGAGATCGTCGTGCAGCTTCGGCGCGAAGCCGTAATTGCGCTTGTTGCCGAACACATGGTGCTGAACGTTGCCGTGCTCGTCGACGCCATCGGGCACTTCGTCGAACGGGATGTTCGGAATCGCGGACAGCTCTTTCGTCAGCTCCTCGTCGGCAGCCTTCGCGGTCGCCTCGAGCTCCGGCATGGTGGTCTTGAGCTCGGCGACCTCCGCCATCAGCTTCGCCGCGCGCGCCTCGTCCTTGGCCTTCTTGGCATCGCCGATTTCCTTCGAGGCCGCATTGCGCCGCGCCTGCGCCTGCTCAGACGCTAGGATCGCCGCACGGCGCTTCTCGTCGATCGCGAGCAGCGACGCCGACATCGGCTTCAGGCCGCGTCGTGCGAGGCCGGCGTCGAAGGCTTGCGGGTTGTCGCGGATCGATTTGATGTCGTGCATGGCTGTCTTCCCGTCATGGCCGGGTTTATCCCGGCCATCCACGTGTCTGCCGCCTTAGATCAAGTCGTGGATGCCCGGGTCAAGCCCGGGCATGACGAATCATGGGCTGAGCAGCGCTATGATAGAGCGAAAGCGCCCTACTCCGCCGGATTTGCCGGCGTCGACACGTCAGTGCCGGTACTGGCCTTTGAAGCTGCCGCCTTCTTCTCCACGATCCCCACCGCGATGATCGAGCCCTCGTAGAGCAAAAGCAAGGGGACCGCGAGCGAGCACTGGCTGAGCACGTCGGGCGGGGTCAGAACGGCCGCGATGACGAAGGCGACGACGATGAAATAACGGCGCTTCTCGCGCAGCATTTTCGCCGTGACGATGCCGATGCGGCCGAGCAGCGTCAGGATCACCGGAAGCTGAAAGGCGATGCCGAAGGCGAAGATCAGCGACATCATCAGCGACAGATATTCGCCGACCTTGGGCAGCAGCTGGATCTGCGCGGTCTCGTCACTGCCGGCCTGCTGCATGCCGAGCGAGAAGCGGACCAGCATCGGCAGCACGACGAAATAGACCAGTGCTGCGCCCAGCACGAAGAAGAACGGGGTCGCGACCAGATACGGCAGGAAGGCCTGCTTCTCGTGCTTGTAGAGACCCGGAGCGACGAACTTGTATATCTGCGTCGCGATGATCGGAAACGAGATGAAGCCGGCGCCGAACAGCGCCAGCTTGAGCTGGGTGATGAAATATTCCAGCAGCGCGGTGTAGATGAATTTCGAGTTCTCGGGACCCGCGACCCACACGAACGGCCAGACCAGCACGTTGTAGATCTGCTTGGCGAAGAAGAAGCAGAAGATGAAGGCAATGCCGAATCCGAGCAGCGCCTTGATCAGCCGCGAACGCAGCTCGATCAAATGGTCCATCAGGGGAGCTTTGCTGGCCTCGATATCGGCGGCGCTCATGACGCTTTGGCGTCCTTGATGGCGTCGGCCGGCGCAGTATCCTGGGTGACCGAAGCCTGAGTGATCTGCGCCTGCTCGACCTCACGGGTGATGGCGAGCGGCTCGTTCACGGCCGCATGTGCCTCGGCTTCCACGAAGGTCTCGGGCGTCGGCGCTTCCGGTGTGGTGGGCGTCGCCGGCAAGTCGCTTGAAGTCGCCGGCGATTCGAGATCGGCGGTGGTCGAGGTCTCGGCCGGCTTGTCCAGCGCATCGACGCGGAGCGCGTCGCTGACGTCCTTCTGGAGCGAGGTCATCAGATTATTGCCGGCGAACCCGGAAGCCGCTTCCTTGACCTCATCGAAGCTCTTCTTGAGGTCGGCCATTTCGGCCTCGCGCATCGCTTCCTGGAATTGCCCCTGGAATTCGGCGGCCATCTTGCGCGCCTTGCCCATCCACTGCCCGACCATGCGCAGCACGCCCGGCAGCTCTTTCGGGCCGATGGCGATCAGGGCCACGACCCCGATCAGGACCAGTTCACTCCACCCGATGTCGAACATGAGGTCTTCCGTTCACGCCAGCAGCAAGCCGGCCCAATCCCTCGCGCGCAGGATCGGGTCCGCTACCCGCGTCTCGCGTGCTCTCTGGCTTAGACGGCCTTGCTGCCGGCGTCGGACCGTGCCGCGGTCGGCGCGGCATTGTTGTGCTCGATGGACTTGGCCGGCTCGGGCTTGTCGGCGACCTTATCGTCGTCCTGCATGCCCTTCTTGAACGCCTTGATGCCCTGCGCCACGTCGCCCATCAGATCCGAAATCTTGCCGCGACCGAACAGCAGCAGGACCACTGCGATCACCAGGACCCAGTGCCAAATGCTGAGTGAACCCATCCTGCAACCCTCCAAACGCGCATGGCCGGGGACCGGCCGATCTTCACCGAAACCTAGGCTTGGCAGGTGTCAAAAACAAGGACCAAGGCAACGCCAATTCGCTGTTGGCGCTACGTAATTTTGCTAGTGTTAACTGGTCGCAGGGGGCCACTAAAAGGCCCGGACGTCAGTCCTCGCTGCCGCCCACGCCACCCTCATGGCCGCCTTCCGGCGGCGTCTCGGGCTCGACAGCAGGCGCCAGCGCGAGATCAAGGTCCTCGCCCGGCTCCAGCGGATCCTCGTCCTCACGCAAAGTCGGGTCATCCGACGGCGTCGGCACGCTGAATCCGGTCGGCAGGCGCGAATCCAGCAGGCCCGTGCCCTTCAGCTCCTCCAGACCCGGCAGATCGCCGAGCTGTTCCAGCGTGAACTGCGACAGGAAGTCCTCGGTGGTTCCGAAGGTCAAGGGACGGCCCGGCGTCTTGCGACGCCCCCGCGGCTTGATCCAGCCGGTTTCCAGCAGCACGTCCAGCGTGCCCTTCGAGGTGACGACGCCACGGATCTCCTCGATCTCGGCGCGCGTCACCGGCTGGTGATAGGCGATGATCGCCAGCACTTCGATCGCGGCGCGCGACAGGCGGCGGGTCTCGGTGCTCTCGCGGGTCATCAGCCAGGCGAGATCGCCCGCGGTGCGGAAGGTCCATTTGTTGGCGACCCGCACGAGATTCACGCCGCGCAGGGAATAGTCGGCCTGCAACTGCTCGAGCGCAGCCTTCACGTCCACGCCCTCGGGCATGCGCTTGGCCAGCGTCGCGGTGTCCAGCGGTTCATTCGAAGCGAACAGCAGCGCTTCCAGCAGCCGCAATTCTTCGGGACGTGCCTGGGACTCGTTCTCCATCGGCTCGGCCTCTTCTACCCGCACTTCAGCCAGGCTTGCCATGGCAGATTCTCCTTGTTGCACTTAAGCGACCGGCGCATCGGGCGCAGGAGCTGCGTCCATGACCGGCTTGGGGCGCCCCTTCCGGAAATAGATGGGCGCAAACGCCTCTTTCTGATTCAGCTCGAGCTGACCTTCGCGCACCAGCTCGAGCGCAGCCGCGAAACTCGAGGCGAGCACCGTCGCGCGCTGCGTCGGATCGGCGACGTGCTGCAGCAGAAAATCGTCGAGAACGCCCCAATCGTCCTGCTCGCTGATGCTGCCGACCAGCCGCTCCAGCGTGGCGCGCGCCTCGGCGAGCGACCACACCGTGCGCTTGGCCAGATGCACGCTCGCCAGCACGCGCGACTGGCGCTGCGCGGCATAAGCGGTGAGCAGGTCATAGAGCGTTGCGGTGTATTTCGGATGCTTGATCTCGGCGATCTGCTCGGGCTCGCCGCGCGGGAAGATATCGCGCAGCAATTGCTGCCGGTTCATCAGCCGGTTGGCGGCTTCACGAATGGCCTCCAGCCGGCGCAGGCGGTTGGCGAGCGCCGTCGCCATCTGCTCCGCGCTGGGGCCTTCCGCACTCGGCGGCTCCGGCAGCAGCAGGCGCGATTTCAGGAAGGCGAGCCAGGCCGCCATCACGAGATAGTCGGCGGCAAGCTCGAGGCGGATCTTTCGCGCGGCTTCGATGAAGTGGAGATATTGGTCGGCCAGCGCCAGGATCGAAATCTTGGCGAGATCGACCTTCTGCTGCCGCGCCAGTGCGAGCAACAGGTCGAGCGGACCCTCGTAGCCCTCGACGTCCACCACCAACGCCGGCTCACCCTCGGCGAGCTCTGCGGGCCGCCCGGTTTCGAACGATAGGATTTCTGCGGTCATGCCGATGCCGTGTTTGCCCGTGCGATCAATGCGTCCAGTTCGGCGCGTGCGGCCGCGCGATCGAACGGCTGCGGTCCCTTGCGCGCCGCGAGCGCGGCATTCGCCCGCTCCAGCGCCCTGCCCGCCAGTTCGGGTGTCTGGCCGGCGACCTCACGCATCTCCTCGATGTTGCCGTTGCAATGCAGGGCCATGTCGCAACCGGCCGCGAAGATGGCGCGGGTCCGCTCGGCGATATTGCCCGACAGCGCATTCATCGACACGTCATCACTCATTAACAAACCCTGGAACCCGATTGTGCCGCGAATCACCTCGGCGATCATTGTCGCAGATGTCGTCGCCGGATGGGCGGGGTCGACCGCGCTAAACACAACATGTGCAGTCATGGCCATCGGCAAATCCGCCAAAGGCTTGAACGCCGCGAAGTCGGTGCGATCCAGCTCGTCTCGCGGCGTGTCGACATTCGGCAGATTGAAATGGGTATCGGCCGTAGCTCGGCCATGGCCGGGGATGTGCTTGAGGACCGGCAACACGCCCCCCTGTTCCAGGCCCTCGGTGACCGCGCGGGCGATCGCGGCGACCTTGCCCGGTTCGGTGCCGTAAGCCCTGTTCCCGATGACGGCGTTGGCGCCAGCCACCGGCACGTCGGCCAGCGGCAAGCAATCCACGGTAATGCCGAGATCTGCGAGATCGGCCGCGATCAGCCGGGCGCTGAGGCGCGCCGCGGTCAGCCCGAGCGCCGAATCAGTATCATAGAGGCCCGCGAAAATAGCGCCTGGCGGATAGATCGGCCAATGCGGCGGCCCTAGGCGCTGCACCCGGCCGCCCTCCTGGTCGATCAGGACAGGGGCATCAGGAGAGCCCGCAACCGCCCGCAATTCCGCAACGAGTGCAGCAACTTGAGCCGGCGTCTCGACGTTGCGCTTGAAGAGGATGAAACCCCATGGGCGTTCGCTGCGGATAAACTCCCGCTCGGCGGCGGTTAGTTCCGTTCCGGAAACGCCGGTAATGAAGGCCCGCGTGCTCATACGGCCGATTAACCCCGACCCGCGAGAGGGTCAAGGAAACGGCCGTTAATTCCTCTGGACGAAGCAGGCAGACAGGCCCGCGGATTTCAAACTGTTGCAGGCCTGGTTGGCCTCTTCGAGCGAGCCGTAGGGCCCAGCGAAGGCGCGGTAGACGATTCCCTTGCCCTTGTCGGTCAGGTCGACCCGCTTGACCACCGGTGCGCGGGAGCCGAGCACGCTGCCGTACTTGCCCTGAAGGACCCGGTAGGAGGCGTGAGCGCTATCCTCGGTCTGCTGCGAGGAGACCTGCACGACGTAGCTGCCGCCACCGCTGCTCGCGGGCGCAATTTGCGTCGGATTGGTCGCAGCCATCCGCTGCGGCGGCTCCGCAGCCGGCGCCGATTGCGGCGCCAGCGAGAGCGGCTGATTGGCACTGGCATTGGCCGAGGTCGGCGGCGTGCGCGGTGCAGCGGGTGCCGCAACGGGCTTCGGCGGAGCTGCCGGCTTCGCGACGGCGGCGGCTTGCGACGCCGTGGCGTCGGTCTGATCGCCCTTCACGGCCACGGTCCTGATCGCGCGCGGCGAATTGTTCGGCAGCGTGCCGTTGCTCGGATTCGGTCCCGCACTCGACAGCGGAATGCTGGAAGGCGACACGCTCGCGACCGGCGGCGGGTTCGCGTTCTGGTTCAGCGGCGGGAACACCACGCGGGGACCTCCCGCCTTGGCGTTGACGTCGACAGGCGCCTCCTCGCGCGGCACGATCTTCTCGGCGCCATCTCCGGTGACCATGCGGTCCGGCACCTTGGCTGAGGAGTCCGACGGTGCCGGCACGATTTTAGTCGGCGTGTTGTCGGCCTTGATGATCGGCGGCTCGCCGCTGCGGGGCGAGCCCACATAGGTCTTGTAGGCGAACGCAGCGCCGGTCCCGACCACGGCGAGCGCCAGGATCGCCGCCACGGTCATCATGCCGCCGCGCTGCTTCTTCGGCTCGTCGAGATCGGCCTCGGGATAGTCGCTCTGGAACGCGTAAGGATCGTCGGGATAGGCGGGATCGCGCTGGTAGTCCTGCTCGCCCGCCTCCAGCCGTCCGTAGAGCGCATCGTCGTAGCGCGCCGGATCGGGCTGCTGATAGGCTTGCTGCTGATAGGCTTGCTCTTGGTAAGCCTGATCGTGCTGCTGGTAGGCCTGATCCTGATAGGCAGGAGCTTGATAAGCAGGAGCTTGATAAGCAGGAGCTTGATAGGCCTGATCCGGATAGGCCTGCGGCTGACGAAAGTCAGGTTCGGGCTCGGGCGCAGTCGGCTGGGCTGAATACCGATGCAGTGGATGAACCGGGTTTACGGAAGCGGGATAGGCAGGCTCAGCTGGCGCCGTCTGCGGCTGCACATTGGCGCGCCGCATCCATGAGGGTGGCCCGGGCGGCGGCGGTGGGGCCTGCTCAGCATAGTCCTGCTGGTCATCGTCGTGGCGATAGTCGTCCTGGCGATAGCCGTCGTCCTGATAGCTCTGGGCAGGCGCAGGTGCTGCAGGCGGGTGCACGCCCGGCCGCCCTTGCGCTGCGAACGGATCGGTCTGCCCGATCAAGCGGGCAAGTTCGGCCAAGGGATCGCCGCCCCCATGCTGATCGCCACCGCGACCATAGTCATCGGAAGGAAACGGTCTGTCCTGATATCGTTCGGCCATCGTGATGATGCGTCCCTTCGGGAAAGCCGCGCGCCCCTCGACCAAGGCACGGCTTTCGACCCACAAGGCTTTCAACCAAGTCTAAGCGATCCGGCTTCTGCCGGTTACCCCCACAAATTCCCCTTAAGTAGTTCGCCCCAAACTACCGCATCTCGTCCGGAGCATGGACGCCGAGGATGGCGAGGCCCGATGCCAGGACAGAGACGACGCCCTGGACCATGGCCAGCCGCGCCTTCGTTAGATCTGCATCATTATTGATAATGAAGCGTAAATAGGGCAAATCGCGCCCCTTCGTCCAAAGTGCGTGAAATTCGCTCGCTAAGTCATAGAGATAGAAGGCAATTCGGTGCGGCTCGTGGGCGCTTGCTGCCGCTTCCAGCATGCGCGGAAAAATTGCGAGCCGCTTAAGAAGCTCGAGCTCAGCCGGGTCCGACAGCCGTTCCACCGCCGAGTCACCGAGCCAGGCGATGCGCTTTTCCGTTTCCTCCGGGAGTTCCGGGAACACCTCGGCCCGGGCGTTACGGAAGATCGAGTGGCCGCGGGCGTGGCCGTATTGCACGTAGAACACCGGGTTGTCGCGCGACTGTTCCATGACCTTGGCGAGGTCGAAGTCGAGCACCGCGTCGTTCTTGCGGTAGAGCATCATGAAGCGGACGGCGTCCTGGCCGACTTCATCCACCACCTCACGCAAGGTGACGAAGTCCCCGCTCCGCTTGGACATTTTCACCGGCTCGCCGTTACGCAGCAACTTCACGAGCTGGACGATCTTGACGTCGAGCGCCCCCTTGCCGGAGGTCGTCGCCTTCACCGCCGCCTGCATGCGCTTGATATAGCCGCCATGGTCGGCGCCCCAGACGTCGATCATCTCCGCAAAACCACGGTCGAACTTGTTCTTGTGGTAGGCGATGTCGGCGGCGAAGTAGGTGTAGGAATTATCCGACTTGATCAGCGGGCGATCGACGTCGTCGCCATAGGCGGTCGCCTTGAACAGCAACTGCTCGCGGTCTTCCCAATCCTCGGCCGGGGCCCCCTTTGGCGGCGGCAGACGGCCCTGGTAGATGTCGCCCTTGGCACGCAGGAAATCGATGGTCTCGGCGACCTTGTTGTTGCCGGCGTCCAGCAGCGAGCGCTCGGAGAAGAACACGTCGTGGCGGATGTTGAGCGCGGCAAGATCGTCCTTGATCTCGTCCATCATCATCGCGATCGCCTTGGCGCGTACCGCCGGCAGCCACGCGCCCTCGCTCATGGCGAGGAGCTTGTCGCCGTGCTCTTTGGCCAGCGCCTGCCCGACGGGCTTCAGATAGTCGCCGGGGTAAAGGCCTTCCGGAATCGCGCCGATGTCTTCGCCCAGCGCTTCGCGATATCTGAGGAACGCGGAGCGCGCGAGCACGTCAACCTGGGCACCGGCGTCGTTGATATAATATTCGCGGGTGACGTCACGGCCACCAAACTCGAGCAGGCTTGCCAGCGCGTCGCCGAACACGGCGCCGCGGCAATGGCCGACATGCATCGGCCCGGTCGGGTTGGCCGAGACGTATTCGACGTTGACCTTGGAGCCGCCGCGGACGCGGCCGTAATCGGCGCCCTCGCGCAGCACGGTCCGCAGTGCCTCGGCCCATGCGGCCGGCTTCAGCGTCAGGTTGATGAAGCCGGGACCGGCGACGTCGACCTTCGTGATCAGCGGGTCCGCGCGCAGCCGTTCGGCGATCTGCTCGGCGAGGTCGCGCGGCTTTGCCTTTGCCTCTTTCGCAAGCACCATGGCCGCGTTGGTCGCCATGTCGCCATGGGAGGCATCGCGCGGCGGCTCGACCACCACGCGCGAGAAATCGATGCCCTCAGGCCAGTTGGATTCCGCCGCGAGCGCGTGGCAGACGACGTGCACGCGCGCGAGCACGTCGGCGAACAAATGCAGGGATGAGGATGTCTCGGGCATGGGCGCCGCCTAACGCAAATCCGGGGTCGAGTCAAAGAGCCGCTGGTGCTCGGTCAGGGCGAAACGGTCGGTCATTCCGGCAATGAAATTGCCGATCCGCCGAGCCCGGTCGCCCTCGTTGTCCGCCTCCGCCCCGACCAGCCATTCCGGCGGCAGCTCGGCCGGCGATGTCAGGTATTTTGCGAACAGGTCGAACAGGATCTGTTCCGCCTCGCCCATCACCCGCATGACCCGCTTGTGGCGGTACATGTGCTGATAGAGAAAGCGCTTGATGGCGGCCTCCTCCTCGGCGACCGCGGCGGGGAACGCGATCAGTGCCCGGCTCTGCTGGCGCACGTCCTGCGCGGATTGCGGTTTCACGGCGGCAAGGTTTGTCTGCGCCTCGGCGAACACGGCACCGATCAAGTGTGAGATCAGCTCGCGCACCAGCTCGGCGCCGCGCCTGACGTCTTCGAGATCGGGATAATGCGCAGACGTCTCGGCGATGATCTCCGCGGTCAGCGGCATCACCTTGAGGTCGTCGAGGTGAAACAGGCCGGCGCGCAGGCCATCGTCGATGTCGTGGGCATCATAGGCGATGTCGTCGGCGATTGCGGCGACCTGTGCCTCCAGCGAGGCGAAACTCCACAATTCGAGATCGTAGGTCTTGATGTAGTCGGCGATGCCGACGGGAATGCCGTGCTCGCGATAACGCCCGACCGGCTCACCGCTGCGATCGGTCAGCGGGCCGTTGTGCTTGACGATGCCCTCCAGCGATTCCCAGGTCAGGTTGAGTCCGTCGAATTCGGGATAGCGGTGTTCCAGCGCGGCAACGACGCGGAGCGTCTGGGCGTTGTGGTCGAAGCCGCCGAAATCCTTCAGGCAGGCGTCCAGCGCCCGCTCGCCGGCGTGCCCGAACGGCGGATGGCCAAGATCGTGGGCGAGCGCCAGGGTTTCCGTGAGGTCCTCGTCCAGCCCGAGCTGCCGCGCCAGCGCCCGGGCGATCTGCGCCACCTCCAGCGAATGGGTCAGCCGGGTGCGGTAGTGATCGCCCTCGTGGAACACGAACACCTGGGTCTTGTACTTCAGCCGGCGGAACGCGGTGGAATGGATGACCCGGTCGCAATCCCGCCGGAACGGGCTGCGGGTCCGGCTCGGCGGTTCCGCGACCAACCGGCCGCGACTGCGTTCGGGATCGCAGGCATAGAGCGCGTGGGGGGCAGCCATTCCGACGGACACGGCGAATTTAGTCCCTATCCATTTGATTCTGCGTATGGTGGCACTTAACTATGCCGGACGCGGGATACCAACTGAATTGGGCAAGCGACCCTCAGGTGACTTTAGTGTGCCCGCGGGCCTATCGGAGACGAACGATGACGACTGACGTGACCATCAGTGACAAGGCCGCACGCCGGATTGGGGAGATCCTCAAGGGCGAAGGGTCTGGCGCGATGCTGCGGATCTCGGTCGAGGGCGGCGGCTGTTCCGGCTTCCAGTACAAGTTCGACATCGACCGTGCCCGCACCGACGACGATCTCGTGATCGAGCAGGACAATGCGGTAGTGCTGGTCGATTCCGCCTCGCAGCCGTTCCTGGCGGGGTCGCAGGTCGATTTCGTCGACGATCTGATCGGCGCCTCGTTCCGCGTCAACAATCCGAACGCCACGGCGTCCTGCGGCTGCGGGACCAGCTTCTCGATCTGACGTCGCCGGCTAAGCGCCGGTGATCTGCCTTTCCTCGTCCGTCCAGTCCGCCTCGAGCGGCATCTGCTCTGGCTGAAGCGGTGCGTCCTCCGACACCCATTGGCCGTCCAGCGCGCGCAGCAATGCAGCAACTAGCGCCGGCTTGCGCAGCGGTTTGGCGAGGAAGTCGGACATCCCCGCCTTGCGGCAGATCTTGACGTCCTCGGGAAAGGCATTGGCGGTCAGCGCGATGATCGGCAAGGCCGCGAAGCGTCCGCCCTCGGCGCGGATCGCGCGGGTCGCGGCAAGGCCGTCCATCTCGGGCATGCGCACGTCCATCAGCACGATATCGTAATCGCCTTCGGACACGGCCGCGACGGCCTCAACACCGTCGGTCACGACGCGCAACTCGACCTCGAAGGCACCGAGCATCTTGCTCACGACCATGCGGTTGACGGCGTCGTCCTCGGCGACCAGCACCTTCAGCGGTCGGTCGAGGCCCGCGATGCGCGCCTTGAGATCGTCGGCTTCCTCGCGGCCTGCGTCGTGATCGGACGTTTGCACCTGGCTCCACGGCAGCACCAGCGTGAAGCGGAAGGTCGAGCCTTCGCCCGGCGTCGAGGTGACGCCGATGGTGCCGCCCATCTGCTCGATGATGCGCCGGGAGATCGCAAGCCCAAGCCCGGTGCCGCCGAAGCGGCGGCTGATCGAGGCGTCGGCCTGGGCGAAGTCGGAGAAGAGCTGGCCGAGCTTCTCGGGGGCGATGCCGATACCGCTGTCGGTCACGCTCCATTCGACGGTGGCGAGCAGATCGCGGCGGGCCTGACAGACGGCCGTGATCGTGACTTCGCCTTCGTCGGTGAACTTCACCGCGTTGGAAGCGAGATTGAGCAGAACCTGGCGGATACGCGCGACATCACCGCGCAGCGTAGGCGGCAAGTTGGGATCGAACTCGACCCTGACCGCGAGCCCCTTGCTCTTGGCGCTCGCGCGCACGACGGTCGCCACTGCCTCGACCAGCGCCTGCGGCGCGAAGTCGATCACCTCGAACGCGAAGCGCCCGGCCTCGAGCTTGGAGAGGTCGAGGATGTCATTGAGGATGCGCTGGAGGTTGTCGCCGGATTCGCGGATCGACGTGACAACCTCGTGCTGCTCCGAGTCGAGCTTTGTCTCCAGCAGCATGCTGGCAAGCCCGAGCACGCCGTTCATCGGCGTGCGGATCTCGTGGCTCATGACCGCGAGGAAATCCGATTTGGCGCGGCTCTCGGCCTCAGCCTTTTCCGCGCGCCAGCGCTCGGTCACGTCACGGCCGAAGCCGCGATAGCCGAGGAATTGACCGTCGCGGTCGTAGGCCGGCTTCGCAGTGAGCGACCACAGCCGCGCCTCGCCGCCGGCGACGACCTTGAGGTTCATCTCGTGCAGCGGTTCGGCGTGCTCCATCAGGCCGACGACGTTGTAGGCCGCGCTCTTGTCTTCGGGGCACAGCATGTCGAGCACGTCGGCGAAATGCGCGCCCTTCAGCAGCGGCAGCGGCAGCTGTGCGACGGCGGCGAAGCGCTCGGGCACGTCGACCAGATGCCCCTCGGCGTCGGTCTGCCACAGCCAGTCGCTGGCATTCTCCTGAAAATCCTTCAGCAACAGCGAAATGATCTCGGTCTGCCGCTCGAGCTCGAGCTGGGCCTTGAGATTGCCGAGGAACAGATTGCCTTGCGAGACGATGTTGCGCGCCATGAAGAACGCGAACAGCAGCAGAAACACCGCGGTCACGAGATACGGCCCGGTGCCGCACAACAGCAGCGCCGCGACGCAGGCGATCGTCGTCGTCGCGAGATAGACCAGGCCCGCGCGCGGGAAGGTCGAGAGCGTGAAGGCACCGCCGGACATCATGCCGACCATCAGGCAGGCCAGGACGAGCTGGCTGGTCGGCTCGATGCGGCTGAACAGCGCGACTGGCAGCGTGCCCCAGATTGCGGCGAGGAAAAACGCCTGCCGCAACATCTGCCGCGCGGCGCGGGGCGAGGCTTCCTGCGGCGGGCTTTGGTGGGAGCGCCGCCACGCGCGCACCGCAAGCGAGGCGGCGGTCGCGAGGGTCATGCCCCAGATCGCGAGAAAGTCGTTCCAGCCACGGCCCCAGAACAGGACCAGCACGACCGCGACGTTGAGCATGGTGACGGCCATCGTCACCGGGATCAGCCGTATCACCGCGTCGATCTGCTTGGCGCGGATGCGGCTCAGCTCGCGCTCGCTGAGACCGGCGGTCAGGCCGTCCTCGATCTCGTAGCCGCCGAGCCAGTACAGGAACGCGCCGATCAACCCGTCGCGGGGCTCGGTTCGCTTCATGGATTTGGCCGGCCGTCCCATTCGAAAAACCTTTTCACGATCAATGGCCCAGGCCCGACTTAAGCCGGGTTAATTTTGTGGGAGATTTCGCAGCGTCCTTGACGGCCGCGTTTGCATTTTGTTCTAACCATGGCCCCTGCCCGGAGCCGCCAAGATGCCCATCAGAATAGCCACCTGGAACGTGAACTCGGTCCGGCAGCGGATCGACCTGCTGCTGACCTGGCTGAAGGAGTGCCAGCCGGACATCGTCTGCCTCCAGGAGATCAAATGCGTCGACGAGGCCTTTCCGCGGCTGGAGATCGAGGCGCTCGGCTACAACGTGGTCACCCACGGGCAGAAGACGTTCAACGGTGTCGCCCTGCTCTCGAAGCTCAGGTTCGACGAGACCAAATCGGGGCTTGCCGGCGACGACGAGGACGCCCATGCCCGCTTCCTCGAAGGCGTGGTGACGCTCAAGCGCGGCGTGCTGCGCATCGCCTGCCTCTATCTGCCCAATGGCAACCCGGTCGGGACCGAGAAATATCCCTACAAGCTCAAATGGATGTCGCGGCTTCTTGAGTATTCGAAGGAGCGCCTCAAGACCGAGGAGCCGCTGATCCTCGCAGGCGACTTCAACGTCATTCCGCATGCCCGGGACGTCCATAATCCCGCCGCCTGGACCGAGGACGCCCTGTTCAAGCCCGAGACGCGGGAGAGTTTTCAGTCCCTGCTCGGCCTCGGCCTGACCGATGCGCTTCGGGCCGTCACCGACGAGCCCGGGCTCTACACGTTCTGGGATTACCAGGCCGGCGCCTGGCAGAAGAACCATGGCCTGCGGATCGACCATCTGCTGCTGTCGCCACAGGCCAGCGACCGGCTCGCCAATGTCGGCATCGACAGCTATGTGCGCAGCTGGGAGAAGCCGTCGGACCACGTGCCGGTGTGGGCGGATCTCGATCTTGAGGCGGCGTGAGGCCGCCTCAACCACTTACTCCCGGCGGCCCTGCACCCACTGCTCCAGCATCTGCAGGCACATGGCGCGATCATCGTCGGAGGCCTTTGCGAAGGCGCGGTTGTAGTTTTCCTTGATCCAGATCTCGTCGCTGCCTGCGCTGTCGCGCGCCAGCGTCAGCCACATCAGGCCGCGCGCGGCCTGCCGCGGCAGGCGGTCGCCGTTGAACAGCATCTGGCCGAGCAGCGCCTGGGCTTCGTGCTGGCCCTTCTGCGCGGCAAGCCCAAGCCAGCGTGCGCCGTAGCGGAAATCCTCGCGCGAAGCGTCCGGTGTCTTCAGGTACAGGCGGGCGAGATCGTATTGCGCATCCGCATTGCCGAAATAGGACGCGGCATAGGAGAACATCTCCCGCGCCCGCTCCTGGTCCGGCTTGACCTTCGAATTCGGGATGCCGCTGAGATAATAGCGACCGAGCGCTACAAAGGCGTTGGCGACGATCTGCGCCTGCGGCGCCGACGGGCTGTCCTCGGCGTGCGCGTTGGCGATGCGGGTGAAATACTCGAACGCACGCACATCGTCCTGGGCGACGCCGTCGCCATTGGCGTACATGCGGCCGAGCTTCCACTGCGCGATGGGGTGGCCACCCTCCGCGGCATATTGCAGGGCGCTGAGCGAGGTTTCCTGGGGCACGACTGGCGGTACATTGCGCACCTTGCCTGCTGCGCCCGGCAAGGTCGTGACCACCGGGATGGTCGCATCCTTCTGGCTGACGGGTGCGCCGTCAAAGGCGAGCGCCGGCGCGGCCAGCGCAGTAGCCCCCAACACAAACGCAACGATGGTACGCCTAGATGTCCGCATAGCACTGTTTCTCGTGCGCGCCGCCCGGATGGGTCACTGCCCCACCGACCGCTGGTCCAACCTGCTGAGCATATTTCCAGAGCGCGCCCGTCGTGTGGTTAGTCGCGCGAGCGGTCCATTTGGTCTTGCGCTGGGCAAGCTCTTGGTCGCTCAATTTTACGTTAAGGGTACCGGCGACCGCGTCGATCTCGATGATATCGCCGTCCTCGAGCAGCCCGATCGGGCCGCCGATGGCGGCTTCCGGCCCGACATGGCCGATGCAGAAGCCGCGGGTGGCGCCGGAGAAGCGGCCGTCGGTGATGAGCGCGATCTTGCCGCCCATGCCCTGGCCGGTCAGCGCCGCGGTGGTCTGGAGCATTTCCCGCATGCCGGGACCGCCCTTGGGCCCCTCGTAGCGGATCACGATGACTTCGCCTTCGCGGTAGGTGCGCTTCTGGACGGCCTCGAAAGCATCCTCCTCACGGTCGAAGCACCTGGCCGGACCGGTGAACCTGAGGTTGGACATTCCCGCGACTTTCACGATCGCACCTTCTGGCGCCAGATTGCCCTTCAGACCAACCACACCGCCGGTGACGGTGATGGGTTTGTCTGCCGGGTGCACCACGTCCTGGTGCGGATTCCACTTCACGCTTTTGAGGTTTTCGGCGATCGTTCGACCGGTGACGGTCATGCAGTCACCGTGGAGAAATCCGTTGTCGAGCAGCGTCTTCATCAGAAGCGGTATGCCACCTACTTCAAACATGTCTTTGGCGACATAACGGCCGCCTGGCTTCAAATCCGCGACGTACGGTGTCTTTTTGAAGATTTCGGCGACGTCGAACAGGTCGAACTTGATGCCGCACTCGTGCGCGATTGCCGGCAGGTGCAGCGCAGCATTGGTTGAGCCACCCGACGCGGCGACGACGGCGGCGGCATTCTCCAGCGCCTTGAGGGTGACGATGTCGCGCGGCCGGATGTTTTGGGCGATCAGCTCCATGACCTGCTCGCCCGCGGTCATGCAGAAGGCGTCGCGAATTTCATAGGGTGCCGGAGCACCGGCCGAGTACGGCAGCGCCAGGCCGATCGCCTCGGAGACCGTCGCCATCGTGTTGGCTGTGAACTGGGCGCCGCAGGCACCCGCCGAAGGGCACGCCACGCGCTCGATCTCGTCGAGATCCTCGTCCGACATCGCACCGACCGAGTGCTTGCCGACGGCTTCGAACATGTCCTGCACGGTGACTTGCTGGCCCCGGAAATTGCCGGGCAGGATCGAGCCGCCATAGATGAAGATCGAGGGCACGTTGAGGCGGACCATCGCCATCATCATGCCCGGCAGCGACTTGTCGCAGCCGGCCAGGCCAACGAGGGCGTCATAGGCGTGGCCGCGGATCGTCAGTTCGACGGAATCGGCGATGCATTCGCGCGACGGCAGCGAGGAGCGCATGCCGTCATGGCCCATGGCGATGCCGTCGGTCACGGTGATGGTGCAGAATTCCCGCGGCGTGCCGCCGGCGGATGCGACGCCCTTCTTAACCGCCTGCGCCTGGCGCATCAGGGAGATGTTGCAGGGCGCGGCCTCATTCCAGCACGAGGCGACGCCGACGAAGGGCTGGTGGATCTGGTCGGTGGTCAGACCCATGGCGTAGAGGTAGGACCGATGGGGCGCGCGCGCAGGGCCTTCCGTCACGTGACGGCTCGGCAGCCTCTGCTTGATGTTGCTCTTCGCGTCCATCGCCAACCAGTTTCCCCGGCCAACCCTTTCAGACCCGAAAAATCAGAGCCAAGATTTTAATCGACCTTTTGAATCGACCTTGGGGATTTCCCGTCGCCTTCCAGGACCACCGCTGCCGCTAAAACATTCGAGTGATTTTATTCATGTCCGGGTGTGGCCAAAAAGCGGCGTCGATGCGAACGGACAGAGATGATGGTTAAATCCGTGACAGGTGTTGCACGGACGGCACAATCGTGGCCGGCAGGACACGATTGGAGCTTACTGCGATACCCCCGGCAGGAGGACAATCCGCAACTTCAGGCTTCAAGTACGTGCCTGCGCCGCAACTTCGGCGCGACGACGAGGCGCAGCCAGGGTGAGTCGCCGCCTTCATCATCTCCCCGCGCGTGCCCTACGCGCTGCAAAGGCCTCTGCGCTACGCACCGGAGACGCAAGGGTGGCGTGTGGCGCGCACTCTCTCAAAGCGTCTTTGCGAACTGAGCGAAGCAATCCAGAATCTTCCCGCGGCGGCAGACTGGATTGCTTCGCTGCACTCGCAATGACGGAGCATGAGGCAGTAGCGCCACTCTTCCAGCTCGCATCTTGAATTGTAGACACGCCTTCGCAGCCTCGCGACGCATTTCGCCCGAGCTTTGCTTCGTCACTCCACCCTCAAAGCCAAGAGGGCGCAGGGAAGGCCGGGTGCCGGCTGGCACCCGCGGTCCGCTGCGCGAAAGCACACGCAGGAAAACCGC